>NZ_QNGB01000050.1 GCF_003298505.1 Roseovarius sp. TE539
AAGAGACCATGCAAAGTCATGCCATATGGGAGCTTTGGATCGGGGATAGTGATGGCACCAGCAGGCATCCCCGTCGCACGATCTCGATTTCCCTAGGACTTTACGTGCGTAGCGGGATCCGGCGGGCTGTGTATCGATGTATCGATAAAAAGCGAGCCATTCCTATCCCCGGCCCCCGAACCGTGCGCGAAGATGGCGACCGGTAACTCGTGACGAGGCGTGGAACGCTGTCCCAAGAATCGCCACGATCCTGTGTTCGGTATCGGTATGATGAGACAGCTGGCCCGACCGACTCCAGGGGAGAGCGGCATCCGCCCATCCCCAATTGCAGAACCTTGGGCGATCATCTGCCATCACCACGGCCATGAGGATTTATTCAGTGCCAGCCGCACCTTCTCACTAGAAAACCTGTTTGTCTCACGCCACTGCGAAGGGATCGTCGAGGACGCCGACGAGGGGCATGAGGAATTCGCCGGTGTCGGGGTCGAGGGCCTCGGCATGGAAATCGTCGATGGCGGCCACGGCACCGGGGATGTCGGCCGTGTCCTGGTCCCCGAAGAGCGTCATTGCCGCCGCGGCGTTGTCCACGTCCGTCATTCCCTTGTGCACCGCGAAATAGGCCCCGATATCGACCTTGTCCTCCAGGTAGGCCCGGTCCGCCAGCTGCTGGTCGATGAGATCCTGCGGGGTGTCCGGCGGCAGGTCCACCTTGGCGCCGCGCAGGACCTGGAGGATGAACTGGTCGCGGCTGACCGCCTCCGCGTCCAGCGCCCCGACCCAGAATTCCAGCCCCCCCGCGTCCGAGGCCCGGCCCAGCACATTGTTGTAGACCGTCTCCGCGAAGACCTCGTTGGAAGTGCCGGGCGGGTAGGCGGCCTCGGTCTCGGGCTGGCCGATGAAGAAGGACGCGATCTCTTCGAGGCTGAAGCCGTTGGCGAAGGCCGAGCCCCAGAAGTAGAGCCCCCCGGAATCCGGCGCGCGGTTGAAATAGGCGATGTAGAGCTCGATAAAGCTCTCGAACTCCTCCGGTGCCAGGCTGACGGTGTCGGTGACCTGGAAAAGCTCGAAGGGCCCGCCGAAGGAATCGGTGTCGAAATCCAGGAACTCCATGCCGGCCAGCGTGTCGGTCCCGTTGCCCTCCGCCCGGCGGTCGGTGAGCGTGGTCGCCGACGGTCGGCTCAGCGTCAGCGTGTAGCTCGACTGGTCGCCGGAATAGGCACCGGTGTCGAAGCCCGCCCCGCCCTCGAGACGGTCATCGCCCGCGTTGCCGGTCAGCGTGTCGTCGCTTTCCAGCCCCCGGATCGTGTCATGGCCATCGCCTCCCACGAGAGAGTCCGGCCCGGGCGTGCCGGTCAGGGTCTGCGGGAGGCCGGTTGGATCATCATCGATGATAGTGAAGTTGGCCGTGTCCGAAGTTATCAACGCAGGACCAGATACTTTGGCTAATGTTAGAGAAAATTCTTTGTCCTCTTCGGGAATAGAATCACCAGAAACGGTGAATTCTATGGCTTTGCTAGCTTCACCAGCCTCAAAAGTAATCTCACCAATCAACGGAGAATCAAAGTCGTTAGCGTCAGCGGGATTTTCACCAACTCCGGCAATCGTATAGCTAACAACGTCGGTTTCGGACAAATTACCACTTCGTTCGAGCAAGACGCTTCGTTTGTTATCGCCATCTCCCTCATTGAAGGTGAGGTCGCTTGGTATGGTTGTCGGCGTGATCGCGACATCGTTGTCAGTGATCTCGATAGCCGCAGTTGCAGACTGTGTTGTATCCTCAAAACGCGCGTCTCCCGAGAGAGTGAAATCCGCGAAAAAGCCCTCTACTCGCTCGGCAACGGTATCGTCGATCAGATCGATCTCGACCTGTGCCGAGGTATCCCCCGCCGCGATCGTGACAGACTCAGAGAGGGCCACATAATCGCTCCCGCTGCCGGCCGAGCCGTCACGGGTGGCAATGTCGATCGTCACATCCGAAGCCGCAGGTGCGGACAGGTTGAGATCGATTGTGGCAGATGCAGCAGGCGGCGTTGCTCCTGCGCCCTCATTGACCGTTACTGATGTTTGACCGAGGGAGACGACGGGCACCGCGCTCAGATTGGAAGATTGAACGAGGCCGTCTGTGAACCGCAGGAACTCGACATTGACGAGTGAGTTCGTCCCGGCCGTCACCACGTCGCCTGAACGCGACAATCCGCCAATGGCGCCCTGTGCAACTGTGAATTCGGCTGTGTCCGAACCGTCGCCACCATCGACGACATTGTTCCCGCCGGAGATCTTGAAGGTGTCGTTTCCGCCGAAACCCTTTGCCTCATTGCCATCGGCTGTCAGCTCAATCGTGTTGTCCAGATCGTTGGCGCTGACGCTCACAGACTGGTTCTGCCCATTCACGAAGTCCGATTGATTGATGCTGAACTGCACGACGTCTTTTATGCCATCCGCGCTCTTTTGCCGGACTTCCTGCTGACCGGTCGTAACGTTGGTCGACAGCGTGGCCGACGGCGTGCCGTCGTTGAAGAAGACTTCGTAGTCGACCTCGCTCTTAGCGGTGCGCGTAACCGTCAGTCCATCGATCGTGCCTTCATAGCTCAACCCGAGCTGGCTGTCGGTCAGGTCGGCAGCGGCGACAGTCTCCACCACCTGACCGTCAAGGCTGACCTCGATCCGGTCGATCGTGCTCCGGTCGACGCCGGATCCGGAAAAGGCGTCGATAAGGTCTGCCGAACTTGAAAGCTGCACAGCGGAGTTCGAATCGATCGTGTTCAGGCTATTGAAGTCCGCGCCACTCCCGATCCCGAAGGCGCGGACATCGACGTCCGCCTCATCCGGCGTCCCTTCGTTGATAAGCTGCAGGTTCGGGCTCGCACCGCTTCCTTGGCCATCAGACAGGAAATAGGCGATATTCGTGGCGCTTCCGGCGCTTGGTAGGCTTTCGAACCATTCTTCGGCATCGGCAAGCGCTGGCCCGAAGGACGTCCCGCCGCCGGCATTCAGTCCGTTGACGGCGTCGATTGCTCCTTGCGCGTCGAGACCATCGTGGAGGCGGGAAAAGAAATCGAAATCTATAACCGCGAAATTACTGCGAGCGGCCACCCCCTGGTCGATCAGGGACTGGGTCAATTCCTGATAGGCCGCCTTTGTATCGGCAATCTTCGACCCTCTCATGGAGCCAGAACTGTCGACTATGTAGGCGAAGTTGAAGAGCGTGTTGCTCTCAGATCCCAAAGTCAGCGTGTAGTCGATGTCTCCGTCGAACATGAAGGCCGGTTGTTCGACGGACAGATTGCCAATCTTGTCGCCTCCCGCGTCGGTCACATCGACATTCGCGATTCCGGGGTCGAGCAGCGGACCATCGCGCAGCTTGGTATCATCGTCGGGATCGACCTGCAGCGGCACGAAGAACTGGTCCTCGGGGTCTTGCTGTTCGTCCTGAAATTCGAACACGGCAAACTCGACATCCTTGGTCGAGTCGGTCCCGTCGGTTTGCGCACCGCGTGTGTGCATGAACTCGAAATGCGCGTTGGCCGGGTCGGTGATGGCGAAGTCGTAATCGGCAAACGGACCGGAGAAGAGCGCCTGATCGACGCCATCGCCACCCTCGTGCCGGTCATTCCCGCCGCCGCCAAAAACGCGGTCTTCCCCACCTTGCCCGATGACGCGTTCGTTGCGGTATGAGCCGTCGATGAAATCGTTGCCGCCAATTCCAAGCACACCCGAATCACGGCCGACAATGACGTTCTCCGGCAGTGACGCCGCACTTGCGGCCCCTCTGTCAGCCAGCATCTGCGCCGTGATGTCGTCGTAAACCTCTTTGGTAATCCGGACGCCTTTAACATCGCCGTCCTGTAATTTTGTTACATCGTTGCTTACCGATGTCGGTATAGTCGTAATGACGCCCGAGACTAGGAGCGACGATTCGCCATATAATGCTTCATCTATCCAGATGCCGCTACCACTCTGCCCGCCTTGCGCATCGAGTGTGTCCGTAAAAGAATACCTCGGGTCCACCCCGAATAGAGCGCCAAGCGTGCCGTGAACCTCACCAGATGCTTGAAATTGCGTTTTTCCGTCGGGATCTGTAGAGTTTGATCTTGGGTAGCCGGCAGTTTGCACCTTTCGCCCAATAAGGTCCTGATTGCCGAGAAAGACAACCATCCCAACTTCCCGACTGTCTGAGAATAGTGGGTTGTCTGCCGTTAAAAGAGCAATATCGGTGTTGGCATGAGCTATAGGATTGAATCCGACCTGATCAAAATCAGTTGGAAATTTTGGTGAATCTCTTACATTATGCTCTGAAGTGGAGTGGTCAAATCTATTGGACACTGATGATACGTTTTCCGGCAAATTCACCCTGATACCGTTGGGCAACTCCCCTGCTTCTTCTACAACATGCCCTGCTGTCAAAATATGCGTCGGACTGAGGAAAATACCACTTCCAATTGACGGTGGCGCTTTAGAATAGAGCGTATCAACAGCGTTTACAAAGCTTAAATTTGATTGTGTCCGGTCATCACTCATAATTACTCCCCTGAGCTTCCTTTGCTTCCTGCATTCGCACGATTGCGAGCTTGCATGTTCCAACTTCGGTGGGCCGGCCCACCACGGCAAAATCCCATCCCATGGCCAGCACGCGATGCGGCCATTGCCCAAGCGATCGGTGCCCAGGCGCAGCGAGCCTTTTGCTGACGGCCGCCCCATCTGCAATCACGGTCAGGTCAAGCGACGGCGTTGTCGATCGCGCGCCAAGTTGCCGGTCGCGCGATGCCTCCCGCAGCGTGCCGATCCGCCCGCCACCGGTTGCGACGGTGCCGTTCACCTCGGCATGGGTCTCAGTCACCATCCAGGCATCATCTGTTTTCTTTGCAATAACGGTCGCTTCGCCGCCGAAAACGGCTCGCGTTCCGTCGGTCGCGACAGAAAACCCCGCGCGCGGCGTCTCCTGCGGGAAGGCGAGGACGCTCTGTTCAGCCGTGGCGAGATCATGGATCACCCCGCCACCAGAAGGGGCAAGCCACGCCGATCTGATCACAAGGATGCGCCCCGCACTCGCAAGCGCGTGGCCGAAATCGGTAGCAGACTCGGGCGTAGGGGCACTCACGCGAGTTCGCGCGCCGCTTGCCAAATCGACGAGCAGGACCGAAGAGGTGCCATACTGATCGCCGGCGATCACGCGCAGGCCCATGGCGACATGGTTGCCTGTCCGCGCGACGCTGAAGCCGAACGCCTCTGTCCCGGTCAAAGCGTCAAGCCCCGGCACCTGCGTCAAGGAGCCCTCCGGATCATCGGCGACGAAGACCTCGCCCAAGCGCCGGAACCCGTCGCCCGGCTCTTTGCGCGGCACGACTCCCATGGCATCCTCGGCAAAGGCACCAATGATCAACGCGCCGCTTTCGTCCATGTCCACCGCGTGCCCAAAGCCCGTGCCGTAGGCGGCCGCGTCACTTCCAGCAGGCGGCTGCAGGGCGCGCGTTTGCGTAAACCCGTCCTCTCCATCTTTGTAGATCCAAACCGTGTTCGCTTGGGGGTCGCCTACAAGCACGGTTCGACCGGTTGCCGCCAAGGAGTAACCAAAGCCATCAGACGCGTCCACCGGTGCCGTCAAGCACTCCAAATCTTCGCTATGGGCTGCCGAGGGCAAACAACTCGCCAAGGTCAAAAAAGCTCCGATCAAACACGCTACTTTCAAAACACCTCCACAGGCTAAACTTAACGTGATCCTGCCCTGAAAAAGTGGACGGGGTCAGGCCGCCATGCTCTCCATGTCGGCCGGTGATCTGTAGCCTATCGCGGAATGCAGGCGGCGTGAATTGTAGAATCCCTCGATGTAGGCGAAGAGATCCCGGCGCGCTTCTTGCCGTGTGGCGTAAACACGGTGATGAACGCGTTCGACCTTGAGCGTGTGGAAGAAGCTCTCCATGGGCGCGTTGTCGAGGCAATTGCCCTTCCGGCTCATGGAAGGCGTTATCTTCGCTGCGGCAAGGGCTTGGCGATACTCGGCGGCCGCGCCCCCCCCTTTTTCGCGGCCAGGCTGGTCGCGGTCCGGTGGGCCTTGAGGTAGGTCGCGTCGATCATGGCCGTCTTCTTCTCGCCGTGTTCGGCGGCCAAGCCAACCATGATGCGCGCAAAGACCCCCTTGTCGCTCCATCGCTTCCAGCGGTTATACAGGGTCTTGTGCGGACCGTATTCCACAGGCGCGTCGCGCCACCGCAACCCATTGCGATTGATGAAGATAATTCCGCTCAGCACACGCCGATCATCGACGCGCGGCTTGCCGTGGGACTTCGGGAAATAGGGCTCAAGACGGGCCATCTGCGCGTCGGTCAGCCAGAAGAGATCAGACATGTTCACCACTCGATTTCCTAACCGTGAACCACGCGACCTCGTTGTCGGTCAGATCTTCGGGTCCGAAGCCAGGGCGGCGCACGCGGGGATGCGCTGCCGCGGCGGACGGGCGGCTCAGTTTCGTCATGCCTCTACTTCCCGAAGATCGCCCGGATCGCCGCGCGGCCGCGGCTGGTCATGCGCGGGTCGCTGTGATCCGAAGCCTCGCGGATCTCCTGCAGCCAGCCGAGCTCATTGCCGGTGATCGGCGTGCCCATGATCTCCACGAGCGCGTGCGCGGCGGTATCGCCCTCGATCTGCTCGAGCGTCAGTCGCAACAAATAAGCGGGATCGCATTCGAGCGCGCGCGCCAGGCTCGGCACGCGATCGAGCGGCAGCTTGCTCGCGCCGGTCTTGATCATGGTGACCATGTTCTGGCTGACGAACCCGGCCTCGACGGCGATCTCGATCTGCGACTTGCGGGGCTTGAGTTCCATCACGCGCTTGTCGATGAATTTCGCGAGGCGGGTGTCGGCGTAAGGTTTCTTCGGCATTTTCTTCACCTTTTCAATCCATTGTCTCACAGCGCATCAGCTGCTTGCTTTGTTCATAGCAACGGTCTGACGGGGATCGGGCGGGGTTCGAATTAATTGCATGAGTGTAAGGCGAGGCAATCCAAGGATTACTATCGGGAGATATGGCAGCTGTCGCATGTGCGAAGACACACGCTTCGCGAAAATTTGGACAACTCGGACAACTCGGACTAACCGAACCAATAGCGCAGGAGAAATGCGTGGATGGGTATGTCTTCAGCACTTCTTGAGGTGATCGAGATCCAGCCCGTCATAGGTAATGGAATTTATCAACTCCACTCGTTTCTCAAGCATGCCCTGTGGAATCATGCCGTATCTCCCGGTCATTGATGTATCACCATGCCCCATCAGGAATGCGAACTCGTTATCGAGATAGCCGGCTCTACGCAGTGCATCAGCCACCCCGTGGCGAAATGAATACTGGCTGTAGCCACGACCATTCTTGATGACCTGCCCCCGCAAAACCGGGCCATTCAAAAGTAGAGTTTGTTCTCGTAACGTTCAAAGCGACGAGGAGAACAGACGATGCGCAAATCACGCTTCACCGAAGAACAGATTGTCGGGATCCTGCA
>NZ_QNGB01000051.1 GCF_003298505.1 Roseovarius sp. TE539
TTCGGTGAAGCGTGATTTGCGCATCGTCTGTTCTCCTCGTCGCTTTGAACGTTACGAGAACAAACTCTACTTTTGAATGGCCCGGTTTTGCGGGGGCAGGTCACTCGCGGCGAAGGTCAGCTATCTTAAAGTTCGCACCGAGGGTAATAGGACCGCTTCGGGGCTGCGAGCGGTCATCTGACGTTTCGCTCGGGATACTTGTCCCTCGACCTCAGGCCTGCTTTCACACGGGAATGTTGCGTCAGGTGCAGAACACTAGGTTAAAAAAGGACTGCCTCCGCTTGTTGTGCGGGAACTCGATATCTATACCGCGTGAAAGACAACTTCCGGCAAAAAGGCTTTGCCACGTCGCACCCGCAGCGAACGACCGTTTCCCGCCCCTCGTGTCGACGCGCCGCGTCATGTACCGCCAGTCATGAATGTGTTGCGAGGGCGCTGGCTCCGAGCTTTCGCCACGCCCATCAGCAAAGGCATCGAAGGACCGCAAGCTGCAGACGCAATCCGCTGTTAGGCTTCTTTTTATAGTTTCGCTCAGCGGCATGGCGGAAGGCGGCGGCCCCGTGAAAGGATAAAGGCCCAAGAGGGACCCGCCCGCTTTTCACCCCGGCGCGTCGCACCTTCACAGCAGCACGCACCGGCCAGCCGCATCAACCCCGCAGCATGAGCTACGCCACCCAGCGCCCAAGTCTCAAACAATCGCATCGAAACCCATGTAAAATGTCCCCCATGTGTCCCCTAAAGGCGCCAAGTCACGCCCAGTGGCGCAATCCTCGCACTCTCTCGAACCTCGCAAGCTTTTGTTTGTGAATAGAATTTCAGTGGTGAGCCGTGCAGGATTCGAACCTGCGACCCACTGATTAAAAGTCAGTTGCTCTACCAACTGAGCTAACGGCCCACTAGGCGGCTTAATTAGAAAGGGCGCACTGAAGGGTCAACCCCGAAAATCCGTGATCTGTCCCTGATTGTCTGGATAATCCGGCGGTGCGGGGTTATATCACCGGCCATGACTTCGATGCGCGGCGGCGGACTGGCCTTCATGAAGATGCATGGACTCGGCAATGATTTCGTTGTCGTGGATGCGCGCGCGCGCGTCGCCGGCCTGACACCGGATCTGGTGCGGCGGATCGGGGACCGGCATACCGGTCTTGGCTTCGACCAGCTGGCGGTCATCGATGCCGGCAAATCCCATGGCGGCGCGGCGGCGGATGCGCATCTGACCTTCTGGAACGCCGACGGCTCGACCTCCGGCACCTGCGGCAACGCCACCCGCTGCATCGCCCGTTTCCTGATGGAGGAGAGCGGTCGCGCTCAACTCCGCCTGACCACCGAAGGCGGCGACGTGGAGGCGTGCGACGCGGGGCGCGGGATGACCGCCGTCAACATGGGGGCGCCGCGGCTCGCATGGGACGCGATCCCGCTGGCCGAGGAAATGGAAACGCTCGAGTTGCCGATCGAGGGCGGCCCGACCGCCACGGGCATGGGCAACCCGCACTGCACCTTCTTCGTCGCCGATGCCCAGGCGGTGCCGCTTGAGCAGTTCGGCCCGCGCTACGAGACCCATCCCCTCTTTCCGGAGCGCACCAATGTGCAGGTGGTCAGCGTGACAGGCCCTGACCGCCTGCGCATGCGGGTGTGGGAGCGCGGTGTCGGGATCACGCGCGCATCGGGCTCCTCGTCCTGCGCGGTCGCGGTCGCGGCGGCCCGGCGCGGCCTTGCCGGGCGTGGCGTGCGCATCGACCTCGATGGAGGCAGCCTTCAGGTGGACTGGCGTGACGACGGGGTATGGATGACCGGCCCCACCATGCACGTGGCCGACGGCATCCTGACCCCCGGCTTCCTGGAGGCTGGTGAATGACCGCGCCGCGCTTCACAACCCTCGGCTGCCGTCTCAACGCGTACGAGACCGAGGCGATGAAGGAACTGGCCGGAAAGGCGGGACTGGAGGACGCGGTGGTCGTCAACACCTGTGCGGTCACCTCCGAGGCGGTGCGCAAGGCACGTCAGGAAATCCGCCGACTGCGCCGTGAGAATCCGCTTGCGCGGCTGATCGTCACCGGATGCGCGGCCCAGACCGAACCGCACAGCTTTTCCGAAATGCCCGAGGTTGACGCGGTAATCGGCAACACCGAGAAGATGCAACCCGGCACCTGGGCCGACCTGGCCGCGGATTTCATCGGCAAAACCGAAGCCGTGCGCGTCGACGACATCATGTCGGTCACTGAAACGGCCGGGCATCTGATCGACGGGTTCGGCACCCGCAGTCGCGCCTATGTGCAGGTTCAGAACGGCTGCGATCATCGCTGTACCTTCTGCATCATTCCCTATGGTCGCGGAAATTCACGCAGCGTCCCCGCCGGTGTGGTGCTCGAACAGATCAAGCGGCTGGTGGATCGCGGCTACAACGAGGTGGTGCTGACGGGTGTCGACCTCACCAGCTGGGGCGCCGACCTGCCCGCGCGGCCGCGTCTGGGCGATCTTGTCATGCGAATTCTGAAACTGGTACCCGATCTTCCGCGGCTTCGGATCAGTTCGATCGACTCGATCGAGGCGGACGAGGCCCTGATGGAGGCCATCGCGACCGAGCCGCGCCTGATGCCGCATCTACATCTCAGCTTGCAGCACGGTGATGACCTGATCCTCAAGCGGATGAAACGCCGCCACCTGCGCGATGACGCTATCCGCTTCTGCGAGGATGCGCGCCGCCTGCGTCCCGGCATCACCTTCGGGGCCGACATCATCGCCGGTTTCCCGACCGAGACCGAGGCAGCCTTCACAAATTCCCTGAAGCTGGTGGAGGAATGTGGCCTCACATGGCTTCATGTCTTCCCGTACAGCAAGCGCCCGGGCACCCCCGCGGCACGCATGCCGCAGGTGGACGGACGCATCGCGAAAGACCGTGCCGCGCGGCTTCGGCGCATGGGCGCGGCACGGGTGGGCGACCATCTCGATGCGCAGCTGGGCCGCAGCCACCGGATCCTGATGGAATCGCCGCGCATGGGCCGGACAGAAGCGTTTGCCGAGGTGGAGTTCGGCCGGGACGAGCCGGAAGGGCAGATAGTGGAGGCCCGCATCACCGATCGCAGCGGCAGCAGGCTGCTGGCGGCGTGACACCGCCCGGCGCAGACCTGCGAAGCTCTCCGCGCCCTTGCAGGCGCGTCTCGCGGTGACCAGAACCCCATCGCCGCGACCAGGCCCTTCGCATATTCCTGACTTCGGGGGTCGAAATTTACGGATCGAAAGTGGTCAACGGCTTGCCATACGGTCCCGGAGGCCGGCCCGCGATGTTCCGGGGCCCAATGCCTGCGTGCGATGGTTGCCGCGCCGACCGGCGCTCAGAAACTGTAGCTCACGCCGATATTGACGGCATGGGTCAGGATCTCGGTGTTCAGCTCACCCGCGGGCTGGCCGGGAAGGGCAATGTCAGGGTCGATGGTCACCTCGTTGTCCGACCACGTGATCTGATATTCGCCGAAAAGCGCCCACCTGTCGTTGAAATCGTATTTCAGCCCTGCAATTCCGCGCAGCGCCGGCCCCGTCACTTCCAGTCCGAAGGTGCGGCTGGCGGCGCCTGCGACCCGGATATCGACATGCGGAACAGCCACCCCGACGCCAGCTCCCAGGTAGGGCGTGAACTTCGGGGTCCGCGCGAAGGTATCGGGAAACCGCTTCATCACGTTGGCCGTGAAGATGTTGTGCCCGTCCGAGAATTCCAGCTTGTTGACACCGAGGGCGTTCTGGTCCGGTCGCGATGCGATCGCCTTGGCATGGGTTCCCTCGACGCCGAATCCCCAGTTCTTCTGGGTCCACCAGGTTGCCCGCCCCCCGTAATAAAGCGGGTTGTCCAGGGGCTTGGCACGCCAGTCTATCCCGCGGCTGAAGGCGGTGCCATCGGGCAGGGTGCCCGACGCGCTGCTGCCGTCAACCGTCTGGACGCCGAGGTAAAGGCTCAACTCCATTTCGGCCGCGGCGGGCGTGGCGAAGGTGAGCAGCATCACGAGGGCGGCGGGAAGGTTCTGGTACATGGTGAAGACTTTCGATCTCGATTGGAGGCATATACCCTGCTTACATGGGCGGCGGCGGCGCCACAAGCGCGACACTAGGGCGCTGCGTTCAAATCACCGGCATTGCAGATGCACACTGGACGCCACCCGCGCGCCCCGCTAAATATCCAACCGGAATGGCTGCGTCCCGCAAGGGGCGTCAGCCGAGAGACGTGATGCCGCTCAGGCGGCGTTGAGAATGGAGAATTGCCCGTGTCCCACGCAGACGATCACGAAGGCACCCGGAGGGATTTCCTCTACTACGCCACAGCCGGCGCAGGTGCCGTAACCGCAGGGGCGGCAATCTGGCCGCTGGTGAACCAGATGAACCCCTCCGCCGACGTGCAGGCCCTCAGCTCTATCCGGGTGGACGTGGACGGGATTGCCCCGGGCACGCAGTTGACGGTGAAGTGGCTGGGCAAGCCGGTGTTCATCCGCCGCCGCACGGAGGCCGAGATCGCCGAGGCCCGCGAGGTTGACGTGGCGGCCCTGCCGGACGGTATCGCCCGGAACGAGAACCTCCAGGGCGAGGTGCCCGCCACCGACGCCAACCGCACCCTGGACGAGGCAGGTGAATGGCTGGTGCAGATGGGTGTGTGCACCCATCTGGGCTGCGTGCCGCTCGGCGACGGGGCCGGTGATTTCGGCGGTTGGTTTTGTCCCTGCCACGGGTCGCACTATGATTCTGCCGGACGTATCCGAAAAGGTCCGGCCCCCGAGAACCTGCCGGTTCCGCTGGCCGAATTCGTCGACGAAACGACGATCAAACTGGGATAAGGAAACGCGCAATGTCCGGAATTCCGCACGATCATTACGAACCGAAGACGGACGGCCAGAAGTGGTTGCATTCGCGGCTCCCTGTCGTCGGCCTGCTTTATGACACGATCATGATCCCCACGCCCAAGAACCTCAACTGGATGTGGATCTGGGGAATCGTGCTGACCTTCTGCCTCGGGTTGCAGATCATCACCGGCATCGTGCTGGCGATGCACTACACCCCGCAGGTCGACATGGCTTTTGCCTCGGTCGAGCATATCATGCGCAACGTCAACAGCGGCCACATGCTCAGGTATCTGCACATGAATGGCGCATCGCTGTTCTTCTTCGCGGTATACCTGCACATTTTCCGGGGTCTCTACTACGGGTCCTACAAGGCCCCGCGCGAGATCACCTGGATCATCGGCATGATCATCTACCTGCTGATGATGGGTACCGCTTTCATGGGCTACGTGCTGCCCTGGGGTCAGATGTCGTTCTGGGGCGCCACGGTCATCACCGGCCTCTTCGGGGCCATCCCCTTCATCGGCGAATCGATCCAGACTTGGCTCCTGGGCGGGCCGGCCGTGGGCAATGCGACGCTCAACCGGTTCTTCTCGCTCCACTACCTGCTGCCCTTCGTGATCGCGGCGCTGGTGGCGGTGCATATCTGGGCCTTCCATACGACCGGCAACAACAATCCCACCGGGGTCGAGGTACGGCGCGGCTCCAAGGCCGAGGCCGAGAAGGACACGGTGCCGTTCTGGCCCTATTTCGTCATCAAGGACCTCTTCGCGCTCGGCGTGATCCTCGCGGTCTTCTTCGCCATCGTCGGGTTCATGCCCAACTACCTCGGTCACCCTGACAACTATATCGAGGCCGATCCACTGGTCACGCCCGCGCACATCGTGCCGGAATGGTACTTCCTGCCCTTCTACGCGATCCTGCGTGCATTCACCTCCGATGTCTGGGTGGTCATGGCGGCGAGCTGGATCACCGGGGGGATCGTCGATGCCAAGTTCTTCGGCGTGGTGGCCATGTTCGGTGCCATCGTGGTGATGGCGCTGGCCCCGTGGCTTGATACGTCGGGCGTCCGCTCGGGCCGGTTCCGGCCGATGTTCAAGTGGTGGTTCGCTCTTCTGGTGATTGACTTCGTGGTGCTCATGTGGTGCGGTGCGCAACCTGCGGAACCACCCTACTCGACCATATCCCTGATCGGGTCTGCCTACTGGTTTGTCTACTTCCTCGTGATCCTGCCACTTCTTGGCGTGATCGAGAAGCCGACTCCGCAGCCCTCGACCATCGAAGAAGATTTCGCTGCGCATTACGGCACGTCCAAGACGCCTGCCGAATAAGAAAGGATCCGCGACAATGACACGTTTTAAAAAGACGGGTATCGCCGCGCTGGCCGCGCTCACCCTTTCTTCGGGACCCGCGCTTGCCGCGGGTGGCGAAGCCCATATAGAGGACATCGCCTTTTCTTTCGAGGGGCCTTTCGGCAAGTTCGACCAGAACCAGCTGCAGCGTGGGCTCAAGGTCTACACCGCCGTCTGTGCCAGCTGCCACGGGATGGAATACGTGCCCATCCGCACCCTCGGAGACGAGGGCGGACCGCACTTGCCCATGGACCAGGTGCGTGCCTATGCCGAGCAGAACTTCGAGGTGTTCGACGAGGAACTCGATGATTTCCGGGCGGCAAAACCCGTCGATCACTTTCCGTCCTCCAGCCTCGAGACTGCTCCGGACCTGAGCCTCATGGCCAAGAAACGGGCCGGGTTCCACGGACCCTATGGTACCGGGTTAAGCCAGCTTTTCAACGGCATGGGCGGAGCTGAATACATCTACTCCCTGATGACCGGGTACGCGGAGGCACCCGATTGCGCTCCCGACGATTTCCCCGGCTCCTACAACACCGCCTTCACCGCAGGCGGATACCCGGCGGAGTGCAAGGATCATGGCCATCCCACCGTCCCCGGAAGCTGGATTTCGATGGCCCGGCCGCTCTGGGGCGAGGACGTGGAATATGACGACGGAACCGAGGCCACGATGGAGCAGGAGGCCGAGGATGTGGCCGCCTTCCTGATGTGGGCGGCCGAACCCAAGATGATGGCACGCAAGGAAGCCGGTCTTTCGGGCGTGATCTTCCTGACCGTACTCACGGTCCTGCTCTACCTCACAAACAAGCGCCTCTGGGCTCCGATCAAGGGCAAGAAGAACGTCTGACCGGTGCATCTTGCCACGTCCGAAACCCCGCCCCTGACCGGGCGGGGTTCTTTATTGTCCCGCGTGGCGATTCCGTGCCGGGTTATTTGCTTGGGGGCCACGCATGCTCCCGGGGCGCCGCCCGTCTCCATTATTTCCCGGACCGACGACACGACATTGACGCTCCCGGAGTATTTCCGGAAAGATGAAGACCCTCGCCCTGTCTTCATCTTTCCCCAAATACTCCCGCCGGAGGCGCCCCGCGGCCGCGGCCCGAGTGACCTGCCCCCGCAAAACCGGGCCATTCAAAAGTAGAGTTTGTTCTCGTAACGTTCAAAGCGACGAGGAGAACAGACGATGCGCAAATCACGCTTCACCGAA
>NZ_QNGB01000052.1 GCF_003298505.1 Roseovarius sp. TE539
TGACGTTTCCATCAGTAACACCTGCTCTTCCTCCGTGCCAAAGCGCACGGATGTTAACAATGCAGGTGGGTCAGTTTTAGATGATCATACCCACCCAAGTGGGTCACTTTTGCATGCCGATTCACAGACATAAGCATCATCCCGCTTCTACCAGCGCCGGATCCCTGTAATCTTCGTTCTTCGTCAGCATCGCCCATATCTGGCGCGCCATCTTGTTAGCCAGACCGGGCAGAATGATCCCACGAACGGCGGTATATGCCTATTCAGACATTCATTCGACTGAAACCTACGGCACAAAGGTCGGCACATCAGACGCTCAACCTACCCCGCATGAAGCTCCGTTCTGACCAGCCCCGCCGTCTCACGCCATGACCGTTTTGGGCTGACTGGCGTCATCCGATAGTTTCCGTCAGAAACGTCGACCGGGTCGGCCCGGTTGAGCGGCAGCTTTGCGCAGGAAGCAGACCTTGCAAAGTTTGAGCGGTTTCCGACAGCCGACCTTCGTGCAGGCTGCGGCGAGCGACGGCTAGGAGCCCAAAACTACCAATGCTGCGTCCTAAACAAATGTCCGCTTCGGTTCGCTTAGCTGGAAGCGGCTACCATTTGAGAACATGCTCAGGCGAGCTGCAATGGCGAACATCTCAAAATGTCACTATTGCTCGCGCCTGATCGACTATCTCTGCAACGATTTCAGCTGCGGGCTGGATTTTTGTTACAAGACCAACGCCCTGACCGGACCACATCGATAGTCCTTCAATGTCGCCCTCCAAGGCGGCATTTGGCGAAGCGCTTGTATAGCGAACAATTCCGCTCCCATCTTGACGACGCGCCAACACTTCGCCTTCACCGGGGCGTTGGCCCAAAGCCGGTTTGCCAGCAGCTTCCCACATCTTTGAGGTCGCATTTTTCAACGCCCGATGGGGCGCATTCGGCCAGCTCAGATCATAAAGATCATCGTAGCGATCCGTATCGTCCTCCGAGGCCGCAAGCAGTTGCGCGCGATAGGTCGGGTGGACAGGGGCTTCTTCAGCCGCCAGAAAACGCGTTCCAATCCATGCGGCCGAAGCTCCAAGCGCCAGTGCCGCTGCGAGTCCACGCCCATCGGCGATCCCACCGGCCGCAATCACTGGAACGTCACCGACTGCATCGACGACGGCAGGCACCAAGGCAATCGTCGAGACCGTACCCTCAACATGACCGCCAGCTTCGTAGCCCTGAGCACAGATTGCATCGGCTCCGAGAGCGACCGCCGCACGTGCTTTTTCTGCCGTGCTCGCTGTTATGATGACCTGGCAGCCCGCTGCTTTGGCGCGTGGGACGAAATCGCCTGTATCACCCCAGAACAGCGAAATGATCTCGACGCCTTCCTCAAAGCAAGCTTCAAGCTGTGCTTCACTTCGAAAATCCATGTTGAGGTTGACGCCAAAGGGTTTATCCGTCAGCGACCTGATCCGCCGCACTTCAGCTTTCAGCCCGTCGGGATCGAGATACCAGACCGGA
This sequence comes from Roseovarius sp. TE539, assembly GCF_003298505.1. Lineage (GTDB taxonomy): Bacteria > Pseudomonadota > Alphaproteobacteria > Rhodobacterales > Rhodobacteraceae > Roseovarius. Next base: position 1,501 of record NZ_QNGB01000052.1, read on the forward strand.
GCAATTCCAAGCCCTCCGGCATTGCTAACGGCGGCAACAAGCTCGGGCGACGAAACTCCTCCAACAGGGGCCAGCACGACTGGGTTGTTTGTTCCGAAACGTGTGCAAAATTTGTTGGTCACAATGGCACCTCGTCGTGGGTAAGTGGCTGAATAATAGTGGGGCGATCTGAGTGTAGCCAGCTGATTTGAACGAAAGGCCGACATTGGTGCACATGTAACGGAGGTCAGCTTCGTCTCGCCTCGCCGTCGTAGCAACGCCTTGCAGCTAAGGTCCGGAGCGAGCCCAAAACTACCAATGCTGCGTCCTAAACAAATGTCCGCTTTCAAGCTTACGGCCAAAAACGTGCCACAACCCTGAAGTTGCAGTCTTGCTGCGGCCATGAATGTCTAGAACAACATATGCATTAAATGTTTGGGCCAGGCAGATCAGAGATCGAATGAGCCTGATCTGCCGAACTCAAAATCACCCCGCTTTCAGGTACGGGATCGCTCCTGCGATATCTGTGTCATCAATGACGTGGAAATTCGAGACACTGCCCGACTGTCGAGCCGTGCCGTAAGGCGCATAGTCGGGATCAGCGGCGAAACCATCGAGCGCGGCCCTTGATGGAAACTCCAGGATAGCAATCAAAGTGCTGTCTTTCTGTTCACCTTCGAGGGTCTCGATGTTTCCGCTGCGAGAGAGGTAGCGACCGCCGTGCTTCTCAACCAAATTATGGACGTTGGCGGCATATTCCGGAACCCAGCCATCATCGGTGACTTTGATATCCGCGATCAAGTAAACGCTCATTATCGTGCTCCTTCTGGGAGGCCAACCGGGATGGTGAGCCTGTGGGACGAAAGGGTGCCGATTTCGTTGAGCGCCATCTAGTCCAGTAACTGGAGCAGGAAGTACAGTTTCTGGACTAGATGGCGATTTCACCGCTGCTACAGTGCTGAAAAGCACATGGAGGAAGGATATGGCGCAGGCCAGTTACAAACAGTTTTGCCCGCTTGCTATGGCCGCTGAAGTGCTTTGCACTCGATGGACGATGGTTCTGTTGCGGGAATTGATTGCCGGTTCAACGCGATTCAACGACCTGCGCCGAGGCGTGCCCAAGATGTCCCCGACTTTGTTGTCACAAAGGCTGAAGGACTTGGAAGAGGCCGGAATTGTTGAAAAAAAGCCAGTTCCTTCTGAGCGTGGAGTATTCGAGTATCACCTCACAAATGCCGGGCGCGACCTGCGGGAGGTGGTGATCTCGATGGGTATGTGGGGGCAGAAGTGGGTCGAGTCCTCGCTGTCGCTCAAGAATCTCGACCCATCCCTGCTCATGTGGGACATGCGGCGGAACCTGAACCCTGAACCGCTCCCCAAAAGGCGCACGGTAGTCCAGTTTGTGTATCACGACCTCCCGTCAACCAAACGGGATTGGTGGCTTGTGATCGAACCTGCCGGAGGCGTGGACTTGTGCTGGGCCGATCCCGGTTTCGACGTTGATCTTTACGTTTCCACCGATCTCAGAACCATGACCGCAATCTGGATGGGAGTGACTGACGTGGCCGCCGAACGGGACAAGTTCGAGTTCACCGGCCCTAAGGAAATTTCTTCGACCATCCAAATTTGGCTCGGGCTCAGTCCCTTTGCAGTTCAGAAAAAGCTTGACTCCTGAGCCGGATTTCCCGGCACTACGGTCTTCAGGCATAGTCGCTCGATACTTCCAAACCGAAGGCGCGATCATCTGCTGAATGTGGGCAATGTATACGGCAAGAACGACCGTTTTGGCAGCGTCCGATCCCCAAAAACGAACATTGGTGCACACGCAGCGAAATGGTGCTTTGTCCCGCACTGCGGCCGCTGGATGAACCCTGCCCGAAGGTCCGCTCTGACCATCCCCGCCGTATCGCGCCATGTCCGCTTCGGGCTGGGTGCCGTCATCTGATAGTTTCAGTCAGGAACGTCAACTGGGCCCAACCGGTTGAGCGGCAGGTGTGCGCAGAAAGTGATCTTTGCAAAGTCTGGCTCGTTTCCCGACAGCGGCCATCCGTGTAGAGTGCAGCGAACTCGGAGTCAGAGCCCAGCCTGCTCATTGGTCACTCCGTAGCTAAGGATTGATTTCGCCGGGGCTGCGTGCGTGCATAAATCAAGACTTATGCACGCCTGAAGAGTAGCTCTCTCGCTTTTTCGAGAGATTTACTCGCCGCGATCCGTTGTTTTCAAACGCCAACGCCATGCGCGTGACGGCGAACCCGACCCAAAGTAAACAAAAGCGGCCCGGCAGGTCCATACGCCGCGTGGCGTAACGCCCCTGGCGGGACAAGATCATGCGGATTCATGGTTTGTTCCGAAAAATCCTAGATGTTTCTGAAACGAAAGACATCTCGCGTGGTGAAAAATGCTTGATTAGCTCGCTTCATCAGGCAACCTTGCGGTCAACATTACGCTACGTAGGCAATGTCGGTTATCAAGTCGTCTGTTGCATGTGAAATTTTGAGCCCACTCGCCTCAGGAGCGATATTTATGAACCGCCAAGTTACTCCAGAGTTTTTTTACGCTATCAGTTCAGACTTTAACTACCGTGAGTATCTGGAGGAAAGAAGCCATTTTGATCGTGTAGTAATTTCAATTGACGATCAAACAGCTGCCATCGTTGGCAGCGGGCAGAGGCTAGCAGACAGGGTATATGGAGCCGCGCAAACTATATCTGGTCAGATTGAAGCTTCAGGACAAGCCATTGAAGGAAGATTGGTCGATATTGATGCTTCGCTTTGCAAGATTGACCAAACTCTTGAAAACGGTTTTCAGACAGTCACGGTTGAACTTCAAAACCTCGGTCAGAATATCGTGGACCTCCAAGATGCACTTACAGCCGGCCTTAATAGCTTACTTGATGAATCTCGACGTTCCAACCAGCTAATTTCTAAACTAATCCAGAAGGTGGAAACACCTGACCAAGTTTGGGCAGAGGAAAAATTGGCGATTGTATATTTGACAAACCCTCATCGCACAGCCATGCTCGGACTCTGCTGTGAGGAGATTCGAAGATGAAACTAAATGTCGGGTATGGCACCGTTAGTTATGCTAGGGCTGTTGATGAGGTTCCCGCGACGACACAAGTTGATGGTAATGTCACGATACACAACCAAGGATCACCTGCAAAAGCGGCTGAATATACGGTTAAGCACGACTTTACCGCCGAGGACGACGACTCGGGTTTGTTTGCTCATGTTTTCGTAACTCGCACGATTCCAGAAGAACAATCCGACGAGTCATATCACAGAGTTGAGATTGAAGCATTTTCACGAGTCGCTGAGTCTCTTCGGGCGATAGCTGACGAACTTGATCGTCAGCACAAGGAGTCGAAAAGCGAGAAATGAACGTGCCCATAGGTATTAATTTACCCCACCTTGAGTGGTAATTCAATACCTCACTTGCCCTTATCGTCGTCTTTCGGCTTCTTCTTCACCAGCTTCTTCAGCTTCTTCTCAAACCGTTCCTCGTCGTCGTCCGTCTCTAGCTGGCGGGCGGCTTCCTTGAACTTGTCGAGTTGGGATTTCGGCTTTGCGCTGTTCATGTCGTGTTCCTTTGCGTTTGCGCTTGACGGCCTTCCGGCTCACGGTCCACTATGTGAAAAACAAGACGGGCGATTCGAGCAATGGTCATTGATGAAATGCGCAAACTGCGCGACGAAATACACAAGCGGCTTCTTGATGTTCCTGATTACCGTGCTCTTGCGGCTATGGACGAAGCTATTCGTACAGTTGAGCAAGCTGGCGCCGTTGTCGGCCACGGTGACCCGCGAGGATACGAACCGCCAAAACGCAAACGCTTGAGCCAAGCTGATGCAGCATTTGCAATCTTGGCTGATCGCGGCGAACCGATTCAAACTCGTGAACTTCTGCGTGAGGCTGAGGGATTGGGGGCTACGATTTCGGGAAAAGACCCAATGGTGAATTTTGCTTCGTCGCTGTCTCGCGACAAACGCATCAGGTCTATCAACTATAATGGCGAAAAACACTGGTGGCTTACGGATCGTGACCCGCCTGGAGAAATGAGTTTCGATGAAGCGGAGGACCGAACCGTGGAAGGCGCGCCCTCCGCTTCGCCTAGTGCGCAAGGCCGTGAAGCCGTGCCGGGGGGTGGTACATGAGAAGATAATCCCTTGAAACCACCAGCGGTAGCCCAATGGGCTACCGCACTTAAGTGGGGCTAGCATGGTGCGGGGCGAGGTCTTCCCAGCCGACTCCCCGAGGGTTCGAGTCCCCCTAGCTCCACCTTTGACCATACAACACTCTGGATTCACTTGCAAATCCAGAGTGTTGTTTTATTCTGCGTCTTTAGCAATTAGCAGCCCCATAAGTTAGGCGCTTACCTGCGATTGCTTTAAGTGCAATTGTGCTGCGCTCCGCATCATCAACACCGTTCGCTATCCGGTTGTTATAGCGAAAATCGAACTCTGCCGCGTAGCGGTGCAGGTGTTCTTTGCTGCAATGCTGATACACACCCTTCATGCCGCGCTTGAAGATGCTGTAGAAGCCTTCGACGGTGTTGGTGTGAACCTCGCGATCTTCGCGGCGCACATACTCACCGGCACTGTGATTGACCCAATCGTGACCGGAGAAATCCGGGCTGATGGCAAGGCCTTGATACTGGCGGGCTTCGTCGGTCAGAACGAATGCTTCTTTGGCGATGTTCTTTCGCAGGATGGGCACGAGGGTGGATTTCTTGAGGTCGTCCACAACCACGCTCTTGGCGCGCTTGGTATCGCGATCAACGAGGGTAAGCACTTTCATCTTGTGAGCGCCGCCACGGGCGTTCTTTGCCTTGGTGACGCCCGGTTCTTTGCCGATGAACGTCTCGTCAACCTCGACCGCGCCGCCATTGCCGCCGAACGGAGCAAGCGCACCTTCACGCATGCACTCGCGGATGCGATGCGCCATGAACCACGCGCTCTTGTGCGTGATTTCCAGCACGCGGTGCAGTTGGTGCGCGCTGATGCCCTTCTTGCTGGACACCATCAGGTGAATGGCTTGCAGCCACTTGTGCATGGGAATGTGGCTTTCCTCGAAGATGGTGCCCTTGCGCACCGTGAACTGAGCGCGACACTCGCGGCATTTCCACAGGCCGTGACGCTCTTTGCCTTCCGGGTTCTTCTTGCTCGGCTTGGAGCGAACGCCGGTCAGGCGATAGGCGCGGTCAACCACACCGCAATGCGGGCAAACAGGGCCATCGGGCCAGATGATGCTTTCGACATGCGCAAAGGCTGCGGCTTCGTCGTGCATATACAGTTTGCTCAGAACGGACATGGCGGCTTTCCCTAACTGCTTAACCCCAATATAGGAATCTCAGTTGGGTTTGTCAAATATACAATCGCCGAAAAATTTGTGGCCGCTCGAAGCTGCGTAGATGTTCCGTCCCGGATGATCACATAGCCCCTCGTCGATCCGCGCTTTTCATGGCACGATCTGTTTTGAACGAGGTGCGAGACGGGAGATCGGCATGCTGATCAAGCTTCACAGCCAAGCGACGA
>NZ_QNGB01000053.1 GCF_003298505.1 Roseovarius sp. TE539
CCCAGTGTGATCTCGCGCTTGACCGGGGAGTGGCAGCAAGAATTTGACCGTTGGCAGCGCCGCGATCTGTCGGCGCGGCGGTATGTCTACATCTGGGCGGACGGCGTTTATCTCCAGGCCCGGATGGAGCCGCAGGCCGAGTGCATGCTGGTCATTCTCGGGGCCAAGCCCGAAGGAAAGAAGGAACTCGTCGGCTTTCAGGTCGGGGTGCGCGAGAGCGCGCAGAGCTGGCGCGAGCTCTTGGTCGATGTCAAGGCCCGCGGCCTCTCGGTGCCGCCCGAGATCGCCATTGGCGATGGGGCCATGGGGTGAGGGCATGACTGCCACCGGTTCGAAGGAATGCCCGAACGGAAAGCCCTCGACGAGGTGTTTCCAGGCACACGCCATCAACGGTGTTGGGGTGAAGGGCGTCTCGGGATTGGTCCGGTGGACCAATCCAGCCCTGAACGGGCGGAGCCCCGTCGAACAAGACCGCCAATGTCCTGAACAAGTTCCCGAAATCGATGCAACTCACGGTGAAGGCAGACCTGCGCGAGGTCTGCCAGGCCGAGACCCGCGTCAAGGCCAGGGCCGCGATGGACATCTTCGTTGAGAAATACGGTGTCAGATACGAAAAAGCGGTCACCTGCCTGACCAAGGACCGCGACGCCCTGCTCGCTTTCTACGACTTCCCCGCCGATCACTGGGATCACCTGCGAACGGGCAACCCGATAGAAAGCGTGTTCGCCACCGTCAGGCATAAGACTGTGCGGAATTTTGTGCCCTGGCGCCTTTTGTTACGCCATTGGGAAGCGATCTTCGAACATGATGGCGAGCTGGCTTTTGACCGCGTGCCATTCTCGCACTGAGCGCTTCCACTCCGTGGAGGTAGCATTGAGCGCGAGATAGATCAATTTCGCCGCTGCCTCGTCACTGGGGAAATGGCCTCGGGTCCGCACGGCGCGCCGGATTTTCGAGTTCAGCGCCTCGATGGCATTCGTCGTATAGATCAGTCGACGCACCGGAGGCGGGTAGTCGAGGAAGGGAACGACCTCGGCCCAGGCCAAGATATTCAAGAAGTCCAGACTCTCCAAATCCGGAATTTTCGTGGTGGACAAATCGGGCAATGACAAACGATGCGACGAAGGCTAAGAAACTTCACACGGCCCCGTGGCTCAACTGGATAGAGCAGCCCCCTCCTAAGGGGCAGGTTGCAGGTTCGAATCCTGCCGGGGCCGCCACTTATCACTGCAGACTATTGATATTAAAGCGTTTCGAGGAAAGTTTGAATCGGGAGGATTCCCTTGGAGGCTGATTTGTGATTCACCCTGTTTGGGAGGATCAGCATCATGCCAGCACCATTGCCAAAGGAACTCCGAGACCGATTTGCGCGACTGATCGGTGAAGGGCTAACAGGGCGAGAAGCCTCTCGCCGCTTGCAGATCTCTGCCGCCACAGGCGGGCGATGGGCGCGGCAAATTCGGCGCTCTGGAGCTGCGAAGCTTGCGCCGATGGGTCGGCCTTCTGGGACCGGCAAACTGGCCGCGCATGTTGGCTTCTTCCGTGAACTGGTGGCGCAGGACCCGGACATCACGCTCTATGAGCTGCGCGATGCGCTTTCCGATTCCGAGGGCGTCACTGTCCACCACTCGGCGATTGCAGGCCTTCTCAGGCGCCTGGGCTTCACGCACAAAAAAAGTCGCTGGTGGCCACCGAGCGACGACGTGCGAAGGTAACGGGCCGAAGGTTTGATTCACTGACCCCGAGGCAGATTTTGGGGGCAGCAATGGGCAAACCACTCTCCATGGACCTGAGGGAACGGGTGATCGCGGCGATTGATACCGGCCGGAGCCGGCGTGCTGCGGCCGCGCAGTACGGGGTCGCGCCCTCGACGGCAATCCGCTGGGACAACGAGCGACGCTCCACGGGGTCCTTCGCGCCGAAGCCGCAGGGGGGCGATATGCGATCCCGCAGGATCGAGGCACATGCCGGGGTGATCCGCGCGGCGCTTGAAGAAACACCGGACATTACGCTGGCGGAACTCTGCAGGCATCTGTCTGAGCGTGGCGTCGCGGCCTCGACCTCGTCGCTGTGGCGCTTCTTTCAGCGGCACGGGATCACAAGGAAAAAAAGACCGGCCATGCCGTCGAGCAGGACCGCCCGAACGTCCTGAAGAAGCGCCTGGACTGGTTCAACGGGCAGCTCGACCTCGATCCCGAGCGCCTGGTGTTTGTCGACGAGACTTGGACCGCGACGAACATGGCCCGCAGCCATGGTCGCTGCAAACGGGGCGAACGGCTGCGGATGGGCTTCCCGCATGGCCACCGCAAGACCACGACTCTGGTCGCCGGGCTGCGCAAGACCGGAATGGTCGCGCCGATGACGCTCGACGGGCCAATCAACGGAGACTGGTTCGAGGCCTATGTCCGCCATGTGCTGATCCCGACGCTGCGCCCCGGCGACGTGGTGATCATGGACAACCTGTCGAGCCATAAACGGGCGTCGGTGCAAGAGATGATCGAGGCGACGGGTGCACGGCTGATGTTCCTGCCGCCCTACACACGCCCGCCCTGCTTTGCTGGTGAGGCCTTGAGCCCTTTGACGGTTAGCCACTTCGTGCACCGCCAGCACACCGGCGCAGCGCTTCCCAAATCACCCATACACTCTATACGCTCTAACCGATAAAATCGATTTATTTGCCACACCGTATAAGCAAGAATTATCCGCTCCACCGCATATTGACAAAATATGCGTCATAACGTATATTGTACTTATGAATGATCTAGCCCGCACACCAAGACAGATCGGTACCATCATCCAGCGTGCCCGCAAGAAGCGCGACTGGACACAGATGCAGCTTGCCGAGCGGGCAGGCCTGCGCCAGGCGACGATCTCGATGATCGAGAGCGGTCAAAAACCCGCAAAGCTCGAATCCATCCTCGCCGTCCTTGCTGCGCTCGACCTTGAGCTCAGGATCGGCGCGCGTTCCAAGGGTCACGAACGCGACATCGAGGAGCTGTTCTGATGGGACGGCGCCCGGCCTACGCACCCTTGCGCGTGTATCTGAACAACCGCCGCGTCGGCACGCTGAGCCGCGAGGCCAGCGGTGCCATCGGCTTTTCGCATCATGAGGACTGGCTGGGCTGGGAGCACGCCCTGCCGGTCTCTCTATCGCTGCCACTACGAGAGACACCCTATCGCGGCGAACCCGTCGCCGCCGTCTTCGAAAACCTGCTGCCGGATTCGGACAAGCTGCGCCGCCTGGTTGCCGAAAAGGTGGGCGCGCGCGGTACGGACGCGTACAGCATGCTGACCGAGATCGGTCATGACTGTGTGGGCGCGCTGCAATTTATTGCGGGGGATGATGATGCGCCTGATGCCACTGGCACGCTGGAAGGCGAACCGGTCGATGAAGCCGCCATAGAAAAAATCCTTAAAGGCCTGAGCCAGGCACCGCTTGGTCTGACCAGCGATGATGAATTCCGGATTTCTGTAGCGGGCGCTCAGGAAAAGACGGCGCTGCTTTGGCATGACGGAAAATGGATCAAGCCGCACGGCACGACACCAACAACGCATTTGATCAAGACGCAAATTGGCGAATTACCCGGCGGCATCGATCTCTCGGACAGCGTCGAGAACGAATATTACTGCCTGAAGCTGACCGCAGCCTTTGGCTTGCCGGTGAATACCGCCACCATTGAAACCTTCGGTGATACCAAAGCGCTCGCCATCGAGCGCTTTGACCGCCGCTGGACGAAGGATGGCCGTTTGCTGCGCCTGCCGCAGGAGGATTGCTGTCAGGCGCTATCCGTGCCCCCGACGCTCAAATACCAAAATGAAGGCGGGCCGGGCATGGTCGATGTGCTTGACTTGCTAAAGGGCAGCGATACGCCGATGGAAGATCAGGAAATCTTCCTGAAAGCCCAGCTGGTGTTCTGGCTGATCGGCGCAACTGACGGGCACGCAAAGAACTTCAGTGTTTTTCTGAGTTCCGGCGGCAGCTACCGCATGACCCCGCTCTATGACATCCTGACAGCCCAGCCTGCACTGAATGCCAGGCAGATCGAGCGCAAACAGATGAAGATGGCGATGTCGGTCGGCAATAGCCGCCGCTATCGTTTTGATCAGATTCACGGGCGGCATTTTGTGCAGACGGCCATGCGCGCCGGTATTTCAAAGAAGCGCGCAACGTCCATCATCGAAGAGGTCGAGGCCAAGGCGCCCGAGGCGTTGGGCGTGGCTGCAAAGGCCCTGCCCAAAGGCTTCCCCACGGCAGTTGTCGATATCGTCAGCGACGTGGTGAATGACCGCCTGCGCGGTCTGCAGCTAACAGATGCCGTTTAGATAAAATCACTCTTCGAGCGCGATTTCGATCTTTAGCTCATCCCGTTCCATCGAAAATCCCTTCTCTCAACGTTCCACACGCGTAACGGGCACCAGCCGCAGCATCGGCACCCCTTCATCCGCGCCTTTTTGCCATGGCGCCGGAAGCTTCATTAAGACGGAGCCAGACGCAAGTCACTGACAGCACGCGAACATCGATTTTCGACATTTTGCGTCCCTGTGATCGCTTCTCAACATCGGTGATTGATTTTCGCCATAGAAACATGTATATTGATTTTCAACAGATGGCACACTTGTAGTGCCTTTTTCAACACTCGTGAGAAGATTTCGACCTTGCAACTAGAAGACCTGAAACCTCAATTTTTTCTGGACGAGCCTCTTCCCGAGAATGCAAGCCTTGCGGGCTGGTCGGCTCTCGTCTTCAGCCTCGGCATACGCGCCCCTGTTCGCAACCCGGCCTGTATCTCGGAAAAGCATGTGCGCGGCAACAAGCGTACCGAAGGCATCTGGGAAGTTTTCGGTAAGCGCTATCTACCGGAAAGTACGCTGGAAGGACATTTGAACTTTGCACTCCGCCACGAAGACATCGATCTTCTGATCCTGAAACGGATATTCGATACTGTTCCGCAGGATGCTGTGGAGGAGATCGTCAAGGCAACACCGACCGGTGCGTTCTCACGGCGGATATGGTTTTTCTACGAGACACTGACAGGCAACACGCTGGAAATCGAGGATGCGCCGAAGGTTACAGCCATCCCGGCGCTTGATCCAAAGCACTACTTCACGGGCAAGGAGCGGTTCTCGCAGCGACATCGCGTGCGTGACAACCTGCTTGGCACCGGCGCCCTCTGTCCCATCATCCGGCGCACCGAAAAACTTGAAGCCCTGATCGCGCTTGATCTGCCCAGTAAGGCCAACGAAACGATTGGCCGGACGGGCGGCCATGTCATTGCACGCGCGGCAAGCTTCATGCTGCTTGCCGACAGTCGCGCGAGCTTCGAGATCGAGGGCGAGCGCCCTCCCGTTAATCGACTGGAGCGTTGGGGACGCGCCATCCTTGAAGCTGGCAAGCGTCCTCTCAACCAGACAGAAATCTACCGTCTTCACCGCATTCTGATCGGCGATGATCGGCTAACCCCTGTCGGCTATCGGGAAGACGGGGTCTTTCTTGGAGAACGTGACCATAATAATGAACCGATCCCCGAGTTCATCGGGGCACGCGCGGACAACGTTTTCGATCTGATGACGGCGCTGAACGAGTGCAACAACCGACTACGCATCACCGATACCGACGATGTCGATCCGGTGTTGCAGGCTGCGATCATTGCGTTCGGGTTTGTCTATATCCACCCACTGGCAGACGGGAATGGTCGTTTGCATCGCTGCCTGATCCATCATGTTCTTGCAGAGCGAAAATTCACGCCCTCCGGCATGGTCTTTCCTGTATCGTCCGTTATGCTCGACCGCATCGACGAGTATCGCGAAGTTTTGCAGGGGCATTCTGCCCCTTTGATGGACTTCATAGACTGGCGGGCTCTGCCTAATGGTAATATCGAGGTTCTGAACGAGACCGCCGATCTCTATCGCTTCTATGATTGCACGGCAGAAGCCGAGTTTCTGTATGAATGCGTGCAACGAACCATTGAAGAAGACCTGCCGCGCGAGATCGACTATCTCAAGCGTCATGATGAAGCGATGCGCGGCATCATGAACGCCGTGGAAATGCCGGACAACCTGGCCCAGCAAGTTATCCTCTTTGTTCGTCAAAATGACGGCCAGTTTCCGAAAAGAAGGCGCGACAGGGAGCCATTCTCGAAGTTATCAGATGAAGAAATCACTATGCTGGAAGACATCGTGAACGAAGCGTTCGCCCAAGGCTAAGATCGCATCTTAGTCCCCGCGCCGATAGCCATATCCGCCGCGACCGCGTCCCTGCTTCAGGCCTTTGTCTTTCGTGACCTGCCCCATTTTTCAGGGCCACTCGCAAGTCGAGTCTGTTCCTCATTTGTTTGCCATCATTCGGCGGCGTGAGCAATGGGCGCAGGCGCGGAGCCATCAACTCGCTCAAGCGGCTGCGCCCA
>NZ_QNGB01000054.1 GCF_003298505.1 Roseovarius sp. TE539
CGGCACCCCTATACCCGGATCGAGTTTGTCGTGAACGATCTCAAGGTCACCCGGCAGACCGCCTCGAAATACCTGGAGGCACTCGCCGAGCACGGCTTCGTGGAGAAGCATCAGTCGGGCCGCAGCAATTACTACATCAATGTGCCGCTCGTCGCGCTGTTTATGGAGAACGGCCCATAGGGAAATGTCACGCCGCGCTCTGGCCGCGCCAAGCGCCGACAAGAATGTTTACGTGGCCGCCACGGATGTTTACATATGTAAACATTCGGCCCGCGAAAATGTTTACATATGCCCGGGGAATGCCCTCGAAAATGCTTACATCGTCCGAATTTCCAAACGGCAAATGTTTACATATGTAAACACCCATTCTCGTAAAATCAGGAACTTAGCCAGCGTCCAGCCTACCGAAATCCGTTTTTTACCTGTAACGGTCAAGGCCCGGGCGCGCTTGGCAGGCCTGATGATGCCTTGACGTGGACGCTGCGCGCGCCCTCTCGACACATGCCGGAAGATCGAGCGCAGGAGACGGTGCGATTGCGTAAGAGAGCGCGCCGCGCTTCTGTTCGGGAGGCGGCGCCGCTGCCGATCCTCCTGCTCGAGGAAATCGGAATCAGAAAATGGCGCCAGAGGCGCTCGTGTTCTGCTGATCAGCGACACCAAGTCCGTATGGGACCTGGCCGGAGGGCGTCAGGCAAGTATCCCGAGCGAAAACGTCAGATGACAGCAGGCAGGCCGAAGCTGCCGGGTGCGCTCAGCAGCGGCGATATGACCGTCGTCGCCACGCCGTCGCTTACCGGTCGTTTGCCGGCCGCTTGCCCTAGGTTCGTCACGGCCTCAAGGTGCGCGGCCGCACGGCGGACATGGCGGTGCGCGCCTGTCTGGCGCGGTCTCATGGGAGCGCCCGGGCTTACCCGGGACGCTTACCCGGGCCGACACAAGCTACGGAAAGCACTCTCACCGATCCTGGGTGGCGCGCGTCCCCCTGGAGAGGCGTTTAAGCCAGCCGTAGCCTGCAATGGCACCAAAAATCATCGCGAAGAGCTGCACTGCGGGATCCCGGATCAAAGCATCGAAGAACGACGGGCGTATGATCACCTCTTCGGTGAAATAGTAGCGCACTGCGATGTTGCTGGTCGCATGCCCGGATATCGCAGTCACGCGCATCAAAGAACGTTCTGGTTCGGCAAGCGTAACGGCGATATGCGCGGTCGCCGTTTCGTCGCCGTCCTTGACGAAGCGCACACGTGCCCCGCCAAGGAGCTGTCCGCTACGTAGCTCGCGCATCTCACCGCTTATCAGGCCAACCGGTGTGTATCCCCGTATCTGATAGCTACCCGACGCTGTTGATACGCGATCCGTTTCCGAGAACAGCGCGCCAATCTTGGCGGTTCCGCTCAGCGCCAGGGTCCCGAATGCTTCGAGCGCGTCCCGGCCGACAAGGGCCAATGCGCCACCTTCCAGCCGCCCGACATCCGTATCGCTATACCGCTCCGGCAGCGATACGACGTCAATCCGCAACAGACCGGGCTGTGCCGTGAACTCCAATTCTGACCCTACAGGCAGGGTCGGCACAACCATTTCCTCGGGTCCGACCAGCTGATGCGTACGCGAGGGGCAGCCAATCGGACCTTGCGCAACCGTTTCCGACGCTGCGCCATCTTCGCGCTTCTCGCAGATCCAGACGTTGCGAAACACCTTTCCAGCCAATTCGGCCTCGAGCTCTATTTCGAACGCCCCGGTCTGGGCATCCACTACGATGGTCCGCTCCAGAACCAAGTGGAAATACACCAAGATCGCGGAAATTGTTGTTATGCAGACCAAGAGTATGACCAACAGCCTGGGCTCTGGCAGGAGTGATCTGAGCTTGGCGCCTAAGCTGCCGTTTCGCCCTTTCCGCGTTTCTGCCATGTCAACGAGTTACTTTGGGAAGTACGATCATGACGTCGAACGATTCTTCCCCCAGACTGCGCGTGACGAGAAGTTCCAGACGGACGACACCGTCCTCGGCGTGTGCCTGCAGCTTGTCGAACGGGAGCACACAGGACGCGGTGTATTTCAGCGTGGAGGCGTCGGCGATGTCATTGCAAGCTATGAACTCAGGGCCGGAGCCCATAACGGCGACCGTAGGATTGCCGGCGGAGTTCACGAACACATGCAGAGCGCTTGATCCCAGCGCAATGTCGTCACCGCCCCAAGTGGAAGGGATGACCGCATCGGCGCGATCACCACACTGCCCGACCTTGACGAGAGATACGGCACGAAGCGCTGTCACGATGGGCTCATGTCTGCCCATATAGGGGAAAGGGCCGCTCGGCGAGATGACCCCGTCTGCTACTGAATACGTGTTTTCGGCCTCGAAGCGCCCATCCTTCGAGTTGATCCTTACACAGAATAGCCGCTTTTTTGCGTGTTCTGCATCCTGTGCCCGTGGTGGCAGGCGGAGCACCGCGACATCCGCGGTCCGTCGCGGCGCGAGGTCGGCAAGGGCCGCATCGTCGCGTTCCCCGTCCGTCTTGCGGCCGATCATGACCCCCATCACAACGTCACCGCTGACGCGACCGTGCTCATCAAATCGCTCGTGGAACTCACGCTCGTCTAATGCGATATCTTCGGTCTGGGCGCGCGCTGGTAGATAGGATACAACGCAGAGGAGCCCGATCCATGCAACAAGAGTTATCCGTGCCTGCCAGCCCATGACATTTACCACCTCGCGTTTCCATTATGACGTTAAGTCAATGCGCCTCCGATGCCTAGGGTCATTGATGCTATTTCTGCTCGCCTGGACGCTCGCCGTCCCCGCGCAGGGGCGCGTGGTCACGGTAGAGGAAGGGAGCGGAGCGGGGCTTCTGGTGCACCAGGGCGGGAACTGCTACGTGATCCTGCCGACACACCTGCACCGTCGCAGCATGGATGGCATACGGCTCGGCTCTGAAAGCGCCGGCGGGCCGATCGGCACGGCCCGGATCGTGCACGTCGCCCCCGACGCCTCCGATATCTCGCTGGGCGTCGTCCGTGGTGGCCTCGAGGCGGCATGCGGCGACGTGTGGAGCGGCCTGCCGCGCGCCCTCGGCGACCAGATAAGGCCCGGCACCGAGCTGATGCTCCGGCGACCGCGACAAAGGGTGTTCGAGGGGCGGCGCCTCGTCGTCCATTCCAGCGGCCCGGACCTAGTGCGCCTTATGCCAGCGGCAGGCGAAAGAGCCGACCTGTTTGGCGGCACCTCGGGTGCAGTGGCCTTCTTCGGCCCAACGCCCGTCGCGATGATTCTGCAGGCCGACGGGGCAGCCGAGGCATTGGCCATCCGCATGGACACGTTGCGGGCTCTCGTCCGGCAGGTGCTGGGAGAGGGAACGACAACCGGCCTGGGAGACACCGGCAGCACGACCGCGCGCGTCGCCGTGCCGCCCCCTGGTGACGCGGTCTCGCTGCCGCCCGGCGATCCGCTTGAAGCCGTGCAGTGGTCGGCCCACCCGGTGGACGGCGCAGTCGATCCCGTTGCGATGCTCGAGGGGGACGGTGCCTGGGTGTTTCATCTGGGCGAGGCACCTGTCCACCTGACGCTTCGCCTGAGCGAAACCGATCGGCTCAGCCGCATCCGACTGCGCAGCGCGCCGGGCACCGGTGCCGCTGTCCCACGCAGAATCGGCATCGTCACCGACAGCTCGACCGACCCGGCCCGGCCGCGCCCCTCCCAAATCCCCGCGCCCGAAATGACACCCGATGGCGAGTTCGAGCTTCGCCTGGGAGAGCGCTTTGCCCACACCGTGACGATCACCATAGAGTCGAGCTGGGGCGGCGGCTCGCCGGTGCGTCTCGACGAGGTGTCGATCGACTGACGAGGCGCTTGTCTATTCCGAAAGATCGATTGTGGCCTTCGTGAGGTTCCCTTTGAACGCCTGCTCGCCCTTGAGCTGTCCGGCTCCGTTCAGTTCGTAGGACCCCCAACTGCTTCCGATCCAAAGGCTGACGATATCGCCCTTTATCCGCAACAGGCATTTCTCGGTTTTTTCGTCGGTCCAACAGTCCTCTTCTGAATTGAATCCGGTTATCTTGAGAGTGATGGTCACGATGCCTTCTGAGTCGATGACCCCGCCCCACCAGGATACGCTCGTCGTGAATGAATGGTCGGGCTCATCGCTCACCGGCTCCAGCACGAGGCGCAGCGTGGGCTCGGAATCGAAGATCGCGCGCAGCGTGGTTGCGCGGATCGCCCGGTCGGTGCTCTGCAATCCGTGCCGCACGGCCATCCGCCGTTGATCGGAGTCGCCCTTGCTGACGAGCAGATGCAGAACCGCGAGCGCCCGGTCGGGATCAGGGTCATTCAGCCGCTTGCGGAACTCCTCCATCGCCGCGTCGCTGGCATTCGCCGCCGCATCGAGCTCGTCGAGCGTCACCTGTGCGACGGCAGGCAGGGTGAGGATGGAGCAAATCGCGATCGCTGTCAGTCGAAGCATGGTCACCTCAGGTGGATGGTTGCGGGATAGACGGCGTTGTCGTCAACATTTTTGACGTGCCCGGTGAGTGCTCCCTCCGAAGTCAACGATAAACCGCCCATGATAGTGCCATCGTAGACCATATCTATTTTCAGGCCAGAAACGGAAAGATTATGATCTTCCTCGCAACTACGCGAGTTCCAAAGGTTGAGGCACTGCGTATCAGGAAAGCGTGCGGTGATGCCCCAGGTGCTGACCGCGCCGATCCATTTGTCGAGCGCGCCGCGCGCCTCGTCATCGAGACCATCGGTTTCTATCACAAGCGTGATCGAGTCTTTGCGCACAAGCGTCTCCCAAAGGGCACGTGCCCGCAGGCGTTCGTCAGTTGCCGTCATCGCCGCTGAAATCGCCGTCTCCCGCATCGTCTTGTCACCAGTCTCGAGCATCACGTCGAAGGCCGCCAGTGCACGGGCGGGGTCAGGTCCCTGCAGTATCTCGACAAGAGCCGCGTACTGGCCCGCCCGCTCGTCAATGTCGGCAATCAACGCCTCGACACCGACCTCCTGCCCGGTGGTCGGCATCGCCACCACGCAGAGAATCGCTGCCGCACCAGCGGCACGCAGAGCACGACCAAAACACGTCATATCTCGCCGTCTCACGCCAAATCTCCTATTATGCTTGAGATACCCCAGGATCGACGGTTGGTCGTTGTTTGCGGTCTTAGTCCGCTTGGGATTATTGATTGGACACGTTAAGAGCCATCGACGCTCAGCACCACTCGCCGCATGGGCCGACCGTGCTATCGGGCCAGGCTCGCCCAGGTCGCATCGAGACTGCGGTTTATGAAAGACATCAACGCAAATCGGGGGTCTGAGGGGCATGGCACACCGCAAGAAAATAATATGTCGTGACAATAACAGATGCCGCTTGATCCGCAAAAAGCAAAAGCTCTTTGCGCCTCGCCTTAGGCGGCGTCTGCATTTAGGGGATTCCCAAATCGGTTCTCGTTTGATTCAAGATCAAAAACGGGAGGCGATCTTGAGCAGACGGACTTTGACAGACAGGCAGTGGGCGATCATCGAACCTTTG
>NZ_QNGB01000055.1 GCF_003298505.1 Roseovarius sp. TE539
CTCTACAACCAGCAGCTCCCGCAATCAGCCCTGGGCAGCAAGACGCCCTTGCAGGCGATGAAAGACTGGCACAAACTCAAGCCCGACCTGTTCAGGAAACGGCCATACTACCTTCCGGGATCCGACAGCTACCTTTGGATTCAAAATTGGCGTCCTAGATCTGCAGTCACTTACGCATCTAGCAATAAAGTCAATAACCGAAGCGGTTTCAGTCGACGAGGAGCAACTTTCCCATCTCAAGGGGTTCCTCAATGTCTGATATTGTTCCTCACAAGGACTCCATTCTTCATAAAGGCCGTCTACGGAAGTTTCGAAGCAAAGCCAAGGAAATCGTCTTTGTACCTGAGGAGCGCGCGACTGTTTTCCTTAGTGACGGCAATTCGGGTCGTGCGACCTGCCTTGGCTGCCACGACGCTCCGTGTATAGAATTGACTGAGGGTGAGCTTAGCCTTGGCGGCACTCTGGGCGCGTTTCCTGGTGATCCGTCGCGTGATGTCTGCCCAACGAATGCTATCGATTGGAATTCCGCAGAGGCGGCTCCTCGCATTGATCCTGACGCCTGCGTCGGCTGCGGGCTCTGCGCGTTGCGGTGTCCGTACGGGGCGATCAACCTGAATGACGATGGAATGGCTACAGTCGAAGCAACTGATCCGGACGGCATTACAGTTCACGCAGTCGATGATAGTGCCCCCCACGAGAAGCTTCGTCGCCAAGGTGCGCTTGGTACGCCGCGCACACTGTTCGCGCGCAGCCTCCCCATTGTTCTCGAGGCCATGACAGACACCGAGGCAACGCGCTTGGCACGAAACCTTTTTGCGGTAACTGGCGTTGCGGCAAGTATGCGCCGCAAAGGAGATACAAATATCCGGATGGACGGTCTCCTGCGATTTTCGTCGGGGCAAATCGGGATCGTGGAGTTGGAGACGGGCGCTTCAGTTCTGGAATCGCCCCGCGCCCTCTTGGAGGACATTGCAGTCCTGCATGGACGCTTTGGCGTGGCTCGATCAGATATAATCCCTGTGTCCGTTATCGGCTCGTTGCCCAACGTCCGGGTTGAATACTACCAAGTCATAGATGACATAGAAAACGTTCTCGACATTCGCTGCCGCACAGTCACAATGGGCCTGCTATGTATGATAGCTTGGAATTTCGGCAAGATAGATGAAGTTAACGGAAATACTTTTACGACGGTATCTGGGGAAACCGACCTATATCGCTCCATTGTCGCATTATGTCTGAGTTTTGCAGACGAAGAGCCTTATCCGGGTGCCTATCGTCCGCCTAAATAAGACTTTCCGCCATGTCGTTTTTTGTATCTGAAAGCCTTTTGCGAGCGATCTCGACATAGTCTGGGTTCAGCTCGAAGCCGAGATGCCCCCTATTTTCCATGACGGCAGCAACACACTCACTTCCGCTTCCTACGAATGGCACGAGCACCGTGTCGCCGGGGTTCGAGAAATGCTTAACCAGGCGTCTTGAAATCGACAGCGGCTTTTGCGTGGGGTGATCTACTTTCTCGTCGCGAAAGCGGCGCCCAGCCAGAACCGGAAACGTCCATACGTCGCCAGCCATACGCCCCTCCGGATTCGGGGTCCAGACTTTTCCGTTCTTCGTGATTTTGTGCTTCAGTCTCTCTTGGCTTTTGTAGGGCTCGCGAACTTCGTGAAATATGTAGTCTTGGCTTTTTGAGAACCATAAAATCGGCTCATAGCAAGCATTGAGCGAACGCTTACCATATCCGGCAAAGCCATTTTCGTAATGCCAGATAATCTGGCGACGGTAGACATAGCCGATCTCATACATCATACACTGAATCCAGCACTGATGATGGTGAATTCCGTAGACAAATATATTGCCTTTGTCGGAAAGCACTTGATAGGCAGCTTCAAGCCATTCTCGCGACCAGTCTTTCCACTCCGCGCGCTTTTCGTCCTCTTTCCAAATTCCAAAGTCTTTTTTCAGGTTATATGGTGGGTCGGCAATGATAAGATTGAACTTCTCGCCTTCAAGGTTCCGCATTCCATCAATGCAGTCCCCAACGTGAATTTCTTCCTTGGTCATTTTTTCTTCGGCTTTTGCAGGATGAGGATGAACTGATTGTGGATATTGGGTACGTATGAGTAAGGGTATCCGTACGGATAAACCTTTTTGTGTCTCTGGTAGAGGACTTTCAATCCCCGCATTTCAAGGCCAACATCCTCCAGTGACCTCGCCAAATCGGCATGAAACATTATGTATCGTGACTTCTCACGGAAATCGCTGACCACGATGGCCATATACTTTCCCGGCTTAAGCGCGCGTGCGCACTCTCCAAACAAAGCCGTAAGCTCAACGAGGAAGTCTTCGTAGCTTTCGATTTTCGCAAGGTCGCGCTCATCTTCGCCGTAGTCTGTCGAAAGGCCGTTGGCGAGCCGCTCTTGACGGACTTTGTGGTCCTCCTTCTTCAGTATGGACCAATACGGTGGAGAAGTGACGACAAAGTCGATGCTCTCGTCAGCCAAGGTTGGCAGTATATCACGCGCATCGCCCTCAAGAACCTGCTGATCTTCCACGGTTGAAAACATATCGGCAATCTCAGTCGTCAGTCGCTCTCTCGAAAGCTCTGCGAATTTTGGATTGAGCTCAATGCCGATACCTTTGCGTTGATCGACAGCGCATGCCTTCAGGGTCGAACCTACCCCCACGAACGGATCGAGGACCGTCTGTCCGCTTTTTGTGAAGTAACGGATCAAACGGCCAACATCAGTGAACGAGAATGGCGCAGGGTGCTGCCGCTCAATTCGTGCATCAGGGTGTCCGGCCCCTAGTCCACGCTGGTTCCACACTGATATCGTTTCGACAATCCATTCCTTGGCGGTCAACTCGTTAAGCTGATTGCGCGGATCGATGCGACGCTCATCTTCGTCCGTCGAAGGGGTTTCCGTCGGAACGTCATGGTCGGCGTTCGAGGCTGCTCGTGTATTGTTCATTATGGACCTTCACTTGCACCGCTGAGGGGAAGAAGTGCCTTGTTCTCGTTCTGCTCATAGCTGGATAGGAACGCCAGGATTGCTTGGCGACCTATCCATGCCATCGATACATCGTGCTTCTGTGCGATTGCTTGGAGAGCGGCGTGCTCTTCATCGGAAACGCCAATGGAGATGCGATGGCTCTTTTGCATCGGTAACCCTATCCCTCTGCTGCAAAGTGCAGCACTCTGGAACATTGTGTCGCATATATGGTAGACTGACGCAACACGCCCTCAGCATAAAGTGGCGGAAAACCACAAGTCGGTCCGTAGACCGACGTGGCTGGTCTCGTGTCGGAGGCATTCGTAGGGTGGCGTAGGCGGTCGGCCTTGAGCCGGAGTGTTTGCTGTGCGGCGCTCCGGTTCGACGGGCGAAGCGGTTCATCGGCGTGTTGGCGATGAAGGAAGAACGGAGGCGAGCCAGGCATGCGGGTAAGCGTGGCGGCTGAGTCTTGGCACCAGAAGTGGCGGGACCGATCTGGTCAACTTGGCGTGAATCGCTGGGCCTGCTTCTTCCACTCCAACGAAAACGGCTCCAGCACCTGCGCCAGCGTCACCTCTGCCCCCTGGCTCCCGTCCAGGATCGCCTCGACGATGTCGGGCGCGAGGAGCGTGAGGCGCAGGACGCGGGTCATGTAGGAGGGCGCGATGCCCTCGCGCTCGGCCAGTTCGGCGATGGTAGCGAACTCGCCCGACTCAAGCATCCGTTTCCATCGGAACGCGCGCGCCAGCGCCTTGACCAACGTGTTGTCGGCCTTGTGCGGCTGGATGGCGCCTTCCGGCAAATGCATTTCCTTGCGCCCGCCGCGCTTCGCGACGCGGAACGGGACGTGAAGTGTCACGGTGTCGGGGATTGGCACGCTGCGCGTCACACAGCTTCTCCGAGTCCACCGGCCAGCATCTCGCGCGCGAGGTCGTTGAGGCCGTCCACCCGGAGCCGGACGTTGAGCCCGTCCGTGCCCAACTCCACGCGCTCGACCAACAGCGCCGCGATCCGCGCCTGTTCGGCCGGGAAAAGCTCGTCCCACAACGGATCGAGCTGCTGCAGTGCCCCACGGGCGTCTGCCTCGGTGATGTCGTCGGCGTGTTCGCGCGCCGCCTTCCACGTTCCTGCAACGATTTCCGGCTGGCGGAACACAGCGCGAAGCTGGTCGATGACGGCGGCCTCGATCTCGCCTGCGGGCACGCGGCCGATGGGGCAGGATCCGGCCCCGTGCTTCAACACCGTCTGGCTGACATAGTAGCGGTAGAGGCGCTCTCCCTTTCGGGTGTGCGTCGGCGAGAAAGCGGCGCCGTCCGGCCCGTACAGCAGCCCTTTCAGCAGCGCCGGCGTCTCGGCGCGGGTGCGTGCGGCGCGCTTGCGGGGGCTTTCCTGCAGGATGGCGTGGACGCGCTCCCATGTCTCGCGGTCGACGATGGCGTCATGTTCTCCGGGATAGCTCTCGCCCTTGTGGACCGCCTCGCCGATGTAGGCGCGGTTGTTCAGCATCCGGTAGAGGTACTTCTTGTCGATCCGGTTGCCGCGGGGCGTGCGGATGCCGCGCTTCGCCACCTCGCGTGCCAGTTCCGTGCCGGAGCCGATCTCGGGGAAGCGGGCGAAGATCCAGCGGACATGCTCGGCGGCGTCCTCATCGACCACCAGCTTCCGGTTCTCGACGCGGTAGCCATACGGCGGCGCCCCGCCCATCCACATCCCCTTCTTCCGACTGGCGGCGACCTTGTCGCGGATGCGTTCAGCCGTCACCTCGCGTTCGAACTGGGCGAAGCTGAGCAGGATGTTCAGCGTCAGCCGGCCCATCGACGTGGTCGTGTTGAAGGACTGCGTCACGGAGACGAAGGTCACGCCATTACGGTCGAACACCTCGACCAGCTTGGCGAAGTCGGCGAGCGAGCGCGACAGGCGGTCGATCTTGTAGACCACCACCACGTCGACGAGCCCGTCCTCGATGTCTTCCAACAGCCGCTGCAGGCCGGGGCGGTCCAACGTGCCGCCCGAGAGGCCGCCGTCGTCGTACTGATCGCGGACCAGCACCCAGCCCTCGGAGCGCTGACTGGCGATGAACGCCTCGCAGGCCTCGCGCTGGGCGTGGAGCGAGTTGAACTCTTGCTCCAGCCTGTCAATCTGCATTCAAAACTGACCCATCGTGATCATTTAAAAATGACCCACCTGGGGGGTAGCAAAGCCCACAGGCGAGCGCCCCCCATATAGCAGGCTCGTCTGTGGGCTTTGCTTTTTCTG
>NZ_QNGB01000056.1 GCF_003298505.1 Roseovarius sp. TE539
TTCAATAAGATCAAACGCTTCCGCAGGATCGCATTGCGTTGCGAGAAATCCGTCAGCTCATTCAAAGCCTTCGTTGATCTCGCATGCGCAATGGCTTGGATCAGCTAAATGCAGACGCCGCCTAGGGCAGGTAGCTGATCAGCATGAATTGGTCGTGAGGTAGTTTCAGCTCTCGATGCGACGGAAACTAGCGTGTTACAGAATCTGGCCTGACTTGAGTATCAGACCCGCGTCCTGACACATTAGCCAGCACGCACGCCACTTAAACCAACAGTCAGCATCAAACACCTCCGTCAGGTAGCTCAGAAGAATTGGTGACTACTTTGTAGCTGACCCCCAAGGCGTCCCTGAAATGACGCCGCCCACACTTGATTTTGGCTTTCTCATCTGGCCTCAGTTCGCCAAGTTCGAGTGTTCCCTTGGTCTCCCGTACCAAGTACAGGTTCTCCCTGCCGTTTGCAGGGTCGTCCATCACCACTGCCCAGTCCGGACAATACCGCCCGATTGGGGTATCGACGGCAAACCAGTCTGGGAGCTTGATGTAGAGTCTGACATCAGCCCGTTTCTCAAGGTCGAGCACAAACTGTTTCTCGATCCCCTCGGAGTCCCAGCGGACTCCATCGTAGATATGCGTGCCTCCTACGCCACCGGTCTCGACGCTGGGAACGAAATAGTCTTCCCAAGTTGGGATTTCTTCAGAGAACTGGCTTTGCTCAAACCAGGTACCATCTTTCTCGTACTTGATGCCTTTCACCATTTGGTCTGCGAGTTTGGACTTGAGGATGTTTACCGCGGTAACGGCAAAATCATGCGGGTTTTCCGTGGCTTCATCTCGCTTTGAGGTCCTTTTGAAAACCTCAAGTAACGTGCGTCGGGATAGCCTCATCGGCGGAGAGGTGTTCTCCATCAGGCTTTCCATAACTTCGATCAGGTTAGGAAGGGGATAGCGCCCAGCAAGATCGACCGCAGTTCTCGCACCGCTTAGAACGATGGGTTCAAAGAAGTCCTCGGCTTCATCAACACGGATGTTGGCCTTCGAGACCGTGATTCGCGGCTTGCTGATGGTCGCCTCGTCAAGCTCAGCGACTGTGTCCGCCACCAGCTTTGCGGTATCGATCTGCACAGAGTACCGGGTCTTGTGCTTGATCTTCTCCCAAAGCTCCTTGAACTCCGGTTTGAGCAGGAACTGTTTGCGCAGCTTGATCGTCTTGCGCTTGCGCTGGTTGGGCGGCGGCGGTGGGACGCCTTCTTTGCCGTACTCCTGTGCGATCTCGCTTTGCAGGCCCGCGACAAACCGTTCGTAGGTTTCGCTGGCGATGACCGTCAGGACGTTTATCTGCTCGTCTTGGATACGATCACCATCCTGATTGACCGGAAGGCGCACGCCGCGCCCGACCTGCTGACGGCGTTCGGTGTCGCTGCCAACTTCGCGCATGGTGCAGATTTGGAAAACATTCGGATTGTCCCAGCCTTCGCGCAACGCAGAGTGTGAGAAGACGAACGCAACCGGCTCATCGAACGAAAGCAGGCGCTCCTTTTCGCGCATAATGAGGTTGAAAGCCTCATCGTCCTGCTTGGTCTTGCCTGTGCTGTCCAAGGCTTCCGTCTCGCCCGTCTTCTTGGTCTTGGTGGCGAAATAGGCCTTCTGCACATCGGCTGCCTTGACGTCTTTCCACTCGTCGTACCGCTGCTTGATCTCGTCAAACGCTTTGACGTACATCAGCTTCAACTTGCCATCGTCGGGGGCGTAGTTGTCCACCTTGTCGATGAAGAACAGGGACAAGACCTTTATGCCGTGCTCCTTCAACCGCCGCTGGCGGCGGAAATGCTCTTCGATGGTGAAGGCGATTTGCGCCTCGAATATCGCATCGCGGTCGGAGCCTTGTTCGCCGCCGAGAGCGAGTTCCTGATTGTTGGCGAAGCGAATGAAACCCGATCCGGGATTGATCTCGTCAACGACGAACCCTTCGTATTCAGCGCGCCCAGTCTTCTCGACCAGACTATCGCCGCTTCGAACCGTGATCGGCTTCTCTTGGATCTTCCCGGTCGCCATGAGCTTGTGAACGCTGAGCTTTGCGCTGACGGTTCGCTTGGTGGCGTTCAGCTCTTCGACGCGCACAAACGGCAGGTTCTCGTTATCCTGCTGAACAACCGATGCGACCTCGATGCGCTTCACAAGCCCTTGGCGGTAGGCATCGAACGGAGTCAGCCGATAGACCACGTTGTAAGCGTTGCGGTGGGTTGCGCTGTAGCGCAGGGCGCAGATCGGGTTGAGCGAGGCCAGAGCGGACACCGACAGGTCGCTTTCCATGTTCTGCGGCTCGTCCAAGATCAACACCGGACGCGTTTCTTGAAGTTGGTAGATCGGTGGGTCTAAACCCTCTCTCGATTGCTTGATTACGTTATCGTCCCGTTTGAAGGCGTCGATAGTCATAACCATGATCTCGACGCCGTCCGACAGGGCAAAACCCCCAACTTGCTGTGATGCTGAGTTCTTCT
The DNA here is from genome assembly GCF_003298505.1 of Roseovarius sp. TE539. Lineage (GTDB taxonomy): Bacteria > Pseudomonadota > Alphaproteobacteria > Rhodobacterales > Rhodobacteraceae > Roseovarius. The sequence goes on from NZ_QNGB01000056.1 coordinate 2,500, forward strand.
TCTTGTCTGCCGATTGATAGACTGAGTTGTGATACGGCGGCTTGCCGAAGAGCTTGTCGAAGTGGGGCTTGGTCACTTCCAGCGTCTTCTTCACCCCTTCGCGCACGGCGACCGATGGCACGACGATGATGAACTTACGCAGCCCATAGGTCTCGTACAGCCGCAGCGCCGTGCGGATGTAGACATAGGTTTTGCCGGTGCCCGTCTCCATCTCGACCGAGAAGTTGGGGAAGGCGATGTCTTCCTCGCCGCGCAGGGTCTCGACCTTGGCGGTCAGCGTTTCCAGCTTGTCGTCTTGGTCCAGTCCCCGCTCGTCCTGCACCTTTTGCAGGTTGGCGAGGAGCTGGTCGGGCGTGAGGTCCAGCCGGTTGGGAACAACCTGAAAGCTTGCGCCATTGGGCACGGTAAGCTGATTGCGCACGAAGGCCTGACCGTCGAACAGGCCGACAACGCTCTCGACTGCATCGACCTGATACTCCTGCTCGCTGTCGAACTTGAACTTCATGGCCTCAAACCACCTTCAACCGGCATTGCAGGGCGAGGTTGGCGGCGAGGGTGTCGTCCAGCGCGGTGTCGCGGCAGACGAACATGTCGTCTTTGGTCAGGCCCAAGGGGGCGACGGCATCGAGCGTCAGGGCCTCGTCCAGACAGATGGTGAAGCTGCGATCCTCGTCCGACACGCGCCAGAAGGTCGGGCTGGTGTCGATGTCCAGTTCTTCGACCTTGGCGGTCAGGCTGTAGCCTTCGCGCAAGGCAACCTCCCAGATCACGGCTTGCGGTTGCCAGTCGGGGGCGAGGCTGTCGGTGAAGGCCTCTAGCTGCGCTGCGTAGGTGTCAGGGTCTTTGGCTTCGATACCCGCCCAGCGTTTCATGTTTCCGCTAGCGAGTGTGAATGCGCGAAGGCCCGAACCATTGCTTGCTTCAATGGCCAGAGCCGCACGCTTTCGGGAAAGCTCAGCGATGCTCCTAAAGCCTTTCTTGTAGGCAAAGTGCTTTTCCTCGATCTGTTCAGCCATTTGGATCGAAATGCTTTTTCGGTCGGTCCCTTCCTTGGCATTCAGTCCTGCGACAGCCTCCGCAAGAGTTCCCGAACCAGCGAACAGGTCTAGAACCAGATCGTCGTCATCGGTTGCAAAAGACGTAAGGCTTGCCAGCAAATCAACCGGCTTTGGATTGTCGAACAGATTCTCTTTAACGTCAAAAAGCCTCTTCACGTCGTATGTGTTCCGTCCCGGATGATCACATAGCCCCTCGTCGATCCGCGCTTTTCATGGCACGATCTGTTTTGAACGAGGTGCGAGACGGGAGATCGGCATGCTGATCAAGCTTCACAGCCAAGCGACGA
>NZ_QNGB01000057.1 GCF_003298505.1 Roseovarius sp. TE539
GATCACCTTCCTTGCCAGGAACCAAAGGTTCGATGATCGCCCACTGCCTGTCTGTCAAAGTCCGTCTGCTCAAGATCGCCTCCCGTTTTTGATCTTGAATCAAACGAGAACCGATTTGGGAATCCCCAAAATGCAGACGCCGCCTAGCATGAGGCCGACAGAAGAATCGTGGATGCCATGTCCGCAGCGATACCGACCTTGGTCCTAAGACAGCACCACCTAAAATTTCGGACACTGCTCGGACATCACTTTACGGTCACTTCAGTCGAAATCATCTAAGTCATTGATTTTTATGGTGCCCCCAGAGAGACTCGAACTCCCGACCTACTGATTACAAATCAGTTGCTCTACCAGCTGAGCTATAGGGGCGCGCGGAGGCCCATTAGCAGGCCCGCAAGGCGCTGGCAAGCGCCGGTTGCCGGGCGGCCGCGGTGATCAGGGGGCAATCATCGTTACGCCGGGCAGGCGCGCGATGGCGTAGACATCCTCGTCGTAGATCTCTGTCAGATCCTCCACCATTGCTTCTGTCCAGCCCGGAACATCCAGCTCTTCCTCCATTGCATTTTCCTCCGCGAACTTGTCGAGGAACGCGACGATGACGCGGCGTTTCTGGATTTCGGTCATGTCCGGGTGACTGGCAAGGTAGGCTTCGAAGCGGTCCAGCCCCGGTGCGGTCATGATCTCCGACAGGATCGCATGTTCACCGTCGAACCGCGTCGTCGGCTCGAACCCGGCCATCTCGCGCACCAGTTGCGCCCAGATCAGAGGGATGTCTTCGTAGCACCACACCGTCATCGGCATGTCCGGAAATGCCGCGCGCAGCCGTCCGATCATCTCGGACCAGCGGATCGCGGCCGGTTCCGTGCCGCCGAGGAAATCCGCGAAATCGTCGAACTGCGTCTGGCGGAAGACCCCGGGCAGGAAGCTGGCGGGATTCCGGATCGCGAGAAAAAGCTCGAACCCGTCACCGCGGAACATCCGCTGGTAGATGTCAAGGCGGTGTTCGGCCGCCTGATAAAGCACCCCGGACGAGGCGGCCATCTTCGGAGTGCCGAAAAATCCCTCGCTCGACAGGATCAGGCGATCGGGCTGCGGATCCGCCCCCATAGCGGCGAGAAGCGTGGCGCGCGCATCAGGGGCCGGGGCGCCACCGGCCTGATTGGCATCACGCAGCATGTCGCGCATCAGCTTGCGGTAGCTGCGCGGTGGAGGTGCCATGGCGCCGAATTGGCCCAGCAACTCCGCATTGCCCGACAGGCACGCGAGAAGCTTGTCCTCGTCGGTCATGTGCGCGCCTGCGTGGAAAACGACCTGCATCTCTGAATCCGGGGGTTCGGGTAAGTCGTCGGTACATTAGACACTGTGCGGGAACAGTTAAACCGCTTTTCGCCACCCTGTCGGCGCAGGCATCATGGGGGGTTGAACTGCCCGGCGAACGGATCAACTCTGATCCAGACCAAGGAGACCGCACGTCATGCCCTATGCCCATTCCGACAAGTCCGAGGCCGCGCTGCACAGCCCCGCACCGGATGTGCGCGAGCGCGAAAAGCTCGAAGGCGGGCACAGCTTTGTGATGCAGACCGAATTCACCGCCGCGGGAGATCAGCCAACCGCCATCGAGGAACTGTCCGAGGGCGTGCGCGGCGGCGAACGCGACCAGGTGCTTCTGGGCGCCACGGGTACCGGCAAGACCTACACGATGGGACGGGTGATCGAGGAAACACAGCGCCCCGCCATCATCCTTGCCCCAAACAAGACACTGGCAGCGCAGTTATACGGAGAATTCAAGGGGTTCTTTCCGGAAAACGCGGTGGAATACTTCGTCAGCTACTACGACTACTACCAGCCCGAAGCCTATGTGCCGCGCTCCGACACTTACATAGAAAAGGAATCCCAGATCAACGAACAGATCGACCGGATGCGCCACTCGGCCACCCGCGCGCTTCTGGAGCGTGACGACGTGATCATCGTGGCCAGCGTATCATGCATCTACGGCATCGGCAGCGTGGAAACCTACGGCGCGATGACCCAGGACCTGAAGGTCGGTCACGATTACGATCAGCGCAGGATCATCGCCGACCTGGTTGCCCAGCAGTACAAGCGCAACGATCATGCGTTCCAGCGCGGATCATTCCGTGTACGTGGCGACTCGCTTGAAATCTTTCCCGCCCACCTGGAGGACCGCGCCTGGAAACTGTCCTTCTTCGGCGAGGAACTGGAAAGCGTGACGGAATTCGATCCTCTGACCGGCGAGAAAACGGGAACCTTCGAACAGATCCGGGTCTATGCCAATTCCCACTACGTAACACCCAAGCCGACCATGCAGCAGGCGATCACGAGCATCAAGAAGGAGCTGCGGCAACGGCTTGACCAGCTTGTCGGGGAAGGCAAGCTGCTGGAGGCGCAGCGGCTGGAACAGCGCACCAATTTCGATCTCGAGATGCTGGAGGCGACCGGCGTTTGCAACGGAATCGAGAATTACTCGCGCTATCTTACCGGCCGCGCGCCCGGCGAGCCGCCGCCCACCCTCTTCGAGTTCATTCCCGACAACGCCATCGTCTTTGCCGACGAGTCCCATGTGAGCGTGCCGCAGATCGGCGGGATGTACAAGGGTGACTACCGCCGCAAGTTCACCCTTGCCGAACATGGTTTCCGCCTGCCCTCGTGCATGGATAACCGCCCCCTCAAGTTCGAGGAATGGGATGCGATGCGACCGCAATCGGTCTTCGTCTCCGCCACCCCCGCTGCCTGGGAACTGGAACAGACCGGCGGCGTGTTCACCGAGCAGGTGATCCGACCCACCGGGCTTCTGGACCCGCAGGTGGAAATCCGCCCGGTGGACATGCAGGTGGACGACCTGCTCGACGAGGTGCGGCGCGTGGCCGAGGCGGGGTATCGGACGCTCTGTACCACGCTGACCAAGCGCATGGCCGAAGACCTTACCGAATATCTGCACGAACAGGGTATCAAGGTGCGGTACATGCATTCGGATATCGACACGATAGAACGGATCGAGATATTGCGCGACCTCCGGCTGGGGGCCTTCGACGTGCTGGTGGGGATCAACCTGTTGCGCGAGGGGCTCGACATCCCGGAATGCGGGCTGGTGGCGATCCTTGATGCGGACAAGGAAGGCTTCCTGCGCTCGGAGACTTCGCTGATCCAGACCATCGGGCGCGCCGCGCGCAATGCCGACGGGCGGGTCATCATGTATGCTGACAGGATCACCGGCTCGATGCAGCGCGCCATCGACGAGACCGACCGGCGCCGCGCCAAGCAGATCGCCTATAACCGGGAGCACGGCATCACCCCCGCAACGATCCGGAAGAATGTCGAGGACGTTCTGGCCGGCCTCTACAAGGGCGACGTGGACATGAACCGGGTGACCGCGGAGGTGGAAAAGCCGCTGGCGGGGGCCAATCTGCAGGCCCATCTGGACGGCCTGCGCGACGACATGCGCAAGGCCGCGGAGAACCTGGAATTCGAGGAGGCCGCCCGCCTGCGCGACGAGATCAACCGGCTGGAAGCGGTAGACCTCGCGGTGCACGACGACCCTCTGGCGCGGCAACAGGCGGTGGAAAAGGCCTCCGAGGCCGCCATGGGCGCGCGCGGACGCTCAACGGCGGGGAGGCCGGGGCAACGCGGCGGGAATGTGAAGCGGCGGGGGCGGTGAGATTTTCACCTGCACCACTTCCCGGGTTTCAATGGCGTTGACCTGCCCCCGCAAAACCGGGCCATTCAAAAGTAGAGTTTGTTCTCGTAACGTTCAAAGCGACGAGGAGAACAGACGATGCGCAAATCACGCTTCACCGAAGAACAGATTGTCGGGATCCTGCAG
>NZ_QNGB01000058.1 GCF_003298505.1 Roseovarius sp. TE539
GCGCCGGGCGTGCGCCCAGCAATGGGCCACGCGGATCGGGTCGCCGCCCTTGCGGGAGGGGCGCGTGAGGCGATTGTAGCCAGTATACCCGTCCAGTTGGAGGATCCCGTCGAAGCCGTGCAGGAAGGTTTCGGCATTCTGCCCGCCCCGACCAGGGGCGTAAAAGAAGGGGCCTATATACTTAACTAGCCAATTTTTACTTGCGCCGCATGGCTAGTTAAGTTACAAGGGTGTCAGAAGGAGTGACACCCATGTGCAAAGATAAGCCTGAGACCCTTTCAACCTTCGAGTTCTTCGCCAAGTTCCCCGATGAGGAAGCGGCGCGCAAGTTCTTTGAGAACAAGCGTTGGGGCGGCGAGCCTGTCTGCGGTCACTGCGGTTCTGTCAGCGTCACAGAGTGCAAAGACCACAAGCCGATGGCCTACCGCTGCAAAGACTGCCGCAAGCATTTCAGCGTCCGCACAGGCACGGTTCTGGCCGAGAGCCGCCTGCCTCTGCAAAAGTGGCTACTGGCGATCTTCATGCTGACCAGCGCGCGCAAGGGTATCCCTAGCACTCAGATGGCCCGCGAACTTGGCGTCACTCAGAAAACCGCGTGGTTTCTCGCGCAGCGCATCCGCGAGACTTGGCTGAAAGATTGCGACAATCACATGGACGGTCAGATGCAGGTTGATGAAACCTATGTTGGTGGTCGCGAGAAGAACAAACATGCCAGCAAGAAACTCCGCGCTGGCCGGGGCGCAGTTGGGAAAACCGCTGTCGCTGGCGTCCGCGATCAAAACGGCGAGGTTCGCGCGGTTGTGGTCGAGAACACGAAGGCACCCACCCTTGAGCGTTTTGTTCGCGATCACTGCGCAACGGGCACGATCATTGTGACTGACACTCACGGCGGCTACATCGGCCTTCGCGCCGCAGGCTATATGCACATCCGCATTAACCACTCAGTTGGTGAATACGTCCGCGACATGGCGCACACAAATGGGATCGAAAGCTTCTGGTCGCTTCTCAAGCGCGGTTACATTGGCATCTATCACCACATGAGCGCCAAGCACCTGCACCGCTACGTGAAAGAGTTCTCTTTCCGCCACAACACGGCGCAGATCGGCACCATGGACTTCATCGGTATAACAATCGAGCGCATGGCCGACAAGCGGCTGACTTACAAAGGGCTGATTAATGGCTGATAAGAAGAAAGATACGATTGAACCCATCAACGCAACTCTCGATGATGTTGCGGACAGTTTGATGGGTGTTGACCCCAAGGGCACACTAGAAATCCCAAAGGCGCGTTACGGCGGGATTCTGGCAATAGGTGAGGTGCAGATACCATGCTACGTGCTGGATGACGGAACGCGAGTTATTCACCAGCGGGGCATGGTCAAATCCCTGGGGATGGCGCGCGGCGGAAGCTCGCGTGGGGGTGGTGACCGCCTAGCCTACTTTGTTGCACAAAAAACGCTTTCTCCCTTTGTTTCTAACGAGTTGCTAAAGGTGACCAAAGAGCCACTTGTTTTCCGCACAGACAGAAGCTCTACCGCGTATGGATATGATGCCACTGTATTGGCAGACATTTGCGATGCTATTCTAGCGGCTAGAGCGAAGGGTGCTCTTAGTAAGCAACAACAACACATAGCAGATAAAGCAGAAATTCTTGTTCGCGCTTTTGCCCGCGTTGGGATTGTTGCGCTGGTAGATGAAGCGACAGGATTTCAAACAGATAGAGGGCATGATGCCCTGCGCCTCTTGCTTGAGCGTTACATTGCAGACGGACTGCAAAAATGGATACACACTTTCCCAGATTCATTCTTTGCAGAATTAGATAGGCTTTACGACAATGCGCCAACAAACGCTCGCTCTAGGCCGCAATACTACGGCAAGTTCATAAACAAGTATGTTTACGATCCAATAGAGCATGGTTATGTCAAGGCCGAACTCGACAGGCTGAACATTACTGACGAGGGAAAGCGACGCGCGCGTTTCCACCAATGGCTAACTACAGAAGGCAGAACCATTCTTACGCGCCAGATTGGCAAGGTAGAAGGCATGATGGAAATGTGCAATGATATTGATCAGTTTAAAGAGATGGTGAAGCGCAGGAAGGCGGTTACCGTTGCCCCCTACCTGTTTGATGATATGAACAGAATTATTTAGTGAACTAGGTGGGCACTCCAAGCCGAATTGACATTGCCTGCTCAGAAACCCAGAAAAGGTTCGCGAGATAATTAATGTTGTCGCCATGTAGACGTTGCATCTCTCGGACGCGGTCCCTTGGCATCAGTATGTCTGCGGCAAGGGCGTTCGCTTGCACTTTTTCTTGGTGCGGCAAGCCACTTCGATACAACGCATCATCAAAGATTCCGTCTCCTATCTTCCGCTCGTGCAGAACGTAATGCGCTATCTCATGGGCGATGGTGAAACGACGCCGCACTGCTGGATGGCCACTGTTCACAAAAATAGCGAAACCGCTTTCCCCGCCGCGCGTCGTGTCTTTTTGAATCTTTCCTGAAATTTCATGGTTCTGTCGCGGGGTTGGTGGAAATTGTGAGGGCGGCGTAATCTCCAGGTGTTGAAGCAACCATGAACGGCGGCTGGCACCGCCGAAGGAGATTACGCCATGACCGAGACTACCAAGACCGACCGCGCTGCGCCACTCATCGGGGGCGACTGGACGGATCCGCTCGAGGACGGCGTCCGCAGCCGGGTGCGGGATTTCATCGAAACGATCCTCGAGGAGGAACTGGAGGCTGCGCTCGGGCGCGGTCGCTATGAACGCAAGAGCGCGGGTGCGAAGGGGTATCGCAACGGGCATAGGGATCGGGAAATCGTCGGCACCTTTGGACCCGAGACGGTCCGCGTGCCCCGGGCCCGGATCGCGGGCGCGGATGGCCAGCGGCGCGAATGGCGCTCGCGGGCGTTGCCGCGCTACCGGCGGCTGACCCGGAAGGCCGAGGTGACCTGCCCCATTTTTCAGGGCCACTCGCAAGTCGAGTCTGTTCCTCATTTGTTTGCCATCATTCGGCGGCGTGAGCAATGGGCGCAGGCGCGGAGCCATCAACTCGCTCAAGCGGCTGCGCCC
>NZ_QNGB01000059.1 GCF_003298505.1 Roseovarius sp. TE539
TCGTCGCTTGGCTGTGAAGCTTGATCAGCATGCCGATCTCCCGTCTCGCACCTCGTTCAAAACAGATCGTGCCATGAAAAGCGCGGATCGACGAGGGGCTATGTGATCATCCGGGACGGAACAGCTATCGAGAGAACGCATCCGCCGCGCCGGCAAGAAAATTCTCGAAGGCGAGTGCCACCCAGATTGGAACCGCGATGTCGGCTTCCGGGTGCTCAAGGTCGACACCTCGAACATGAAGGACGTCTACTACCGCCCGGACGAGCTGAAGCAGTCCGACCTGCTCGACACGGTCGACAACGTGAAGGAGGGCCGCACCGCCGAGGACCTGCTGTTCCAGGTGCTGGTCGATTGGGGCGTGGACCTGACGCTGCCCATCCGCCGCGAGACGGTGCAGGGCAAGACGGTGTTCTTCGTTGACGACAACGCCCTCGTCGCCTGTTTCGACCGCGGCGTCACCGAGGATCTTGTGAAGGAGCTGGCGGGGCACGAGCCGCTGCGCGTCGTCTTCCGAGATACAGGCTTCGCGTCGGATGACGTGAAGATCAACGTCGAACAGATCTTCCGCCAGCTCTCCCCCACCACCGAAGTCAAGTCGATCTGAGGCCGGCCATGCAAATCAAGTTCAAGGTCCAGCCCTATCAGACCTATGCCGTGGGCGACGTGGTCGACTGCTTCGATGGGCAGCCGAACCGCTCCTTGCTGTCCTATCGAATGGACCCCGGCCTCGCCGCGCAGGCCAGCGCCTTCGAGGAAGGCTTCAAGAACGCCGACCTCGCGCTCACCGAGTCGCAGATCCTGGAGAACATCCAAAAGGTCCAGCGGCGGCAGAACCTGCCAGTCTCGCAGTCGCTGACGGACTTCACGACCTTCGACAACAAGGGCGCCCGCGTCCCCGTCAAGCCCGCCTACAAGAAGGACGCTCTGGCCGCGACCCGCGTTCATCTCGACGTTGAGATGGAGACCGGAACGGGCAAGACCTATTGCTACATCAAGTCCATTTTCGAGATGAACAAGCGGTATGGCTGGTCGAAGTTCATCATCATGGTGCCGTCCATCGCCATCCGCGAAGGGGTCTACAAGTCGCTCAACATGACGGCCGACCACTTCACCGAGAGCTACGGCAAGAAGGCGCGGTTCTTCATCTACAACTCCAAGCGCCTGCACGAGCTGGAGAGCTTTTCGTCCGACGCCGGGATCAACGTGATGGTGATCAACATCCAGGCGTTCAACGCGCGCGGGGCCGACAACCGGCGCATCTACGAGGAGCTCGACGACTTCCAATCGCGCAAGCCCATCGACGTGATCGCCTCGAACCGGCCGATCCTGATCCTGGACGAACCGCAGAAGATGGAAGGCAAGGCCACGACGGAGGCGCTGCCGAAATTCAACCCGCTGTTCATCCTGCGCTACTCGGCCACGCACCGTACGCAGCACAATCGCGTCCACCGTCTCGACGCGCTGGACGCCTACAACCAGAAACTGGTGAAGAAGATTGCGGTGCGCGGCATCCAGACCCGCGGTCTGGCCGGCACCAACGCCTACCTCTACCTGGAGGGCATCGATATCTCGAAAAAGGCCCCGGTGGCGCGGATCGAGATGGAGGTGAAGCTGAAGTCGGGCGAGATCAAGCGCCAACTCCGGCGGCTCGAATTCCGCGATGATCTGTTCGTGGAGTCGGGCGAGCTGGACCAGTATCGCGGCTTCACGATCAGCCAGATCGACGCCGTCAACGACACGGTCGAATTCACCAATGGCGAAGTTCTGAGGGCTGGAGAGGCAAACGGTGACGTCTCCGAACGCGACATCCGCCGCATCCAGATCCGCGAGACGATCAAGGCGCACCTGGACAAGGAAAAGCAGCTGTTCGCACAGGGCATCAAGGTTCTGTCGCTCTTCTTCATCGACGAGGTGGTGAAATATCGAGACTATGGTCAGGCGGACGAAAAAGGCGACTATGCTCGGGTCTTCGAGGAAGAATACGAGCTGCTCAAGGCCGAGTACCTGTCAGAGCTCGCGATCGATAACGAAGCGTACCGGAAATATCTGGGCGGCATTGATCCGACCAAGACCCACAACGGCTATTTCTCGATCGACAAGAAGACGAACCGCCTCAAGGATCCGGCCGTTGGCGCCCGTTCGGTCGATTCCGACGACGTGGACGCCTACGACCTGATCCTGAAGGACAAGGAGCGCCTGCTGTCCTTCGCTGTGAATCGGCATGCAAAAGTGACCCACTTGGGTGGGTATGATCATCTAAAACTGACCCACCTGCATTGTTAACATCCGTGCGCTTTGGCACGGAGGAAGAGCAGGTGTTACTGATGGAAACGTC
>NZ_QNGB01000006.1 GCF_003298505.1 Roseovarius sp. TE539
TTTTTCAATAAGATCAAACGCTTCCGCAGGATCGCATTGCGTTGCGAGAAATCCGTCAGCTCATTCAAAGCCTTCGTTGATCTCGCATGCGCAATGGCTTGGATCAGCTAAATGCAGACGCCGCCTAGAACTCGATTCGAACGCCGTTGCCGGTCGGGCTGTGCGAGGCGTGGCGTCCGATTTCCGCCAGCAGGGCTGGGAGGAGCGCGAATTGTACCTTCGAGGGTGAAAGCTCCGGCGGGGCCGGCCGTCCATCCAGCAGGTCCCAAAGCGCCTGTGTATGTTGCGGATGCGTGCCTTGGGCCGTGATCCGGACGGCCGCCCCGTTGCCTTCGGCAAGAAGGAGGCCCTGTGCCGGGATCGAGTCCGCGGCGCACATCATGGCCAGAAGGCAGGCCTGGGCGATTTTGCGCGGCAACGGTTCTTCGATGTGCCATTCCGCTTGCTGGGGGCCGTGATAGACACCGCCCAGGATGCTGCGCATGTCCGCGGCGCTGACAGGCTCCTCACCCGTGGTCTGGCCGAAGGCCAGCCGGAACAGCCTTACCCGGGCATCCGCCGCCGCGGCACTCTGGGACACCAGGGAAAGTTCCGGCCCCTCCCTTGCACCGGCCAGGGCCATCAGTTCCAGACCGTTGTTGATGGCGCCGATCGGGCTGATAAGGTCATGGCAGATTCGCGAGGTGATGAGCGCGGCGAATTTCCTGTCAGGATCGGTCATGGCCGGCCTGCAGGATCAGGCGAGGCCCGGTCGATGGACGATATGAACGCCATTCTGGAACCCGGTATGCGGGTTGAGCATCCGCAGAACCCGGATTGGGGCGTCGGGCAGGTACAGTCCAATGTCGCCGGCAAGATCACGGTGAATTTCCCCGAAGTCGGCAAGGTTGTCATCGACGGCGCGCGCATCGCGCTTCTGCCCGTCACTGATCCATGATCAAGGTTACCATATGATTAATACAACCTGAAGTGGTGTATTTCTCATTGTCAGGGCCGGGCCGTCGTGTTGCTTTCGACGCCCCGCTTCCATAGAACCTGAACAGGCGTAGCCCGGGAGGGGCGATGGAACGCAACGATCCGCAATTCGTTGTCAGGCTGGCGGCCGGCATGTCCGAGATCCGCGCGGCCCAACGGTTGCGCTACCGGGTTTTTGTCGAGGAACTTGGTGGCGACGGACCTCTCGTCGATCATGGTGCGCGGCTGGAGCAGGACAGGTTCGACCCCGATTTCGATCACCTTCTCTTGATTGATGAAACGCGCGGACCGGACCCGATGGACAGCGTCGTCGGCGTTTACCGGCTTCTGCGGGACGATCAGGCGGCGCGGCTCGGGCGCTTCTATTCCGAGGATGAGTATGATCTGTCGGTTCTCAAAACGTCGGGGCGCCGGTTGATGGAACTCGGGCGCTCCTGTCTTGACACGACGTATCGTGGCGGACCCGGCATGTATCACCTGTGGCAGGGGCTGGCCCGCTATGTAGCCGAACACCGGATCGGTATTCTTTTCGGGGTTGCCAGTTTCCATGGCACCGATCCCGGCGCGCTGGCCAGCCCGCTTTCGTTGCTTCATCACAGGCACCTTGCGCCCGAGCACCTTCGGGTCCGGGCGCTGCCGGACCATTTTCAGCGCATGGACCTTCTGCCAGAAGACGCGCTGGACCGCCGTAGGGCGATGCTGCAGGTGCCAGCGCTGATCAAGGCCTATCTGCGCCTCGGGGGCGCCGTCGGGGAAGGGGCCTATGTGGACCGGGAATTCAACACCACGGATGTCTGTCTTGTCATGGATACCGAGCGATTGAGCAAGATCCGGCGCAGCATCTATGCGGGGAGAGCGGAGGTGTGAGCTTCACGTGGTCCCCGGATGATGCACCGCCCGAGGTGCGGATCACCGTGGCCGGCTGGCTACGCGCGGGAAGCCGGATGATGGCCATGTGCGTGATCCTCTTGACGGGTGTGCTCGTGACCGCCGCCCTGCGCCCGCCCGAAAGCCTCCTGTGCGGCCTGCGGCGTCCGGTGACACCTTATATAACCCAGGCGGTTTGCCGCGCGACACTCGTGGTTCTGGGACTCGCGCACCGCATGGAGGGCCGTCCGATGCTCGGGGCCGGGGCGGTGGTGGCGAATCATTCCTCGTGGCTCGATATCTTCGCTTTGAATGCGCGCAAACGGGTCTATTTCGTGTCCAAGTCCGAGGTGGCCGGATGGCCGGGAATCGGGCTTCTGGCGCGCTTGACCGGAACCGTTTTCATCGATCGGGATCCAAGGCAGGCTCGTCGGCAGACAGAGATTTTCGAGGGTCGGTTGCAGGCCGGACACCGGCTGCTTTTCTTCCCCGAGGGCACCTCGACCGACGGTCTGCGGGTCCTGCCGTTCCGGTCAACGCTGTTTCAGGCATTCTTTGCGGAAGGGTTGCGCGACCATCTGCGGGTCCAGCCGGTGAGCGTGATCTATCAAGCACCGCGTGGGCAGGATACACGATTTTACGGCTGGTGGGGAGACATGTCCTTCGGCAGCCACATGCTGAAAGTGCTGTCGGCTGCGCGGTGCGGTGCGGTGACGGTGGTCTATCATGCGCCGGTGGACGTATCGGATTTTCCGGGCCGAAAAGCGCTTGCGACGCATTGCGAAGCTGCTGTGCGCGCGGGCATGCCGCCAGAACGTCGTCTCGCAGATTAACCGCGAAGCCCTGCTATCAACGCCCCGAGCGCCGACGCCGGATCATCGGAGGACCAAATTTCCGTCCCGACACCGAAAAAATCCGTCACCGGGGCCAGTTCGGCGACCAGATCAGGGGTCAGCCCCCCCTCGGCCACGACCGGCAATTCGATCATTTGCGACCACCATTCAAAAAGTTCGGCCTCGGCGCGGCGCCCGTCTCCAAGCGTGGTTTCACCCACCGGTCCGAAGCTCACGTAGTCCGCTCCGGCCTCACCGGCATTCATGCCATCGTGGCGCGACGCGCCGCAATGTGTCCCGACGATCGCATCGCGACCCAGCGTTTTGCGTGCCGCGCGCACCGAGCGGGCGGCATCATCCAGATGCACCCCGTCCAGGCCCAGGCGTTCCGACAGCATCACATGGCTGGAAATGACCACGGCAACGTCGCGGGCATGGGCGACCTCGCGGCAAGCGTCCGCAATGCGCGCGATGCGGTCCTCGTCATGGCTGGAGAGGGCCAGTCTGAGGCAGGCGATTTCATGCGCGTCGAGAACCGCTGCCAGAAGGGCGGGAAAGCGTACCAGTTCGGGGTCGGGCGGGGTGATCAGGTAGATCTGCGGTTGCTCGGTTTCGGCCATCGCGGCGTTCCTTCTGGGTGGTCGCGCCCCTATACCGGGGAAAGGCCGGAACGTCTACTTCGGCGGCAGGCGTCCGGCGTTCGCCGCCGCCATGGACGCCACACACCATGTTGCCGTTGAGCAGGAAAGCGATCCCGCCGAACATCTTCTTTTCGCTGATCCCGTCCCGTGCGCCAAGGTCATCACGCATCACCTCGGCAAGTCCCTCGTCATAGGCCATACGCCGTCTCCGTCTCGTTCGCCGGGGAGGCAATAGCAGGCTTTCGCGTCATGCGGGAGACAGCGAAACCGAAGAATGCGCGCGCGGGACTTTCCCGCGCCCTGATCCTCGCATAAGAGACGCATGTCGAGGGAGAGACGGATGCCGACAGACATCAAGCAACCAGCCTTCGTGCTGGTGCGTCCACAGATGGGCGAGAATATCGGTGCGGCAGCGCGCGGCATGTGGAATTTCGGGCTGGACCGGATGCATGTCGTCGCCCCGCGCGACGGCTGGCCCAACCAGAAGGCCGTGGCGATGGCCAGCGGCGCCGGGAGGCTGCTGGACGAGGCGGTTCTGGCCGAAGATACCGCCAGGGCGTTGGCGCCGTTCACCCATGTCTTCGCCACCACGGCACGCGCGCGCGGCTTGACCAAGCCGGTCCTTTCACCGGAGGGCGCCATGCAGCAGACCGCGAGGCTGATCGCCGAGGGCGGGCGCGTGGCGGTGGTGTTCGGCCCGGAACGCGCGGGCCTGGAGAACGAGGATATCGCGCGCGCCAATGCCGTCATCAACGTGCCCGTGAACCCGGATTTTCCCAGCCTGAACCTGGCACAATGCGTGTTGCTGACGGCCTATGAATGGCAGCGCGCCAAAGGGTCCGCGCCGCTGGAACGCATGGAACTGGCCGGCTCCGACTGGGCCAGCAACCTGGAGATCGAGAAGCTGGCAACGCATTACGAGGAGCGCCTTGAAACCGCCGGTTTCTTCTTTCCCGAGCAGAAGGCGGCGGGGATGAAGCTCAACCTGCGCAACCTGTGGTCGCGTTTACCGCTGACCCGCTCCGACGTGCAGATGCTCCATGGTGTGCTGAGGCAGATGGTGCGGTGGAAGGAACGGGACGAGTAGCGCGCGGCGTGAGAGGCCCATATGACGAGGCGTCGAAACGCTCCGTGGCGCTTGAAGGCGCGCGCGGCCCGATCTACTTTCGCGGTTGCAAGGCAGGAGAAGGCTGGATGAGCAACAAACGCAACATTTTCGAAGAGGTCGGCGACGAGACGCCCGAGGCCACGGGGCCGTCGGGCGGCCTTATCGACAGCGGCCGGCGCGGGGCGCGCCGGGCAGTCCGCATCTGGCTGATGGTCCTCTTTGCGCTGGTCGTTGCGATGATCGCCGTGGGCGGGCTTACCCGGTTGACCGACAGCGGGCTTTCGATCACGGAATGGAAGCCGGTGACGGGCGCCCTGCCACCGATGAGCGACGCGGCCTGGCAGGCGGAATTCGAAAAGTACAAGAAAATCCCGGAGTTCCGGCTTCAGAACTCGTGGATGACCATGTCGGACTTCAAGGTGATCTACTGGTGGGAGTGGGGCCACCGGCAGCTGGGCAGGTTGATCGGGCTGGTCTGGGCGGCCGGACTCCTGGGGTTCCTCGTGCTGCGCCGGATTCCCGCGGGCTGGACGGGGCGGCTCCTGTTGCCGGGTCTTCTGGGCGGCGTCCAGGGGGCCATCGGATGGTGGATGGTTTCCTCGGGGCTTTCGGGGGCCATGCTTGATGTCGCCTCGTACAGGCTGGCGGTGCATCTGGGGCTCGCCTTCGTGATTCTCGGGCTGATTGCATGGTATGTCTTTCTACTGGGGCGTGAAGAGCGTGATCTCATGCAGGCCCGTCGCAACCGTGAGACGCGGTTGGTCAGGCTGTCGACGGGTTGGCTGCACTTCACCTTCGTTCAGATCCTGATCGGGGCTCTGGTTGCCGGTATCGACGCGGGACGCGGTTATACCGATTGGCCGCTGATGGCCGGGGCGTTTCTGCCGCCGGACATCTGGGTGCTGGATCCGTGGTGGCGAAACCTGTTCGAGAACCCCGGGACCGTACAATTCATCCACAGGATGACGGGCTATCTGCTTTTGATCTTTTCCGTTGTCGTCTGGCTCAGGGGAAAGGGCAGTGCCCATCGGGCCACGCGACAGGCTTTCAACATGGCGTTTGTGGCGTTGCTGGCTCAGATCGTGCTGGGTGTCGTGACCGTCATGACCGCGGCGCCGTGGCAGGTGGCGATCCTGCACCAGCTTCTGGGTGTCGTCGTCTGGGTCTTGATTCTGCGGACGCGGTTCCTGAGCCGTTATCCGATGTCGCAATCTGTGAGGGACCAGTGAAATGAATGTTTCCGATAGCGCGGCATTGTCCGCTTACGAGGATCTGATGGCACATGAACGCCGGACCCAGGCGCTGGACCTGGTGGCCGGACGTCTCGCCTGGGACCAGCAAACCATGATGCCGCAGGGGTCCGCGGCGCAACGGGCCGAAGAAATCGGCGCCCTCAGGGCAATGATTCATGCAAGGCGGACTGATCCGCGTATAAGTGAATGGCTGGAACGCGCGGAGCCCGATACGCTTGATGAGGTGGCACGCGCACAGACGCGCCATATCCGGCGAAGTCATGAGCGATTGTGCCGGGTGCCGGGCGATCTGGCATCGGCACTTGCCAGCCTGGCCAGCCGGGCACAGGGGCAATGGGCCGATGCCCGCGCCGCGGATGATTTCAAAGGGTTCGCTCCGGTTCTGGAACAGGTCGTTGCCCTGAAGCGCGAGGAGGGCGCGGCGCTTGCGGATGGCGGAGACGTCTACGATGCCCTTCTTGACGATTTTGAACCCGGCGCGAGCGCGGAGGGTATAGACGCCTGCTTTGCAAGAATGCGGCCCGGATTGGTTGCGCTGCGGGAGGCGGCATTGGATGGGGTCGAGGCGCCGCCCCTCAGGGGCCGGTTTGACGAGGCTGCGCAGCTGACGCTGGCGCGGAAACTGGCGATCGCATTCGGGTATGACATGGATCGTGGTCGTCTTGACAAGGCGGTTCATCCATTTTCCAGCGGGTCGGGCACGGATGTGCGCATAACCACCCGCTGCAGCCCCGATGATCCATTCAACTGCCTCTACTCGACGATTCATGAAACCGGGCATGCCTGCTATGAGCAGGCGGTCATGGCCGATTACGCCTTCACGCCGGTCGGGCGGGGCGTCTCGATGGGGGTTCATGAAAGCCAGAGCCGCCTGTATGAAAATCAACTGGGCCGGTCCCGCCCCTTCTGCCATTGGCTTTACGGGCAGATGCGTGACACCTTCGGAGATCCGGGCGCACCGGACGAAGAGGCCTTTTATGCCGCGGTCAACCGCCTGCATCGTGGTTATATCCGCACCGAGGCGGACGAGGTTCAGTACAACCTGCATGTCATGTTGCGATTTGACCTGGAGCGTGCCCTTGTGTCCGGTGATCTGGCCGTGAATGATCTTGAGGCGGCCTGGAATGATCGCTTCGAGGCCGATTTCGGCTATGAGGTGCCGCGTGCCTCGTTGGGATGTCTGCAGGATGTTCACTGGTCGGTGGGGCTGTTCGGATATTTCCCGACCTACACCCTGGGCAATATCTATGCCGGGGCCCTGCACGAGGCGTTGAGACGGGCGGTTCCGGATCTCGATTCGCATCTGGCGCAGGGTGACCCCGGGCCGGCCACGGCATGGTTGCGGGAAAACGTGCAGCGTCATGGCGGGCTGCACGAACCGCGAGACCTTATCGAACGCGCGTGCGGCACGACTGCGGACGAGGGGCCGCTCATGGGTTATCTATCGGATAAATTCGGCACTCTTCACCGCGGCTGAATGACCGGCTCAGATCTTGACGAAGATGTTTTCGTCGTTGCTTGCCTGCGTGCCGCCAGTATCCGCGGGCCTCTCGCTCGGCCAGGCGGCCCTCTCTTCCCCGGATCCATCGTCATCCGGCGCACCGGGCTCATTCGCGGCCCGGGTTCCGCCTGTCGCAAGCGCGGCCCGGATCTCGGCCTGAAGGGAGCGCCTGGCCCGTTCCCCGAGAGCGGTGCGTTGCGGACGGACGGTGCGTGAAACGATGGAGGCTTCACGCTCGGCCTTGGCGGTGATGAACGAATAGGACATCATCACCGCGCAGACGAGCGTCAGATCGCGCCAGAAATCCGAAATGTTGTTGATCTCGAAGGCGAGGAAATTCTGGATCAGGCTGGATGTGAAAACAAACAGGGCCAGCATCAATCCGGTCAGGCGCAGCGTGACGCCGATCATGAAAGCGACACTCAGCCCCAGCAATAATGCGGACCCGATCAGATCGGCACTCTCGGGACCCAGGACCGTCGCGAACAGGGCGCGCTGGTCAACGCCAGAGATCAGATCAAGCGAAACGGCGGTGAAATACGATCCGATGACAACCCGGATGATGTTCTGCCCGGTCTGGTTGATCCAGCGTTCGTCAAGATGGTCCACGGTAGTCACCCCGGTCAGTTCCCTTGCGGTCAACATGGCGGGAGAGTCACCCACCTGCACGGCCGAACGAACGACCGGCGCGACATGCAGGATCGC
Organism: Roseovarius sp. TE539; assembly: GCF_003298505.1. GTDB lineage: Bacteria > Pseudomonadota > Alphaproteobacteria > Rhodobacterales > Rhodobacteraceae > Roseovarius. The sequence continues at coordinate 7,884 of NZ_QNGB01000006.1, forward strand.
GCTCAAATTCGTCAGAAATGGTGCGGCGGGATGGTGAAAACGGGCTGGAACGAGACAATTTGTGGCCTGTCGGGAACGAGGCTTGCTGTCCGGGTCCTTTCGGTGGCGTCATGTGTCGTTGGCGCTGTCGTCTCCGGTCTCGTCGCCCCCTTGTTCGGCGATCCAGGCCACGCTGACCACCTCTTCTCCGGCCCGGGTGTTGAAAACCTTCACACCGCCCGCGCTGCGTGACCGGAAGGATATGCCGTCGACCGGAACGCGGATCGACTGTCCGCGCGATGTCGCCAGCATGATCTGATCATCCATTTCGACCGGGAAGGACGCTACCAATGGCCCGCCCCGCATCGCCCGGTCAGTGGCCTGGACGCCCAGCCCGCCGCGCCCGCGCACCGGGTAATCGTGGCTTGAACTCAGCTTTCCGGTGCCCTTGGCCGTGATCGTGAGGATCAGGTTTTCGGCGGCTGACATTTGAGCATAGCGTTCAGGGGAAATGGAGCCGCCCTGCGTGCTTTCCTCATCCTCGGTTTCGGCCTCGTCCGCCAGGCCGGCCACTGCGCGGCGCATCTTCAGATATGCCGTGCGTTCATCCGAGGTGGCCTCGAAATGGCGGATCACAGACATGGATACCACCCTTGCGCCATCCTGCAGGCGAATGCCACGGACGCCGGTGGATTTGCGCCCCTTGAACACCCGCACCTCTGTCGTGGGGAAACGGATGGCCCGGCCGGAATCGGTGACAAGCATCACGTCATCGTCTTCCGAGCAGATCCGCGCGTTGACCAGTTCGACACCCTCGGGAAGTTCCATCGCGATCTTGCCGTTGCGCATGACGTTGGTGAAATCCGAAAGCGCGTTGCGGCGCACATCCCCGGCGCTGGTGGCGAAGACGATCTGGAGTTCTTTCCACTCCTCTTCCGGCCGATCGACAGGCATCACCGCTGCGATCGATACGCCGGAAGGGATCGGAAGGATATTGACGATCGCCTTGCCACGCGAGGTGCGCCCGCCAAGCGGCAGCCGCCAGGTCTTGAGCTTGTAGACCATTCCGTCGGTGGTGAAGAACAGAAGCTGGGTATGGGTGTTGGCAACGAAAAGCGTGGTGACCACGTCCTCGTCCTTGGTCGCCATGCCGGAAAGGCCCTTGCCGCCGCGTTTCTGGGCGCGGAAATCGGCCAGGGCGGTCCGTTTGATGTAGCCCCCCTGGGTGATCGTCACGACCATATCCTCGCGCTCGATCAGATCCTCGTCTTCCATGTCACCGGACCAGTCGACGATCTCGGTCCGGCGGGGCACCGCGAATTTTTCCCTCACCTCGTGCAGTTCGTCCGAGATGATCGCCATGATCCGGTCCCGGCTGGCGAGGATCGCAAGGTAATCCTTGATCTTTCCCGCAAGCTCGCGCAACTCGTCGGTAACCTCGCGCACGCCCAGCTGGGTCAGCCGCTGGAGCCGCAGGTCGAGGATCGCGCGGGCCTGGGTTTCGCTGAGATTGTAGGTGCCGTCCTCGTTTGCCCGGTGCTTGGGATCGTCGATCAGGGCGATGTATTCCAGGATGTCTTCGGCCGGCCAGCGGCGGGTCATCAGCTTTTCGCGGGCTTCCGCGGCATCGGCCGAGGCGCGGATCGTCGCCACCACTTCATCCACGTTCGAGACCGCGACTGCGAGCCCGCACAGGACATGGCTACGCTCGCGCGCCTTGCGCAGCTCGAAGGCGGTGCGGCGCGCCACAACCTCTTCGCGGAACGAGATGAAGGCAGTCAGGAACCGGCGCAGGGTAAGCTGCTCCGGCCGGCCGCCGTTCAGGGCGAGCATGTTGCAGCCAAAGGATGTCTGCATCGGGGTGAATCGGTAAAGCTGGTTGAGGACCACATCAGGGGTCGCATCGCGTTTGAGTTCGACGACCACGCGCACGCCGTTGCGGTCACTTTCGTCCTGCACGTGGGCGATTCCCTCGATCTTCTTTTCGCGGGCGGCCTCGGCGATCTTCTCGATCATCGCGGACTTGTTGACCTGGTAGGGGATCTCGTCAATGACGATCGCATAACGGTCCTTGCGCAGTTCCTCGATCCGGCTGAGCGCCCGGATTATGACACTGCCGCGTCCTTCCAGATAGGCCTTCCGTGCCCCTGACCGGCCAAGCATGATGCCCCCGGTGGGAAAGTCGGGGCCGGGAATGTGGGTGATGAGCTGGGCCGAATCCAGATCGGGATCGTCTATGAGGGCCAGTGTCGCGTCGATCACCTCGCCAAGGTTGTGGGGCGGGATGTTGGTGGCCATGCCGACCGCGATGCCGCCGGCGCCATTGACCAGCATGTTGGGAAACCGGGCCGGCAGGACCGTCGGTTCCCGGTCCTTGCCGTCATAGTTGTCCTGAAAGTCGACGGTGTCCTTTTCGATATCGGCCAGAAGGGCCTGCGCGGGCGCATCCATGCGGACTTCGGTATAGCGCATCGCCGCGGGATTGTCCCCGTCCATCGAGCCGAAATTGCCCTGGCCGTCGAGGAGTGGCAGCGACATGGAGAAATCCTGCGCCATCCGCACCAGGGCGTCATATATGGCGCTGTCACCGTGGGGATGATACTTGCCCATCACGTCACCCACCGGACGCGCGGACTTGCGGTAGGGCTTGTCATGGGTGTTGCCGGTTTCGTGCATCGCATAGAGTATGCGCCGGTGCACCGGCTTAAGACCGTCACGCAGGTCCGGAATCGCGCGGGAGACGATCACGCTCATCGCGTAATCAAGGTAGGACGCCTTCATTTCCTCTGAAATCGAAATGGAGGGACCGTCATACACGGGCCGTTCGGGCATGTTTTCTTCAGGATTTTCAGGAGGTTGTGGAGTATCGCTCACGTTGCTGCCAGTCCCGCGCATATGTTCTACATCTTGTTGTCCGGACTATATCAGAGCCTTGATGTTGCCTGCAATGGCTACCGCGCGGAGCGATTGGCAGCCACCTGGGCCCCGTGATAACATATTGTTTTCATTGCAAAGTAATTCCAATCGGGCATCATGGGACGGAGCAGACAACAGGAGGTTCGAGAATGGAGCGGTCCGAAACAGAATTGATGCTCAAGGGCTATGGCCTGACAACGGCGGAATTCCTTTACCACATGCCGGACCATGCGCATGTGCTGAATACCTTCATCTGGCAGGAATATGATCTCGCCCCGGACCATCCCCGTCTTTTCGAGTTCATTGAATTCTGGCAGAACAAGATAGACGGACCGCTGCACTCGGTTCGCTTCAGTCACCGCAAGCAGGTTGCACCGGGGGAATGGCGCAACATGATCGGGGAATTCACCGTACACTGATCGTCGTGTGGCTGCCGGTTCAGGGTATGATGCGGGTGTATTTCATCCCTTCCAGCGAAACGCCCGCAAGCAGCCCCGCCTGACCGAAAATCACTGCCACCACGGGCGCGATCGAGGTCGTGGTTTCGGCGCGCAGGTTCTCTGCCACGTCGCGGAACACGTACTCGATATCCGCCCCTGCGGCCCAGCCGGAAGACCGGCGGAACCCTTGAAGCGCGTCCTCTGTCATGAAGAAAAGGACATGCGCGAATTGCTGCGCCCCGATCTGCAGGCCGAAACTGCCTTTCGTGGCCGAGTAGTAATCGACGGTCGTGTCGTTGATCCTGAGCGCCCCGCGGCCATACCCGCCACCAAAGCCGAAACCCGCCTCTGTCATCAGCGGCATGACCAGCATGCCCGCCGATTTGTCCGCAAGGGTCCGGGTGTTGGGATAATTGGAATAGAGGTAGTTCACGGTCGCATCGACACGCGCGTCGATCTTCTGGGGGCCCCTGCTGCCGACGCCATTGCCGCAACCGGCCAGAACCGGCACGCCCGCAAGAGCACCAAGGGTGAATCCGCGTCTGGTTATGTTGTTCATGATATTTGCCCGTCTCGTTGCCTGACATGCCCGCCGGTCTGTTCCCCGACCGTTTTCGACGTAACTATAGAGGCGTGGTCCTTGACTGTCACGAAGGATTGTCGCGATGGCAATATCCTGCGCACACTGCCGCCACGATGAACGGGGCTCGACGCGCTGCTATAGCGTGTTGCATTCAATCGGAAACGGTCCGGAGACGGGCACGCGTCCGCCCGGGCGCCGATCCGGAGCAACCCGGCCTAACCGCCGCGTTCCGCCGTGTCCTCACAGCCCGGGCGATCGAAGAAGGCGCGCACTTCGTCCGCGCGCCGCATCGTGTCATCATAGGCAAGGTCGATCAGGGCGCCGATATACCCCGGCTCGAAAAGAAGGTAGCTGATCAGCCGGCCGTTGCTTCCCCAGCTTCCCAGGCTGCGCAACAGAAGGCGGATCGTGGTGGGCATTTCCTGCATGTGCTCGGCCGCGATGTCGCGCAAGTCGCGGGACGGTTCCAGCATCAGGGTGTCGATCACCCTCAGGTCCGTTTCCTGTCGGGCATCCTCGGGAAGAAGCGCGAGGGTACGGTTGACACGGTTCAGCCGCTCAAGATCCGCGTCGAGGTTGTCGTTGAAGAGGATGTCCAGGGCATGCCCTGCCATCTCACCTATGGATGGATATTCAGGGGCGCCGCCCGGGCCGTCCACGGGGTCCAGGCTGTCGCGTGCCCCGATCACCAGCAGGCGGTCCGCCCCGACCCTGATCGCGGTGGAAAAGGGGGCGGTCAGACGCAGCGCCCCGTCGCCGTAATACTCGTCGTCGATACGCACGGCCGGAAACATGAAGGGCAGGGCGGACGACGCCATGAGATGGGGCACACCGATTTCCGTGCGCCGGCCATGACGGCGGGCGCGGTCCCATTCCTCGATATCCGGCGCTCCCTCGAAGAAGCTGATCGCCTGTCCGCCGCCATAGCTTGAAGCGGTGATGCACAACGCCCGCAGCGCGCCTGAATCGATGGCGCGCCTAAGTCCGTCCCGCCCGTATTCGCGGTTCAGCAGATTACCCAGTGGTGCATTGTCCAGCAGCGCGCAGGGGTTGCCGACACCGAGCCCCCCGAGGGCGAGTGTGAACAGCCAATGTGCGCTTGTGGCCATGATCGCCCGCATGCGGGTATCGTAGATCGATGAACAATGAAGGCCGCGCCAGACCGTTTCCAGACGGGCCACGCCACGGCGAACATTCTGCGCGGAGGCGGCCAGAGGGGCCGCGTTGATCGCGCCCACTGATGTGCCGCAGATGATCGGGAATGGCGCCCGTTCGGGGGCGGTCAGTTTGGCGATCGCCTTCAGCGCGCCGATCTGGTACGCGCCCCGGGCGCCGCCACCCTGAAGGACCAGCCCGGTTCGGGCACGGCTTTGACGGAGCCTGTCAGGCATCGCACCCTCTGTCAGGCCGGGCAAACGCGTCTCTGCTCCCCTGTGCGGGTGTTTGGGTGCCCGGCAGGTGGCCGTTTCCGACCGGATCGCGCGCCTGGTGTGGTGGCATGAGGCTCCTTTCGACCATCGTGCAACGCTGGATTGCGCCGCGTCAGAATGCCCGCCTCGGCGCTTTCAGTCGAGGCCCGAAGCGTTCACGAAATCGTCGCCCGGCATATCGGCCCGTGACCGGGTGTCGCGGGGGGCAGGGCGGGCGACGGGTTTGGTCCCGGGCTCCGCGCCACGCTCAGACCATTTCGGGGGACCGTCCCATCCGGTTGGCCAGACGCGTGACGGTAAGGCCCTGCACGATGATCGAGAAGATGACGATCATGTAGGTTGCCGTCAGAATCGGCGCCTTCCAGTCGCTTTCTGGCAGGGACAGGGCCAACGCGACCGAAATGCCCCCCTTCAGGCCACCCCATGTCATGATCGGGATCACCCCGCTGGAAAAGCTCCGGAAGGGTTTGAGAAGCAACACCGGCACCGCCACCGCCGCCAGACGCGCCAGCAGCGTCAGCGCGATGGACAACATGCCGGCGATCAGGAATTCGGCTTCGAAGGCAATGGCGAAGACCTCGAACCCTATCATCAGGAAAAGCACCGCGTTGAGGATCTCGTCGATCAGTTTCCAGAATGCCTCGACGTAGTGGCGGGTCTGCTCGCTCATGCCGTGGCGGGTGCCCACATCTCCGATCAGCAACCCGGCGCAGACGGCCATTATCGGCGCCGATACATGCAGGTAGACGGCAAGCTCGTATCCGCCGAACGCAAGCCCGAGCGTCAGCAGCACCTCGAGTGAGTAATCGTCGATACGGCGCATTATCCGGAAGGTGAGCCATCCCAGGATCAACCCGAGCGCTGCACCACCGAGTGCCTCCTGAACGAAAAGCCTTGCGGCGTCCGCAAGGCCGCCGGCTTGGCTGCCATCCTCCGGAAAGGCCATTCCGACAAGCACCAGGAAGACCACGTAGCCGACGCCGTCGTTGAACAGGCTTTCGCCGGCGATCTTGGTTTCCAGGGATCGGGGTAGGTTGGCTTCTCGAAGGACGCCCAGAACCGCAACCGGGTCGGTGGGAGAGACGAGGCTGCCGAAGACCAGGGCCACCAGCAGAGGCATGCCCGTCAGCCAGGAAAACCCCACCCCCACGATCACCGTTGAAAGCGCGATGCCGATGGTGGCCATGAGAAAGACCAGACGCCACTGCGCCCGCAGATCCGCGATCCTGACATGCAGCGCGCCGGCGAACAGGAGAAGGCCCAGCATCCCCTCCAGGAGGGCGTCGGAGAACTCTATACCCGACACCTCGGTGCGGACCGCGGCAGCCATCCCGAGCGACGGGACCGCCATGTCCAGCCCCATCACCCCCAGCGAGGACAGAAGCGCGACAAGAAGGATTCCGATCGCAGTCGGCAGTTTCAGGAAAAGGTAATTTATCGCGCCGAAAAGCCCGGCCAGCACGATCAGCAGCGAAGTGATCTGGAGTATCGTCATCGCCGGCCCTTTCCCTTTTCGGCCTCTGCTAGCATCTGTGTGACTGTCCCGCCAGCGTCTATGGCCGGTCCGGAGCAATCTCGGCCCAGACAGGCAGGTGATCCGAGGCGACGCGCGCCGGACTCCTGCGCAGGGCACCTCTGTCGTGCAGCGTAAGCCCCGGGCCGATTGCAAAGCGGTCGAGCGGCGCAACAGGTCGGGGCGAGGGAAAACTCGCCCCGGGGGAGATCAGCCTGAAGCCGTGCAGCACCGCCTGAAGGTCGCGGCCGGCCCCCCATTCGTTGAAATCCCCGGCCAGCAGCGTGGGGCGCTGTGGCAGGTCCCTAAGGGCACGGATGATCGTGGTGAGTTGCAAGATCCTGTAACGCCGTACAAGCCCCAGGTGCAGACCCAGCACTCTCAGCGGGCCGACCGGCGTTTCTAGGTCAGCACAGACCGCCCCGCGGGGTTCAAGCCCGGGAAGCTCGATATGTGCGGTATCACGGATCCCGAGATCCGGGCGCATGATCATTGCGTTCCCGTGCCATCCCAAAGAACCGCCCGGCGCACCGAAGGGAAGGGCACGCCATCCATGGGCTTCCAGCAGGTCGTGCGGCAGCGCGGCCGGGCGCGGCGGCAGGCGCTTGTCGGCTTCCTGCAGGACTACCAAGGGTGCGCCGGTCGCCTCGATCACCTTGAGGCTGCGATCCGGGCGACGGCGCAGATCCCAGCCGATACATTTCTGCAGGTTGTAGCTTGCGACGCGAAAAACCGGTAGGCTCATGATGCAACCCTAACCGCCGACCTGTGAGGTGTCGCGCATGTTTTCCGAGCAGACCTGGCTGGCACGGATCTTGTGGTCCGTTCTGCTGGTCGTGGCGTTCGGTGCCGTCCTGGCCGGCCGCTGGCCACTGGCCTTCGTGGCGCTGGCGACACTCGTGCTGTCGGTCGTGCCGGTGGTGATAGCCCGCTGGGCCGAAATCTACGTGCCGCCGAGTTTCGTTGCCGCCATTCTGATATTCATCGGGGCAACACTGTTTCTGGGGGAGGTCTTCAGCTTCTACGAACGATTCTGGTGGTGGGATATCGCCATGCATGCGGGATCGGCACTGGGCTTCGGGATGATCGGTTTTGTCCTGGTTTTCATGATGTTCCAGGGCGATCGCTACGCCGCGCCACCGCTGGCGCTTGCGTTTTTCGCGTTCTGTTTCGCGGTGACCATGGGCACTTTGTGGGAACTTTTCGAGTTTGCCGTGGATCAACTCTTCGAAACCAACATGCAGCGAACCGGTCTTCTGGACACGATGGGCGACCTGATTGTCAACATGATCGGCGCAGCCGTCGGGGCGGGCACGGGATTCGCTTATCTGCGTGGACAGGCGCGTGGCGGGCTGGGTGCGATCATCGACGACTTCATCCGCCGCAATCCGAGATACTTCAAGCGACGCAGATAGCCCGCGTTCAGGTGCCGCAGAATGTCTGGTGAACCACTTCCGATGGTTCCGGCGGCCTGGTCAGATCCTCGGCACCATCCTGTGTCTCGTAGGGGTTTTGAAGGACGGCCAGCAGCCGTTCGAACGGCGCATGGTCCCCGGCAACGGCGGCCGCGATCATCTGTTCGATGCGGTGATTCCGAGGGATGTAGGCCGGGTTCGCGGCCAGCATGCGCTCTGTGCTTCCTGTTTCTTGCGCGAGGCGCTGCTGCCAGCCTTCGGCCCATTTGTCGAACACGGTCGGATCCGTGAACTCATCGCGTGCCCCCCCGGTTGCCAAGGCACGGAAGGTGTTCGTGAAATCGGCTTGCTGCGCGGCCATCGCCTCCAGCAGCCCGTCAACAAGGGCGGCATCTTCTTGGCCCGGGGAGGCAAGGCCGATCTTGCGGCCGAACAGGCGCAGGCGCTCGGCCTCGATCTGCGCGGGCATGTCGTGAACGATGCGGGTGAATTCCTCGACCGCGACATTCTCGTCAGGCATGAGAGACACGAGGCAGGAGGCAAGCTGCGCCATGTTCCAGACGATCACGTTGGCCTGGTTGTCATAGGCATAGCGCCCGTGCGCGTCGATCGAGCTGAATACCGTGACGGGATGGTAGACATCCATGAAGGCACAGGGGCCATAATCAATTGTCTCGCCCGAAAGGGCAGTGTTGTCGGTATTCATCACGCCGTGGATGAAGCCAACCGCCATCCATTGCGCCACCAGCCCGGCCTGGCGCGCGATGGCTGCCTGCAACAGTTCCGCCGGATCGGCACAGTCGGGATAATGGCGGTCTCGCGTATATTCGAAGAGCGCCTTCAGGCTTTCGGTGTCGCGGCGCGCGGCAAAGAACTGAAATGTTCCAACGCGGATGTGGCTTGATGCGACGCGGGTAAGGACGGCGCCCGGCATGGCGCCATTTTCCCGGTATACGGGTTCTCCGGTGGCGACGGCGGCCAGTGCACGGCTGGTGGGAACGCCCATGGCGTGCATTGCCTCGGATACCACGTATTCACGCAGCACCGGGCCAAGCCATGCGCGCCCGTCACCCATCCTTGAATACGGTGTCGGACCGGAGCCCTTGAGATGGATGTCACGCCGCCGGCCGTCGCGGTCCACGACCTCGCCCAGAAGGTTTGCGCGACCGTCACCGAGCTGCGGCGAGAAACCGCCGAACTGGTGGCCGGCATAGGCTTGCGCCAGGGGTGCCGCACCGTGCGGAGGGCGGTTTCCGCCAAATACTTCCGCCAACTCGGAAGAATCGCCCGACATGATCCCCAAGTCTTCGGCCAACGCTTCGTTGAAACGGATCAACCGGGGTTGGCGAACCGGCATGGGATCGAGCCGCGCGTAGAACTTGGGCGGCAGCTTCGCATAGCTGTTGTCGAACGGGATGCTCAGGGTCATGACCGCAAGGTAAGACATCTTTGCGCAATTGCCATAGGCACAAGGATAGCAGGGCGAAATCAACGATCAATAGCGGGACAACCGTTCGGTCAGAAGGGCAAAGAATCCATTTGCATCCAGATCGCCCACAAACAAAGCGTTCGGCGCACGGTCGGTCACACCCCACCAATCCGCAACGGTCATGCCCCGGGTGAGGGGCGAGACGGTTTCGATCTCCACGTTGACATGCCGCCCGGAAAAAAGATCGGGCCGCAGGAGATAAGCGATCACGCAGGGATCGTGCAGTGGCGCGCCCTCGCTGCCGTACTTGGCCTTGTCGAACCGTTCGAAGAAATCGGTCATTTCTGCGACCGCGATGGCGACGGGCGTGGCGAGCGCGCGGATCGCGTCATTTCGGCCGCGTGTGACCAGCGCCTTGTGCGTGACGTCGAGGGGCATCACCACCAGCGACATGCCCGCCGAAAAGACCTTCGCCGCCGCCTCCGGATCGACGTGGATGTTGAATTCGGCGGCCGGGGTGATGTTGCCCACCTCGAAATAGGCCCCGCCCATGAGCACGATTTCCTGAACTCTTTCAACGATATCTGGCGCCTTTTCGAAGGCGGTGGCGAGGTTGGTAAGTGGCCCGAGCGCGCAGAGCGTCACGGTGCCCGGTGGGTTTGTGCGCAGCGTGTCGATGATGAAATCCACCGCGTGCCGGTCGCGCAGGGGCATTTTCGGCATCGGCAGGTCCGGACCGTCAAGCCCGGTTCTGCCGTGTACATGTTCGGCGGTGATCAGAGCACCGGCGATCGGGCGGTCACACCCTGCGAACACGGGAATATCGGTCTTGCCGGCCAGTTCGCAGACCATGCGGGCATTCCGGGCGGTCAGATCAAGCGGGACATTGCCGGCAACACAGGTAATACCGAGGACCGAGATATCTTCGGGGCTGGCCAGTGCAAGAAGCACCGCCACCGCATCGTCCTGTCCCGGATCGGTATCAATGATGATCTTGCGCGCGCTCATGCGACATTCTCCTTTTCGGGATCAGGATGCATGGACGTGGTGCAATAGTCCATCGTCGCGGTGGATGTGCGCCGCACGTTGGGGGGCCGGTGCGCGCTTGTCCGCAAGGCGCCGGTCATTTCCTTTCCGCGCGTTCCCGGATCTTGGCCGCGTCCCAGAGCGCATCCATCTCCGCAAGGTCCGACTCTTCCGGCGTGCGCCCGTCGCGCGACAGGGCCGTTTCGATCGCGGCGAAGCGGCGGGTGAACTTTGCATTGGCGCCGCGAAGCGCGGCTTCGGGATCAATGTTCATGTGCCGGGCAAGATTGGCCATCACGAAAAGCAAATCACCGAACTCCTCGGCGATCTGATCGCGGGCTCCGGCCTCCGCGGCTTCGTTCAGTTCCGCGACCTCCTCGGTGATCTTGTCGAGCACCTGCTCCGAATCCGGCCAGTCGAAGCCGACGCGGGCGGCGCGTTTCTGCAATTTCACCGCACGCAAAAGCGCCGGAAGGCCGGCGGCGACCCCGTCAAGCACGCCGGTCTGTGACTTGGCCGCGCGCTCGGCGGCCTTGATCGCCTCCCAGTCGCGGGTCTGCTGTGCCGCTGATTTGTCGCGGTCTTCGTCACCGAAAACATGCGGGTGGCGCGCGACCATTTTTGCGGCGATGTCATCGGCAACATCCTCGAAGGCGAACAGCCCCCGATCGCTGGCGATCTGGGCATGGAACACGACCTGCAGAAGCAGATCACCCAGTTCTCCGCGCAGATCGGCCCAATCGCTCCGTTCGATCGCGTCGGCGACTTCGTATGCCTCCTCGATCGTGTAGGGAGCGATGGTGACGAAATCCTGCTCGATGTCCCAGGGGCAGCCGGTTTCGGGGTCGCGCAGACGCCGCATCACGTCAAGAAGCCGATCCATCGCTGCGGGGCCGGTACGGTTTGGAGGCGTCGGATCGTCGGGCATTGCAGTCGCTCCGTCTTTGGGATTGAGTGAACCCTGAAGCGCGCAGCAGCGGGAGTCCAGACATGGCCGTAATCAACCGGATCGCCGGGTTCGAGGACGAGATGAAGGCTTGGCGGCGGCATCTCCATGCCCATCCCGAACTTGGCCTCGATTGCCATGCGACGGCAGAGTTCGTGGTCGCACGGTTGCAGGAGTTCGGTATCGAAACGATCGAGACGGGTATCGCGCGCACTGGGGTGGTGGCCGTGATCGAAGGGCATGGCGAGGGGCCCGTGACGGGCCTGCGCGCTGATATGGATGCGCTGCCGATCCTCGAGTCGACGGGGCTGGAATACGCCTCGACGGTGCCGGGCTGCATGCATGCCTGCGGGCACGACGGACACACGACGATGCTTCTCGGGGCGGCGAAATATCTTGCCGAGACTCGCAATTTCGCTGGCCGTGCGGTGTTGATATTCCAACCTGCCGAGGAAGGCCCGGGCGGTGGCCGCCTGATGGTCGAGGATGGTGTTCTGGACCGGCACGGCGTGGACGAGGTTTATGCCCTGCACACCATGCCGGGTATCGCGCCGGGCAGTTTCGAGACGGCGTCGGGCCCACTGATGGCCGCGGTGGACACGTTGCATGTCCATGTCGAGGGGCAAGGCGGACATGCCGCTTATCCGCACCAGACCCGCGACCCGGTTGTCGCCGCGGCCGGTATCGTGCAGGCGCTGCAATCGGTCATCAGCCGCAATCTTGATCCGTTGAGGGATCTGGTCGTGTCAATCACCCAGATCCACACCGGAAGCGCCGAGAATATCGTGCCCGAAACCGCTTATGTGAACGGTACGATGCGCAGTTTCGATCCCGATATTCGGGCCATGGCACTGCGCCGCATTCGCGAGGTCGTGGCCGGGCAGGCGGCCTCTTACGGGGTCAGCGCGCGGGTGGAGATCGAACAAGGGTACCCGCCCACGCTCAATGATCCGGCCTGCACCGAAGTCGCCGCAGCGGTGGCGCGCCGGATTTCCGGCGAGGCGGCGGTGATCACGGATCGGGAGCGCGAGATGGGCGCCGAGGATTTCTCTTACATGCTGAACGCGCGCCCGGGCGCGTTTCTTTTCCTTGGACAGGGCGAGGCCGCGCCCCTGCATCATGCCGGGTTCGATTTCAACGATGCTGTCGCGCCGGTCGGCGCGTCGTTCTTCGCCCGGATGGTCGAACGCGCGGCACCGGTGGGCTGACATGTGATGCGGGGAGGGTGATATGGCATTGAAGGATGCAGCCAATCAGGTAGATCAAGCATTTACGCGGCAAAGCTCACGCGGTTTGAGCCACGAGAACGTGTTTGGCGGCGCCCCTTCGTTCCTGCGCCGACGCTACAGCAAGGACCTGGCCGGTGTTGACGTGGCCGTGACAGGGGTGCCTTTTGATCAGGCTGTCACCAATCGGCCCGGCACACGGTTGGGACCGCGGGCGATCCGCGAAATGTCGGCGTTGCAGACCTGCGATCCGCCTTACGGCTGGGCCGGTTTCAGCCCGCTGGAGGAACTGAATATCGTGGACTACGGTGATCTGGCCTTCGATTACGCCGACATCCCCGCCTTTCCCGATGCGCTGCGTGATCATGTCCGCTCGATCCTGGCGGCAGGCGCAGCAAGCGTGACACTGGGTGGAGATCATTATATTTCTTTTCCGATTCTAAGGGCTTATGCGGAAAAGTTCGGGCCGCTTTCGTTGCTGCAATTCGATGCGCATTCCGATACCTGGCCTGATGACGACATGGCGCGTGTGGATCATGGCACGATGTTCTACAAGGCGGTCAAGGAAGGGCTGGTCGATCCGGAGCGGTCGGTTCAGGTTGGTATCCGCACGGTGAATGCCGACAATCTGGGCGTTCACACGATAGATGCGCGGGAGGTCCACGAGGACGGTCCGGCCGCCTGCGCGTCACGGATCCGCCGGATCCTCGGCGATGCGCCGACCTATGTCAGTTTCGATATCGACTGCCTTGACCCCGGTTTCGCGCCGGGCACCGGCACGCCGGTCTGGGGCGGGCTTAGCAGCGGACAGGCGGCGATCCTGCTGCGCGATGTTGCCGGTATAAACATGGTGGGCGGGGACGTGGTGGAAGTGTCGCCACCTTTCGATCCCTCGGGTATCACGGCGGTGGCCGGGGCGCATGTGGCGATGGAACTGATTTGCCTTTGGGGATGGACGCGACGCCGCAGCAGCGGCGCAGCCGCAGGATGACGGGGCGGGTGACCCCGATCCGGCGCAACGCACTCCAACGATGTCATTCGGCATTACGTCAAAGATATCCACAATATTTTGTGCAGCCTGTGGATAAAGTGAAAGGAAGTCGGGCATGATCCGCTGGTTTTCGTGGACGGTTGTCGGGATATTGGTGCTGTTTCTGGGGGTCGCTGCCTATGTCCGGCTTGCCCCCACCGACCCGGAGACCTGGCACCGCATGCCGGGCGGGATCACCAATCGCGATCTCGAAGGCGGGGCGATGCGGATTGTCGGCGCCGGGGAAAACGGGCTTTCGCGGCTGGATGCGATCATCCGCGATACCCCGCGAACCAAGCTCCTGGCCGGTTCCGTGGACGAGGGCAAGATCACTTATGTCACACGGTCGGTGCTGTTCGGCTTTCCCGATTACACCACGGTGCGCCTCTCGGGACCACAGATCGAGATCTATGGCCGCCTGCGGTTCGGGCGCTCCGACCTAGGAGTCAACGCTGCCCGCATCGACGGCTGGCTGGAGCGCTTCGGGAAGGGTGGATGACAGGCAGCCATCGGCCACCTTGCGCCACATGGGGTTGTTGAGAGACATCTGGCACTGGGCCATGAACATCCTTCCATCCACCTGCATGCAGATGGTCTGGCCGAGTTCGATCCTGTCACCCTGCCGGTCGGTGCAATAGCAATCCACGGTCTTTCCGCCGATGTTGGCATCGGCAAACGCCGGAGACGCCAGAAGCAGGAAAAGGGACATTCGTGCGATCATGCGGCCATTATAGCACATACCTCAGGCTTGACCAATCGGTGACGATGGGTGACATGCGCGGCATGGTTCCGATGGACAGGCTTGATCAGATCGTCGAGCGTTTCGAGTATCTCGAAGCGCAGATGGCCTCGGGCGGGGGCGATATCGCGCAGCTTGGCCGCGAGTATGCCGAACTGCGCCCGGTGGTCGAGAGAATTGCCGCTTATCGGACTCTTCTGGAAGAAATCGAGGCCGCGGAGGCGATGCGTTCCGACCCGGAAATGAAATCGCTGGCCGAGGAGGAGCTGGAGGCGCTCCATGCGCGCCGCCCCGAGCTGGAGGCCGAGTTGCAGATGGCGCTGTTGCCGCGTGACGAGGCCGATCGCCGCCCCGCGATCATCGAGATCCGGCCCGGCACCGGGGGCGAGGAAGCGGCCCTTTTCGCGGGCGATCTGCTGCGCATGTACCAGCGTTATGCCGAGGCAAGGGGCTGGAGCTTTGACCTCGTGGAGATGCAGCAGAGCGAGTTGGGAGGCGTCCGTGAGGCCGTGGCCCATGTCAAGGGTGCGGATGTCTTCGCGCGGCTCAAGTTCGAGAGTGGCGTGCATCGGGTGCAACGGGTTCCGGAAACGGAGTCAGGCGGCCGCATTCATACCAGCGCCGCCACCGTCGCTGTCCTGCCGGAGGCGCAGGATGTGGACGTGCGGATCGACCCCAATGATCTGCGCATCGACACGATGCGCGCCTCGGGGGCAGGCGGTCAGCATGTCAACACCACGGATTCCGCGGTGCGTATCACCCACATTCCCAGTGGCATTGTCGTGACCTCTTCCGAGAAATCCCAGCACCGCAACCGCGAAATCGCGCTGGAGGTGCTGCGTTCGCGGCTTTACGACATGGAGCGGCAGAGCGCCGACAGCGCCCGCAGCGCCGTGCGCGCCGCTCAGGTTGGGTCGGGTGATCGGAGCGAGCGCATCCGCACCTACAATTTTCCGCAGGGCCGGATGACGGATCACCGCATCGGCCTGACACTCTACAAGCTTGACCAGATCATGGCCGGGGACCTGGACGACGTGATCGACGCGCTGACGGCGGATGCACAGGCCACGCTTCTGGCCGAGATGGACGAATGAACGCGGTGCGAAGTGAACCCCGTTGCTGGGCGGCACTCCTGCGCGAGGGGGCGGCGCGGCTGGAGGCGGCGGGTGTGCCGGGCGCGGCGGGAGACGCGCGGCGTCTTCTTGCCCATGCGGCCGGCGTTGATCCGGGGCGGCTGATCCTGCTTCTGCCTGAGGATTGCAGCCCTGAGGGCGCCAGGGAGTTTGACCGCCTCATAGCACGGCGCACCCTGCGCGAGCCGGTGTCGCATCTGATCGGGCGGCGGGAGTTCTTCGGACGCAGCTTCGAGGTGGGGCCCACGGTTCTGGATCCGCGTCCGGAAACCGAAACCCTGGTCGTACAGGCGCTCGGGGCGGATTTTGAAACGGTGCTCGACCTGGGCACCGGGACAGGGTGTATCCTGCTGACACTGCTGTGCGAGCGACGGCACGCGCGCGGGACCGGCATCGACCTTTCGGGCGACGCATTGGCGGTGGCGGAGCGCAATGCCGCCACTCTGAAACTGACCTCGCGGACGGATCTTGGCATTTCCGACTGGTTCGATGATGTCGAGGGCCGCTTTGACCTGATCGTGTCCAACCCGCCCTATATCGCGACATCGCAGATGGCGGCCCTGGCGCCCGAATTGCGCCGGTTCGAACCCCGTGTCGCCCTTGAAGGCGGAGAGGACGGGCTGGATGCCTACCGGATCATCGTGACGGGGGCTGCGACGCATCTGTCCCCCGGTGGACGCCTGATGGTGGAGATCGGGCCGACACAGGGGCATGCGGTAGCGGCGTTGTTTGAACAGCAGGGTGCGCGGGATATCCACGTTTACGCGGATCTTGATGGCCGCGACCGTGTCGTGACGGGACGCTGGAGCGGCTGCTGAATGGTCGCAAACGGCGAAAATCCGTGTCATCCGGGCAAAAAACGACGCTGCGGCGCGGATTTGCTCGGTTTGCTCTTGTGCCGGGCGGTATGGCATGTTTAGTGAAGGGTGTTGCAGCGGTGGATATCCGAAGGGTGGTCCCGCGCGACGCTAAGCCATCACATGTCGCGGACCGCTTGTTAACGGCGCAGGAGGCGCCAAGCGGATAGGGCGACGCTTTGAGTACAGGGCTAACAGCTAGAACATGAGACCATCGAAGTCACGTTCGCGTAACAAGTCGAACCGCAACCGGTCTGTCGGGAATGTCGTAAACAGGGTTTTCGACAGTTCAGGCCCGGAGGGCAAGGTTCGCGGCACGCCGCAGCAGATCATAGAGAAGTACAATCAATTGGCGCGGGACGCGCAGCTTGGTAACGACCGTGTCGCGACCGAGAATTTCCAGCAGCACGCGGAGCATTACCTGAGGCTTCTTGGCGCGGCCCAGAAGGAACAGGAGGCGAAGCGGGAGCAGCAGGAGCGCGAGAACCGCGAACGCCAGGCAGAGCGTGACCGCGAACGCGCCAAGCGTCAGGAGCGGGAATCAAACGGTACGGACGACCCCGGCCAATCACCGCAACCCGAGGTCATGGACAGCAGTGCGGAAGAGGGCGAACATCTGGTCGAAACGCCGGAAAGCAAATCCGATGCCCCCAAATCGGACGCCCCCAAATCCGACGCGCCGAAGCGGCCCCGCAAACCCCGTGCCAAGCAGAAGGGCGGCAAGGGCGCAGCCGCGTCGGGCAAGGCGGACGAATCGGGCGGCGGTGGCGAGAGCGCCGGAAATGATGAGGATGGTGACGGTCCCCCTCCCTCCGAAGCGGCCGAATGACGCGTAACGCGCCTGATTTCCGAGAATCCTGTTCACGCCCGGCATGAACGATATCGAAAGCGTGCGAGTCCACCGCGCACGTCTGTGCGCAAGATGACCTTCCCAAAAAGGACCTGCCGAAAAAAAAGGCCGAGCACTAAGCTCGGCCATAGTCCAACAGGGAGGTATGAAGATGAGCGCTGTGCGCGTCACCGTCGAATGGTGAAATATTAGCACATTCATGAACGATCAAGGGAAATTCGCTGCACTTGCAGCATTGCCGGTATGCAAATGATGCATATCTGCATCAGAATTCAGCCAAGCGCCTGTTCCTTAAGCCTTTTGCGATACGCCATGATCTCTTCCTGGACGAAGTCCCGGAACGCCGAAACCCGTTTCGAGTGTCTCAGCTCCTCCGGATAGGCAAGGAAGACCGGCACTTCGACCGACTCAACTTCAGGAAGAACCCGGATCAGATCCGGGAAGTCACGGGTCAGGTAGTCGGGCAGGACACCGATTCCGAGATTGTGCAGGACCCCCTGAAGCACCCCGAAGTAGTTGTTGACCGTCAACAGGGAGGGGATGTCGTGGGTCATCAGTTCGCTCACCAGGGTTGCCCCGGCGCCGACCTGCGCCGACCGCGGGTTCTGGCAGATCAGGCGATGACGGTGCAGGTCCGCGGTACCTTGCGGCGTGCCATGGGCGGCCAGATAGGCGGGCGTGGCGTAAAGGCACATGTGAACGCTCATCAGGCGTTTGCGGATCAGGTCGGCCTGGCTGGGCTCCTTCATCCGGATCGCCACGTCCGCTTCGCGCATGGGCAGGTCGAGAACCCGCTCTTCCAACATCAGGTCGATCTTGAGGTCAGGATATTTCTGGTAAAGTTGCGGCAGGCGCGGTGCCAGCCAGAGAGTGCCGAACCCGATCGTGGTGGTCACGCGAAGTTCGCCGAAAACCTCTTCCTCGCTGTCGCGGATGCGTGCGGTGGCAGCGTCGAGGCGCTTCATCATCGCGCGTGTCGCGTCAAACAGCAATTCCCCTTGTTCAGTGAGAATCAGACCGCGCGCATGG
Source organism: Roseovarius sp. TE539 (assembly GCF_003298505.1). Lineage (GTDB taxonomy): Bacteria > Pseudomonadota > Alphaproteobacteria > Rhodobacterales > Rhodobacteraceae > Roseovarius. The sequence continues at coordinate 26,425 of NZ_QNGB01000006.1, forward strand.
CGGTGAAAGAGGGTGGCATTGAGTGATTCCTCCAGTGCCCGCACCTGCCGGGAGACAGCCGATTGCGACAAATGCAACAGATCACCTGCATGGGTAAGGCTCCCGGCATCCGCGACGGCATGAAATATTCTGAGTTTGTCCCAATCCATCCCTGAAACTTTCCGCTAAATCCGTCACCCGGAGAGCAATAGCAAAAAAACGCTGTGCTGGCACGTCGAAGCCACTCCGCCGGATAAAATTTCCCTTTATAGGTCACAACATGTGACCTATTATTGTGTCACCTACTTGCATATATGTCTTCTTGGGAGGGCTTCCATGACCACTCCGACAATATCGTTGACCGATCGCTTCGATCTGGAAAAATCGCCGGTCCTGCTGAATGGAACGCAGGCGCTTGTCCGGTTGACGCTGATGCAGGCCGCACGCGACCGCGCGAGGGGCTTGAAGACAGCCGGTTACGTCACCGGCTACCGTGGCTCTCCGCTCGGCGCGGTGGACTTGCAGATGACGCGGGCCGCGAAATGGCTTGAAGACTCGGATATCACCTTTCAGCCGGGGCTGAACGAGGATCTGGCGGCAACGGCCCTGTGGGGCAGCCAGCAGGCAGAACTTCGCGGCGAAGGCCGCTACGACGGTGTTTTTGGCCTCTGGTACGGCAAGGGGCCGGGTGTCGACCGCTCGGGCGACGTGATGCGGCATGCCAATATGGCCGGGACATCGCGCAATGGCGGTGTCCTGATGGCGATGGGTGATGACCATACCGGCGAATCCTCGACAACCTGTCATCAGTCGGACTGGGCTCTGGTGGATACCTACATGCCGGTGCTCAGCCCGGCCGGCGTTCAGGAGATTCTTGATTACGGGCTCTACGGTTGGGCCCTGAGCCGCTTCGCCGGTGTCTGGTGCGGGCTCAAGACGATGAAGGACACGGTGGAAGTCACGAGTGTGGTGGACGGCCGCCCGGACCGGATGCAGTTCATCACCCCGGAGTTCGACATGCCCGAGGGCGGTCTCAACATCCGTCTGGGAGATCACTGGATTCCGCAGGAAGCACGGATGATCGACCACAAGAGGTTTGCCGCCGAAGCCTTTGCACATGCGAACAAGATCGACAATCGCATCTGGGGAAAGCCGGGCGCGAAGATCGGGTTCGTGGCGGCCGGCAAGAACTGGCTGGACCTTGAGCATGCGCTGGACATGCTGGGCATCGACGCGACCGAGGCGGAGCGGCTTGGCCTGACCACATACAAGGTTGGCCAGACCTTCCCGATGGACATGAAGGGCTTTCACGACTGGGCCGAGGGCCTGGAACTGATTGTCGTCGTCGAGGAGAAGCGCAAGCTGATCGAAATCCAGATCAAGGAGGCGATTTTCGATGACCGGCGCGGGCGGCGGGTCTATGGCTGGTACAAGGGGGGCGCGGGCTCCATGCACAGCGAGGAGCTGTTTCCGACCCGCATGGCGCTGGACCCCGTGATGATCGCCGAGAAGATCGGCACCATCCTGACCGAGGAGGGGCGTGGCACCGAAAGCGTCAAGGCCGCGCTTTCGCATATTGCAGAGGCACGCAAATCCGACAATGCCGAGGAGATCGCGACCCGGCTGCCCTATTTCTGCGCGGGTTGTCCGCACAATACGTCGACCAACCTGCCCGATGGCAGCCGCGCTTATGCCGGGATCGGGTGCCATATCATGGCCATGTGGATGGACCGCGAGACAAGCGGGTACACACACATGGGGGCGGAGGGTGCCAACTGGATCGGGGAGGCGCCGTTCTCCACCCGCGATCATGTTTTTCAGAACATCGGTGACGGCACCTACAATCATTCCGGGATCCTTGCCATCCGCGCCGCGTTGGCCGCCGGAACCAACATCACCTACAAGATCCTCTACAACGACGCGGTGGCAATGACCGGCGGGCAGACAAACGAAGGCGGCCTCGGCCCCGACAGGATCGCGCATGAACTTCGGGCGATGGGGGTTGAGCACATTGCCGTGGTCTTTGACGAGAAAGAAGAACCCGCGCGCCGGGATTTCCCTCAGGACGTGGGTTGGCATCCCCGCGAGGAATTGCCGAAAGTTCAGGATAAATTCAAGGATATCAAGGGCGTTTCCGCCATTATTTATGTGCAGACCTGCGCGGCCGAGAAACGCCGCCGCCGCAAGCGCGGCAATTTCCCGGATCCTGACAGACGGGTCTTCATCAATCCCGAGGTGTGCGAGGGCTGCGGCGATTGCGGGGTTCAGTCCAACTGCGTGGCGATCGTGCCAAGGGAAACCGAGCTGGGCCGCAAACGCGCCATCGACCAGTCCGCATGCAACAAGGATTTTTCCTGCCTCAAGGGGTTTTGCCCGTCCTTCGTGACGCTGGAAGGCGCCGAGCTTCGCAAGGAGGAAACGACGGATCTGGAATTGCCCGACCTTCCCGAGCCTGACCTGCCCGCGATCCGCGGCACCCATAACGTGGTGATCACCGGGGTTGGCGGCACCGGGGTGGTGACCATCGGCGCGGTCATGGCCCAGGCGGCACAGCTTGACGGCAAGGGCGCCGGGATGATGGAAATGGCGGGTCTGGCGCAGAAGGGCGGCGCGGTACATATCCACTGCCGCATCGCCGAGGCCCCCGAGGACATCAGCGCCATCCGCGTGGCGATCGGCGAGGCCGACGCGCTGATCGGCGGGGATCTCGTGGTGTCGGCGGGGGCCAAGACCCTCGGGCTGACGCGCCGGGGCCGCACCGGCGCCGTGGTCAACAACCACGAGACGATGACCGGCGATTTCACCCGCGATACCGAATTCCGTCTGCCGACGGAGCGGCTGGAACTGTCATTGACGGCCCGGTTGAAGGACGATGTGCAGTTGTTCGATGCTTCGGAACTGGCCCGCGTGACGATGGGGGACTCCATCTTTTCCAACATGATCGTATTCGGCGCGGCATGGCAGCGCGGATTGATTCCGCTGAACCTCGAGGCAATCGAAGGCGCCATTTCGATGAATGGCGCGGCGGTCGAACGCAACAAGCGCGCCTTTGCCATCGGCCGGTGGGCGGTGCTGCATTCCGCCGAGGCGGATAAGCTGCTGGAACCCTCGGTCGTGGAAAAGCCCGGATCGCTGGACCAGAAAATCGCCCACCGTGCCGATCACCTGAAGGCTTATCAAGGCAAGGGGTTGGCCCGTCGTTATCGCGGGATGGTTGAGGCGATCGAGGATTCGGAGCTCAAGGAGGCCGTCGCCAAGGGGTATCACAAGCTTCTGTCCTACAAGGACGAATACGAGGTGGCGCGCCTGCTGCTGAAAACCCGCGAGAAGGCACGAGAAGAGTTCGATGGCGATTTCAGGATGACCTTTCACCTTGCCCCGCCGGTCCTGACCGGCAAGGGGCCCGACGGACGCCCCAGAAAGCGCGAATTCGGGCCATGGCTGGAACGTCCGCTGCGGGTTCTGGCGCGTTTGAAGGTGCTGCGGGGCACACCGCTTGACATCTTCGGGTTCAGTTCTGAACGGCGCATGGAACGCAAGCTGATCCGTCAGTTCGAGGCGGACATGAAAGAAATCCTGCCGCTGCATGACGCGTTGACGCACGACGCCATCGTGGCGCTGGCTGAGCTGCCGCTGCAAATACGCGGCTTCGGTCCGGTCAAGGCCGAAAATGAGGCCCACGCGGCCAAGCGGCGCGAGGAATTGTTGGCTACAATCCGCGCCGGTGGCGAGGAGGTGACGCGCGCGGCGCAATGACGTCACAAAAGTTTCACTCACTCTGGTCAGAAGCGTCGCACACACTTAAAGAACCAGCGACTCGCTCGAAGGACGACCAGAATGCGCCACGAACGGCACATCGCCCGCGACATCAGCTATTCCTATTCGGCCGAGACCCGCAGCGGGCGGGCGATGATCCGGACCATGGAAAACCTCACCGGGCGCATCCGCCTGATAAAGCGCGCCCGCGGCTACGAGCAGGAAGTGGCCAGCGGGCGCAGCTTCTGGCAAGTCATGGTCGAACGCTACGGCCTGACCCTCGACGTGGTGGGCGGCAGCCTGGCCAACATCCCGCGGGACGGCCCGCTGATATTGATTGCGAACCATCCCTACGGAATCCTCGACGGGCTGATGATGGGCCACATCCTCAGCCAGACGCGCGGCGATTTCCGGATTCTCGCGCATCAGGTGTTCCGCAAGGCCGAGGATCTTAACCGCATCATCCTCCCGATAAGCTTTGACGACGACAAGGAAGCGGTGAAGCTGAATCTGCAGACCCGCAAAACGGCGCTGGAGTATCTTGGCGACGACGGCGCTATCGGGATCTTTCCGGGCGGCACCGTGTCCACCGCGACGAAACCTTTCGCACAGCCCCTCGATCCGGGTTGGCGCGGCTTTACGGCGCGGATGGTGGCGAAATCCAACGCGACAGTGGTGCCGATCTTCTTTGACGGTCACACCAGCCGCCTGTTCCAGATTGCCAGCCACCTGCATTATACACTTCGCATGGGTTTGATGATCAAGGAGTTCGGCAAGCGTGTGGACACCTCGGTGCGCGTGGTGGTGGGGGAGCCCATAGGGCGGGCCGCTCTGGAGGCGCGCGCCAAGGACTCCAAATTGCTGATGGATTTCCTGCGCCACAAGACGTATGAGCTTTCCCCGCGGCCAATTGATCCCGGGCGGATCGGCCACGAATTCGAGTAGGGGCGCGCCGGGGCGCGAAACGATATGGCGGTAGGTATCTTCGACAGCGGGCTGGGTGGCCTGACGGTGCTGGACGCCGTGCAGAAGCGCCTGCCGGATCAGGTTTTCGTCTACCTGGGCGACAATGCCCATGCGCCCTACGGCGTGCGCGAGGCGGATGATGTCCACGATCTGACCAGGGCAGGGGTCGAGCGGCTGTGGAAGGCCGGATGCGACCTGGTGGTGCTGGCCTGCAACACCGCCAGTGCCGCGGCACTCAGGCGCATGCAGGAGTCCGGCCTGCCCGAGGGCAAGCGGGTGCTGGGCGTCTTCGTGCCCCTGATCGAGGCGCTCACGGAACGGCAGTGGGGTGACAACTCGCCGCCGCGCGAGGTGGCGGTGAAGCATGTCGCGCTTTTTGCCACGCCGGCGACCGTATCAAGTCGCGCCTTCCAGCGCGAACTGGCTTTCCGCGCCATCGGTGTGGACGTGGAGGCGCAGGCCTGTGGCGGGGTCGTGGACGCGATCGAGGAGGGCGACATGATCCTTGCCGAAGCGCTGGTTCGCAGCCATGTGGATGCCCTCAAGCGGAAAATGCCGAAACCGCAAGCCGCAATTCTTGGCTGTACGCATTACCCGCTGATGGAAGATGCGTTCAAGGCCGCGCTTGGCCCGGACGTGCAGGTTTACAGCCAGGCAGAGATTGTTGCAGAAAGCCTTGCCGATTACCTGGGACGGCATCCCGAAATGGCCGGCCCGGGGCAAATCCCGATGTGCCTGACCACGGGTGATCCGAAGACGGTCTCGGACCGTGCGACCCAGTTCATGCGTCGCAAGATCGAGTTTCACGAGGCCTGAGCGGCAATCCCGCGTTGCGCCCGCATTGCAGTGGGTCCGTGTTTTGCCTAAACCCTTGGTCCGAAGCCACGGCAAAGGTCACCACATGACTCACAAGATCGCGATACTCGGTGCCTCCGGCTACACGGGGGCCGAGCTTGTCCGCCTGATCGCAACGCATCCGGAAATGCGCATTGCCGCGCTCGGGGCCAATTCCCGTGCCGGCGTGGAAATGGAAGAGGTGTTCCCGCATTTGCGGCACCTTGCCCTGCCGCGCATGCTGACCATAGCGGAAATCGACTTTGGTGATATAGACCTGTGCTTCTGCGCGTTGCCCCACAAGACCAGTCAGGAGGTGATCCGCAATTTGCCCAAGGGTCTGAAGGTGGTTGACCTCAGTGCCGATTTTCGCCTTCGCGATCCGGCTGTCTATGAAAAATGGTACGACACTCCGCACGCCGCGCCGGAATTGCAGAAGAAGGCGATTTACGGTCTGACCGAGTTCTACCGCGACGAGATCCGGGGCGCGGGTCTGGTTGCCGGAACCGGGTGCAACGCGGCGACCGGGCAGTATGCGCTGCGCCCGCTCGTCGACGCCGGTGCAATCGACCTTGACGAAATCATCATCGATCTCAAGACCGGGGTCAGCGGGGCCGGGCGCAGCCTCAGGGAGAACCTGCTGCATGCCGAACTTTCGGAAGGGACACATGCCTATGGCGCCGGCGGTACGCACCGCCATCTTGCGGAGTTCGACCAGGAATTCACCGCACTGGCCGGACGCGAGGTGAAAGTGCAGTTCACGCCGCATCTGATCCCTGCGAATCGCGGTATCCTTGCCACTGTCTATGTCCGCGGCAACGCGGGATCGGTGCACGAAACCCTTGTTCAAGCCTACGAAGACGAACCCTTCCTCGAGGTGTTGCCCTTCGGGCAGTATCCCAGCACCCGGCACGTTCGCGGCAGCAATTTCTGCCATATCGGTGTTGTCGAGGATCGTATCGCCGGCCGGGCCATCGTGATCGCGGCGCTTGACAACCTGACCAAGGGGTCAAGCGGGCAGGCCTTGCAGAATGCCAATCTGATGTTAGGTATGGACGAGACGACTGGCCTGATGATGGCGCCGGTCTTTCCCTGATCCGCAAGAGACGAAGCGATGAAATCCCTCAAGAAAAAGCGCCGCGTTCAGGTGATACTGGTGACAGTCGTGGCCTTGATCGCGGCCACCGCCATGATCGGATATGCGATGCGTGACGGGATCAATTTCTTCCGATCCCCCAGCCAGGTGATCGCCGAACCGCCCGCGCCGACAGAGGTTTTTCGCATCGGCGGCCTGGTCGCGACGGGAAGCCTGAAACGCGGAGAGGGGGAAACGATCCGCTTCAGCGTGACCGATGGCGGCGCCACGGTGCCGGTCACCTATCGGGGTGTCCTGCCGGATCTTTTCGAGGAGAATCAGGGCATGGTCGGCACCGGCACCCTTGAAGACGGCGTGTTCCGTGCGACCGAAATCCTTGCCAAGCATGACGAGGATTACATGCCCAAGGAAGTTGTGGACAGCCTCAAGAAACAGGGTGTCTACAAGGAACCGGGCGGCAGCTAAGGACGTCGTTAATCCATCCTCTCCAGCCTTCTGCGCAAGTGGTAGCGCAGGATGTAGCCGATGAAGGATGTCACCGAAATCGCAAGGGAAATCGTGGCGCGTGAGGGCGGGTTCGTGGACGATCCCGACGATCCCGGTGGCGCCACGAAGCATGGCGTCACCATCCATACACTGCGGCGGCTGCGCCTTGATCTGGACGGGGACGGGGATGTCGACACGGATGATCTTGGCCGCATGACCCCCGGACGGGCCGAAACGTTGTTCATAGAACATTACTTTCGCCGGCCGGGTATCGAGTTGCTGCCGGGTGTGCTTCAGGCGAGCGTCTTCGACATGTATGTCAATGCCGGGTCCAATGCGGTCAAGATCCTGCAGCGGCTCCTGCGCCGGATGGATCAGGAGGTTGCGGTCGACGGGGTGATCGGACCGGTAACCGCGCGAACGGCGCGATCGGCGGCGCGTGCGGCGCCCGGTCACATTGCCGATGCCTACGGTATCGCGCGGCGCAATTATTACCTGCGCCTTGCCGATGCGCGGCCCGCCTTGCGCAAGTTCGCGCGCACCCGTGCCGGCGGCAAGGGCGGATGGATCCGCCGCGCGGAGGAGTTCATCGCGCCGCGCTGGCATCTTGGCGAAGACGAGTTTCGGGACAGGGTGGCGCAATGGGACTGATTGAACGACTCTTCGGGCTGCTTTTCGGTGGCGGCCGCAACATGATTGCCGAGACGGCCGAAGTCTTCCGCGTCAATGCCGAGCAGGAGTCCGCCCGCGATGCCGGGCACCGGCGGGCCGCTCTGGCGCAGTTCGCGGCCGAGTTTGCGCCGCGCCGCGGGCGCTTTGACCGCCTGGTCGACGCCCTCAACCGCCTGCCACGCCCGGCGATGGCCTTCGGGGTGCTGGCAATGTTCGGTGCGGCGATGACCGATCCGGTCTGGTTTGCCGCCCGGATGCAGGGGCTGGCGCTGGTGCCCGAGCCACTCTGGTGGCTTCTGGGCGCGGTCGTCAGCTTCTATTTCGGGGCCAGGCACCAGGTGAAGGGGCAGGAATTCCAACGTTCGATTGCCGCAACGATGGCCCATGCCCCGCAGGTGGCCGAGAACATCCGCAACCTGCACGCGCTTCGCCATGACAGCCCCGGCGCCGCGCAAACCGGGCGCGACGCGGATCTGACGTTGTCGGTCATCGCGCAGGACGCGAATCCGGCGCTGGAAGATTGGCGCAGACGGGGCCGCCCCGCGACAATGTGATCCTCTCAGGGCCGGTTTCTTCGTTGGCGCATGTGCGTTCACGCTCTATACTCGGGGCATGATTACAGAACTCGGGCACTTCGCGCTGATCCTCGCCTTTCTGGTCGCCTGTTTCCAGGCGGTGGTTCCGCTTGTGGGGGCACAGAAACGATGGCCGGGCTGGATGGCAGCGGCTGATCCGGCCGCCACGGCACAGTTCCTGCTGACGGCGTTTGCATTCGGCGCGCTGATGTGGGCCTTCGTCACGTCGGATTTCTCGTTGCGGCTGGTCACCCTCAACAGTCATACCGCCAAGCCGATGCTCTACAAGATCACCGGCACATGGGGTAACCATGAGGGCTCGATGTTGTTGTGGGTGCTGATCGTGACGCTTTTCGGTGCGATGGCGGCATGGTTCGGCGGCAATCTTCCGCCCGGCCTGCGGGCGCGTGTCCTGAGTGTGCAGGCGATGGTTGGCGTGGCCTTTTTCGCCTTCATCATATTCACCTCGAACCCGTTCGAGAGGCTGGCGGTGCCCCCCTTCGACGGGCAGGATCTCAACCCGTTGCTGCAGGATCCGGGGCTCGCGTTTCACCCTCCGTTTCTCTACCTCGGTTACGTGGGCCTTTCTATGACCTTCAGCTTTGCCGTCGCGGCGTTGATCGAAGGACGTGTCGATGCGGCCTGGGGCCGTTGGGTGCGGCCTTACACCCTTGCCGCCTGGGTCTTCCTGACGATCGGCATCGGCCTTGGCAGCTGGTGGGCCTATTACGAGCTTGGCTGGGGCGGGTTCTGGTTCTGGGATCCGGTTGAGAACGCATCTTTCATGCCCTGGCTCATCGCTGCGGCCTTGCTGCATTCGGCCATCGTGGTCGAAAAAAGAGAAAGCCTGAAAAGCTGGACCGTGCTTCTGGCCATAATCGCCTTCGGCTTTTCCATGGTCGGTGCCTTCATCACCCGATCGGGCGTCCTGACTTCCGTGCATGCCTTTGCCAACGATCCCGAGCGCGGTGTGTTCCTTCTCGGCATACTCGCGGTCTTCATGCTGGGCGGCCTCACGCTTTTTGCCGCCCGGGCCGGGATGATGCAGGCCCGTGGCGTCTTTGCTATCAACAGCCGTGAAACCATGCTGGTGGCCAATAACGTGTTGCTGGCCGTCTCGGCCTTCATCGTATTCGTCGGAACAATCTGGCCGCTGGTGATCGAACTTGCCACGTCGGGCGAGCGCAAGATCTCGGTCGGTCCGCCGTTCTTCAACATGGCGTTCACGCCTTTCATGGTCGTGCTTGGGCTTTTGCTGCCGTTCGGCGCGATGATGCCGTGGAAGCGCGGCAAGCCGGGCAGGGTGCTGCGCACATTGCGGGGCGCGATGGTGCTGGCGTTGGCCGTAGGCGTTCTGACCTGGGCGATGCAGACAGGGCGCAGCGCGCTTGGACCGGTCGGGCTTGCCCTCGGGGCATGGCTGGTGTCGGGCGCGGCGGTTGACATCTGGACCCGGACCGGCCGGGGACCGATCGCAGGTCGTCTGCGCCGCCTTGGTCGTTTGCCACGCGCCGATTGGGGCAAGGCGGTTGCGCATGGCGGGCTTGGCGTGACCATGGCGGGCATCGCCGGTCTGATGGCATGGGAAGCCGAGGACATCCGCGTGGTCCAGGAAGGTGAAAGTTTCGCATTTTCCGGCTACACCCTGACCCTCGAAGGGGTGGAGCGCGTGCAGGGCCCGAATTACATCTCCACCATGGCGGATGTGACGGTTTCAAAGGATGGCACCCGGATCGCTGACCTGACCCCTGAAAAACGGGTTTATCCGGTGGCGCAGATGCCCACGACCGAGGCGGCGATCGACAATGGATTCCTGCGCGACATCTATGTCGTGATCGGGGATCCGCAGGAAAACGGAGGCTGGGCGATGCGCAGCTATTACAAGCCGCTTGCGAACTGGATCTGGGGCGGGTCGATCCTCATGGCGCTTGGTGGTTTTTTCAGCCTCAGTGACCGGCGTTACAGGGTCGCGGCCGGCGCGCGCAAGTCGGAAGCCGTACCGCCGGTGCCCGCGGAATGACCGGGATGACGCGTATGCTGTGTTGTATCCGCCTGCTCGTGGCCGGCACGTTTCTGCTGGGTCTTGTCCTCCCCGTCGGAGCGGTGGAACCCGGCGAGATGCTGGATGATCCGGTTCTGGAAGCGCGTGCACAGGAGTTGGATGACGATCTGCGTTGCGTCAAGTGCCGATCTGAATCGATCGCTTCCTCCAATGCCGAATGGGCCTCTGACGCGCGGGTGAAAGTGCGGGAACTCCTGACTGAAGGCGCAACCGACGCCGAGGTGCGTGACTTTTTCGTCGCCCGGTACGGCGAATACGTGCTGATGACACCCACCCGGCACGGCGCCAACTGGATTCTCTGGGGGGCAGGGCCCCTTATGCTTGTTCTTGGTGGCGGGATCGCGGCATTCTATCTGCGCCGCCGGACCGCCGCCGGCACCGGAGACGAAGAGGGGCTGAGTACCGCCGAGAAGGCCCGCCTCGGGCAGATCCTCGACAAGTGATCCCCGTTGACGCCGCCCGGCGCTCCGGAATGCGCCTTGGTCCATGCCCTGCGGGGGCTAGAAGGAACTGACATCATGAAGGACTACCAGACAATCACGGTGGATATCCGTGACGATATCGCCACCTTGCGGCTTGACCGGCCTGACGTCATGAATGCGCTCAACACACAGATGCGGGCCGAGATCACCGACGCGGCCGGATACGCCGGGCAAAACGCGCGGGTGCTGGTGATCACGGGCAACGGCAAGGCTTTTTGTTCCGGGCAGGACCTCAGCGACGGCGCCACGGCTGCGAACATGGATCTGGAAAGGGTGCTGCGTGAGGAATACGTGCCCATGCTGCACGCCATTTCGGATTGCGCGGTGCCGGTGATCAGCGCCGTGAACGGGGCGGCGGCAGGGGCAGGGGCCAACCTTGCGCTGGCGGCGGATGTGGTAATCGCGGCGCATTCCGCGTATTTCGTGCAGGCCTTCGCGCGGATCGGCCTCATCCCGGATGCCGGCGGTACTTATTGGTTGCCGCGCCAGATGGGGGCGGCAAAGGCAATGGGGGCTGCCCTGTTCGCCGAACCAATCAGCGCCCGGCAAGCCAGCGACTGGGGCATGATCTGGGAGGCGGTGCCCGACGACACGTTCGAGGCACATTGGCAGAACCGCGCGGCGCAACTGGCAGCGGGCCCTACACAGACCTATCTCATGGCGCGCCAGGCCATTCGCGGCAGTTGGGAAAACGGCCTTGATGCTCAGCTTGATCTCGAGGCCCGTTTCCAGGGGGCCTGTGGCCAGACACGGGATTTCAAGGAGGGCGTGGTCGCGTTCCTGGAAAAGCGCGCGGCGCGGTTCGAAGGGCGTTGAACGCCGCACCGGAACCCGATGCGGCGTGGTCCGTTCTTGCCGGGCCGGCTCGCTCGGCTCAGCGCTTTTCGATATCCACGTAGTCGCGCAACGTCTCGCCGTGATACAATTGGCGCGGGCGGCCGATCTTGAGTTGCGGATCGGCGATCATCTCTTTCCATTGGGAAATCCAACCGACAGTTCGGCTCACCGCAAATATAGGTGTGAACATCGAGGTCGGGAAACCCATCGCCTCAAGGATGATTCCCGAATAGAAATCCACATTCGGAAACAGCTTCTTGTCGGTGAAATAGTCGTCCGCAAGCGCCGCCGCTTCCAGATCCTTAGCGACCTGCAGCGTCGGGTTGTCCTCGACACCGAGCAGATCCAGGACCTCGTCGGCGGATTGTTTCATCACCTTGGCGCGGGGATCGAAATTCTTGTAGACACGGTGGCCGAACCCCATCAGGCGGAACGGATCGTCCTTGTCCTTGGCCCGTGCGATGAATTCCGGGATGCGATCGGGGGTGCCGATCTCGCGCAGCATTTCGAGGCAGGCCTGGTTGGCGCCACCATGCGCCGGACCCCACAGGCAGGCGATGCCGGCGGCGATGCAGGCAAACGGGTTCGCCCCCGAGGAGGAGGCCAACCGCACGGTCGACGTCGAGGCGTTCTGCTCATGATCGGCATGGAGCGTGAAGATACGATCCATCGCGCGGCTGAGGATCGGGTTGACCTCGTAATCCTCGGCCGGCACCGCGAAACACATGCGCAGGAAGTTCGAGGCGTAGTCGATATCGTTGCGCGGATAGACGAAGGGCTGGCCGATGGAATACTTGTAGGCCATCGCGGCAATGGTCGGCAGTTTGGCGATCATCCGAACCGACGCGACCTCGCGCTGCCACGGATCCGAGATGTCCGTGCTGTCATGATAAAAAGCCGAAAGCGCGCCGACCACTCCCACCATGATCGCCATCGGGTGCGCGTCCCGACGGAACCCCCGGAAAAGGTACATCATCTGCTCGTGCAGCATCGTGTGGCGGGTCACGCGGTTCTCGAAATCCTCGAGCTGCGCGGCGGAAGGCAGTTCACCGTAAAGCAGGACGTAGCAAACCTCGAGGAAATGGGATTTCTCGGCCAGCTGATCTATGGGGTATCCGCGATGCAGCAATTCCCCCTTGTCACCGTCGATGAATGTGATCGTGCTGTCACAGCTCGCCGTGGAGGTGAACCCGGGATCGTAGGTGAAAACCCCGGCCTGAGCATACAGTTTGCGGATGTCGATGACGTCCGGACCGGCGGTCCCCGAATAGACCGGAAGCTCGAAACTGTCTCCGTTTATCGCAAGCGTTGCGGATTTCTTGGATTCGGACATGCGTATCCTCCTTCACTGGCCCCGGCACGTTTGGCGTTGGGCGGATTGTTTCTGTTTGCCGTGCCGCAGGTCAAGTCCCGGCTTCGGCCGCAGCGTCGTTCAGCCGGGCAATGCTCTCGTCACGGCCGAGCACCAGCATCATGTCAAATACGCTGGGAGTGGCGGTGCGACCAGCCAACGCGGCTCTCATCGGCCCCGCGAGTTTGCCGAACTTCACTCCGTGCGCCTCGGCCAATCCGGTCGCCTCCGCTTCCAGTGTTTCGCGGGTCCAGTTAGCATTTTGCAGGCGCGGCGTCAATTCATTCAGTATACCACGGGATACATCATCCAGCGTCGCGGCGGCTTTCTCATCAGGTTCAACAGGTCTGTCTGTAAGGATGAATCTTGCTTTTTCAATAAGTTCCAAGAATGTCTTGGCGCGTTCCTTCAGGCAGTACATCCCCGCCAGCATTCGATCCCGTTTAACGCCTTCGATCGGTGCGTGGTCCGTAATTGCCAGGAATTCGTCCAGTTCTTGCAGCAGTGCAGCATCCTCGCTTGCAGCAATATGCTGACCGCACAGGTTGTCCAGCTTCTTGAAGTCCAAGCGCGCCGGCGACTTGCCGATACTGGGCAGATCGAACCAGGCCTGTGCGTCGGTGTCCGTGAAGAATTCCGTGTCGCCATGGCTCCAGCCCAGTCGGGCCAGGTAATTGCGCATGCCCGCTGCCGGGTACCCCATGCGTTGGTATTCGGAAACTCCCAGGGCACCGTGCCGCTTGCTCAGCTTCTTGCCGTCGGGCCCGTGAATGAGCGGGATATGCGCATATACGGGCAATGGCCACCCCATGGCGGTGTAGATCAGCGATTGCCGCGCGGCGTTGTTGAGGTGGTCATCTCCACGGATCACATGGGTCACGCCCATGTCATGATCGTCCACGGCCACGGCAAGCATGTAAACGGGTGTGCCATCGCTGCGTAACAATACCATGTCATCCAGCTGATCGTTGCGAAACGTCACGCTGCCCTGGACCTCGTCATGAATGAGGGTTGATCCCTCGCGCGGTGCACGCAGGCGGATCGCATAAGAGGCACCGGGCGGGTGGCGCGCCGGATCGGCATCGCGCCAGGGGCTTTCAAAAAGCGTTGACCGCCCCTCGGCACGGGCCTTTTCACGAAATTCCTGAATGTCCTGCGAACTGGCATAACACTTGTAGGCTTGTCCGGTTTCCAGCATCTGCAGGGCCACCTCGCGGTGGTGTTCCGCACGTGCGGCCTGGCTCACCGCCTCGCCGTCGTGATCGAGGCCGAGCCACGCCAGCCCGTCCAGGATCGCCTTGGTCGCTTCCGGGGTGGACCGGGCACGATCCGTATCCTCGATCCTCAGCAGGAAGCGCCCGCCGCGGCCGCGCGCATAAAGCCAGTTGAAAAGCGCCGTCCGCGCGCCGCCGATATGCAGGAAACCGGTGGGCGAGGGGGCAAATCGGGTCACGACCTCTTGGGGCATACGGTGTTTAACCTTTCGGTAACCTTGACGGACGTAGCATCGCGGCCTGTCTATCGGCCCGCCGGAGGGGAAACAAGACGTGGCGCTGTGGCATTACGCGACGGCCGTGATTGCGGCGCAACGCGGGCATCTCTTTCCCTGGGTTCCGGTTTTTCTCGCGGCCGGGGTGGGCATATATTTCTCACTTCCCGCTGAACCCGCCGCAGGCACTTACGCGCTGCTGGCCGCCACTGCGCTGGTCCTCTGGGTGTTTTCACGGCGCGTGTCCGAGGCGCTCTCGCCGCTTTTCATTGCTGCGGCGCTCGTGGCTGCGGGCGTCAATCTCGCAGCTGGCCGGGCCAATAACGTGGCCGCGCCGGTTCTGGAGTGGCGCTATTACGGCCCGGTGGAAGGGCGGATCGTGGAAATGGATCGCTCCGGGTCGGACGCGCTGCGCCTGACCCTCGACAATGTGGTGCTGCGCAACGTGTCTCCGGAACGCACGCCGCAACATGTGCGCATCTCCCTGCATGGCCAGCAGGGATTCATCACCCCGTTGCCAAGCATGACGGTGATGACCACCGCCCATCTCTCGCCGCCGGGCGGACCGGTGGAGCCTGGTGGCTTCGATTTCCAGCGCCACGCCTGGTTCAAGGGCCTGGGGGCGGTGGGGTATACAAGGAGTCCCCTGCTCAGCCTAGAACCGCCGGATGGCAAACAACCGGTTTTCACCGCACGCAGGGCGATATCGGCGCGCGTTCAGGTCGCATTGCCAGGAGAGGCAGGCGCCTTCGCCGCCGCGATCATGACCGGAGACAGGTCAGGCATCGCACAGCAGACACTGGAGGCACTTCGGATCTCCAATCTTGCCCATCTTCTGGCCATTTCCGGGCTGCATATGGGCCTTCTGGCCGGGGTTGTCTTCGCCGCGCTGCGTATCCTGCTGGCCGCGATTCCGCCTGTCGGCCTGCGGGTGGCGGGCAAGAAGATCGCGGCCCTGGGCGCGCTTGTGGTCGCGGCCGGGTACCTTGCCCTGTCCGGGGGCAACGTGGCGACAGAACGCGCTTTCGTCATGGTGGCGGTGGTTCTGGGGGCCGTGCTGCTGGACCGCCGCGCCTTCAGCCTGCGCGCGGTGGCCGTGGCCGCGATCATCGTCCTGATCCTGCGGCCCGAGGCGCTGCTTGGTCCCGGGTTCCAGATGTCGTTTGCGGCCACCACGGGGCTGGTTGCGGTATTCGGTTGGCTGCGCGACCGGCGCGTCCCGCTTGGACCCGGCTGGTTGCGGCCGCCAGTGGCGGTGGTGATCTCCTCATTCGTGGCAGGCGCTGCCACGGCACCGGTCGCCGCGGCGCATTTCAACCAGATCGCCCATTTCGGGCTTGTGGCCAACCTGCTGAGCGTGCCGCTGATGGGGGTTCTGGTGATGCCCGCCGTACTGACGGCGGCGGCGTTGCTGCCGCTTGGCCTGCACGCCTTGCCCCTCTGGGTGATGGGTCTCGGGTTGCGCTGGATCCTGGGGGTGGCGGATTGGGTCTCGGGGCTGGACGGCGCACGCGGAACGGTGCCCAGCCCGGAGTCGCCGGTGCTTCCGCTGCTGGCCGCCGGCGCGCTGATGCTTGTCCTCTGGCAGGGCCGGGCGCGATTGGCCGGCCTGGTCCCGGCGGCGGTGGCGATATGGCTCTGGTCGGGCACCGAAAGGCCCGAGATCCTGATCGCCGATAGCGGGGCGCTTGTCGGGGTGATGACGGCGGAGGGCCGCGCCCTCAGCAAACCGCGCGGCGCGGGGTTCGTTGCCGCCAACTGGCTGGAGAACGACGGCGATCCCGCTGTTCAGGAGGACGCGGCGGCCCTTTGGCCGGCGGTGTCAACAAGCGGTGTCAAGGTGAGGGCGCTGCGCGGCAAGCGGGCTGCGCGCGATTTTACCGGGTGCGACGGCGCCGCCTGGGTGGTGATGAATACCGTCCCGCCAGAGGGTGAGTTGCCCCCGGACCTGAAGTGCAGGGTGCTGCATCCCGGCCTCTTGCGCAAGACCGGTGCCCTGGCCCTTCACAAGGGGCCCGAAGGCCGCCTGCGCGCGATCACCGCCCGCGAGGTTACAGGTGCGCGGCTCTGGAACACGCCAGCCGCGCGGACATCTCAGTAAGTGCGGATCAGACCCACGAGCCGCCCTTGCACCCGTACCTTGTCATCGGGCAGGACACGGGTCTCGTAAACGGGGTTGGCGGCCTCCAGGGCGATGGTGCTGCCGCGGCGGAAAAACCGTTTCAGTGTCGCTTCCTGCTCTTCCACCAGCGCGACAACGATATCTCCATTCTCGGCGGTACTGGTCTCGCGGATGACCACCACGTCACCGTCGTTGATGCCTGCGTCGATCATCGAGTCGCCCTTGACCTCAAGCGCGTAATGCTCGCCCGGTCCGGCGACCATGGCGCCCGGCACCGCGATGTTGTGAGAGGCATGCGCAATCGCCTCGATCGGCACACCGGCGGCGATGCGTCCCATGAGGGGCAGTTCCAGCGCATGCGCGGTCTCGACAGGCTGGGCGTTCGCCGGGCGACCCGGTTCGGGCTTGTTCCCCTCGATCACTTTCGGGGTGAAACCGCCCGGTGCGCTGCCGCCCAGGCTTTCGGGAAGTTTCACGATCTCCAACGCCCGCGCGCGATGCGCCAGGCGGCGGATGAACCCGCGCTCCTCAAGCGCGGTGATCAGCCGGTGAATCCCGGACTTCGAGCGCAGGTCCAGCGCCTCCTTCATTTCGTCGAAACTGGGCGGCACACCGTCACGCTGCACACGCCTGTTGATGAAATCCAGCAGATCCATTTGCTTCCGGGTCAGCATCTCTCACTCCTCCCCGATTGGGTATCCTTTTGTTCTATCCATGTTCCCTTTTTGTGTCAACCGTTCCTGTGGATAACTGCTGAGGTCTGAGAAGCTGACGCGCCGAATAGGGATTGTCCCGCCGACGCGCGACCGCTCACAGCGCGATGTACTCCATGATCTCCCCGGCCTTGCGGGGCCGGTCCGAGGCCGGGCGTATCAGAAGCGCGTTGGCGTCCGCCAGAATCGACAGCAAAGCGCTGTCCTGGCGTTGCGCGGGGGTGATCGCCCCATTCTCTTGCGTCGCCCGCATGTAATGCTCGCGCGGTCCGCCGGCGGGCATGTCGCAGGCGAGGCGCGCCGTCAGGCGCGAAGAGCGTTCGGCGCCCAACCCCTGCATCGCGCGGATCATCGGTGCCAGGAACACATGCCCGCACACCATCGCGGAAACCGGGTTGCCCGGCAGTCCAACCATTGCCGCATCGCCCATCCGTCCCGCCATCAGCGGCTTGCCGGGGCGCATCGCGATCTTGTAGAAGGCCCGATGCATCCCCATTTCCTCGGCAACCTCGCCGACAAGGTCATGATCTCCCACCGAAGCGCCCCCTATCGTCACCACGAGGTCGGCGCCCGCGGCCAGGTCGAATCCCGCCGTCAGGGAGGCGCGCGTATCGCGCGCGATCGGAAGAATGCGCGCCCGTGCGCCGATCCCCTCGAGCATGGCCTTCAGACCGAACGTGTTGGACGCGATGATCTGGTCCGGTCCCGGTTCCTCACCGGGCATCACCAGTTCGTCACCGGTGGACATCAGCGCAACTTCGGGCCGCCGCGTGACCGGCACCTCGGGGATGTTCATTGCCGCCAGAAGCGCGAGATCGGACGGGCCCAGCATCCGTGGCGCCTCGATCCGGTCACCAACCCGGAAATCCCCGCCGGCCGCGCGGACATGCGTGCCGCCGTCCAGTTCAGTCCCCAGCGTGATCATGTCGCCGGCGCGCGTGACGTCCTCCTGGATGATCACGCGGTCGGCACCCGCGGGCAGCGGCGCGCCGGTGAAGATGCGCACCGTCTCTCCGGCGCCGACCCGGCCCCCGAATCCGTGCCCGGCCGCCGCTTCGCCGATCACGTGCAGGCGCGCACCGGGGTCGGCACAGGCCCCTGACACCGCGTAGCCGTCCATGGCCGAGGCCGCGAAGGGCGGCTGATCGCGCCGCGCCACCGCGTCCCGTGCCAACACTCTGCCGGCCGCCTGCGCCAATGGCACCGCTTCGGCCCCCAAGGGCGCCACCAGCGAAAAAAGATGCTCCAGGGCCTGATCGACGCTTATCATGAGGCCTCGTAAAGGCCGGACTTTCCGCCATCCTTGAGGAGCACCCGGATGCCGCCGATCTCCATCGCGCGGTCAACTGCCTTGACCATGTCATAAACCGTCAGTGCCGCGGTCGAGACAGCTGTCAGCGCCTCCATCTCCACGCCCGTTTGTCCGGTGGTCTTGACCGTGCCCTCGATGCGTACGCCGGGAAGGGTCTCGTCCAGCGTCAGTTCGACCGCCACCCTGGTCACTGGAAGCGGATGGCACAGGGGGATCAGCTCGGGTGTTTTCTTGGCGCCCATGATGCCCGCGAGCCGCGCCACGGGAAGGACATCGCCCTTGCTTGCCCGGCCTTGCGATATGATGTCGTAGGTTTCGCGCGCCATTTTCACGTGGCCCGCCGCGACAGCCACACGCGCTGTCACCGCCTTGTCGGAGACATCGACCATGTGGGCATCGCCCTTGGCGTCGAAGTGGGTCAGGTCGGCCACGTTCACATGCCTCCGGGCGCGGTCAGTGGTGACGCCAGGAGGTCGCGTGTCGCCTGTGCCACGTCATCGGCCCGCATCAGGGTTTCCCCGACCAGGAACACGCGCGTCCCGTACATGGCGATGTCGGCCAGATCCTCGCGCGTTTCAAGGCCGCTCTCGCACACGACGATCCGGTCCGGGGGCACGAACTTGGACAGGGTCCGCGTCGTGTCCAGGCTTGTCTCGAAGGTGTTCAGGTCGCGGTTGTTGATCCCGATCAGCTTCGATCCGAGAGCCTGTGCGCGGTCCAGTTCCGATCGGTCATGCACTTCGACAAGCGCGTCCATCCCCCATTCGCCTGCCGCCGTTTCGAGTTCGGCGGCCTGCGCGTCATCGACGCTGGCCATGATGATCAGAATGCAATCGGCCCCCCAGGCACGGGCTTCGGCCACCTGGTAGGGATCATACATGAAATCCTTGCGCAGAACCGGCAGACTGCAGGCGTCCCGCGCCCGGATCAGGAATTCCGGTGCCCCCTGGAAGCTGGGCCTGTCGGTCAGCACCGACAGGCAGGTCGCGCCACCTTGCGCATAGGCCAGCGCCAGCGCCTCGGGATCGAAATCCTCGCGGATGAGCCCCTTCGACGGGCTGGCCTTCTTGATTTCCGCGATCAGCCCGTAACCTTGCTTGGACGCATGGAGCAGCGACTCCGCGAAAGGACGCACCGGCCCGGCCGCCTGCGCACGTTCCTCGATCTGCGCCAAAGGCGTCTCGGCCTTCGCGGCGGCGATCTCGTCCAGTTTGTAGGCCTTGATGTTTTCGAGGATCGAGGGTGTGCTCATGTCTCCTCCGAAGTGATACGGGCCAGCGCCGCGACGCGCTCTTTCGCCTGGCCGCTGTCAATGCTTTCAGCTGCCTGTTCGACACCGGACGCCAGATTGTCGGCGCGACCCGCGATGACCAGGGCGGCAGCGGCGTTCATCAGGACCGCGTCCCGATAGGCCCCCGGGACCCCGTCCAGAAGTGCCCGGAAGGCGCGGCCGTTCTCTTCCGGGCTGCCGCCGAGGATGGCGTCGAAAGGGTGCACGGGCAAGCCGAAATCTTCGGGGTGCAGTTCTGCCTCGCGCAGGCTGCCGTCCTCTTCCAGCGCCACGATCCAGCTTGGTCCGGCAATCGACAATTCGTCGGTGCCGTCGCCGCCATGCACCAGCCAGGCGCGTTCGCTTCCCAGCCGGGCCAGCGTCTCGGCCATGGGCCGGATCAGGTCGCGGGTGAAAACGCCGGTGAGCTGACGCTTTACCCCAGCCGGATTGGTGAGCGGGCCGAGAATGTTGAAGATGGTACGTGTTCCCAGCTCGGTGCGCACCGGCCCTACATGGGCCATGGCCGGGTGATGCATCGGCGCCATCATGAAGGCGATTCCCGCCTCGCGCAGCGCCCGTTCGACCAGCTTGGCGCCGACCATGACGTTGATGCCCATCTGCGTCAGAGCGTCCGCGGCGCCTGATCTGGAACTGAGGTTGCGGTTGCCGTGTTTGGCAACCGGCACACCTGCGCCGGCCACCACGAAGGCCGCCGCGGTCGAGATGTTCAGCGTGCCCTTGCCGTCGCCTCCGGTCCCGACGATGTCCATCGCGCCGGCCGGGGCGGTAACGCGGTTGCACTTGGCGCGCATCACCGCGGCGGCAGCAGCATATTCGTCCACCGTTTCGCCCCGCGTCCTGAGCGCCATCAGGAAGCCGCCCATCTGCGCCGGGGTGGCCTCACCCTCGAAAAGTGCCTCGAAGGCCGCTTCGGCCTCGGCCCGTGTGAGGGGCCTTTCGGCGGCGGTTCCGATCAGGGGCTTCAGGCTGTCGCTCATGCCGGAACCTTCATCAAATCGAGAAAATTCCGCAGCAGCGCATGGCCGTGCTGCGACGCGATCGATTCGGGGTGAAACTGCACACCGTGGATGGGTTTCTCGCGGTGACAAATTCCCATGATCGTGCCGTCCTGCAGTTCCGCCGTTATCCTGAGGCAATCGGGAAACCCGTCGCGCGCCACCACCAGCGAATGATATCGTGTCGCCTCGAACGGCGAAGGCAGGCCGGCAAAGACGCTTTCACCGGCATGCCGGATGCGGCCCATCTTGCCGTGGACGATTTCGGTATGCCGCTCGACCTTGCCGCCAAAGGCTTGTCCAATCGCCTGATGGCCAAGGCAAACACCCAGCAGCGGGATGCCGGTTTCCGCCGCCGCCTCGGTCAGGGCGAGGCATATTCCCGCCTCGTTCGGGGTGCAGGGGCCGGGCGACAGCAGGATGCCGGCCGGTTTCATCGCCATCGCTGTTTGCACATCCAGCGCATCGTTGCGCCTTACCGTGACATCCGCGCCCAGCTCACCCACGTAATGCACGAGGTTGTAGGTGAAACTGTCATAGTTGTCGATCAGAAGCAGCATCTTGCCGGTTCCTTGTGGAATGTGGTGCAATGCGGGCTGGAGGCCCGGGGGATGGTCGCGATATACTTGCTCAGGCTTGCGCGGCACCGTCAAGGGGCGCATGTATGGGGCGAAGGCAGTTCAGGGAGCGAAATGAGTGGCTAGCGGAGTTTTTTCAGGCATGCTCACCGGGGTTGTCGTGTCGGGCCTCGTGCTGGGCGCGGCATCCCTGATGACCGATATTCCGGGCTCCGGTCAGCCCGAGGCGGTGGCGCTCGGAGTGCCCGCCGGGTCCGAGTTCGACCGCGCCCGCGAGGACCGCGAGGCCGATCTCCCCCGCGCCGAAGACGGTGTCGAGCCGGGGCAGATGCCCAAGGTTGACGCCCCCGCGCCGGACGACCTCAGCTCGTTGGAGGGCGCGGATACGGACCCGGCAGAGCGGCCGGTGACCAGCGAGGATACGGACGGGCTTTCGGCGCCGGGCGCCGGGGCGGCGGATTCCGGGCTCGATCCCGGCTCGGACACGCCCGTCCTGCCAAGCCCGCAGGCAGAGGAACCGTCGATACCCGAGGACGAGACCGCCCCGGACATTTCGACCGACCCGGCCCAGCCGGCCGCGCCCGAGGTGACCCCCGAGGTCAGCGCATTCGGCGAAACCGAACCCGATCCGCCCCGTGACCCGGAAGAGGACGCGGCGGGCACGGGTGAAGATGCGCCCGATCAAGATGTGGCCGACCCTCCGGCCCCCGCTGCGACCGCGCCGGACGAGTCGGACGCCGCGGGCGCAGGGACGCAGGCGGAACCCTCCGGCGATGAAGAAGGGGCGACGGATGTCGTGACCGACAGGTTGCCCACAGTGGGCGAAGATCCCGCCGAGGATGCCGACGCCGCGCGTGACGATTCTTCACGGCGTCCCGCGATCGAGGTCAACGCCGCCCCTTTCGAGAATCCGGAAGGCAAGCCGCTGATGTCGATCATTCTCATCGACAACGGCGACAGCCCGATCGGGTTCGAGGCATTGGAAAGCTTCCCGTATCCGCTCAGCTTCGCAGTCGACGCCTCATGGGGCGGTGCGACAGCCGCGGCACAACGCTACCGTGAGGCGGGTTTCGAGGTGTTGGTCATGGCCAACCTTCCCGAAGGCGCCGCGGCCGCCGATGCCGAGGTTGCAATGCAGACGGTTCTGGATGCCGTGCCGGGCGCAGTGGCGGTAATGGAGGGGACGGATAGCGGCCTGCAATCCACCCGTGAAGCCGCCGGGCAACTCGCGCCGATCCTTCTGGATACCGGCCATGGGCTGGTGCTGCTGCCCGAGGGGCTGGATACAACGCGCAAACTGGCCGAGCGCGAAGGGGTGCCCGCGGCGACCGTGTTCCGTGATTTCGACAGCAAGGGTCAGGACGCCACGGTGATCCGTCGGTTTCTCGATCAGGCTGCCTTCAAGGCCCGGCAGGAAGAGGACGGGATCGTCATGCTGGGCCGGTTGCGCGCCGATACCGTCTCGGCGCTGCTGCTCTGGGGCTTGCAGGATCGCGCCGCCTCTGTCGCGCTCGCCCCCGTCTCGGCGGTTCTCCGGGCGGGCAACTAGCGTGCGCTGCGCCATGTCGGAGTCACCCACCCGTCGCTTCTGCGACGGGTGCGGAACCTTGACGCATTGCGGGGTCAGTGGGCCCTCACCTGACGCCACGTCCCCGGTTTCAGGTCTCCGAGACACCAATCGCCCACACGGTTACGGATGAGCCTGAGCGTCGGGTGCCCCACATGGGCCGTCATCCGCCGCACCTGTCGGTTGCGCCCCTCCGTCAGAGTGATTTCCAGCCAGGTGTCGGGCACCGACTTGCGGTAGCGCACCGGCGGGTCGCGCGGCCATATATCCGGCTCCGGTATGGCCGTCACGCGGACCGGCCGGGTTGGTCCGTCCTTCAGGGTCACGCCGGTGCGCAGGGCCTCCAGCGCGGCGGAATCCGGCACGCCCTCGACCTGCACCCAGTATGATTTTTCTTTTTTGAAACGAGGGTTTGAAATCCACTCCTGAAGTTTGCCATCGTCGGTCAGGACAAGCAGGCCCTCGCTGTCTCGGTCCAGCCGTCCGGCCGGGTAGACCCCCGGCAAGGCGATATGATTCGAAAGCGTGGCGCGCGGCGATCCTGCATTGCCCCTGTCGGTGAATTGCGACAGGACACCAAAAGGTTTGTTGAACAGGATCAGCCGCGCCATGGCGCCCTCATGCCCGAGGGCGCCATGCATTGGCAAGGGGTCACTCGGCGGCGGGCCAGTACCCTTCGCGAACCTTGTAGGTCCAGTCGAGACCGGCATTCTTCCATCCGTTCACGCTGCGCTTGCCGGCATCGGACTTGTCGCCCTCGAACCCGTCAACCACGGAATAGAGCGGCAGGTCCAGCCCCGCGGCTGTCAGGGCGTCAACCGCTTGCGCGCTGCGCCCGCCCGAGCGGCACATGATCAACACCGCTTCCGGATCCGCGGCCTGGATATAGGCCTTCGCGGCGGGAATGAAGGACGGGTTCTGCATCATTTCATAGCGCCCCTTCTTCGCGTTGAAGGGGTGGGTCGGGTCAATCAGCTTGAACGGGATGTTCACATCCGCCGCCCCGGGATAGCCCACGAGCATGGTTTCTTCAGGTGACCGGACATCAATCAGGACCACGTCATCGCGACGGTCCAGAAGGGCACCGCTTTCGGCCGCGGTGATGTATAGGCCGGTTTCGGTCTGTTTCTTGCCGGGCAGTTCCTTGGCCGTGACGGTGGTTTCGATGGCGGCGCCGTGATTGTCGGCCGAAGCCATCAGCGGGGCGGAAAACACGAGGCTCAGCGCAAGGGCCGGCGTGGCGGCAATCTGTGCTAGTCGTCTGGTCATGGCGGATCCTTTCTCCAAAGACATTCGTGGAATTGAATGTAATAATTCCTGTCTAAAGGTGAATACCCATCCCATCTTTGACGCAGGTCAAACCCGGATTTACCCGTTGCCGCCGTTCCCGAACCGGGCCGCGTCTGCAGCTGCGCGGCGTATCGCATTGGATTTGTGGACGGTTTCCATGTATTCCGCTTCCGGATCACTGTCATGGACGACGCCGCCGCCGGCCTGTATGTACAGTTTTTCGTCCTTGACCACGGCGGTGCGCAACGCGATGCAGACATCCATGTCGCCGCCGGCGCTGAAATATCCGACGCCACCACCATAAACACCGCGTTTCTCGGGCTCGAGCTCGTCGATGATCTCCATCGCGCGGACTTTTGGCGCGCCGCTGACCGTGCCGGCCGGAAGGCCGGCCAGCAACGCGCTAAGCGCATCCTGATCCTCGGCCAGTTCCCCCACCACGTTCGAGACTATGTGCATCACGTGGCTGTAGCGTTCGATTATGAACTCCTCTGTCGGGTGCACTGTGCCGATCCGGCTGACCCGACCGGCGTCGTTGCGGCCCAGATCCAGCAGCATCAGATGCTCGGCCCGTTCCTTGGCGTCTGCCAGAAGCTCGGCCTCAAGCTCACGGTCCTGGTCCGGCGTCGCCCCGCGCGGACGGGTGCCGGCGATCGGCCTGACCGTCACCTCGCGCCCGAAAACCCGGACAAGGATTTCCGGACTCGCGCCGACCACGTGGAAGCCGCCGAAGTTGAAATAGAACATGAAAGGCGAAGGGTTGGTGCGGCGCAGGCTGCGGTAAAGCGCGAACGGTGGCTGGTGAAACGGCTGGGTCCAGCGCTGGCTGGGAACAACCTGGAAAATATCACCGGCACGGATGTATTCCTTCGCCTTTTCGACGGCCTGTTTGTAGGCCTTCCGGGTGAAATTGGACACTGGCGGCGCGTCTTCATGGGCCTCGCCGAGATCGCGGCTGGCTTGCGGGAGGGCACGTTCCAGATCCCGCACCGCATCCATGACCCGCTCTGCCGCCTGTGCATATGCCGCACGGGCGGACTGGCCCTCACTGACCCAGGCAGGCGAGACCACCGTGACCTGGCCCTTGACCCCGTCCAGCACCGCGACGACCGAAGGCCGCAACAAGAGCGCGTCAGGCAGGCCAAGCGGATCGGGATTGACATCAGGCAGATGCTCGACCAGCCGGATCATGTCATATCCCAGATATCCGAAAAGTCCCGCACTCGCCGCCGGCAGGTCTTCCGGAAGGTCGATGCGGCTGGCCTCGATCAGCGCGCGCAGGGTGTCCAATGGCGCGCCGTCCTGATCCTCGAACCCGTCCGGATCGAAGCGTGCCTGCCGGTTTATGCGGCTGGCATTGCCGTGACACTGCCATATGAGATCGGGCTTCATTCCGATGATCGAGTAGCGCCCGCGCACTTCGCCGCCCGTGACCGACTCGAGCATGAACGCATCACGTCCAGCGCCCGCGAGCTTGAGCATGACCGAAACCGGAGTATCGAGGTCCGCGGCCAATCGGGCATAGACCACCTGGTTGCGGCCTTCCGCGTAGCCCGGGGCGAAATCCGCGAAGCCAGGGGTCAGTTCCAACCGTGCGATCCCCTACTGGAAATTTGCGTGAACAGCATTCAACGCCTGTTGGTTCAATTCGATTCCGGCGCGGCTGCGTATGTCGTTGGCAAGCGCCTGGTAGAGGTCCTGCGACAGGCTGGCGGCGGTGCTGTCCTCTAGGTTCTGGAGCAGTGCCCCGACATCGGGATCATCCGTGTCGGGCGCCTCGATGTCATCGAGTCTGAGAACGAATACACGGCCCTCGCCGTCCAGAATGCGCAACCCACCCGCCTCCATGCCGAAGACGGTGTCGATGAACTCAGGGGGGGTGTCGGGCTGAAACCCCCGCCGGGTAAGGTCGGTCACCTCCGTGGCCTCAAGGTTCAGCGCCTCGAACTCCGCGCCCCCCGGAAGGCCCGCGATCCGCGCATCGACCTGCGCGCGCAAGGCCTTGGTCACCGCCTGGCGGCGCCATGCCCT
The DNA here is from genome assembly GCF_003298505.1 of Roseovarius sp. TE539. Taxonomy (GTDB): domain Bacteria; phylum Pseudomonadota; class Alphaproteobacteria; order Rhodobacterales; family Rhodobacteraceae; genus Roseovarius. The sequence continues at coordinate 52,912 of NZ_QNGB01000006.1, forward strand.
TTCAACTTGATCGCGAACCTCTTCGAGGGGGCGGATCTCGGGGTCGCGCAGTTTGTCAAGACGCAGCGCGAATATGCCGCCATCGGAGAGCTGCTCCAGTTCGGGGAAATCCTCGGGCGTGATCGATTGTGCCTTGCGGCGGAACCCCGCGTAGCTGGCGATTCCGTCGCGGAGCCCCTCATGCCAGTCGATCTGCCCCATCCGCATGTCCGTTTCGGCAGCCAGGTCCTCGATGGTCGCGCCACCCGCCAGCAGATTCTCGATCCGTTCGATCCGGGCGTCCACGGCGCGGCGCGCGCGGTCCGCGGCCAATGCTTCGCGCAGATCGGGGCGCGCCTCGTCAAAACTTGTGGTCTGCGCGGCCAGCGCGCCGTTCACCCGGAAAAGCGCAGGGCCAAGCGATGTTGGGACCGGACCCACGATATCGCCGGTTGCGGCGCTGAAGACCGGTTCGGCAGCGTCGCCAAGCGCATCGCGGGTAACATCGCCCAGATCGATATCGGCAAGGTCCAGTCCGCGGTCTTCCACGAGATCCTCGAAGGTTGTCTCTCCGGCCTCGATACGGGCCTTCGCGTCACGCGCGGCGGCGCGGTCCGCGAATACAAGCCGTTCGACCAGTCGCCGCTCCGGCCGCCGGAACTCGTCCGCGCGCGCCTCGTACGCGTCGCGCAATGCGCCCTCGTCAACCTCGACCGTATCAAGAAGCATGTCGGGCGTGAGCCACGCATAAGTGATCGCGCGCGTCTCCGGCGTCGTGAAATCGGGCAGATGTGACTGGTGGTAGGTCCGCAAGTCGGCGTCGGTGGGATCCGGCAGCTCGCTGTCCAGGTCCGTACGGTCGAGCACCGCGAAGGTCAGATCGCGCCGTTCGGCAAGGTAACGCAGCAGGATCTCGGTGTGCTCCGGCGGTGCGGACACGCCCGACACCACAGCCGCCTGCAACAATGTCCGGGCGGTTTCCGCGCGGATGTCTGACTCGAATTCCGCCTCACTCATTCCGGCCTGATCCAGCGCGAAACCATAGGCTTCGCGGTCGAATTCTCCGTTGACCCCCTGAAAGGCCCGGATGTCGACAATCTGCTCAAGAAGGTTCTCGTCGCCGATCGATATGCCAAGCCGCTGTGCCTCGTGGTCCAGCGCCGCATTCGCGATCAAGCGGGAAAGCACCCTCTGATCGATCCCCTGAGCCTCGGCTTGCGCGAAGGATACCGGCTCTTCGCGCTCGGCCTCCAGCGCGCGGATTTCGTTCTGCAGGGCGCGGGCATATTCGTCCACGGTGATCTCGGCGTCTCCGACCGATCCGACGGTCCTGATGGTGCCGGACAGGTTGGTCACGCCAAAACCGCCGAGGCCCAGAATCAACAGGCCCATCAGGATCCAGACCAGGGTTTTCGAGACGTTGTTGGATGCCATTGATGCCCTCGTGAGTCCGCGCGCGGAGAATGATCCGCAACTGTCTACGCGCTGTCACCGGCAGGGGCAAGAGGCCAGCCCACGCCCGTCAGGCGCCGGAACAGCGTGCCGATGTCGGCCCTGTCGATATTTGCGAACGCGACCCGGACCTGACGGCTGCCCGCCGGATCCTCCTCGGGCATGAACATCGTCCCCGGAAGCAACAGAATGCCGGCCTCACGCACCAGAAGAGGTGCCAGCTCCCGCGATGACATGGCGAAGGGATGGTGCAGATAGGCGAAATAGGCGCCGCACCCCAATAGCGACCAACCCTCGGTTTCGAGCACCGGCATGGCTTCGGCGATCGCCTGACGCCGGTCAAGGATCTCGGCCCGCTCCCCGGCCAGCCACCGACCAAGATTGCGCAACCCCCAAAGCGCCGCGATCTGGCCAAGCTGGTTCGGGCAGATCGTCACCGTATCGAGGAATTTCTCGGCTTCGGCCAGGTGCGCGGGCGCCGCCAGCATGGCGCCAACCCGGTGTCCGGTCAGCCGGTAGGCCTTGGAAAAGGAATAAAGCTGGATCAGGGTCTCGCCCCAGTCGGGGGTTTCGAAAAGATCGTGCGGCGCGCCCTCCCGCGCATCGAAGTCGCGATAGGTCTCATCCATGACGAGGGTGAGGCCGCGGCGCTGCGCGAGGTCGAAAAACGCGCGCACCAGCCCGGCGGGATATTCGACGCCGCCGGGATTGTTCGGCGTCACAAGGACGATCGCGCGGGTGCGCGGCCCGATCAGTGCCGCCGCGCGTTCAGGATCGGGCAGAAGACCGGCGCCGGCGGGCAACGGCACGGCCCGCACGCCGGTCATGTCGAGCCACATCTTGTGGTTGAAGTACCAGGGAGTCGGCAGGATCACTTCGTCCCCCTCGGCGCAGAGGGACGCGATCGTTGCACAGAATGCCTGATTGCAGCCCGAGGTTATGGCGACATTGTCGGCGCCTATCGGGCCGCCATAGGCTTCGGTCCATTGCCTGGCCACTTCCTCGCGCAGGTCCGACCGGCCCAGCACGGGCCCGTAAAGATGTGCCTGCGGGGTCTCCAGCGCCGCCTCCGCGATAACCCGGCGCAGAGGTTCCGGCGGTGGCTCCACCGGGGCGGCCTGGCTGACATTGATGAGCGGCATGTCCGGCGCGAGCGTCACACCGTCAAGCCAGCGCCGGGCCTCCATCACAGGTGGGCTGAAGGTTGTCGCGGTGCGGGAAATCCATGCCATTCGCGATCAGGCGCCGCGATAGGGTTCGACATATTGGAGTGCCATGTCCCAGGGAAAGAAGATCCAGGTATCCTGGCTGACCTCGGTCACGAAGGTATCGACCTGGTCGCGCCCAAGGGGCTTTGCGTAGACGGTGGCGACATGGGCGCGCGGCAGTTTTTCACGAACGATCTCGAGGGTTCGGCCGGTGTCGACCAGATCGTCGACGATCAGCACGCCCTCGCCATCTTTCACGACATCCGGGTCTGGGGACTTGATCACTTCGGGGGCGCTTTGGGTCTGGTGGTTGTAACTTTTTACGCTGATCGTATCGACAGTGCGAATATCCAGTTCTCGTGCGACGATCATCGCGGGGGCCATGCCGCCGCGGGTGATGGCCACAACCGCCTTCCACGAACCGGTGTCCTGAAGCCGCCAGGCCAGAGCCCGCGCATCGCGGTGAAGCTGATCCCAGCTTACGTGAAAGCCCTTCTCGTGCGGCAGCCGATCGGTCATGCGGTGATCCTCAGGTGGCGTCGATGTCCGGTGCGTCGACGGCTTTCATACCCACGATGTGATATCCCGCGTCCACGTGCAGCGTTTCCCCGGTCGTGCCACTGCCCAGATCGCTGAGAAGATAGAGCGCCGATTTGCCGACATCCTCGATCGTCACGTTGCGGCGCAGCGGAGAGTTGAGCTCGTTCCATTTCAGGATGTAGCGGAAATCGCCGATGCCGCTGGCCGCGAGGGTGCGTATGGGGCCCGCGGAAATCGCGTTGACGCGAATGCCGTCTCGTCCCAGGTCTTCGGCCAGGTACATCACGCTGGCTTCGAGTGCTGCCTTCGCGACACCCATCACGTTGTAGTGCGGCATCACCTGTTCGGCCCCGTAGTAGGTCAGGGTGAGCATCGAGCCACCGTCGGTCATCAGCTTTTCCGCCCGCTGTGCGACGGCCGTGAAGGAATAGACCGAAATATCCATCGTCATCGCGAAATTCTCGCGGCTGGTGTCGATGTAGCGGCCGCGCAGTTCGGACTTGTCGGAAAAGCCGATGGCATGAACGATGAAATCCAGCTTGCCCCAGGTCTTTTCGATTTCCGCGAAAGCCGCGTCGATGGAGGCCGGGTCGGAAACGTCGCAATTGAAAAGCTGTGTCACACCCAACTGATCGGCCAGCGGCTGCACCCTTTTCTTGAACGCGTCTCCCATGTAGGTGAACGCCAGTTCGGCCCCCGCCTCGGCGCATGACCTGGCGATGCCCCAGGCAATGGACTTGTCGTTGGCCAGCCCCATGATCAGGCCACGCTTGCCAGCCATTAATTGATTCGACATTTCACGTCCCCGACCCAATTGGCGTTATGTTGTTCCTTTAGGTGATCGTCTATGATCCATCAAGGGCAAGCCGTTCAAGCTTTGCCGCCCTTTGAGGGCCGAACAGGCCGGAATCACACTTCAGAAAGTCAGCCGGAGTTACATCATGACAGACCGCAAGGGCATATTCGCAGGGGATGATCCGTTCGAGATCGCGCGGGCCTGGCTCTCGGAGGCGGCCGGGTCCGAGCCGAACGACCCGAACGCAATGGCGCTCGCGACCGTGGATGAGACCGGCCTTCCCAATGTGCGCATGGTGCTGTTGAAGGAAATCATGGATGGCGATTTTGTGTTCTACACCAATTACGAGAGCACCAAGGGACAGGAACTGGACATGTCCGGCAAGGCCGCGCTGGTCCTCCACTGGAAGACCCTGCGCCGGCAGATCCGTGTCCGCGGTTTCGTGACCCGGTATGACGGGGCAGGGGCGGATACCTATTACGCGTCGCGGTCGCTCAAGAGCCGGCTGGGCGCTTGGGCATCACGTCAGTCGCGTCCGCTTTCTTCCCGTGCGGCGCTCGTTGCCGAAGTGGCGAAGGTGGCCGCGCGGCACGGAACGAACCCTGAGCGCCCGCCGTTCTGGGGCGGATTCAGGATCAGCCCGGTTGAAATCGAGTTCTGGGCCGATGGCGATCATCGCCTGCACGACAGGTTCCTCTGGAGGCGTGAAGATCCTGATAATGAATGGGAAACCCTTCGCCTGAGTCCTTGACACTCACGTCGCGCGAAATGCTAAGCTGACGAAATTCAGGCGGTTTTCTGCTTGTGCGGGTTAAATATTTCGTGGAAAGCATTTAGATGTTCGAGGGCCGGGGGCGGCATTAAAGGGTGTTTGAAGGGCTATGACGGAAGATGTCCGACGGTTAACCGGGCGAGTGAAATGGTTTGATCCCGGCAAGGGCTTCGGCTTCGTGATCGCGGACTCAGGCGGTCCGGATATACTGCTCCATGCGAACGTGTTGCGGAACTTTGGCCAGAGCTCAGTGGTCGATGGCGCGGTGGTGGAAATCGATGTGCAGGACACAGACCGCGGCATGCAGGCGGTAGAGGTGCACGCCATATCCCCGCCCGAGGATATCGAACCCAGCGGGCTCAGCGATATTGACGCGCTTGATCCCGACGACGTGCGGGCCGCGCCGTTGGAGCCGGCGCGCATCAAGTGGTTCGACAAGGGCAAGGGGTTCGGCTTTGCGAACACGTTCGGTTGCAATGAAGACGTGTTCATCCACATCGAGGTGCTTCGCCGATCGGGACTGGCCGATCTTCAGCCCGGAGAGGCGCTGGCGATTCGGGTTATCGATGGTAAACGGGGTCGTATGGCATCGGAGGTGTGTGGATGGGAAAGCGCGGTCAAACAGCATCGAGACTGATCGCTGCGGTGGTTCTGGCGGGATGGTCGGCTGTGACGCACGCGGCGGAATGCCGACCTGACCGTGTGGATCTGCGCGGCGACTGGGGGCAGGTACGGTTCACCGTGGAACTGGCAGATACCCCCGAGGAGCGGAACCGGGGCCTCATGCACAGGGAGTCCATGCCGCGCGGCTCGGGCATGTTGTTTGTCTATGAAAAGGCCCAGCGGGTCGGATTCTGGATGAAGAACACCTTGATTTCGCTGGACATGATCTTTGTGGATGAGTCCGGTACCGTGCGCCATGTGCATCATGAGGCGAAGCCCTTGGATACGACACCGATATTCGGCGGGACGGATATCCTTTCCGTGCTCGAGATCAACGGCGGCCTCGCCAGGCAATACGGCATCAAACCGGGCTCCGAATTGCGTCATCCGGCCTTCGATCCCGACATGGCTGCCTGGCCCTGTGTGCCGGAAAACGGGTGACGCGGCCCTGCGGCCCGTCATCGTCTGAAAATCACGGGTTTTCAAATGCCACGCCACGGCCTAAACAAACCCGTGGTCCGGGGCGTGGCGCAGTCTGGTAGCGCACCTGTTTTGGGTACAGGGGGTCGTGAGTTCGAATCTCGCCGCCCCGACCATCCTTCACAAGCCATGCGGCCGTCGGGCAGCGTTGCGTTTCCGCAACGTCCTTCGAGGGGCTTGCCCGCGGTCCCCCGGGTGGGGGCGCGTTGCGGTCCTCTCATCCGGTTTCTGAGCTTTCCGGCCTAAGTTGGCCGAACTTCGGGACTTTGACGGGTGATGTCACGACCGGGTGAATCAGCGCCGGCAGGCGCGCGTTGCGAAAAGCGGATGGTCAACACGATTTTGTATCGATTTTCACAAAATAGTCATTGACCAGCACTGCACACATGCGCCAGTTTTGTGCTTACCGGCGATCAACGCACAACATATAGTGTAGCAGGCTGGAGCAGGGACAGATACTCAACACATACCCGGGACACAGGACCGGACCGAAACCGTGCACAGGAAGGGATGTGCCCGGTGTCGAGGGCCTGTTTTTCAGACAGGGGCGTGTTGGACGATCCGGTCCGCGACGGAAACTGAAATGCTTGAATACGAGGCGCTTGCAAAATGAAGATCGAAAGACGATTCACGAAGGCGGGACAGGATGCATATGCCGATCTGGAATTTGTGACCACCAGCTCGGAAATTCGCAATCCGGACGGGACGACCGTTTTCCGTCTCGACGAAGTCGAGGTTCCCTCGGGCTGGAGCCAGGTGGCCAGCGACGTGATCGCACAGAAATATTTCCGCAAGGCGGGAATTCCGAAGCGCCTGAAGAAGGTGCGCGAGAAAAACGTTCCGAAGTTCCTCTGGCGCTCGGTTCCCGACGGGGATGATGTGGAGACCGGCGGCGAAACCAGTGCCAAACAGGTCTTCGACAGGCTGGCGGGTGCATGGGCCTATTGGGGCTGGAAGGGTGGATATTTCTCCACCGAGGACGATGCCAGGGCGTATTTCGACGAGATGCGCGTGATGCTGGCGCGGCAGATGGCGGCGCCCAACAGCCCGCAATGGTTCAATACGGGGCTGCACTGGGCCTATGGTATCGATGGCCCCAGCCAGGGGCATTTCTACGTCGACCATGCCACCGGCAATCTGACGCGGTCCACAAGCGCCTACGAGCATCCGCAGCCTCATGCCTGTTTCATTCAGTCCGTGGCGGATGACCTGGTCGGTGATGGCGGCATCATGGATCTCTGGGTGCGTGAGGCGCGGTTGTTCAAGTACGGGTCGGGTACAGGCACCAATTTCTCATCGCTGAGGGCAGAGGGCGAAGCCCTGTCGGGCGGCGGCAAGTCTTCCGGGCTGATGGGGTTCCTCAAGATCGGCGACCGCGCGGCGGGCGCGATCAAGTCGGGCGGCACCACGCGCCGGGCCGCGAAGATGGTGATCTGCGACGCCGATCACCCCGATATCGAGGAATTCATCAACTGGAAGGTTCGCGAGGAACAGAAAGTGGCCAGCATCGTGGCCGGTTCCAAGATGCACGAAGCCAGGCTCAACGATATCTTCGCGGCGATCCGCGGCTGGGACGGCAGCCAAGAGGATGCTGTGGATCCAGGGAAGAACGACAGCCTCAAGACGGCAATCCGCGCCGCCAAGAAGGTGTCGATCCCCGAAACCTATGTCAAACGCGTCCTCGATTATGCCAAGCAGGGCTACGGCAGCATCGAGTTCCCCACCTATGACACAGACTGGGACAGCGAGGCTTATGCCAGCGTGTCGGGGCAGAACTCCAACAACTCGATCCGGGTCACCGACGCGTTCCTGCAGGCGGTCCGGGACGATGCCGACTGGGCGCTGATCAACCGTACCGACGGCAAGGTGGCCAGGACGATCAAGGCGCGCGATCTTTGGGAAGACGTGGGTCACGCGGCCTGGGCCTGCGCAGATCCGGGTATCCAGTATCACGATACCGTGAACGCGTGGCACACCTGCCCGGAGGACGGCGAGATCCGGGGCTCGAACCCCTGCTCGGAATACATGTTCCTTGATGACACGGCCTGCAACCTGGCTTCGATGAACCTGCTGGAGTTCTTCGCCAACGGCGAATTCGATGCGGAGGGGTACATGCATGCCACCCGCTTGTGGACCGTGACACTGGAAATCAGCGTGATGATGGCGCAGTTCCCCTCGCGCGAGATCGCGCAGCTGAGCCACGATTTCCGTACCCTCGGGCTGGGTTACGCCAACATTGGCGGCCTGTTGATGAACATGGGGCTGGGGTATGACAGTGACGAGGGCCGCGCCCTGTGCGGGGCACTGACCGCGATCATGACCGGCGTGGCCTACACGACGTCCGCTGAGATGGCCGGAGAACTCGGTCCGTTTCCGGGCTACGCCCGCAACCGCGATCACATGCTCCGTGTCATCCGCAACCACCGCACCGCCTCTCGGGGCAAGAGCGACGGTTACGAAGGGCTGGCGATACCGCCGGTGCCGCTGGACCATGCAAGCTGTCCGGATGCGCGGCTGGTGAAGCTGGCGATGGCCAGTTGGGATGAGGCGCTCAGGCTGGGCGAGGCGCACGGCTACCGCAACGCGCAGGCCACCGTGATCGCGCCCACGGGCACCATCGGGCTGGTCATGGATTGCGACACAACGGGCATCGAGCCGGACTTCGCGCTGGTGAAATTCAAGAAGCTGGCCGGCGGCGGATATTTCAAGATCATCAACCAGTCTGTTCCCGCGGCACTGGAGAAGCTGGGATATGCGCCCGCCCAGATCGAGGAGATCATCGCATACGCCGTCGGGCACGGAAGCATCGGCAACGCGCCGGGCATCAATCACACCTCGCTGGCCGGGCACGGGTTCGGGCCGGCTGAGCTGGAAAAGGTGGATGCGGCCCTCGGCGCTGCCTTCGACATCCGGTTCGTGTTCAACCAGTGGACTCTGGGCAAGGAATTCTGCACCGATGTGCTGGGCATTCCGGAGGCGAGGCTCAACGATCCGGGGTTCGATCTGCTGGCGCATCTTGGGTATACCCGCGCCCAGATCGAGGCCGCCAATGATCATGTCTGCGGGACAATGACACTGGAAGGCGCGCCGCACCTGAAGGCCGAACATTACAACGTCTTCGATTGCGCCAATCCCTGCGGCAAGAAGGGGCGGCGCTATCTCAGCGTCGACAGTCACATATACATGATGGCCGCGGCGCAATCGTTCATTTCCGGGGCGATCTCGAAGACGATCAACATGCCCAATGACGCCACCATCGAGGATTGCCAGAAGGCCTATGAGCTGAGCTGGTCCCTCGGGGTAAAGGCCAACGCGCTCTATCGCGACGGCTCCAAGCTGAGCCAGCCGCTGGCAAGCGCGCTGGTGGAGGATGACGACGACGCCCAGGAAATCCTCGAAAGCGGATCCTCGCAAGAGAAGGCGGCGGTCCTGGCCGAGAAGGTCGTGGAAAAGGTGGTGGTCAAGGAAGTTGTGCGCTCCCACCGCGAGAAGATGCCCGAACGGCGCAAGGGCTACACCCAGAAGGCAATCGTGGGCGGGCACAAGGTGTACCTGCGCACCGGAGAATACGCCGATGGCAATCTTGGCGAGATCTTCATCGACATGCACAAGGAGGGCGCCGGTTTCCGTGCGATGATGAACAATTTCGCCATCGCCGTGAGTGTGGGCCTGCAATACGGCGTGCCGCTGGAGGAGTTCGTGGATGCCTTCACCTTCACCAAGTTCGAACCCGCGGGCATGGTGCAGGGTAATGACAGCATCAAGAACGCCACCTCGATCCTCGATTACATCTTCCGCGAACTGGCGGTCAGCTATCTTGACCGGACGGATCTGGCCCATGTGAAGCCCGAGGGCGCCAGCTTTGATGACCTGGGCCGCGGCGAGGAAGAGGGCGTGTCCAACATCACCGAGATGTCGGACGCGGCCGCGAGCAAGTCGCTGGAGGTGCTCAAGCAGATCAGTTCGACAGGTTATCTGCGCAAGCGCCTGCCACAGGAACTGGTGGTGCTGCAGGGCGGGCAGGGCGCCGGTGCCACCGCTCTTGATGGGGCCGCCGATCCGGTGGAGGCTCTGGAAACGCTGGTGCCCGAGTCGCATGTGTCGGCCACGGCGGTGACCGCCGGCAGCATGACCATGACGGCGTCGACACGCGCGCGCCTGCAGGGGTTCGAAGGCGAGGCCTGCGGCGATTGCGGCAACTACACACTGGTCCGCAACGGCACCTGCATGAAGTGCAACACCTGCGGGGCGACGTCGGGGTGCAGCTGAGGAGTAGCAGAATGAGATCGCTAAGAGACCTCTTTGCAAAACTTCCGGCGGACGGCGTCTTACGCCATGCGTTGCGCCAGTTCAATCTTGCCCCGGGCCGGTTAGGCAAAGCAGTTTCCGTAAGAGAACTCGCTGAATCATTGGGTCTAGACGTCTACCAAGTCGAGTTGCCGAAAGGAATGGCCGGTCGCTTGGTCTCTGATCCATTTTCGGACAGTGGGTATGCTATCGAAGTGAATCGGCAGCATAGTGTCTTGAGCCGTAGATATACGGTTTTGCATGAGATTGGACATTTTTTGCTCCATGCTGATGTGACTGACCCATTGGCCGATGCAATGCTATTAAGCCGGAGCGACGACGAGTTTTACTTTAATCAGAGCCAAGAGTGGGAAGCGAACAACGTTGCTGATGTCCTTCTGTTTGGTGATGGCGCGCTTGCTGCGGCAGTTTCGCTGCACAGAGGCGACGTGAAAAAATTGGCGAAGTATTTCGGAGTCACAGAAAATATGATCCGAGTGGCTATGCGGAAATTCGAGTGTAGCTGAGGGGTCTTGCCCCTGGGCGCCGAACAGGGGGCCAGGCCGCGACGCTTGAAGTGGTGGCCCGCCCCGCCCGGAAGGAACGCTCCGGGCGCCTGATCCGGCACCCTTTGCCCATCGGTTAACCGTCCCTGATGGCCTGCCACCCCGGCGCTTGTGCACCGGTGCTGTCTGTGGTTGGGGACAGACTCGCCGCAGATCCTTGATACAATGTGCACCGCGTGTCCCCAAGCCCTGTGCAACACATTGAAATGCAGGAGTTTGGTAGGCCCGGAGGGACTCGAACCCCCAACCAAAGCGTTATGAGCGCTCTGCTCTAACCAATTGAGCTACAGGCCCGGCCTGCGCGCCGTGTTAGGCATATGCCGATCGGGCGTCAAGGCTTTCGGATTGCGCGCGGCCGGGTGATGGTCTAACCCCGTCGCGGCAAAGCGGGGGAAGTCGGCGATGAGCGAGCGAAAGAACGGTCTGACCTATGCCGATGCCGGCGTGGACATCGACGCGGGCAACGCGCTGGTGGACCGGATCAAGCCCGCGGTCGCGGCGACCTCGCGGCCTGGCGTGATGTCGGGACTCGGCGGTTTTGGCGCGCTGTTCGATCTGAAGGCGGCGGGATTCGATGACCCGGTTCTTGTCGCCGCCACGGACGGTGTCGGCACCAAGCTGAGGATCGCCATAGACACCGGCCATTTCAAGGCCGTGGGTGTGGATCTCGTGGCGATGTGCGTGAACGACCTGGTGTGCCAGGGGGCCGAGCCCCTTTTCTTCCTAGATTATTTCGCAACCGGCAAACTGGAGGTCGATAGCGCCGCGGAAGTGATCGAGGGTATCGCGGATGGGTGCGCACGCGCCGGAGCCGCCCTGGTCGGCGGTGAGACGGCGGAGATGCCCGGAATGTATCCCGAGGGCGATTTCGATCTTGCGGGGTTCGCAGTCGGCGCGATGGAGCGTGGCCGCGCGCTTCCGGCCGGGGTCTCGGAGGGCGATGTCTTGCTCGGACTTGCCAGTGATGGCGTGCATTCCAACGGCTACAGCCTTGTGCGCAGGATCGTGGCGCAGTCCGGCCTCGGGTGGCAGGCCCCGTGCCCCTGGTCGCAAGGTAGTCTGGGGGCCGCTCTGCTGACACCCACGCGCCTTTATGTGAAACCGGCACTTGCTGCGATCAGGGCGGGCGGGGTCCATGCGCTGGCCCATGTGACGGGTGGCGGTTTGACGGAGAACCTGCCGCGGGTTCTGCCCGACGGCACGGGAGCAAGGGTCGACAAGGGGAGCTGGGCGATGCCCGGTGTCTTTGGCTGGCTTGCCGGAGCGGGCGGTCTGGACGAGGCGGAGATGCTCAAGACCTTCAATTGCGGTATCGGGCTGGTACTTGTCGTTGCGCCGGAGGCGGCGGATGGCCTGCGGGATGTACTGGAGGCGGAAGGTGAAACCGTCCACCGTATCGGGTGGGTGATCGCGGAAGAGGGTGTACATTACGCAGGACAGCTTGGGTGAAGAAACGGGTCGCGATCCTGATTTCGGGCGGCGGATCGAACATGGCCGCGCTGATCGACAGCATGGACCCCGATCACCCGGCACGCCCGGTTCTGGTGGTGTCGAATGTGCCGGAGGCGAAGGGCCTTCTCAGGGCGGCGGAGCGTGGCGTGCCTGCCGCGGTGGTGGATCATCGCCGCTTTGGCCGGGATCGCGCCGCCTTCGAGACGGCACTGGCCGACGTGCTGGCGGAGGCCGGGACGGATATCATCTGCATGGCCGGCTTCATGCGCATCCTGGGCGCGGGCTTCGTGCGTCGCTGGCAGGGACGGATCCTGAACATTCATCCATCGCTTTTGCCGAAGTACCGGGGGCTCGATACCCATGCGAGGGCGATCGCCGCCAGGGACACGGAGGCGGGTTGCACTGTCCATGAGGTGACCCCGGATCTGGATGCGGGCCCGATTCTGGGGCAGGCGCGTGTCCCGGTTCTGCCCGGGGATACCCCCGAGGCGCTGGCCGCCCGCGTTCTGGAAATGGAACATTCGCTCTATCCGGCGGTTCTGCGCCGTTTCGCCACCGGCGACACAAGGCCGATCCTCTGGTCCTGACGGTCGCGGCATTTCAATTCTTCGATTGATGCCCTATGAATGGATGCGGGGGATTTGAGCCTGGAAATACATTAACAAGAAGTGACCCCGCATGAAAAACATCACCACCACCGACGAACTTGCCGCATTCTGCGCGCAAGCGCGGGAACACCCTTATGTCACTGTGGACACGGAATTCCTGCGTGAACGAACCTACTATTCGAAGCTCTGCCTCGTGCAGCTTGCAATGCCGGGCGAGGGTGCGGGCACGGCCGCGCTTGTCGATCCCATCGCCGGGGATCTTTCGCTCGATCCGCTATACGAACTGTTCGCGGACACGTCGGTGGTCAAGGTGTTCCACGCCGCGCGGCAGGACCTGGAGATATTTCAGGTAGATGCCGGAGTCATCCCGCAACCGCTCTTTGATACGCAGGTTGCCGCCATGGTCTGCGGATTCGGCGAGCAGGTCGGATACGAGACCCTTGTGCGCAGGATCGCGCGGGCGCAACTCGACAAGACATCCCGATTTACCGATTGGTCGCGGCGCCCGCTGAGCGAAGCGCAGATGAAATATGCCCTGGCGGACGTGACTCACCTGAGACGGATTTACGAGTATCTTGCCAAGGAACTGGAAAAGACCGGCCGCCATACGTGGGTCGCCGAGGAACTTGCCACGCTCACCGATCCCGAAACCTACGTGACCCGTCCCGAGGATGCCTGGAAGCGTATCAAGACGCGCAATGGCTCCGGCCGCTACCTTGCCGTGGTGCGCGAGCTGGCCCGTTTCCGCGAGTCCCATGCCCAGGCACGGAACATGCCGCGCAATCGTGTGTTGAAGGATGATGCCCTTCTTGAGCTGGCGGCGACAAAACCCGCCACGGTTCAGGATCTGCACAAGTCCCGGCTTCTCTTGCGCGAGGCGCGCAAGGGGGACGTGGCCGACGGAATTCTCGCCGCTGTCAAATCGGGCCTCGACTGTCCCGACGGCGATCTTCCGAAACCGGACAAGTCGCGCGAGAAGCTGCAGGTCAATCCGGCCCTGGCCGACCTGTTGCGCGTCCTTCTCAAGGGCAAGGCGGAATCCTACGGCGTGGCTTCGAAGTTGATCGCCACGGCGGCCGACCTCGATGCTCTTGCCGGCGGGCTGCGCGATGTGCCGGCGCTGAGCGGCTGGCGTCACGATGTTTTCGGCGCCGATGCTATCCGTCTGTGCGAGGGGCGCATCGCATTGCGCGCCAAGGGCAGCGTGATCGAGGTTGTCGAACTGTAAAGACGTCGGAGTCAATCGGAAACGGGCCGCGTCACCGGCTGGACGTGCGCGCATTCGAAACGCCCAGAACCCTGACGCGGCGAACCGACTCGAGTGTGGCCCGGCTCACGGCGCGTCCCGCTGTCACGGTTCGCTGGGATTCGGCGCCTGCCCATTGCCGGTCGGGTTGTACCGCCTCGAGAGTGAACGTCAGGACGCCATCCACGGGTTCGCCTTCCGTCTCGGATGTCAGTCGCACGTCGTGCGCTCCCTGACGGGACGCCACGCCGGTTGCCCGCACTATGGCGCCGGATGCCGTGCGTTCGATCACCAGGTCCGTGATCCGCTCGACCGGGGTGCCCTCGTAATCATCGGCCAAGGGGTCTCGGCGGAAGATGCTTTGACGTTCCGGGATGAGAGGGTTGACCTGCGTCTCGCCGGTTGTCTGCTCCGTGCGCGGGGCGGACTTGCTCTTGCCGAACCAGTTCATAGGGTTGAGGCGCGATTCCCCCATGCGGCCACAGCCGGCGAGAACCACGGCTGAAATGATCAGGACCGTTGTGAGGTGTCGCATGTATCGGCCTTTCCTGACCCGGGCTTCCGGCGCAGACCCTATCCCGAGTTGCTCTGGATGCGCAAGCCGGGGCTGGACGTTTGGCTGACATGTGCCTACCTCTGTGGCAGATGGATTGGAGACCAGAAATGGCGCAGCCCGCATTTGAAGAAATCGTTGAGGACTTCGAATTCCTGGATGACTGGGAAGACCGTTATCGTTACGTAATAGATCGCGGAAAGGCCATGGAGCCTCTTGACGAGGCCCTCAAGGTGCCAGCCACGAAAGTGGAGGGGTGTGCCAGCCAGGTATGGTTGCATCCGCGAATTGAAACCGGCGAATTCTCCTTCGATGGCGATAGCGATGCCATGATCGTCCGGGGGCTGATCGCTGTTTTGCGCTGTCTGTACAACGGTCTGCCGGTGCAGGCGGTCACGGATATCGACGCGGAAGCCGAACTTGCCCGGCTGGAACTGCACGATCACCTTTCCTCGCAGCGGTCGAACGGTCTCAAGGCGATGGTACAGCGTATTCGGAACGTGGGCGCGGACGCCGCCTGAGCTTGGGGTGCTCCGGGTGTCAGGACCTTGAGGACTGGCGGCGCAACACCGTTTCCAGATCCCCGTAGCCGGTGAACCGGTATTCGAAATCAAGCCCGAGACGGCCGGCGCATTCACGCGCCTTTTCAACCAGATCGGGATCATCGGTCTGAGCCTGGTAGACCAGTTTCGTGTAGTTGCCGAACATCATGCCCAGCAATTCGGGGTGCCGGTCCAGCCCCATCGCCTTCCAGACAAAGGCGTCGAACTGCCTCACAAGGAAATCGGTGAGGTAGAAAGCGCTGATTTCGTCGTCATGCTCGGCGAAGGCCTCATTGCCCTCGAAGAAGGAGTAGCAATGCGGGCCTTCGATCATCTCGACGCCAAGTTCGGCGCATTTGGCCTGCAACTGGCCGCCGGTGCCGCAATCCGCGTACACCACGAAGATCGTGTCGTAATCCGCCCGGTGCCTGTCCACCGTCTCGGCGACGGCGTCGGTGATCCTGTCGGGGTAAAGGTGAAGCTTGGCCGGCAGACAGGTCAGGTCCATGTGGTCCCAGCCATTGGCGCGCTTCAGCGCAAGGATCTCGCGCGCCAAGGCGCCACAGGCGATCAGCAGGATGCGCCCCCGTCCATGCGCCGCCGTGAACCCGGTTTCGGTCAGTGTGCTGTCGTCGGGCAGGGCGTTCATCTGGCAGCCTCCTGACGGAACCGGCCCGCACGTGCTGGACGAACCGTGATTTCCGTATTGCAGGGAGTCGCGGTCAGCCCGTGGCACCCTGATTGTGCTTGCGGCCCACGAAATCCTTGGCTGTCTCGACCGCCACGGCGGCATCCCGGCAGTACGCATCCGCGCCGATGGCCTTGCCGAACTCCTCGTTCAGTGGTGCACCGCCGACGAGCACTATGTAGTCATCCCGGATGCCCTGTTCCACCATCGTGTCGATCACGACTTTCATGTAGGGCATCGTGGTGGTCAGAAGCGCGGACATGCCCAGGATATCGGGCTGCTCGTTCTCAAGCGCCTCCAGGTAATTCTCAACGGGGTTGTTGATGCCGATATCCACGACCTCGAAACCGGCGCCTTCCATCATCATCGACACGAGGTTCTTTCCGATGTCGTGGATGTCGCCCTTGACCGTGCCGATCACCATCTTGCCCACGCGCGGTGCGCCGGTTTCGGCCAGAAGCGGCTTGAGGATGAACATGCCGCCCTTCATGGCGTTGGCGGCAAGAAGCACCTCGGGCACGAAAAGGATGCCATCACGGAAGTCCTTTCCGACGATCGTCATGCCGCCGACCAGAGCCTCGGTCAGGATCCTGTAGGGGGCCCAGCCGCGCTCGAGAAGAATGTTGACACCTTCCTCGATCTCTTCCTTGAGACCGTCGTAAAGGTCGTCGAACATCTGCTGAACCAGTTCCTCGTCGTCCAGTTCCGACAGGATGATGTCGTCTTCTTCTTCCGACATGTAAGAAAATCCCCGTATGAGAGGCGCTTGCTCGCGCGCGGTTGCTGTGGGCAGGTTTCGTAAATTTGTCGCAGCGGCACTGTCCGGATTGCGACATGGCCCGCCCCTGTTCCGACTTATAGCGCGGTTTTGACCGCGGGGGGCCGGAATAGTTTTCATGGCTAACATGGGTCTGTTGCATGTGTTCCCTTTTTGTTCTATAACTGCATGGCAATGACCGGCACTCACGACAGATCCACGGTTGATCCCGCACTGCGCGTGACCGGGCGGGGCGCGCTCGGCAACGCGGCGGGACGCCACGAACGCCACGCGACGTTTTTTGAGGATGATGGCTGGCCCGGGGGGGACACATCACCGACCCGGCCGGTCTTGCGCACCCGTACCGATCCGGAGACGCCGCGCAGCATCATCACCTATAACCGATCGCCGGACTTGCCGTTCGATCGGTCGGTCAACCCCTACCGTGGTTGTGAACACGGATGCATCTACTGTTTCGCCCGCCCGACCCATGCCTGGCTGGGGCTTTCGGCCGGCCTTGATTTCGAAACCCGTCTCATCGCGCGCCCCAAGGCGCCCGAGGTCCTGTCGGCGGAATTGCGCAGACGGGGCTATGCGCCTCGCCCGATCGCGATCGGCACCAATACGGATCCCTACCAGCCGATCGAGCGGGAGCACGGGATCACGCGGGCCTGCCTGGGCGTGCTGCGGGATTTCGGGCACCCCGTCGCGATCGTGACGAAGGGCACCCTGATCGAGAGGGATATCGGACTTCTTGCCGATATGGCCGATCGTGGGCTGGCGCGTGTCGGCATTTCGATTACCACCCTGGACCCGGACCTGTCGCGCCGTCTGGAACCGCGTGCGCCCCGGCCCGAACGCCGGCTTGAGACTGTGCGAAAATTGTCAGAGGCCGGGGTTCCCGTCCGCATCATGACTTCGCCGCTGATACCCGGCCTGACCGATCACGAAATCGAAGCGTTGCTCGCGGCCGGTAAAATGGCAGGCGCGGCCGCGGCAAGCTGGATTATACTGCGCCTCCCGCTGGAGGTGGCACCGCTGTTCCGGGAGTGGCTTCAGGCCAATTGCCCTGACCGCGCGGGCAGGATCATGGGTCTTGTCCGTGACATGCACGGAGGCAACGACTACGATGCGCAATGGCACCGGCGCATGCGCGGCGACGGCCCTTATGCCCGGATGATCGCCCGTCGGTTTCAACGTGCGGCGCGACAGCACGGGCTTGACCGTACTTTGCCGCCGCTGCGATGCGATCTCTTTGCGCCGCCACCGCGGATCGGGGACCAGTTGACGTTTCTCGAATAGGGGCTTCGGAGCGGTCAGCATGTTAGGTTCCGCACCGCCACAGGGTTCCGATCCGCCGGGATATGTATCTCTGGAGTGCGTTGCGCCGGATCGTGGTTTCACGCTCGTGAAACCATGAACGTCAGCCGCGTTTGCGGCGCCTGCGTCGCGGGGCCGGGCCTTCATCCTTTCCGGTTCCATCGACAGCGGACGAGAAGGCGCCAAGCGTGTCGGTGATCTGCTCGAGTGTCGGCCGCTCGCCGCGCGGCCGGGTCTCCAGCGCGTCCCGCATCTTGCGCAGGTGCTCGGGCATCGTGCCGCAGCACCCGCCGATGATCGTGGCCCCCGCGTCGCGGGCGAGGACCGCATACTCGGCCATCAGCTCGGGCGTGCCGTCATAGTGGATATGGCCGTCGACATATTTCGGGATGCCGGCATTGCCCTTGGCGATGATCGGCCGTTCGGTGCCTTGCGCAACGAACCCAAGCACGGTTCGCAACAGATCGGATGCCCCGACGCCGCAATTGGCGCCGAACGCCAGCGGCGGGGTATCCAGCCCTTCGACCAGTGTCACCATGTCGGCCGAGGTAAGCCCCATCATGGTCCGGCCTGCAGTGTCGAAGCTCATTGTTCCGCACCATGGCATTGCCGCGAGGCGGAACGCCTCCTGCGCAGCCGTGTATTCTTCCGGTGCCGATATCGTTTCCAGCCACAGGACGTCGGCGCCGCCTTCCTTGAGGCCCTCTGCCTGTTCGTGGAATATCTCGACCGCCAGGTCGTGCGTCAACGAGCCCATCGGTGCCATGATCTCGCCCGTCGGCCCGACCGATCCGGCCACGACGACCGGGTGATCGGCCGTATCTGCAACCTCGCGCCCGATCTCGGCCGCGATCCGCGACAGGACCCGGGCCCGTTTCTGCGCGCCATGCAGTTTCAGCCGCGCGGCATTGCCACCGAAGGAATTGGTCAGGAACAAGTCACTGCCGGCCTCGACCGCCATGGAATAGAGGCGCTTGACACGGTCGGGATGATCCTCGTTCCACATCTCCGGAGCGTCTCCGGATTCCAGTCCCATGTTGAACAGGTTTGTCCCGGTGGCGCCATCTGCAAGAAGCCACTCGCGCCGGGCAAGCATGTCGGACAAAGCGTTGGCCATATCTGTTCCCTTCCCTGTCCGGGCCACTTCGCATGCGGGCAAAGCGCGCGCAATCGAAGAGTGCTCATGATCATCCTGAGCATGATTCCGGTCGGCGCCGCGCGGAACGCTCAGGCGTGCCGGACTGCCGACGCGGTCAGTCTTCCTTGACCAGTTGCGATTTGGCGATGAGAAGAAGTTCGTCCATCTTTCCGCGGATGGTGTCGGGATCCGCCAGATCGCCGAGGTCACCGGCCACCTTGCGAACAACGTCTTCGTGGCCGGCCTCTTCGAAATCGGCCTTCACCACCTCGCGGGCATAGGCATCGGCGTCGTCGCCGGTCTTGCCCATCAGTTCCGCCGCCCAGAGGCCAAGCAGCTTGTTGCGACGCGCAACGGCACGGAACTTCATTTCCTCGTCATGCGCGAACTTGTTTTCGAAAGCATTTTCACGGTCGTCGAATGTGGTCATTGGTTTTCCCCCGAAGAAGGAGTTTCAGTTGTTATTGGTATGCAGGCCAATGCTCGCGAGGGCAAGTCCCCCGTCGCGCCTTGCGACACTCTCGCCCATGCACTAAGAGGGCGCAGGCGTGTGGCGTGGAGCCGCCGCCGGCGAGCGACGGAGTGAAAATGGCGCGGCGCAAGAAGATATACGAGGGCAAGGCCAAAACGCTGTACGAGGGCCCCGAGCCGGGCACGGTCGTGCAGTATTTCAAGGATGATGCCACCGCGTTCAACGCCGAGAAAAAGGATGTGATCGAGGGCAAGGGCGTGCTCAACAACATGCTTTCGGAATATTTCATGACCGGCCTGAACAATGTCGGGGTGCCCACGCATTTCATCCGCCGCATCAACATGCGCGAGCAGTTGGTCCGCGCCTGCGAGATCGTGCCGCTGGAAGTGATCGTGCGCAATTACGCCGCCGGCAGCATGGCCTCGCGTCTCGGCATGGAGGAGGGCGCGCAATTGCCCCGTCCGATCGTGGAATACTGTCTCAAGGATGATGCTCTTGGCGACCCGCTGGTGACCGAAGAGCATATCGCGGCTTTCGGCTGGGCCAGCCAGCAGGATATGGACGACATCCTCAGCCTGGCGCTGAGGGTCAATGATTTCATGTCCGGCATCATGTACGGGGTCGGCATTCGCCTGGTGGATTTCAAGATCGAGATCGGCCGCGTCTATGACGGCGATTTCCAGCGGCTGATCGTCGCGGACGAGATCAGCCCCGACAGCTGCCGCTTGTGGGACATTGCCACCGGGCGGAAACTGGACAAGGACGTCTTTCGCCGGGATCTGGGCAGCCTGACCGACGCGTATACGGAGGTCGCGACACGTCTGGGCGTGATGCCCAAGGGGGCCACTCCGATGGCGCGGCCCACACTGATCAACTGACCGCTGTTTCCGTCAGCCGGTGCAAAAGGGAAAGGCGCGCAAATGAAGGCACGTGTCTATGTGATGTTGAAGGCGGGTGTTCTCGACCCGCAGGGCGAAGCGGTGCGTCACGCGCTTGGAAGTCTGGGGTTCGATGGCGTCGAAGGGGTCCGGCAGGGCAAGGTGATAGAGCTTGATCTGGCCGAAGACACGACCGAGGAAACCGTGACGCAGATGTGCGAGAAGTTGCTGGCCAACACGGTAATCGAAAGCTACCGCGTGGAGATGGAGTGATGCATGCTGCGGTGATCGTCTTTCCCGGCTCCAATTGCGATCGCGACATGGCGGTCGCCTTCAGGCAAGCCGGTGCGCGGGTCACGATGGTCTGGCACAAGGATACGGCGCTGCCGGATGGGGTGGACGTTGTCGGAATTCCCGGGGGGTTTTCCTTTGGCGATTACCTGCGATGCGGTGCGATCGCGGCGAATTCCCCGATATGTCGATCCGTCATAGCACATGCCGGGCGCGGTGGTTACGTACTGGGCATCTGCAACGGGTTCCAGGTGTTGACGGAAACCGGGATGCTGCCGGGGGTTCTGCTGCGGAACGCGGCGTTGAAATATGTCTGCCGGACTGTGCGATTGCGGGTCGAGACCGCGGATAGCGCCTTCACCTGTGGCTATGCCGCCGGTGACGAGATCACGATCCCCGTGGCACATCATGACGGCAACTATTTCGCCGATGCGGACACGCTGAAGTGGCTCGACGATCAGGACCGCGTTGTGTTCAGGTATCTCGACAACCCCAACGGGTCGGTCGATGACATCGCGGGCATCGTGTCCGAGAACCGCCGTGTGCTCGGCATGATGCCTCATCCCGAACGTATGGCCGATCCCATGCATGGCGGGACGGACGGTGCGAGCTTCTTTTCCGGTTTGGCAGCGGCTCTGGCCCACGCATGAGGGCTTGAGGGACGGCGTGGACGGGCCTAGATTTTCGAAATGAGTGACGCTTCGGCCCCCGTACCGGTCCGACGGGCGCGCACGACCGGGTGGCGGGCGCGCCTCGCCCTGTTGCTTTTGCTGATCCTGGCGGCGGTGGTGGTCTATGTCACCAATCGTTTTCTGACCGACCGTTTCACCGAAACGACGCGCAACCGGGCGGAACTGCGGCTTGTTCTCTACAGCGGCAATCTTCAGAGTGAACTGCGCCAGAATGCCATCGTGCCACAGCTTCTCGCCCGCGATCCCGCGCTCATCGCGGCCTTGAATTCTGGTGATTATTCGCAATCCACGCAGCGGCTCATATCCTTTCTGGATGAAATCGGCGCGGCGTCGCTCACTTTGCTGGATACCGATGGTCGCGCGGTCGCGGTGACGGAGCGCGGTTCGCTCGGGGAATCCCACCGGCAAGCCCCCTACTTCGTCGACGCCCAGAGATCGAAAGACACTGTTTTCAAGCTCTTGGAGCAAGAAACCGGCCAGTACAGCTTCTATTACGCACGCCGCATTGAAAGCAACGGCGATCTTGCCGGCGTCATTGTTGTCGAGGTCGACCTGGGAAAATACGAGCGCGCCTGGGCCGGGATTTCCGACGCCGTCATGGTGACCGACAGCACCGGACGGATCATCCTGGCGACGGAGCCGCGATGGCGCGGCCTGACCGAAGGCGAGGCGCTGGAACGCGAACCGGTCAGCAGCGCGATCGAACGCGCCATCCAGGCAACCGCGGACTGGACCGCATTGCCGGCAGATGCCTATGTGCAGGGCGAAGCGGTGATGCGGGTCACCGGACGGGTCGGGTTCCGCGGCTGGCGGATTGCCAGCTTCACCACCTATGCCAGTGTCCGCGAAAAGGTTAACGGCGTTCTGGCGCTGGAGATCATGGGCTTTGCGATTCTCCTGGCCGGGGCATTCTGGTTTCTCAGCCGAAAGACCGCGGTGCGCATGGCCGTGTTCCAGAGGGAATCGGCGGAGCTTCGCGCATTGAACGCGCGCCTGCAGCGGGAAATCGCCGAACGTGAACGGGTACAGGAAAACCTCGCCGTCGCTGAGCAGACGCTCGCGCAAAGTTCGAAACTCGCCGCCCTCGGGGAGATGTCGGCGGCGGTGAGCCATGAGCTCAATCAGCCGCTTGCAGCGATGAAGACCTACCTGGCCGGTGCGCGCTTGTTGCTGAGCCGCAATCGCCCCGAAGAGGCCCTTTCCTCCTTTCAGCGCATTGATGACCTTCTCGAAAGGATGGGGGCGATCACCAGGCAGTTGAAATCCTATGCCCGGCACGGGGGTGACGCGCTTGAACCCGTCAACCTGGCCGATGCCCTTGCCTCGGCGCTGGCGATGATGGAGCCGCAACTGCGCAGCCGACAGGTCAATATCAACCGGACATTGCCTGAAAACCCGGTCATGGTCATGGGGGATCGGCTCAGGATCGAGCAGGTGATGATCAATCTTCTGCGCAACGCGATGGACGCCACCGAAAATGTTGAAGAGGCGCAAATAGATATTCTCCTGGCCGCCGGGGAAACGGCGATGCTGACGGTTCGGGACAACGGACCGGGAATCCAGGATATCGAGAACCTGTTCGAGCCCTTTTACACGACCAAGCAACCCGGCGACGGCGTCGGGTTGGGGCTTGCCATTTCCTCGGGTATCGTGAACGACCTTGGCGGGCGCCTGACGGCGCGCAATGCCGCCGATGGGGGGGCTGTATTCGAGGTTCAGCTTCCCATCTTGCCGGAAGAAACCCGTGCAGCGGAGTAATGGGACAATGCCGAACGCAACCAAGATTGCCATAATTGATGACGAACGTGACATGCGCCAGTCAATCAGCCAGTGGCTGGCCCTATCCGGGTATGACACCGAAACCTTCGCGAGCGCCGAGGACGCGCTGCGCGTGCTTGGCCCGGATTATCCGGGAATAGTGGTGACCGACATCAAGATGCCGGGCATGGGGGGCATGCAGTTCCTCAAGAAGTTGATGAGCACGGACTCCTCTCTTCCGGTTATCATGATCACCGGCCACGGAGACGTGCCGATGGCCGTCGAGGCGATGCGCCTCGGTGCCTATGACTTCCTGGAAAAGCCGTTCAACCCGGATCGCATGAACGAGCTGGCCAAGAAGGCGAGCCACGTCCGGCGCATGACACTGGACAGCCGCGCCTTGCGGCGCGAACTCAGCGATGGCGGGCAGTTGATGGAAAAGCTGATCGGGTCCAGCCCGGTCATGGAACGCCTGAAGGAAGACATCCTAGATCTCGGGCAGGCAGATGGTCACGTGCTGATTGACGGCGAAACCGGAACCGGCAAGACGCTGGTCGCGCATGCCCTGCACGCCGTGGGCGCGCGCGCGGGCAAGAGATTTGTCCTCGTATCCTGTGCATCGCTGGAGGAGGAGGCGCTTGCCAAGCGCCTTTTCGGGCCGGTCATGCCGGAAGACAACTACCTTCCCGCGGTCGAGGAAGCCCGTGGCGGAACGCTTGTGCTTGAGGATATCGAGACGCTGAGCGACGCTTCGCAGGCCCGGCTGCTCAGTTTCGTGAATGACGAAGGGACGCCGCCCGAGACCCGGATCGTCGCGATCAGCAACCTTCAGGACGAAGGCCGCACTTGTGAGGACGCGCTAAGGGCCGATCTTTTCTATCGGCTTGCCGCGCTGCGCATCACGGTGCCGCCGCTGCGGCAGCGGGGCGAGGATATCCTCACCATCTTCACCCGGTTCACCGAACAGTTCGCGGCGGATTACGGCTGTGAGCCGCCACAGGTCAGCGCGCAGGAGGCTGCGCAGCTCCTTCAAGCGCCATGGCCGGGCAACGTCCGGCAGCTTTTCAACGTGGCCGAACGTGCTGTCCTGCAATCACGCCGGGGCAGCGGGACGATCGTTTCGCTTCTCATGACGGATCATCAGGAGATGCGCCCGGTGATGACCACCGAAGGCAAGCCGCTCAAGGAATATGTGGAGGCGTTCGAAAGGATGCTGATCGACAACACCATGCGCCGGCACCGCGGCAGCATCGCGGCGGTCATGGACGAATTGTGCCTTCCCCGGCGCACCCTGAACGAGAAGATGGCGAAGTACGGGTTGCAGCGCGCGGACTACATCTGATTTCCACCCCGGCCGGGGGACGGGAATTTCACCATTGTAATCGGGGGCCATGAGGCATTAAATGCTCAGGCAAGGGGTCGTGTCGAGACCCCATTACGATATTCGCTGTTTCAGACATTTGTAGGGAAATCTTCCGGCACTTCTGAACAGACCGATCAGACCCTCTGTAAAGGGTCTCACGAATTCCTGCCGCCCTTTCTGACGGGTGGGTCGGGATCTGAATGGGCGCCTCCCGGGGCGCCGGAGAAGCAACGCGATGCAATGCGTGACGCAGAAAACCGGTATGCAAACGGGGGCCACGAAGCGCCCCGCCTTTTCTGCGCCCGCCATCGCCCATGACAGACGCCCGTTTCGGTGCGCCGCTCCTCCCGGGGTGGCGGCACGCGCCGGGCGCACACGGAAATCATGTCCAAGAAAATGCTCATTGATGCCACTCACGCGGAAGAGACCCGCGTCGTGGTGGTCGACGGAAACAAGGTTGAAGAGTTTGACTTTGAATCCGAAAACAAACGGCAGCTTGCCGGTAATATCTATCTCGCGAAGGTAACCCGCGTCGAACCGTCCCTGCAGGCGGCATTTGTCGATTACGGGGGAAACCGGCACGGTTTTCTCGCCTTTTCCGAAATACATCCCGATTACTACCAGATTCCGGTGGCTGACCGAGAGGCCCTGCTGGAAGAGGAACGCGCCTATGCCGATGCACTGAAGGCGGGTGACGAGGATGAAGAGAAGGAAAAGCCCAAGCGACGCTCAAGGTCGCGCTCGAAGTCGGCGGCGGAAAAATCACGCTCGGACGATGCGGTTGTCAGCGACGACGACAACGGCAACGAGATTTCCGGGATGGAGACGATAGATTTCGACGGTGACACCGGCGAGGAAGGCCAGTCCCCGATGGAGCGGGTCGCCGACACGCCCGTCGAAGAACCTGCTGAAGCCGATGAAGCGGGTGAGGAAACTGCAAGAGAGGGGGCGCAATCGCAATCCGATGACGCCGGCTCCAAGGCTGAAAACGGGGATGACGAAACGGCTGCGGCCAATGATGACGGCAATGGCAACGGGAACGGCGGATCCGGCGCAAAGACCCCTGATGCAACCTCGCGCGATGCCTCCATAGAAACGGTTGCCGACGAGGACGGGCCGGACGATATCCGCCCGCCGCGCAAGCCGCGTCCGCGACGCTACAAGATTCAGGAAGTCATCAAGGTGCGCCAGATTCTTCTGGTGCAGGTCGTCAAGGAGGAGCGCGGCAACAAGGGCGCCGCGCTGACCACCTACCTCAGCCTTGCCGGGCGTTACTGCGTCTTGATGCCGAATACCGCCCGGGGCGGCGGGATCAGCCGCAAGATCACCAATGCCGCCGACCGCAAGAAGCTGAAGGCGATCGCCACGGAAATCGACGTGCCCCGCGGGGCGGGCCTGATCGTGCGCACGGCCGGGGCCAAGCGCACCAAGACCGAGATCAAGCGCGATTATGAATATCTGCAGCGGCTGTGGGAGCAAATCCGGGAACTCACCCTGCAATCCATCGCGCCGGCCAAGATCTACGAGGAGGGCGACCTTATCAAGCGCTCGATCCGCGATCTTTATAACCGCGAGATCGACGAGGTTCTGGTGGAGGGCGAGCGTGGATACCGCATCGCCAAGGACTTCATGAAAATGATCATGCCGTCGCATGCCAAGAACGTGAAGAACTATCACGACGCGATGCCGCTTTTCGCGCGGTATCAGGTCGAAAGCTACCTTGCGGCCATGTTCAATCCCACCGTGCAGCTCAAGTCGGGCGGGTATATCGTCATCGGTGTGACAGAGGCGCTCGTGGCGATCGACGTGAACTCGGGCCGGGCAACCAAGGAAGGTTCGATCGAGGAAACTGCGCTCAAGACAAATCTCGAGGCTGCCGACGAGGTGGCACGTCAGCTGCGCCTGCGCGACCTGGCCGGTCTGATCGTCATCGATTTCATCGACATGGATGAGCGCAAGAACAATGCCGCGGTCGAGAAACGGGTCAAGGAACGCCTCAAGACCGATCGCGCGCGGATTCAGGTCAGCCGGATCAGCGGTTTCGGTCTGATGGAGATGAGCCGTCAGCGCCTGCGCCCCGGCATGATCGAGGCGACAACCCAGCCATGCCCGCATTGCCACGGCACCGGGCTCATCCGGTCCGATGACAACCTTTCGCTGTCGATCCTGCGGCAGATCGAGGAAGAGGGCGTGCGCCGCCGGTCCCGCGAAGTTCTGGTCAAGTGCCCCGTCGGGATCGCCAACTTCCTGATGAACCAGAAGCGCGAGCACGTGGCCCAGATCGAGGAGCGGTATGGCCTGTCTGTGCGTATCGAGGGCGACCCGGCGTTGATCAGCCCGGATTTCGCCATTGAGAAGTTCAAGACAGCCACGCGAAATGTGCCTGAAGTTGCCGCGCCGGTGGTATCGGTGGACAGTTCCATGATGTCCGATGTTCAGGACGCGCCCGAGGAAGCGGAACAGGAACAAGCGCAGGACGAGCCCGCGCCGGTGGAGGGCGGGGATGATACCCCCAAGCCCAAGAAACGCCGCCGCCGCC
Source organism: Roseovarius sp. TE539 (assembly GCF_003298505.1). Classification (GTDB taxonomy): domain Bacteria; phylum Pseudomonadota; class Alphaproteobacteria; order Rhodobacterales; family Rhodobacteraceae; genus Roseovarius. The sequence goes on from NZ_QNGB01000006.1 coordinate 79,952, forward strand.
GCCGCCGCCGCTCCAAGTCGAAAACCGAAGGCGCGGAGGACACGCAGGCGGAAGGCCAGCAATCGGACGACACCGACGACGGGACCGATGCCGCGCCGGATGAAGCCACCGAGGATGCAGGCGGCAAGCCGGCGCAGGAAACCCCTGAAGAGGCCCCTGACGAGGGCGAAAAGCCAAAACCCAAACGCAAAAGGAAACCCCGCAAGAAGGCTGAACCGGAAGAGCCCCCCTCCGAGGAATCCAGCCCGGAAACGACTGCGGAGAAGGCCGCGCCAGCATCCGGAACCGACGCCGAGTCGGCCCCTGAGACGGCAGCCGAGAGCAAGCCAAAGCCAAAGCCACGTTCCCGGCGCAAGAAGGTGGAAAAGCCTGCGGTCGAGGAAGATACCGCCGCGGCGGATGATCCGGCCCCCGGGGCAGAAGGGAAGGCTCAGGCGACGTCCCCGTCCGAACCGGCTGCGGTGGAGTCCGATACGACGGAGGCCGTTTCAGCGCCCGCGCCCGTGCCCGCTGCGACAGGGGACGCGGAAGAGCTTCCGGCTGATACACCCGCCGCACCCGATGACAAACCGGAAGAAAAGGCGGAACCGGTCGGCGCGCAGGACGACAAAGACCAACGCCCCAAGCGGCGCGGTTGGTGGTCACTGGGTCGCTGATCCGGCCCGGCGGGCCGGTTGCCCCGGTGGCGGCGGGTGGCGTGCGGTCGCTATTCAGCGTCGCGTTTGCAGACCAGGTAGATCGTGTGCTCCGACTCCTCGGTCACGGTCAAAAGGTCGTGGCCCGCTTCCCGGCAGAAATGCGGAACGTCGACCGCCGCTGCCGGGTCGTCGGCCAGCAGCCGGATACAGGTGCCCGCCGGGAGGGGTTTCAACCGCTTTCGCAGCTTGAGGACCGGAAGCGGGCACAGGAGCCCGGTCGCATCGAGGGTGTCCAAGTTGCTCATGAGGGCGGAATACGACGCATGTTTCAACCTGTCCACAGGGTTGTGACCGTTTGCGTCGTGACGGCGTCCGAACAATGGACTATGTGACAAACCATGTTCGGAATCGAAATCATCGACGCGGCCCTGCTTCCTGCAATGACAGTTGCCCTTGTGGCCGGCATCATATCATTTCTGAGTCCCTGCGTCCTTCCGATTGTGCCGCCATATCTTGCCTATATGAGCGGCGTTACCCTTACCGAACTCAGTGACGAAACCAGCGCGCGGAGCCGTGCCGTCGTGCCGGCGCTGTTCTTCGTTCTCGGGTTGTCGACCGTCTTTCTGTTTCTTGGCTTCACGGCGTCGGCCGTCGGCGCGGCCTTTCTGCAATACCAGAACTATTTCAATACCATAGCCGGCCTTCTTGTCATGGGCTTCGGGGCGCACTTCATCGGCATCTATCGCATCGGCTTTCTTGACCGGGAGGCCCGTTTCGATGCCGGTGACAGGGGGGGATCTTCGTTCGGGGCCTACATTCTCGGGCTGGCGTTCGCATTTGGCTGGACCCCTTGTATCGGACCGCAGCTTGGCGCGATCCTGTCGCTTGCCGCGTCCGAGGCATCGGTGACGCGCGGCACGCTCCTTCTCGCCGTTTACGCGGCGGGGCTCGGGGTGCCATTTCTGCTCGTGGCGGCATATCTGCCGCGATTGGACGGGCTGATGGGCTGGATGAAACGGCACATGGAACAGATCGAGAAGGTCATGGGGCTTCTGCTCTGGACTATCGGCCTTCTGATGCTGACAGGAGGGTTTTCTGACTTCTCCTACTGGCTTCTGGAAACATTCCCGTCTCTGGCGCTCCTCGGATAGGACTTACTCTTGCCAGAAACCGTCGTTAGCCTTCCGGCGCGAGAGGTGAGGCATGAGCAGTTCGACGGGCAGGGCGGTTCGCCGCAGACAGGTTTTCTACATACCGGGGTACGATCCGATCCACCCGCGCCGCTACCGCGAGCTCTACCGCGCGGAGGCGGCGGCGCAGGCCGACGTCTCGGGCCACGACATCCACCTGTCTCCGAAGCAGGGTGGCGGGAGGTATGGCTGGCACGTCAGCGCCACGATCGAGGATATGGCCGTCACCGCCGATTTCGATGTCCTGGTGTGGTCCGACATCGTACGCGACAGCATGGAAAGGGGTATCCCGGGGACCTACTTGCAGCTTCTGCGCACGGCATGGACATACATTGTGTCCGGTGCTCTCTTTCGTCTCATGCGGTTGCGAAAGGGCCCCGTGATCGCGGCGCTTTACCCTGTCGGGTTTCTTCTTGTTCAGTTGGTGCTGTCGATTTGTGCGGGATACATTGCGGGCCGGGCGTTACTGTGGGTCTGGGGCGCCTTGGCATGCCCGCGCGATTGCATGCTGCCGGCCAACGGGCCGGTCGCCGGTACGACCGCGATTCTGCTGGGGCTCGGGACGATCTGGGTGGTGCTTTCATGGTTCAAATCGAAGGACAACAAGTTCTTTGCCTACTACCTGATGCATGATTACGCGTATTCGGCACGGCATCGCGGCGCGAACCCGCCGGAACTGGAGGCACGCATGGCTGAATTCAGCTCCGAGATCTCGGCAGCCCTGCGGCAGGATGTGGATGAGGTTCTGGTCGTCGGGCACTCTTCGGGTGCGCACCTGGCCGTTTCCTGTCTGTCGGATCTGATTCGAGGGGAAAAAGTGCCCGAGAACGGACCGGCCCTTTCGTTTCTGTCTCTCGGGCAGGTGGTGCCGATGGTTTCATTCCTGCCCGATGCCAACCGTCTCCGCGCCGATCTGCATTACCTTGCCGCGCGGGACGAGGTAACATGGATAGATGTGACCGCGCCCGGCGACGGATGCGCGTTCGCGCTTTGCGATCCGGTCGCGGTCACGGGGGTCGCAGCACGGGACAAACGGTGGCCTGTGGTGATCTCGGCCGCATTCACCCGAACGCTCAGCCCCGAACGGTGGCGCGCGCTTCGCTGGCGCTTTTTCCGGCTGCACTTTCAATATCTGTGTGCATTCGATCAGCCCGGTGACTACGACTATTTCCGCATCACGGCCGGTCCCCGGACGCTGGCAGACAGATTCAAGGGTCGCCAATCCTCGCCCAGCAGGATTGAAACGCCGGTTTCCGGCTACACGGATATCACGGTATGACGCTGCCCCCGAAACCCCCGGCGCGAGAAGGGCGCGTGTCGCTGTGGCGCTACCTGCGCCTGTTCCGCAAGGATGTCCTTTCGGCCCAACCCGCGCGCCTTTACCGGGCCTGGATGGCGGAATTCCGGACGCCGTTCTTCCGCTCGTATTTATGCAACCAGCCCGCGCTTGTGGATCTAGTCCTGCGTCAACGGCCGGACGATTTTCCAAAATCGGACCGGGTTCGTGAAGGGTTGAAGCCGCTTCTGGGCAATTCCGTCTTCGTCACGAACGGGGAAACCTGGAAGCGCCAGCGGCGGATCATCGACCCGGCCTTCGAGGGCGGGCGCTTGCGTGATGTCTTTCCCGCGATGCTTGAAGCCGGTCAGGGCACCGTTTCGCGGCTGGCCACGCTTGCCGACGGCCAACCGAGGGAAATCGAGGCGCATACCAGCCACGCTGCTGCGGACGTGATCTTCCGAACCCTTTTCTCCATCCCGATTGAACATTCTGTCGCGGCGCAGGTCTTCGATGCGTTCCGCGAACACCAGAGAACACAACCGGTTGTCAACCTGGGGGCATTGTTGCCCTTGCCGCGTTGGTTTCCACGGCTCCGCCGGCGCCGGACCCTGCGGACCGCGGCAGTCATAAGGCGCCTGATCGCGGAACTGACAACGGCGCGCATGGCCGAGATCGAGGCCGGGACCGCCCCCGATGATCTGGCCACGAAGATCATGACGACGCCCGACCCGGTCAGCGGTGCGTGTTTCGAGCCCGACGAAATGGTGGATCAGGTTGCCATATTCTTTCTGGCCGGCCATGAAACGAGCGCTTCGGCCCTGGCCTGGGCGCTGTACATGCTTGCCCTTTATCCTGAATGGCAGGACAAGGTCGCGCACGAGGCGTCGGAAATTTTCAATGGGGCGTGGCCGGATTTTGCAGATGTCGGCCGGTTGCGTGTCTCACGCGATTGCTTTCGTGAAACCCTGCGCCTTTACCCGCCTGTCCCTATGATGGTGCGCGAAGCGGCCTGCCCTGAGCATTTCCGCGATCGTGACGTACCCAGGGGCTCTCAGATCGTGCTCAGCTCGTGGCACCTGCACCGACATGAAAGGCTGTGGACGCGTCCCGACGAATTCGATCCCGACCGTTTCGAAACCGGGAACGGGCGGTCCTGTCTTCGGGAGGCCTATATTCCCTTCTCGGCCGGTCAGAGGGTCTGCACGGGCGCGGGGTTCGCGATGATCGAGGGGCCGCTGCTCCTGTCGATGCTGGTCCGGTCCTACCGTTTTGAAACCGTCGCGACCCGCCCGCCTATGCCCGTGGCACATCTGACGGTGCGCGGGCAGGACGGGATCTGGTTGCGCATCAGCCCGCGGTGACCTCTTTGTGGCGCCACCGTCGCAACGCGTCCAACCGGGATTGCCGGCTACCGTCGCCAGTGCCGAAGGACATAGATACGTATCGCCGATGCCAGTCCGGACTCCAGATCCCGGGCGGCGTCGATTTCGGCGGCAAGCGCGTTGACGGGCATGTTCCGATCCTCCGCGATCTCGCGGAAGGCCTGCCAGAATTCCTCTTCCAGCGACACACTGGTGCGATGGCCGCGCAGGGTGAGCGAGCGTTTGACGGGCCGGCCGCTCATTCATCCCCGCGCTTGTGGCGGTCGAGGAATGCGCGCGCCTTGTCGGCCCGGGCGGCCTGTGCCCGTCTTGCGGCCTTGCCGAGGCCGCAAGACGCCGCATTCTCGTCGGCCCGCGCCTTACTGTCGGCGCGCGCCCTGGCCTTGCGGACCCGGTTCAGGTTGACCGGCTTGTCCCCCATCACCTGGGTCCGATCATGTTTTCGGGACGCACCACGCGCTCGAAAGTTTCGGCGTCAACAAAGCCGAGGTTGATCGCCTCTTGCTTCAGGGTGGTGCCGTTCCTGTGCGCCGTCTTGGCGACCTTGGTGGCGTTGTCATATCCGATCTCGGGGGCCAGGGCGGTGACCAGCATCAGCGACTCGCGCATCAGCTTGTCGATCCGCGCCTCGTCCGCGGCCAGCCCGTCGACCAGGTTGTCGGTGAAGGCCACGCTGGCATCGCCCAGAAGCTGCATGGATTGCAGCACGTTGTAGGCCATCATCGGCTTGTAGACATTGAGCTCGAAATGGCCCTGGCTGCCGGCGAAACCCACCGCCGCGTCATTGCCCATGACATGCGCGCAGACCTGGGTGAGGGCTTCGCACTGCGTGGGGTTGACCTTGCCGGGCATGATCGAGGACCCCGGCTCATTCTCCGGCAGGATCAGCTCGCCCAGTCCGCAGCGCGGCCCGGACCCCAGAAAGCGGATGTCGTTGGCGATCTTGAAGAGGCTCGCGGCCACCGTCTTGAGAGCGCCCGATATTTCGACCATCGCGTCATGGGCGGCAAGCGCCTCGAACTTGTTGGGGGCGGTGACGAAGGGCAGGCCGGTGATCTCGGCCATGTTGGCGGCCACCGTCTTGTCCCAGCCGCTGGTGGTGTTCAGCCCGGTGCCCACGGCGGTGCCGCCCTGGGCCAGTTCGTATATGCGGTCGAGTGCTCCTTCGATCCGCGCGATACCCATTGCCACCTGATGGGCGTACCCTGAGAATTCCTGACCGAGGGTCAGGGGCGTGGCGTCCTGCGTATGGGTGCGGCCGATCTTGATGATCCCGTCGAACGCGGCGACCTTCGCCTCAAGCGCGGCGTGCAGCTTGCGCAGGCCCGGAAGGGTCACGTCGCGGGCGGTCATCGCGGTGGCAATATGCATCGCGGTGGGAAAGGTGTCGTTGCTCGACTGTCCCATGTTGCAGTGATCGTTGGGATGCACCGGATCCTTGCTGCCCATTTGGCCGCCGAGGATCTCGATCGCGCGGTTGGCGATCACCTCGTTGGCGTTCATGTTCGATTGGGTGCCCGATCCCGTTTGCCAGACCACCAGCGGAAAGTGCTCGTCCAGCTTGCCGTCCACGACCTCGCCGGCGGCCTGTATGATCGCGGCGCCAAGGTCTTCGTCCAGCTTGCCCAGATCGATATTGGCCCTGGCGCAGGCCTTCTTGATCACGCCGAGCGCGCGAACCACCGCCACGGGCTGTTTTTCCCAGCCGATCGGAAAATTCAGGATCGAACGCTGGGTCTGCGCCCCCCAATACTTGTTCGCGGGAACGTCGAGGGGGCCAAAGCTGTCGGTCTCGGTGCGGGTCTCGGTCATGTCGTCGGCTCTCCTGGAAGGTTTGCCAAAGTCATACCTGACGCGGTGGAAAGTTCAATGTCGGCGGCGGCGGAATTCGAACACGCGTGCCGGCGGCAGGTTGGCCCAGACCACGCCGCGGCGGGTCGCAATGACACCGAGTTCGCGCTGCATGGCGGGTCCGATAGGGGCGTTCGGGCTGTAGGTGACCTGTGTGAAGAACCCGTTTTCGGTCATGACCGCGAAGGCGCGGCCAACCACCTCGCGTTGGAGTCTGGGGCGTGCCAGGACCGGCACCCCGGAGATCACCGCGGCAATTCCGGTCAACCCGATTTCGGCAATTTCCTGTGCCGGACTGTTGAGCACCCGCACGCGGGGAAACCTTTTGCTCAGGGTCTCGCAAAACCGGGCATTCGTTTCCAGAAGGGTCAGCTGTTCCGGCGCGATGCCACGTTCGAGAATGGCCTTGGTGAAGCTGCCGGTGCCCGGACCGATCTCGACCACCGGTCCGGTCATCCCTTCCAGTCCTTCGGTCATGCGGCGTGCAACAGCGCCTGACGACGGTGCGATTGCGACCACTTCGGCCGGCCTGCGCAAGACCTCGCCAAGGAATATGCCGATTTCGCTGGCCATGATGCTCTTGCCCCCGCAGCCGATCCACCCTTTGACGACGCGGTACGCAGACCGACCCGGAAGGGCAATGGTCAGGCAAAGAACTTCATGGAAAATTCACGTGGACAGCATGCGCCCTCGGCGGCGGGTCACTTCCGGAAACTGTCAAGGCTGACGATTTCCGCATCGCTCTGGTGCTCGTCATCCGGTGCGGGGTCCGGGTCTTGATCGGTGGCGATCTGCTCTGGGTCGTCATCGCCATCATCGTCCTGGGTTTCGAAGCGTAACCCGAATTCGACGGAGGGATCCACGAATGTCTGGATCGCGTCATAGGGAACATAAAGATCCTCTGGCGCGTCGCCGAAATTGAGCGTGATCGAGAAACCTTCGTCCGTGACGTCGAGGTTATCGTACCAATGCTGCATCACCACGGTCATCTCGGAGGGGTAACGCTGCTTCAGCCAGTCGGCAAGCCGCGCCTCGGGATGGGTCGTGTCAAAGGTGATGAAGAAATGGTGTGCCCCGGGCAGTCCGTGGTCGCGAACATCCGAGAGGACCTGCTGTATGAGGCCGCGCATCGCGCGGTGCATCAGGTTTCCATAGTCGATCGAGCGCGTCATCCAGCCCCCCGGTAGAGTTCCCGAGGCAGCATACGGGATTCGATCCAAAACAAAAGACCTGGCGGCGCATTCGCGCGTCAGACAAGCATGTGCGCCGCACCCGCCGCGGCCGCCGTCAGCAGGAGGGTGACAAGCATCGGGACGCGGAACCAGAGAAGGAGCACCGCGGCCAGGAGGACGAGCACGGCCGACAAGGGCGAGAAACTGGAGATATCCGGACGGGGCCCGAGGCCGGTCCGGCCCACCTCGGCAAAAAGCACATGCAGGGCAAACCAGACCGACAAGTTGAGGATCACGCCGACCACGGCCGCCGAGACCGCCGCCAGCGCCCCCTTTAGGCGCGGCTGTGCCAGCAACCGTTCCACATAAGGGGCGCCGGCGAAAATCCATAGAAAACAAGGGGTAAAGGTGACCCACAATGTCATCGCCGCGGCGGCTGCGGCAATTGCCGCGCCATCCTGGGCGAACCCCGCGAGGAACCCGACGAAGACCGTCACGAGGATCAAGGGGCCGGGCGTCGTTTCAGCGAGGCCAAGTGCGTCGATCATCTGTTCGGTACTTAGCCAGCCATGTGTTTCAACCACCGCCTGGGTCATGTAGGCCAGAACTGCATAAGCGCCGCCGAAAGTGACAATCGCGAGCTGACTGAAGAAAACCGCGATCTCGGTGAGGAATGCCGCACCTGCCAGCCAGGCGGCAACCACGGGCGCCGCCCATAACGAAGCCCAGGTGGCAATTGTTTTTATCGTTTCATACCAATTTACTGCGCCGCATTCCTCATGTTCAGAAACGGCCACGCCCGGTGTTGTCGAAAGGTAGCCGTAGATTGCGGCGGTGGCGATGATGGCGGGGAAGGGAATGCCGATGAAGAACATCGCACCGAAGGCCAGAAGCGCCAGGATCCAGCTGTCCCGTCCGGTCAGGGCGCGCCGGGAAAGCGACAGGAGCGCCTGGAGGACTATCACCACGACCGCCGCCTTGATGCCGACGAAAACTGCCTGAATAACAGGGACCTGACCATAGAACGCATAGCCCGAGGCAAGCAGGAGAATCACGAGGGCGCCCGGCATGACGAAAAGCAATCCCGCGATCAGCCCGCCGGACACGCCGCGCAGCCGCCATCCGGCGTAGGTGGCCAGTTGCATGGCCTCTGGTCCCGGAAGCAACATGCAGAACGAGAGCGCGCCGAGAAACTGCTTCTCCGTCAACCACTTGTGCCGGTCCACAAGTTCAGTGTGCATGAGAGAGATCTGTGCTGCGGGGCCACCGAAAGACAGAAGGCCAATACGCAGGAAGGTGCGGAACAGCTGATATCCCGGGACGTTTGCCATGAAAGGGTGCATATAGCCCCCCGCGACAGAGGCAAGCGATTTGCGCGATGTCATTGAAGTGTCATGAAAAACCGGGCCTCGCCGGCTTGCCGGATCGGGGACGTTGCCCTCGTGCAGGATCCGGTAAAGTGCAGGCTTCTGTTGCCAGGTGCCTGCGAACCCCGCCTTACCTTGCTAGAGGCAAGGGCTTAAGTTTCGGCCTTTACAACAGCTTACGCTGCTGCGAGGGCCGGAGCACGATTGTCGTTGGCAATTATGCTTTGATGAACCGATAACGGTGGTATCTCACCGGGACAAAGCAACCCCTTTACACGTTCGTCGATCCTGTTTCGGCCCCTGATACCCTCCAACGAAAGGATTTCTGGTGGAGCCGCCGGGTACCGCCCCCGGGTCCGATCCGCTTATTTCGAGCGCGTTTATGTCCATAGTTCCTTGCGGAACACTACAAATATAGGCATGCCGCCCGTGAATTGCAAAGGGCGAGCATGGCCGGGACGTGAACGGAATGCACATTTTGTCCCGGTTTTCCAAAGATTTCGAACACGACACCCGCAGCCGGGCGGGCGATGTTCGGAACGGGCGGGCGCGTGGGGCCGGTTCGTTGTGTCCGCGCGCGCGAATTCCGCGGTCCGCGCGCCGTTATCAGCCGACGTTACGGGCCGCGGGCCGGTATTCGGTCGCGTCGGTCACGGTGAAACGGCCACCCTTTAGCTTCTGGAGCTTGCCGCTGCGCAGGAGCTGACCGAAGGACCGCAAACCCTCCTCGCGCGAGAAACCGTCGCTTTGCACTTCGCGAAGCTTGTGCATGAGCATCGGGCGCGAGAACTGCGTACGGCCTTCGACATCGGCCATGAACGCGGCGGCGGCTTCCAGCAGTTCGGGCAGTTCACGGGCCCCCTGTGCGTTGGCGAACTCGGCAAAGGTCTCGCCACCGGAGGCATCGGTGGCAGGCACATGATCGCGGGCGACGCGGCGCGGCTGCACGGGGTCGCGGGGCGTGTCGATGCGCTGCTCGGCCACCAGCTTGAGCGGGGCGAGCCTGGTGCCCTGTCGCGCCGGGCGCTCGCGCCGATTGGGCTTTTCGGACGGTTCGACAACATCGGCCAGGTCGAGCCTGTAGGGTTTGTCATCCGCATCGCCGCTGATGTCATGGCCAGCGCGCTTCTCGGCTTCGGCAGCCGTGACAGCCTTGCGCATATGGCGGATCGCGGCGCGGCGTTCATGGGAATCGGGCGTTTCAAGGTGATGTTCGGCTTCGTCGAACATCCGTGACACATCGGTGCTGGCGCTGCGTCCCTCGTGCGATTGCCCGTTGGGATCGTCGCCGGCGGGCTGATCGCCGGCGGAAGCGCCATCGTCCTTGTCATGCGGCGTGTCGGGGCCGGCGCCGGAGTCGCCTCCAAGCTCCGCCTCAACCGCGGCAAGTTCACGTTGCAACTCGGCCTCGTCCTCGGGGCTGAGGCTGCTGTCGGCCGGGACCGTCCCGCTCGCCCCGGCGGCCTCTGACCCGGATTCGTGATCGGCCTTCTCTTCCGTGTCGTCCGCGCCGGCTCCGGTTTTCCCGGTGATGGCGGCGTCAATATCGCTGCGCTTCATCTTGACCACCCGCGCGGCAGGGGTCGGGCGTACGGACGTTTCACGCGCGCCGGTTTCCGGGTCGGCTTGTTCCGTCGTGTTGTCGGGCTCGGGTGGTTGGGTGCCGTCGTCGAAGACGTCAGAGGTTTCGCTTCCGGTTTTCGGCCCGGGTGCGGTCAGGGCATGCGTGCCGTCATCGGAGGATGGTTTTTCCTCGTCTTTCAGGGCGTCTGCCATGAGCTGCGCGAGAGTGTCCTCGATTTCCCGGCTGTCGGATTCCGGGCCTCCGGCGTGGTCTACGGTCTCGTCGTCCCAGCCGGACGTGTCGTCATCTTCTCCCTCGGCGTCAGGGCCAGGCGCGGTTTCCTCGATACCCTCGAAGTCGATGGCCGGCCCTGGCCGGGTGGTGCTGTCTTCGATTTCCGGCACCGTTTCAGGTTCCGGCACCGTTTCGGACTCCGGTACCGTTTCGATTTCAGGTACCTCTTCGGGTTCGGGTTCGGGTTGCGTTTCGGCTGACGGTTCCCTTTCGGGTTCGGTTTGCGTTTCGGGCGTGGGTTCCGTGCCGATGCCGTCATCGTCGTAGGCGCCTTCGGTGCTGTCTTCGGCTGCATCATCCGCACGCAGCGCCGCATCCAGATCCGCGGCAGTGATATCCAGGAAGGCTTGTGCGTGCTCGTCCTCGTCGAACGATGTATAGGGCACCTCGGCATGGGCCGTGACGGCGCGGATCCGGCGCAGACGCGCGGCAACGCTGTCATCGCTGTCCGCGTCCGGCGGGGCGGAGGCCAGCGCGGCGGTGCTGTCCGGGCGGTCTTCCGCCGGGCCCTGAGCAGGCGGCCCGGCGGGGGGGGCGTCCGCGGACCGGGGGGCGTTTTCCCCCGCGTCGGCAGGCGTGTCGGTCTGTGCGGAGTCACCGGCCCGCAAAACGATGCGGCCATGATCCTCGTGGGCGTCGACGCGGCGGGCGATCTCGCGTTCCGCGATACGCGCCAGCATCTCGGCATCCGGGGTTGGCGGCTCGGCGCCGAAGTAACGGTCATCCGCCGCCAGGTCCCGGAAATATTCCGCGATCGCCTTCATGGTCTCGAACGAGTCGTCGAACCCCTCCAGCGTGCAGGAGAACGTCCCGTAGGAAACAGTTAGAATTTTACTTGTACCGACCATGAAAGGCTCACTTTGCTGTCCTCGCGAAATTCTGGTTTACCATGCCCTGCACGACGAAAGCCGCCCGAATCTTGGATATGAAGCGTATCATTTCATGTCGTATTTGTGTTCTGTTTCGTTTCAGGGGGGAAATCGGGGGGTGGAAAGATGATTGTTGAGGCATCCGAACCTGTAACGCTGATCGGCGGTGCGGCCTGGCAGCGCGCGGCGCTGGATGACGCGCTGGCACTGGCCCCGAGGGTGGTGGCCGCCGATGGTGGTGCCGACGCGGCACTGGCCGCGGGGCTCAAGCCCGAGGCGGTGATCGGAGACATGGACTCTCTGTCGCCCGAGGCCCGGGCATCCCTGCCAAGGCAGGTCATTCACGAGATTCCCGAACAGGACAGCACCGATTTTGACAAGTGCCTGCGCAATATAGCGGCGCCGCTGGTCCTGGGCGTGGGGTTTTCGGGCGCCTGGCTTGATCATCAACTGGCTGCCTGCAACACGCTGGTGCGCCGGCCGGCGCGGCGTTGCGTCCTTCTGGGCCGTGAGGAGCTGCTTTTCCTGGCGCCGCCGACCCTGCGTCTGCCGCTGCCCGAGGGCACGCCGCTGTCGTTGTTTCCGATGGGGGCGGTAGAGGGCGTTTCGGACGGCCTTCGCTGGCCCATAGGGGGGCTTAACTTTGCACCGGACGGACAGGTGGGCACGTCGAATCGTGCAACCGGGGACGTGGACCTTGCGGTGACGGCGCCCAAGATGCTGGTGATCCTGCCGCGCGACATGTTGCGCCAGACGGTGCGCGCCCTGCTGGAGGCGGCGGCGCATTGGCCCGAGGACGGCTGAGGGCCGCCCCGCCCGGGGTGCATTATGCCGGATCGGAGTCACCCGCCCGTCCGCGGACCGTTTCCTATTGAATGATGCACGCTATAGGCTTTTCAGGGGGCCGGAGTGGGGCGGCGACGGCGCCCGAGGCGGCGTTCGCGCAGGTACACGTAAAGCCCCGAGGCCACGATCAATGCTATTCCGGCGAAGGTGGTGGCATCGGGCATGTCGCTGAAGATGAGGTACCCGAACAGCGTTGCCCCGACGATCTCGAGGTATTGCAGCGGCGCCAGCAGCGAAGCCGGCGCCAAGGACAGCGCGAAACTGATGCAGACATGGCTGAGAGTGGCGATCACGCCCAGTGCCACCAGCATCCAGGCCACGCGCGCCTCAGGCCACGACGGATCCAGCGGCGCCACGCCCGAGCCGTCGAAAACCATCAGGACCGGCGCGGCCACCACAAGCGCCGCGACCGCGGTGTAGACCTGCAGGGTGATCGGATGCATGCGCGTGGCCATGCGCCGGGTCAGGATCATGTAGAAGGCGAAGCAAAGTGCCGTGACCACCGGCAGAAGCGCCACAGGACCGACGGCGCGGAAACTTGGCTGGATGATCAGCATCGCGCCCGCGAAGCCCACGGCGCAGGCGATGTAGCGGCGCGGTCCTATCGGTTCGCGCAGGATCAGCCCGCCCAGCAAGGTCAGGATGAAGGGCTCCACGAAGAAGATCGCGATCGCGTCGGCAATGGGCATGAAGCGCAGGGCCGTGAAGAAACAGCCTGTCGCCACCAGCAGCAGCGCGGCGCGCAGCGCGTGTAGCCCGGATTCCAGGCGCGCGGGGCGGTGAAGCCACCCCATGGCCCAGGCCAGCGGAAGCAGCAGGCCGGCCTGGAAGACGAAGCGCGTCGCGGCCACCTGCGCCACCGCCACCGCATCGCCGATAAGCTTGGCGAAACTGTCCATCAGCGGCGCCAGCAGCGAAAAGGCGACCATGAGCAGAATGCCGAGGGTGATCTTGCCGTCAGTGCCTGACATATGTCCTTTTCCGCTACAGCCGGGTGGCGTCTGCCCGGTGCCCAAAGTCCCCGGATGAGTATCAAAAAAGGGCCGTACCGGGCATGGCGGCCCCCGGATCAGCCCTTTCGTCCGATCCCGATCCTGCGGCCAACGCCATCGGGGGCGGGTTGACCGGCATGTTCGCCGGCCATGCGCGCGACCCGGTCGAGAACCTCGGGGGGCATCGGTGCCACGCGCGGACCGGACAGGTCGACATGCAGGGTCAGCCCCTCGCCGGTGGCGGCCATCCATCCATCCTCGTGATAGAGTTCCTGGAAGGAATGAAACCGTTTCTCGTCATGGTCGATCAGCCAGAACGACGACCGCACCCTGTCGCCGATCTTGAGTTCGCGCAGGTAACGAACGTGGAATTCGGCCGAGAAGGTCGTGTGCCCGGTGCGTGTCCGGTAGTCGGGGCCGAAACCGAACTTCGCGAAAGCCTCGTCTGCGGCGCGGTCGAAAAGAACGGTGTAATAACCCATGTTCAGGTGGTCATTGTAGTCTATCCATGCCGGTTCGATGTCAAGCAGGGAGGAAAGGAATGGGACAGGTCGGGTCATGATGGCGCGTCTAACAGGGTTCCACCACGTGCGATAGTGCGCCCTGCCGCCGGTTGCAAGGGCCCGGCACGCCACGCTGTTCTTGAGATCAGCCGAATGCCAGAACGGCGCAAATCACCGCCACGATGGCGGCACCGTTCATGACCGGGCGCAGGATCCGTGCCCGGGCGGCGCGGGCCGGCGGATCAAGCCTGTGGATGGCGATCTGCATCGCCACGGCTGCCGCGGTGAGCACGGCGACCGCCCCCATCTTGATCCAGAACCACACCGGCGCGGCGGCCGCGCCCGCGCCTTGCGACAGCATGGCAAGCCCGGTGATCCAGAGCAGGATCAGCGCAACGAAGCCAAAGCGCGCCAGCCGGACCAGCACCGCCCCTGCCAGCCCCGGATCCCGTGGCGCCGCCACCGCCGCGACGACGCTGGCCGAAATGCCGCCACCAAGCCCGATCGCCAGCGCGAGGTAGTGCAGGATCAAAAGCGCGTCCGCGACCATGCCCTTACAGCCCCAGTTTCGCCGTCACGATCTGGTTCACGGCCTTGGGGTTGGCCTTGCCGCCGGTGGCCTTCATCACCTGCCCGACGAACCAGCCCGCGAGTTTGGGGTTCCCTCTCGCCTTTTCCACCTGTGCGGGGTTGGCGGCGATGATCTCGTCCACTGCGGATTCGATCGCACCGGTGTCCGTCACCTGCTTCATGCCGCGCTCTTCGACGATCTGCTCGGGATCGCCGCCCTCGGTATAGACGATCTCGAAGAGGTCCTTGGCGATCTTGCCGCTGATTGCGTCCGAGGCGATCAGGGCCACGATCTTTCCGAGTTGCTCGGGGGTGACAGGGCTTTCGGTGATTGCCTTGTCACCGTCCTTACGGAGACGTCCGAACAGTTCGTTGATGATCCAGTTGGCAGTAAGCTTGCCGTCATTGGTGCCGCGGGCGGCCTCGAAATAGGCTGCGGCCTCGACCTCGGCGGTCAACACTCCGGCATCGTATTCGGACAGGCCGAACTCGGTCACGAAACGGGCCTTTTTCTCGTCCGGCAGCTCGGGCAGGGAGGCCGCGATCCCGTCGACCCAGTCTTGCTCGATCTCCAGCGGCAGGAGGTCGGGATCGGGGAAATAGCGGTAATCATGCGCCTCTTCCTTCGAGCGCATGGAGCGGGTCTCGTTGCGGTCGGGATCGTAGAGGCGGGTTTCCTGCACCACCTCGCCGCCGGATTCCACGATCGCGATCTGGCGGCGCGCCTCGTGGTCAATCGCCATCTGGATGAACCGCATGGAGTTCATGTTCTTGATCTCGCAGCGGGTGCCGAGATGGCTGAAGTCCTGTGTCTCCATGTATTTCTCGTAGGCGCCGGGGCGACAGACCGACACGTTGACGTCGGCGCGCAGGTTGCCCGACTGCATGTTGCCCTCGCAGGTGCCGAGATAGCGCAGGATCTGGCGCAGCTTGGCGATGTAGGCCGCCGCCTCCTCGGGGCCGCGGATGTCGGGGCGCGAGACGATCTCCATCAGCGCCACGCCGGTGCGGTTGAGATCCACGAAGGACATCGCGGGGTCCATGTCGTGGATCGACTTGCCGGCGTCCTGTTCCATGTGGATGCGTTCGATACGCACCTTGCGGGCGATCCCCGGCTCCATGTCCACCAGGATCTCGCCCTCGCCCACCAGCGGATGATAAAGCTGGGAAATCTGGTAGCCCTGCGGCAGGTCGGGATAGAAGTAGTTCTTGCGGTCGAAGGCCGACCAGAGGTTGATCTGCGCCTTGAGGCCAAGCCCGGTACGCACCGCCTGCTCGACACAGAATTCGTTGATCACCGGCAGCATGCCGGGCATCGCCGCGTCCACGAAGGACACGCAGGAATTCGGCTCGGCGCCGAACTGCGTGGAGGCGCCCGAGAACAGCTTGGCCCTGGAGGCCACCTGCGCATGGACCTCCATGCCGATCACCAGTTCCCAGTCGTGTTTCGCACCCGCGATCACCTTGGGTGTCGGGGCATCATAGGTCAGGTCAAGCATCGTCGGGCCATCCTCTGTCAGATCGAGCGTCTTCTAGGATAGCGCGGGCCTCGGAACAAGAGGGTGCGGCACGTTCCGGTCCGCAGGCGGGGCTCAGGCGCCGGGCAGGCGGTACATCCCCTTGGGGGAAAAGGCGATGTTGTAGCCGTCCTCGATATCGTCGGCGAAGCGCGTGGCGATTGCCAGAAGGGCGGTATGCCGCCCCTTGTTCACCAGCGCCCGGCGGGACGGCAGCGGCGGTGTTAGGCCGGGGCTGAGCAGCGCCTGCGACCAAAGCAACGGATGGAGTTCGTGCAGATGGTCCTTCAGAACCCACCCCAGGCAGTCGTGCAGCCGGGCGCGTGCGGCCTCGGCCGCGGCGGGCAGTTGGCGGGCCTCGTCGGTGGCGGTGGGTGCCATCGACACCGCGCAGAAGGCTGCGATCAGGTTGGCGACATGCTGTTCCGAGGTGTGCGACAGTATATCCTTCAGTCCCTCGATGAAGAAATCCGTATCAAGGCCCGTCAGCGCCGCGTGATCGGACGCCAGCGCGTCGAAATAGACCCAGGCATAGGCCCCGGCGCCCCATATGTCGCCGGTGCGTGCAGCGGTGCGGCGCGCCTGCAATTCCAGCGCGTCGAGTGAGCCGAAACGCCCTGGCAGAAGGTTCTGGCCAAGGGCGCGCATGTGGCGCGGGCTTTTCGGATCCAGGTCGATCAGATCTTCGAAATCGTCGGCCACGCGGATGCCCGGCCGGTCCTCTGCGGCAAGAAGGGCGCATTGGGCCGCGGCCAGCGACGGCGCGTCGAGTTCGACCCCGCTGAACGGTGCGAGGATGTCGGCGGCCCGGTCGAAATGGTGATGAAATCGCCTTTTGCCCGCGGGGGTCTGCCGGGCGGTATGCCAGGCCCAGCCGATATCGACATGGGCCATCGCCACCACCAGTGCGCAAGCGTAATCGTGGGGGTGGTCGTCAAGTGCGTCCTCCAGCGCAGCAAGCCCGTCGGGCGTCGGCGTGTCGCCACCATGCAGCGTGTCCTCTGCCACGGCGACAACATCGCCGCGCGCCCCGTAAGCCAGCAGCATCGCCGCGGACTCTCCGCCGGGGGTGGCCAGGCGGGTGGTATCGGCCGCCCGGATCTCGGCGCAGATTTCGGGCCACATTTCCTGTCGCGCCAGCCGCTGCCCGCGGTCCTGGTGGGCGGCGCGGGCCAGTTCCTCGTCGCTGACCTGAAGGGAGGGCAGGAGGATTCTGCGGCTGAGTTGCTCGAAGTCGGGCGCCGCGTCCCCGGGAGGCTGCGGGGGGCGTCCGGTGTCCGGCTTGCGGGAACGCGACAGGATGGTGAGCAGACGGGTGGCGAGCGGTCCTGGCATGCGGATTCCCTGTTTGAATACAGGATGAGCATGCCGCGGGTTTCGGGCCAAATCGTGTCGTGGCTTGGGAATTGCAGGGGAATTGCCAAGGCCGCCCGCGGGGCCCGGGACCGGGCCCCGTCCGGACGGTGCGGGCGCGTTGTGTTTCAGGAGCCGCGGATGCGACTGACCATTTCGGTGGTGTCGCGGCTCAGCCCATCGGTGGCGAGAATGCGGTCAAGCTGTGCGGAGATGAGCGCCTGCCGGTCGGAATCGTATCTCCGCCATGTCTCGAAGGCCGAGCACATGCGCGCCGTGGTCTGCGGGTTCACCGGATCGAGCCGGACAAGCCAGTCTGCCAGCAATTCATAGCCCTTGCCCGAGGCATGGTGGAACCCGGCCGGGTTCATCGCCAGCGCCCCCAGCGTTGCGCGGAAGCGGTTGGGGTTCTTCATGTCGAAATCGGGGTGTCCGGTCAGGCGCGCGGCTGTGTCGGCGGCCCGATCGGGCCTGGCATGCACGATCTGGAGCATGAACCATTTGTCGATCACCAGCCGGTCCGCCTGCCACTGGTCGTAAAAGGCCGAGAGCGCCGCGTCGCCCGCGTCCGCATCAAGAAGGCAGGACAGCGCGGCAAGCTGCTGGGTCATGTTGGTGGCGCCGTCGAACTGCGCCTGCGCCGCCATGCCCCGATCGAGGCGGGTGATCATGCCAAGTGCGGCATTGGCCAGCGCCCGCGCGCCGGATTGTTCGGCATCGGGCCGGTAGGGCGCATCGACCCGGAACTCGGCATGCAGCCGCCGTGCGTCGGCCTCAAGATGCGCGGCGCGGGCATCGCGCAACCCCTCCAGCGCCGTCCAGATCGCCTGTGGATCGGGGGTGTCGCCGGCCTCGTGCAGGCTCTGGGCCAGTTCGTCCTGGCTGGGCAGGCCGAGGGCCAGCGCGCGGAAGGCGGGATCGAGACCGTCATCGCGCAGCAGCGCGCCAACCGCGTCGAGATAGGCCCGGTCGGGCGCGGCGCCGGAGCGAATGGTGGCCAGCAGTCCGTCGCGCGCCAGGGCGCGTCCCGCTTCCCACCGGTTGAAGGGATCGGTGTCATGGGCCATGAGGAACGCGCGTTCGGCGTTCGAGGTCTCGCGATCAAGGATCACCGGGGCGGAAAAACCGCGCAGGATCGACGGCACGGGCCGGGCGGAGAGCCCCTCGAAGGTGAAGCTCTGCCGCGGTTCGGTGACCTCGCAGATCACGGTCTTGCGCACCTCGTCACCATTTGGGCCCAGCAGGCCGACAGCCACCGGGATCACGCGGGGGGTCTTGGTCTCCTGGCCCGGGGTGGGGGGCGTGTGCTGCTCGAAGGTGAGGGTGAAACGGCCCTCGGTCTCGTCATAGGCCTCTTCGACGCGCAGGCGCGGCGTTCCGGCCTCCTGATACCAGCGTTTGAATTGCGCCAGGTCGCGGCCGGTCACGTCCTCGAAGACCTCGAGCCAGTCCTCGATCGTGGCGGCGTCGCCGTCATGACGGGTGAAGTAGAGATCTAGCGCCTTGTAATAGGCCTCGTCGCCGACCAGCGTCTTGAGCATGCCGATCAGCTCGGCGCCCTTCTCGTAGACCGTGGCGGTGTAGAAATTGTTGATCTCGACAAAGCTTTCGGGGCGGACGGGGTGCGCCAGCGGGCCGGCATCCTCGCGGAACTGGCGCGCGCGAAGGGCGATCACGTCCTGGATGCGCTTGACGGCGCCGGAGCGCATGTCGGCGGTGAACTGGCTGTCGCGAAAAACGGTCAGCCCTTCCTTGAGGCACAGCTGGAACCAGTCGCGGCAGGTGATGCGGTTGCCCGTCCAGTTATGGAAATATTCATGCGCGATGATCGCCTCGATGCGTTCGAAATTGGCGTCCGTCGCGGTTTCGGGGCTGGCCAGCACGGCGGCGGAGTTGAAGATGTTGAGGCCCTTGTTCTCCATCGCGCCCATGTTGAAGTCGTCCACGGCGACGATGTTGAACACGTCGAGGTCGTATTCGCGGCCGTAGACCTCCTCGTCCCATTTCATGGACTTGATCAGGGCCTCCATCGCGAATGGGCACTTGCCCTCGTCGCCGGGGCGGACCCAGACGTTGAGATCGACATGCCGGCCCGCGCGGGTGGTGAATTCTCCGCGGTGGCTGACGAGATCGCCGGCGACAAGCGCGAAGAGATAGGCCGGCTTGGGCCAGGGATCGTGCCATTCGGCAAACCCTGCTCCGTGGGCGCCGGGGTTGCCGTTCGACAGCATCACCGGCATGTCACCCTCGATGCGCACGCTGAAGGGGGCCATCACGTCGGGGCGGTCCGGGTAGTAGGTGATCTTGCGGAATCCTTCGGCCTCGCATTGGGTGCAATACATGCCGTTGGACATGTAAAGCCCCTCAAGCGCGGTGTTGGCGGCCGGGTCGATCTCGACCTCGGCCTCGAAGGTGAAGGGCGCGTCGGGCACATCGCAGGTCAGCCCGGCCTCGGTGATGTCGGGCTGGACTGGCGTGCCGTCGATGCGCGCCTCAAGAAGCGTCAGCCCCTCGCCATGCAGGAAGAAATCGCCCGGGGCGGCCTCCGGATTGGGACGGAAGCGGATTCGCGATTGCACCCGGGTGTGCGACGGATCAAGCCGGAAGGTCAGCGCGACCTCGTCGATCAGGTAGGGAAAAGGCGTGTAATCCTTCAGGTGGATCGACGCGGGGGCGGCATCTTTCATCGCGGGCTACTCCGTTTGGTCAGGGCTGCTGGCGGACGGTAGGGTGCCGGGCAGCGGGCTGCAAGGCCATGTGGTGCGGCACGTGGCAATTCGGCGCGCGGCGGCTATCTGCCCGGTCATGAGGGATGTTGTCATCTGCTGGTTCAAGCGTGATCTGCGCGTCGTTGATCACCCGGCGTTGGCCCGGGCGGCGGCGCTTGGCCCGGTCATCCCGCTTTATATCGTCGAGCCTGGGTTGTGGCAGCAGGCGGATGCGTCGGGGCGGCACTATGCCTTTGTCGTGGAGTGTCTGGAGGCCCTGCGCCGCGACCTGGCCGATCTCGGGCTGGCGCTGGCGGTGCGGCGCGGTGAGGCGGTTGGAGTGCTGGAGACGCTGCGCCGGGATCATGGGGCGACACGGCTGGTCAGCCATGAAGAGACCGGCAATGCCTGGACGTTCGCGCGCGACCGGAGGGTGGCCGCCTGGGCGCGGGCGCAGGGGGTGGAATGGACGCAACTGCCGCAATGCGGCGTGGCGCGCCGTTTGCCGGGTCGCGACGGCTGGCAGCGCGCGCGGGACGGGTTCGTCCGTGACGCGCCGGCGGCGGTGCCGCAGGGCCTGCAGCCCGGACCGTTCACGTCGACGGACAGGATGCCCGATGCGGCCGATCTTGGCCTTGAGGATGCGTGTCCGCAGCGACAGAAGGGGGGCCGCGCCAGGGCCGAGCGCGCCCTTGAGGGGTTTTTGCAGACCCGCGGGCGCTGCTATCGAAAAGCCATGTCGTCGCCGCTTGCCGGCGCGCGGGCCTGTTCACGGCTCAGCCCGCACCTGGCGTTCGGGACGATCTCGGTGCGCGAGGCGGTTCAGGCCGCGTCGGCCCGGCAGGCGGCGCTGACGGGGCGCCGGGACGGCTGGGCGGGATCGCTGCGGTCCTTCCAGTCGCGCCTGGCCTGGCGGGATCACTTCATCCAGAAACTGGAGGACGAGCCGGCGCTGGAGCATCGCTGCATGCACCCCGCCTACGAGGGCCTGCGCCCCGCGGTGCCCGACCGCGTGCGGCTTGATGCCTGGGCGGCGGGCGAGACCGGGCTGCCCTTCGTGGATGCCTGCATGCGAAGCCTGCGCGCCACCGGGTGGCTGAACTTCCGCATGCGCAGCATGGTGATGGCGGTTGCAAGCTATCACCTGTGGCTGGACTGGCGCGCGTCGGGTCCGGTGCTGGCCCGGTATTTCACCGATTACGAGCCGGGCATCCACTGGCCGCAGGTGCAGATGCAGTCGGGCACGACGGGCATCAACACCATCCGCATCTACAACCCGGTCAAGCAGGGCGGGGACCAGGATCCTGCCGGTGTGTTCACGCGGCGTTGGGTGCCCGAACTGGCCGATGTCCCGGACGCGTATCTTCAGGCGCCCTGGCGCTGGCCGCGGGCGGGCTGTGTTCTGGGCCAAGCCTACCCCTTTCCGATTGTCGATCCGGTGGCGGCGGCGCGTGCGGCACGACAGGCTGTCTGGGCGGTTCGCGGTCAGGAGGGATTTCATGACCGGGCGACTGCATTGGTTGCCCGTCATGGCAGCCGCAAGCGGAGGCGTCCCGGCATCCCCGCGCCGGACCGGCAGATGCGGTTCGATTTCTGATGGGCCGGATGCGCAAGAAGGGCGATCTGCCGCAGAAGACCTGTAGGGCCTGCGGGCGCCCCTTCAGCTGGCGGCGCAAATGGGCGCGCGACTGGGATAATGTCCGCTTTTGCAGCCTGCGGTGCCGACGGACAGGGGCGGCCCGAGGGCCGGCGCGGGCGCGCGGGCAACAATGATCCCGTCCGGCGGTCACTTGCCGGGCGGCGTGTCGTGATGTCCTGCACGGCGCCGTGCGGGCGCGCGCGGGCCCTTGTGCGGGATTTCAGGTTTTCTTGTCCCGCACCCGGTATTATCTATGCTGGTGACGTGCCAGAAGAGGATCCTCATGACCCGCCCAATCGTCGGCATCATCGGCAACCATTACCTGATCAATGATCAATACCCGGCCCATGCCGGCGGCACGATGAATTCCGAGGCCGTGGCCGAGGTTGCCGACTGCATGCCGATGGTGGTGCCGTCCGATCCGCGCATGGTATCGGTCGAGGAGCTGATGGAGGTTTGCGACGGGTTCCTGCTGACCGGGGGGCGGCCCAATGTCCACCCCGAAGAGTATGGCGAAGCCGCGACCGAGGCTCATGGCGCCTTCGACCGGGCGCGCGACGCGATCACCCTGCCGCTGGTGCGCGCGTGCCTCGCCCGCGGGCAGCCGTTGCTGGGGGTGTGCCGCGGCTTTCAGGAGGTCAACGTGGCCTTGGGCGGCACCCTCCACCCGGAGATCCGCGAACTTCCGGGGCGGGACAATCACCGCATGCCGCCCGATGGCACGCTGGACGAACAGTTCGCACTGCGTCACATGGTCAGCTTCGTCGAGGGCGGTGTTTTCCATCGCCTGATGGGCGCCCGCGAGGTGATGACCAACACGTTGCACGGGCAGGGGGTGATGCGCGCCGGACCCCGGATTGTCATTGACGGCCACGCTCCGGACGGCACGCCCGAGGCGCTTTATGTCGAAAGCGCGCCGGGCTTCATGCTCGCGGTGCAGTGGCACCCGGAATACAACGCTGCCAACGATCCCGTTTCCCGGCCCCTTTTCGGTGCCTTCGGCGATGCGGTGCGGGCCTGGGCGGGATGCCGCGCGGCCCCGGGCCGGCGCAGCGCCTGAGGGCGCCGCGCCCCGATCCTGGGGCTTGACCTTCCCCCTGCCGGAAGCCCCACACAGGCGCCGGACAAGGGCGAAGCGGGAGGTCATCTTGAAACCGTCACGGATCGGACTGCTCATGGCGGTGCTGGCGGCTTGTGCCGCGGCGCTGTGGAGTGC
Source organism: Roseovarius sp. TE539 (assembly GCF_003298505.1). Taxonomy (GTDB): domain Bacteria; phylum Pseudomonadota; class Alphaproteobacteria; order Rhodobacterales; family Rhodobacteraceae; genus Roseovarius. The sequence continues at coordinate 102,902 of NZ_QNGB01000006.1, forward strand.
CACGCAGGGCGGGCGCGCGGGCGGCGGCCCCCAAGGCGGGCGCGCGGCGATTGCAGAGGTGACGATGCCGGCGCTGTCCGGCGCGGCGGCGCGGGGTGCTTCGGCCTTCGGGGAAAACTGCGCCGCGTGTCACGGCGCGGATGCGGGCGGGGTGAGTGGCAAGGGCCCGCCGCTCATCCACGCCTATTACGAGCCCGGCCATCATGGCGACATGTCCTTTCGCCTGGCAGTGCGGCGCGGGGTGCGGGCCCATCACTGGCGCTTCGGCGACATGCCGGCCATCGACGGCGTGAGCGACGCCGCGCTGGAGGAAATCATCGCCTATGTGCGGGCGGTGCAGAAGGCCAACGGGATTTTCTGAGCGGATCGCGCAGCCGGGCGTCGCGGATTGATCCATGACAATGCGGGGGCGGGCGCGGACCGGCACCCTGAGGGCATGAACATCCTCGTCGTCTATGCCACCACCGAAGGCCAGACCCGCCGGATCGCCCGGTTCTGCGCCGACCACCTGCACGGGGCCGGCCACACGGTTGAGCTGTTGCCCGCGGCGGAGGGCGCGGAGCTGGACCTGGCGCGGTTCGAGGCGGCGGTGCTTCTGGCGTCGGTCCATGCGGGGCGCTACCAGCCCGAGATCGGCACCTTCGCAAGCGCCCATGCCAAGGGGCTGAACCGGCTGCGCACGCTCTTTCTGCCGGTATCGCTGGCCGCGGCGGGGGACGATGCCGATGAGCTGGCCGACCTGGACAGGATCGCCACCGATTTCGCCGCCGAGACGGGCTGGACCCCGGGGCGCGTTGAACAGGTTGCCGGGGCATTCAGGTTCACCCAGTACGATTTCTTCAAGTCCTGGGCGATGCGCTGGATCGCGGCGCGCAAGGGCGAGGACGTGACCCCGAACGAGGACCGCGAATACACCGACTGGTCCGCCCTTCGTGCCTTGCTGGCGGACTGGGCCGGCTGATCAGGCAGCGGGCGCACCGCAGAGCAGCCGCGCCTCGTGCGCCCTCAGGCAGGGCCGCACGGTGCCGCCATGCGCGCGCGGATCGCTTCGCAGATCGGGAAACAGCGCGAACATCTCTTCGCGGCCCGATCCGGATACGGCCGCGATACCGGTCTCACCGGCATGGAAACTTTCGGTGGCGGCGCCATCTGCGTAGATGATTTCGTGACGGTCGAACATCAGGTGGATGTAACTGACCAGGCCGCGAGGGGCCGAGCGTACATTGTGGCCGTCGATCAGGTGGCGCGCGGCAACCAGAACCTCGGACTGACCGAACAGCAACTCGGCGCGATACCCCTCGAACAGCAGGCGGTGCTGGGGTGAGACCAGCAGCGGACGGCGCGCACCCCGCAGCGCGGCGGGCGCGATCAGGACCGGTGCGAAACGTCCGTGGCCGGGCACGCTGCGCCGTCCGATCCAGCGGATCCGCTGGATCCCGTTGTCGCGGGTCACCACCCGGTCCCCCGGCTGCAGCGTTTCCACCGGCTGTTCTCCGGTTTCCGTCAGGATTCGAGCGCCGGGGGTGAAGCAGATGATATTCTCGATTTCCGAGAACGTGACAACGGTGCTGTCAGGGCCGTCCCCCATCGTGAAACTGCCCGAGAGCCCGCCGGCATTGTCGTCGGTGTTGGTGTAGGTGATGTCGTCCTTGCTCACGTCGGGCGTCAGGACAAGTGTGTCGCCGACGGTTTCGCCGTCTTCCCCGCCGGTGATGGAGATGGCGCCCGAGCCTGTGCTGTCCGTATCCTGCAGCGTGAAGGTGTCGTCGCCGCTGCCGCCGGTGACGGTATCGCCCTGATCGACGGTGATCGCGTCATGCCCGGTGCCGCCCGCGATGTTGTCGGCCCCTTCGCCGCCGTCGATCGTATCGTTGCCGCCCTCGCCGAAAATGGTGTCACTGCCTGCGCCGCCCATCAGGTCGTCATCGCCATCATCCGGCACGATGGTCGAGTAATGCAGGTCCGAGACCCAGATCGCCTGCTCGCCGACACCGCCGTTTTCATAGATGATGTCAATGGACTGAACCGGCCCGGCGATCTCGATCAGGGCCGAGCCGCCGGCTTCATCGGCGGAGTCCGCTGTCATGTCGGCGGTGATGGTGTTGCCCGAGACGGTATCGCCGCCATCGGGCTTGATCGTCACTTCCACCGGGTCACCGTCGGCGTTGTAGGCGTTGATCGTCACCACGTCGACATGGTCCTCGAACTGCCAGTCGATGTCGTTGATGCGGAAGGCGACGTTCTGCACCTCCTCGCTCATCACGCTGCCGGGGGAGGCGGTGAAATCCAGGCTTGCATGTGTCGTCACACCGTTGTCGGTGAACATGTAGAGGCTGGACTTGGCCTCGAAGGGTTCGCCCGTGTCGGTGTAGACGGTATCGGAGGTCTCGACCTCGAACATTGGCACATTGCTGCCGCCGTCATCGAATTCCACCGTCACGTTCATCTCGCCGGTGGCGAGGGTGGCCCCCGCCGAGATGTCGGTTTCATCCGCCGCGATCTGGCTCCAGTTCAGGGATTCGGCAACCGGGGCGGGCGCACCGCCGTCATCGCTGCTGTCGCCGTAGATCCTGTCACCGCCGCCCCCGCCGGTGACGGTGTCGTCGCCGCCGCCCGCGACGATCTTGTCGGCGCCCGCGCCGGCAGCGATCGCGTCGTCGCTGTCTCCGGCGCTGATGCTGTTGCCGGTGTCATCCACCATGTCGCCCTCGGGGTCGCCGGTATAGGCGGCGTCGATGGTCTCGGCCCCCGCTGTGCCGTCGACCACGCCATCCGGCGCGACGGTCTCGAACAGCCTGACATTGTCGATGAGGAACTCGCCCGACTCGCCGCTGCCCTCGGGCTTGACGATCTCGATCGTCAGCGGCGCGCCGTTCAGGGACGGATCATCGACCGTCGAGGTGACGGTCACGGTCTGCAGCCCGTCGATATCCCCGGTGGTACCGCTGACCGTGCCGATCACCGTCGATCCGGCAAGGATATTGATCTGGTAGGTAAGATCGCCGCCGCTGGCGTAGCTGCCGTCACCGATATCCAAGGAAAGGTCATAGGTGTTGCCGGCGATGTAGGTGTCCGACAGGGTCTGCGAGATGCGGACGCCGCTGCCGCCGCTGTCTCCGGAATAGAGATACGCGACGTTCTCGCCATCCACGGTCGAAAGGTCGGTCTGGGAGGAGGTCGGATCGTAATCCCCCGCCTCGCCCGAACCGCTGCCGGTGATGGTCCAGCCGGGGATGCCCTGCGACCAGACGCCATCGGCATGACTCGTCTGCTCGAAACTTGCGTTCTGAACCGTGAGTTCCGGCATTTTCCTTCGCCCTCTCTGATCCGCTCCATTGCCCCTGGCGCCCTTTCACGCCGTTACGGGCCTTCGAAAGCGCCGGCGGCAGGGCCGGACGACATTCCGTTTCGATTCGGAATACAGTGTGTTTCAGGCGGAATTTGGTGGAATTCGCGACGAATCTCCGGCGAATCACGGCGGCCGTGTGCCGGAGCGGGCGCCGCGCCGGTCAGGTCACCGCGGCGCGGGCGTGATATTCGGGCCGGTCCCAGACCCGTCCCTGCATGATCTCCGCCAGCGTGGCGGCGGCATGGCGCACGTCGTCCTCGCCCGTATAGAGCGGCGTGAAGCCGAAGCGCATGATGTCGGGGGCGCGGAAATCGCCGATGACGCCATGTGCGATGAGGGCCTGCATGACCGCGTAGCCATCCGCGAAGGCAAAGGAAACCTGGCTTCCGCGCAGGGCCGGATCGCGCGGCGAGGCGAGGGTGAGCATCGGGCAGGCGGCCTCGACCTCGGCGATGAAAAGCTCCGACAGCGCGACGGAGCGGGCGCGCAGCGCCGCCATGTCCACGCCGTCCCAGACATCGAGGGCCGCGTCCAGCGCGGCCATGGCCAGCACCGGGGGCGTGCCCACCCGCATCCGCGCGATCCCCGCGCCGGGGCGGTATCCCTGTTCGAAATCGAAGGGCGCGGCATGGCCCAGCCAGCCCGAGAGGACCGGTTCGGCCCGGTCCGCAAGGCGCGGGGCGACATAGATGAAGGCCGGCGCGCCGGGCCCGCCATTGAGATACTTGTACGTGCAGCCGACCGCGAAATCGGCCCCCGCACCGGCCACGTCAACCGGCAGCGCCCCGGCCGAGTGGGCCAGATCCCAGATCGTGAGCGCACCTGCGGCGTGCGCCGTTTCGGTCAGCCCGTCCATGTCATGAAGCCGCCCGGTGCGGTAATCCACTTGCGTGAGCATGAGGGCCGCGACATCCCCGGTGATCTCGGCCGCGATCTCTTCCGGCGCGACGACCCGCAGCCGGTGGCCCCTGTCCAGCGCCTTGATCAGCCCCTCGGCCATGTAGAGATCGGTGGGAAAGTTGCCGCTGTCGCTGAGGATCACACTGCGGTCGGGTCGCAGCGCCAATGCGGCCGCCAGCGCCTGATGGACCTTGATGCTGAGGGTGTCGCCCACCATCACATGCCCCGTTTCGGCGCCGATCAACCGCCCGATCCGGTCTCCAAGGCGCGCGGGGTGCTCCATCCAGCCGGCCCTGTTCCAGCCGGTGATCAGCATTTCCCCCCATTCGTCCCGCATCACCTCCTGCATCCGCGCGCCGGCGGCGCGCGGTAGCGGGCCGAGCGAGTTGCCGTCGAGATAGGTGATCCCAACGGGCAGGTCGAACATCGTCTTCGTGGCGTTGAAATCCGTCATTGTGCACGCCCCGGTTCCGCGCCTTTCTTCCCGCCCGGGCCGGCAGGACCAGGGTCAAGCGACATCGTCACAGCCGCCGTCAGGTGGGCCCGGGGCGGACCGTGACACAATCGGTCGGGTCTGGTCCCGGTCATGCCGCGCCCCCGGTCGGGTTGATGGCCCGTGTCGCGCGACGCGAGACGGGTGGTAACGTCCGGTGAGCGGTCCATCAGATTTGTCCGCCGGCGATCTCGATTGTCTGTCCGTTGACGCTTTCGGATCCCGGCGCGCAGAGCCAACGCACCGCGGCGGCCACCTCCTCGGGGGTGATCAGGCGCCCGTGACGATTGGCCGAAAGCATCATGTCGCGCGCCTCCGCCTCGCTCACGCCTGCCCGCTCGGCGATGGAGGCGCTGTTGCGGTTGACGATATCGGTATCCACGTAACCGGGACAGATGGCGTTGAATGTCACGGGCTTGCCGACGTAGTCTTCGGAGAGGGCTCTTATGAGGCCGATCATGCCGTGCTTGGACGCGGTGTAGGCCGCCGTTCCCTTGAGGCCCTTCAGCCCGGCAATGGAGGAGATGGCGATCACCCGGCCCCATTCCGTCCCGCGCATGCCGTTCAGGCATTCCCGGATCGTGAAGAACGCGCCGTCGAGGTTGGTTGCCATCATGTGACGCCAGAATGCGCTGTCGGTATTGTGCAGGGCGCGCCCCTCGGCGATGCCGGCATTGGGGATGCAGATCTGCACCGGGCCGCGCGCCGTGACTGCCCGTGCGATACCGCTCTGCACCCGGGTTTCGTCGGTCACGTCCATCTCCAGCGGGTGCAGGCCGGGACCGGCCGCCTCTTCCAGGACCGAAAGGCGCCGCCCGGTGATCGTGACCTGCGCGCCCGCGTCCGCGAGTGTCCGCGCGATCGCCAGCCCGATGCCTGTTCCACCGCCGGTTACCAGAGCGTGTTTTCCGTCGATCGTCATGTCCTGCCTCCCGCTGTTTGCGCACAGCCTAGCGATGCGCCGCGCGGTGACAAGCGCGGATCACGCGCTGGAGTGCTAGACATTCATGATGGTGAATGTGTAGGGTGTCGTGAAACCAATGGGAGGTGCACCATGAAACATTTCACCGCGGCTCTCGGCATTCTCTGGCTGGCAGTGCCCGGTCTTGCCAGCGAGGATATTGCCGATCAGTACCCGCAATCGGATCTCTACCAGAAGCCGGTCGAGTTCATTCCGCATGTCTTCTCCGCGATCGGCGCCACCGCGCCGCCCACTTACGAGAATTCCGGCCACAACAACAACCTGAGTTTCATCGTCACCGGCGACGGGGTCGTGGTGATCAATGGCGGCGCCTCGTACCGACTGGCGCAAGCCCTGCATGACGAGATCCGTGCGGTCACCGACCAACCGGTGAAGTTGGTGATCAACGAGAACGGGCAGGGCCACGCGATGCTGGGCAATTCCTACTGGGCCGGGCAGGGGGTTGATATCCTCGCCCATGCGGATGCGATTCACGAGGTCGAGGAGGAGGGCGATTTCATCCTCCAGCGCATGCAGGGATACAACCGCGACAAGGCCGAGGGGACCACCGTGGTGGCCGCGAATCTGAGCTTTCGGGACCGGAAGGTGATCCAGATGGGTGATGTCACTCTCGAGGTGCTGCATCTCGGGCCCGCGCACGGCCCGGGCGATACCCAGGTCTGGATCCCGCAATGGGAGATCGTGATCGCCGGCGACATCGCCTTTCACGAGCGTATGCTGCCGATATTTCCCGGCACCGATACCGATGCCTGGATCGAAACCTTCGAAGGTCCGTTTGCCGATCTGGGGGCGACCTATGTGATCCCCGGCCACGGTCATCCTACCAACATGGCGCAGGTGACGCGGTATACCCGCGATTATCTGGTCGATATACGCGAAAAGATCGGTGCGCATCTGGACGCGGGTGGAGATCTGGCGGATGCATATTATGTAGACCAGTCGGAATGGGCACATCTGGACACGTTCGAGGAACTGGCAACCAAGAACGCCGGGCGCGTCTTCGAGGAGATGGAATGGGAATGACACCGCTGCCACGGGGCGCCGTTTTCCGGGCGGAAAACGGGATGGAAAATGGTCATTTTCCACCCCGGAATTCGCCCGAATTCCGGTTGCTCTGAAATGCTGCGCTGGCTGGATATCCCGCCGGTTTGGCTGCTCGGCTGTCTGGTGCTGGCCTGGCTGCAATCGTCACATTTCGGATCCGGGCTGACCTTCGGGCCGGTCTGGGCCGATTTTGCCGGCGGCATCCTGCTGGGCGGCGGCGTGGTGCTCATCCTTATGGCGGCGGCGGAATTCCGGCGCCATCGCACCACCATTGTGCCGCACCGCGAGGCCGGCCGGCTGATACAGACGGGAATTTTCAAGCGGACGCGCAACCCGATCTACCTTGGCGATACCCTGATCCTCACGGGGCTGATCCTGCGATGGGACGCGGTTTTGTCTCTGCCGCTGGTCCCGCTTTTCCTGTGGATCATCGAGAGGCGTTTCGTGATTCCCGAGGAGGACCGCCTGCGCCGCACGTTCCGCATGCAATTTGCGCAATACTGCCGAAAAACCCGGCGATGGCTTTGACCGGACCGGACAAACTGGGTGTCGCATGTCTTGCCGGAGTGTGAAATAACGGCATCCGGGAACAGGAAACCGCCATCCGTGTGTCACGCGGGGCCGCGGCAAGAAAGTGACCTGCCAGAAGGGGGACATCACGTTGAAGATCGGAACGCCGAAAGAAATACGCGCGGGCGAGGCGCGGGTCGCCATGACGCCCGACTCCGCCACCCAGTTGCAGAAGCTGGGCTATGAATGCGCCATCGAGACCGGGGCCGGCAAGCTGGCCGGGTTCTCCGACGCGGATTACGAGGCCGCGGGCGTCGAGATCATCAAGACCGGCGCGCAGTTGTGGAAGGCCGCGGACATCGTCGCCAAGGTCCGCCAGCCCACCGATACGGAGGTGAAGCGACTGCGCGAGGGGCAGACGCTCATCAGTTTCTTCACCCCGGCCGAGAATGAAGAACAGATGCAGATGGCGGCCGAGAAGGGGGCGACCGTCATCGCGATGGAAATGGTGCCGCGCATCAGCCGGGCGCAGAAGATGGATGCCCTGAGCTCGATGGCCAATATCGCGGGGTACCGCGCCGTCATCGAGGCCGGCAACAATTTCGGGCGTTTCTTCACCGGGCAGGTCACGGCGGCGGGCAAGGTGCCTCCCGCCAGGGTGCTTGTTGTCGGGGCCGGTGTGGCGGGCCTGGCCGCGATCGGCACCTCGACATCTCTGGGCGCGATCACATTCGCCTTCGACGTCCGCCCGGAAGTCGCCGAACAGATCGAGAGCATGGGCGCCGAATTCGTCTATCTCGATTTCGAGGAGGAGAGCCAGGACGGCGCCGCCACCGGTGGCTATGCCGCGCCGTCCTCGCCGGAATTCCAGCAAAAGCAGCTTGAGAAGTTCCGGGAGATGGCGCCGGAGATGGACATCGTCATCACCACCGCCCTGATCCCGGGGCGGCCGGCACCGAAGCTCTGGACCGAGGACATGGTCAAGGCCATGAAGGCCGGCAGCGTGGTGATCGACCTTGCGGCCGAGCGGGGTGGCAATTGCGAGATGACCAGACCCGACGAGAAGATCGTGACCGACAACGGTGTGACCATCGTCGGTTATACCGATTTTCCCAGCCGCATGGCGACCCAGAGCTCGATGCTCTATGCCACCAATATCCGCCACATGATGACCGACCTGACGCCGGAAAAGGACGGCAAGCCGGTCCATGACATGGAGGATGACGTGATTCGCGGCGCCACCGTGGCGCATGGTGGCGACGTGACCTATCCACCGCCCCCGCCAAAGGTGCAGGCCATCGCGGCCGCCCCTAAGAAGGAGCCGGAGAAGGAGCTGACGCCCGAGGAACGCCGCGCACGGGAGTTGGCGGAGTTCAGAAAGCAGACCCGCAACCAGGTTACGCTCCTTGCGATCGGGGCGGTTCTGGTGCTTGCGGTCGGTCTGGTGGCGCCGGCCAGTTTCATGAAGCATTTCATCGTTTTCGTGCTGTCGGTCTTTGTCGGTTTCCAGGTCATCTGGAATGTGTCGCACAGCCTTCACACGCCTCTCATGGCGGTGACCAACGCGATTTCGTCGATCATTATCCTCGGCGCGCTGATTCAGATCGGCTCCAGCTCCGTCCTGATCACGATCCTGGCCGCGCTTGCGGTGTTCATGGCCTCGATAAACATCTTCGGCGGCTTTCTCGTGACCCGGCGCATGCTTGCCATGTTCCAGAAATCATAAGGCGGAGGGGATCATGGAATTCGGTTTCACCATAGCGGCCTACGCGGTCGCGGCTGTTCTGTTCATCTTCAGCCTCGGCGGGCTGAGTGGCCAGGAAAGTGCGAAACGTGCCGTTTGGTACGGTATCGTCGGCATGGCCATCGCGGTGCTGGCCACGATGATCGGGCCGGGGCAGGGGCTGTGGTTCCTGTCGGTGGTCCTGATCGCGGCGGGCGCTGTCGTTGGGTACCAGCTTGCCACCCGGGTGCAGATGACGCAGATGCCCGAACTGGTGGCGATCATGCATTCGCTTGTCGGTCTCGCGGCGGTGTTTGTGGGGTTCAACGCGGATATCGAACTGGGCCGCGTCGCGGCGGCCTTCACCGGGGCCGGCCTGGCTTTCCCGCGGCCTTACGAGATCACGCCCGAAGGCGCGGAATTCGCAAAGGAATTTTCGGGGTTCGCGGCGATCGTGGCCAAGAAGACGGCCGTGGAGGTGAACATTCTGAAGGTCGAGCTTGTGCTCGGGATATGGATCGGCGCCGTGACGTTCACGGGCTCGGTGATCGCATATGGCAAACTCGCGGGACGGGTGGACAGCGCGGCCAGACAGCTTCCGGGAGGGCATATGCTCAATGCCGCGGCGGCGGGCCTGTCGCTTGTCTTCGCGGCGATGTATCTTGGCGGTGCGGGAATATGGACCCTGGTTCTGCTGACGCTTCTGGCGCTTTTCATCGGCTATCACCTGATCATGGGAATAGGCGGCGCGGACATGCCCGTCGTGGTATCCATGCTCAACAGCTATTCGGGCTGGGCCGCGGCGGCGATCGGCTTCAGCCTCGGCAATGACCTCCTGATCGTGGTGGGGGCGCTCGTCGGTTCTTCCGGTGCGATCCTGAGCTACATCATGTGCAAGGCGATGAACCGGTCCTTCGTGAGCGTCATTCTCGGCGGGTTCGGCGGTGCCTCGGGCGAACAGATGGCAGTCGAGGGCGAACAGGTGGCGATTGACGCAGAAGGTGTGGCATCGGCGCTCAACGAGGCCGATAGCGTCATCATCGTGCCCGGGTACGGGATGGCTGTCGCGCAGGCACAGCAGGCGGTTAGCGAACTCACGACCAAGCTGCGCGGGAAGGGCAAGAGCGTCCGGTTTGCCATCCATCCCGTCGCGGGGCGCCTGCCGGGGCACATGAACGTTCTGCTGGCCGAGGCGAAGGTGCCTTATGACATCGTGCTCGAAATGGACGAGATCAACGAGGATTTCCCCGAAACGGATGTTGTGATCGTCATCGGCTCCAACGACATCGTGAATCCTGCGGCGCAGGAGGATCCGGGCAGCCCCATCGCCGGCATGCCGGTGCTGGAGGTCTGGAAGGCCAAGAACGTCTTCGTGTCAAAGCGCGGGCAGGGTACGGGCTATTCCGGGATCGAGAATCCGCTGTTTTTCAAGGACAATACGCGGATGTTCTACGGTGACGCGAAGGACAGCGTGAGCAAGCTGCTGACACTCGTGGACTGATGGGCCCGGGCCGGCCCTGTTCCCGCGGCGTGGCTGCGCCACCCATCTGCGGTTCGCGTTCGGGCCACGCAGGCCCCGGGGGCGCTGCCTCCGGCCCCCGGAGTATTTCCGGAAAGATGAAGGAGACCGGCCGCTTCATCTTTCTCCCAAATACTCCCGCCGGAGGCGCCCGGGGTGGTGTCCGGTTTTTGGGCAGTATACGATTGTGCGCCGTTAAATCATTGGTTTGACGAGCAAAAAAGGTTTAACCCCTGCGTGGGACGGGCTAGTTTGCCTGCAAACAGTTCCGGAGACCGGTTTCATGCCCCCGATCGAGGATCATCCTCTGCGCTTCCGGCTCACCAACGAGCTGCATGCCCGGCCCTTCCCGTCGGTCAATGCGCCCTGTACGGCCTGCTTTCTGGCCATAAAGCATCCCGAGAACGGGGCCGGCCGCGATCGCGGCGCCGACCGTGCCCATCTGACCGCCCTTCTGGAGCACTACGGTGCACCGCATCCAGAACCGGGCGCGACGCATTATTCGGGCTCCATCGGGCGCCATACCCTGAAATGGGAAAGCCATACCGAGTTCGTCACCTTCATGACCTTCACCAAGGGTCTCAGCAGCCGGCCATTCGATCCGGCGGATTTCGAGGTGTTTCCAGAGGATTGGCTGGTACAGGCGCCGGGTGCGCGGATCACGTCCGCCCTGATCCGCATCGCGCCGTGGTGCAGCGACGAGGCGATCCGCGAAGAGATCGCGGACTGGTTCGTGCCCGAAAGTGTTGCGGTTGCGCGGGTTCTCGATGACGCCGCGGTCATCGCAGCGGATTTCCGGATCGATCCGGCGGGCCATCAGCGGTTTGCCATTACCGTGGCGCCCAGCACGGGCCAGCGCCGGATCGGGCGGATCGTGCAGAGGCTTTGCGAGATCGAGACTTACAAGACGATGTCGATGCTGGGGTTTTTTCGCGCCAAGGAAATGGCGCCGCGGATGGGGGAGATCGACCAGGAACTCAGCCAGCTGACCGGCGACATGACGACAGGGGCCAAACCGCCCGAGGAAACGCTGGAAAGGCTGCTTTCGGTTTCATCCGAGCTGGAGGGCATGCTGGCGAGGGCTTCGTTCCGGTTCGGGGCCACCGGTGCCTATGAAAGCATCGTGCGCCGCCGTATCGAAGTTCTGCGCGAGGATCGGTTCGAGGGCCGGCAGACCTTTGCGGAATTCATGCTGCGACGCTACGAACCGGCGATGCGCACGGTCCGGTCGTCGCAGTCGCGGCTCGGGGCGATGGCCGACCGTGCCATGCGCGCCGGCGAGCTGCTGCGTACCCGGGTCGACGTGGAGCGCAGCGCACAGAACCAGAAATTGCTGGAAAGCATGGATCGCCGCGCCGACCTGCAACTCAGGCTGCAAAAGACGGTGGAAGGGCTGAGCGTGGTCGCGATCAGCTATTACGCCGTGTCGCTCGGCGGGTATCTGCTGTATCCGCTCGCGCCGGGTCTGGGGGTCAGCGAGGGCATGATCACCGCGGCGATAACCCTGCCTGTGCTCGGTCTGGTCTGGTGGCTTATCCGCAGTATCCGGTCTAGGATGGACTGACCCGCGGTCAGATCCGCGAAGGCCCCGTCATCCTGTGGCGGGTATCCAGCGCGTCGCGCAGCCCGTCTCCCGTGTAGTTGATTGCCAGCACCGTCAGCGAGATGGCGGCGCCGGGCCATATCACCCGTCCCGGATGGGTTTGCAGATATACGGTCGCATCGCTGAGCAGACGGCCCCATGTCGGGAAATCGGGCGGAAAGCCGAGGCCCAGAAAGCTGAGCGCGGATTCGGTGACGATGGCGTTGGCGATGCCAAGCGTGGCCGACACCAGCACCGGCGACATTACGTTGGGCAGGATATGGCGGGTTACCATGGCGACATGTGCCGTACCCGCGGCGTGCGCGGCGAGAATGAAGTCGCGCTCGCGGATTTCCAGTACCGCAGCGCGGACCAAACGCGCCGTTGGCATCCAGCTGGTGATGCCGATGGCGAAGACGATCAGAAGGAAGATCCCGGTTTGCGGCCCGAAGGCCGCGGCCAGCGACTCACGAAAGAGCATCACCATGACCAGCAACAAGGGCAGCAACGGCAGGGACAGGAAGAGATCGGTCAGCCGCATGAGCCCCCCGTCGAGCCACCGGACCCAGCCCGCCAGCAGCCCGACAAGCCCGCCCAGCCCCAGCGACAACGCCATCGCCGCGAGCCCCACCGCCACTGATATGCGCCCGCCCGCCAGAAGCCGGGCCAGCATGTCGCGCCCCAGTTGATCGGTGCCCAGCGGGTGGGCCGGAGCGGGTCCGCGGTTGCGGGCCAGGATGTCGATTGCGGCCGGGTCCACCCGCCACAGAAACGGCCCCAGCCAAACCGCCGCCACGATCGCCAGGAACACCGCCGCGCCGGCCACCGCGCCCCGATGGCGGGTGAAACGGCGCAAGAGCGCGCGGTTGCGGCCGGGTGCGGCAGGTTCAGTCATGGCGGATCCGCGGATCGAGCAGACCATAGAGAAGATCGGCGACGATGTTGAACGCCACGATCAGCACCGCAAGCATGAAGGTCACCGTCTGCACCATCGGCAAGTCGCCGGCCATGATCGAGGTGATCAGAAGTTGCCCCAGCCCGTTCACCTTGAAGATCTGTTCGGTGATGATCGCGCCGCCGAAAACCTGCGGCAGACCGAGCGCGATGATCGTGATGACGGGGATCATCGAGTTGCGCAGCACATGCACCAAGACGACCGTCCATTCGTTCAGGCCCTTGGCGCGCGCGGTCCGGACATAATCCTGCCGCAGGCTGTCGAGCATCGCCGCGCGCATGAACCTGCTGATCTGAGCGGTTGTCTGAACCGCCAGCACCATCACCGGCAGGATCATCTGCCGCACCTGTATTGTGAAGCTGTGCCAGTCGGTCACCCGGTGCGTGGTGTCGTAGATCGAGGGCAGCCAGCCGAGATGGACCGAGAAGATCACGATGGCCAGCACCCCCGAAAAGAAGGGCGGCACCGAATAGCCGACCAGGGTCAGCAGGGTTCCGACCTGGTCGAAGACCGAGTATTGCCGATAGGCGGCAAGAATGCCGATCGGCAGCGCAACGAGGATGCCGAGGACATAGGCCATGCCCACCACCCAGAGAGTCTGCGGCATCCGCTCGACGACGATGTCCATGACCGGCGAACGTGTCTGCCAGCTGATCACGCGCTGCCGGTCCTGTGCCAGGTCGGTGCCGAGAACGGCGTCGAGCCACACCATCGGTTCCACCGCGAAGAACTGCCAGAGCCATTTGCCAAAACGGATATGCGTCGGCTCCCCGAGGCCGAGCGCCTCGCGCATGCGCTCCTTGATCTCGGGCGGGACCGAAAGGGGAACCTGCGCCATCGGGTCGCCCGGCGCCAGGTCAAGCAGAAGGAAAATGATCAGCGCCGTGACCAGCAGCGCCGGCACTGACATCGCAACCCGGCGCAGCGCATAGCTCAGCATGCCGTGCCCCGCTTCGTCGGGCCGTTCATTCGCCGGTCCGGTGCCAGTCGGCGATGTTCCACAATTCGCTGTCCCATGTGTTCAGCCGCACCCCGCCCAGATCGGCGGCCACCGCCGAGACGCGGCCGCGGTCGACCAGTGGCAGCACGGCGTGGTCTTGCACGATCATGTCGTTCAGGCGCCGCGCCAGGGCCGCGCGCTCCTCGATCCGGGCGGTTCCGGCCATTTCGGCCACCAGGGCGTCATACTCGGGATCGCACCAGCGTCCGATATTGCTGCCCTGCCACTGGTTGCCGGGTTGCGGGGCCTCGTCGCAGGTCCAGTTGGCGAGATAGGCCTGCGGATCGGTGCCATCGAAGGTGCCGGCAAACATCTGTACGTCGGCAAAGAATTTCTGGAAAGTGTCGGGGCTGCCGGGGTCGCTGCCGAAAAAGACGCTGGCGTCGATGTTGCGCAGGTCCGTTTCAACACCGATTGTGCGCCACCATTGCTTGATGACGGCCTGGAAATCCTGCCGGACCGCGTTGGTGGAGGTCTGGAAGGTGAGCCGCAGCTCGCGGCCGTTCCTCTCGCGGGTGCCGTCGCCGTCGCTGTCGGTCCAGCCGGCCTTTTCGAGAAGTGCGGCAGCGCCGGCGAGATCCTGTTCCCGGCAGGCGCGGTTGCTGTCCGAGGCATAGATTTCCGGCGCCGGCACCAGATTGCAGGTCACCCGGCCGGCGCGCCCGTAGCCGATCTCGGTCAGAATCGCCCGGTCGATGGCCATCGACAGCGCCCGGCGGACTCTGCGGTCGGACAGGACGGGATGCGGATGTGCCCGCGTGGAGCGCGCATCGCCAAGCGCCGGGTCGGGATCGGTGAAGTTGATGACGATGCGTTCCACCATCGTGCCGAAAGCCGAAACCAGCCGCCCGCGCCCCGAGGCCGCCATCGCCCCGAGGACATCGGGCGCCAGCTGCAGGTTCCACGCATAATCGAATTCGCCGGTTTCCAGAACTGCGCGCGCGGCTGCCGCGGCGCCGCCTCCGCCCTTGAGGACCGCTTCGCCGAAGGCGGGTTTGGCAGGCTCACGGTAGTGCGGGTTGGCAAGATAGCGCACCACGTCGTTGGGTCTGAACTCCGCCACCGTGAAGGGGCCGGTGCCCACGGGTGCGAAATTGGCCTCGGTGCATCCGGGGGCGCGCGGCCCGAGGCAGCCGGTGAATTGCGCTTTCTGGAGGATCGGGGCGGCGGCGCCCACGAAGGGGCCGTAGGGATAGGGCCGCGGCGCATCGAAGATCACCGTGACGGTGCGCGGGTCCACCACCGAAACATCGGCCACGCCGGCGAATTTCTCGGCCTGGGCGCAGCCGCCACCCTCGGCGGTGCAGTAGCGCCAAGTGAAGCGGATATCCTCGGCGGTGACGGGGCTTCCGTCGGACCATTTCAACCCGTCACGCAGGCGCCAGGTGATGCGGGTCCGGTCGGCGTTGATGCCGCCGTTCTCCTGAGTGGGGACGGTTTCGGCCAGCCACGGGACGATCCGGCCCGTTTCATCGAAGCGCGCCAGGGGTTCAAGGACAAGGCTGGCGGCCTCGATATCCTTGGTGCCACCCGACAGGTAGGGGTTGAGGATCGACGGCGCCTGCCAATAGAGGATCCTCAGGATACCGTCCTCACCACGCCCGGCCTGCGCGGTCAGGGGCACACCCCCGGCCAGCGCCAGGAAAAGAAGCACGGCACACAGCGATTGCGGGCAGGCACGGGCGGGCATTCGGATCTCCTGTCCTGTTTCGTCCGGGCGCCACGGGGCGCCGCATCATCACAAACCGCCCATGCCGATATTGCAAGGCCAGGTGGCCGCGATTTCAGGTATTTGACACTCCTCCGGCGCTGCGGATACCGTCACAATGGCATCCGTGCACAATCGGAGTCCGCCCCCGTGACAGATCAGCCCATTGCCCGGATCGAGGGCCTCAAGGTGAGTTTCGGTGACACGGTGGCGATCGCGGATCTCGGGTTCGAGGTCGCGGCGGGCGAGTGCCTGTGCATCGTCGGGGAATCGGGGGCCGGAAAATCCGCCGCGGCACTGGCCCTGATGGGCCTCATCGCCCGGGACGGCGGGCGTATCGAGGCGGGGCGCATCATGCTGACGGTGCGTGGGGGCGGTCCCCTGGATCTGCTGGCCGCGGGCGAAGCGAGGATGCGCGGCATCCGGGGCCGCGACATCGCCATGATCTTTCAGGAACCGATGACGGCGCTCAATCCCGTGCTGACCCTGGGGCGGCAGGTGACGGAAGGGTTGCGGCGCCACGAGGGCCTCGGGGCCGCCGCCGCGCGGGCGCGGGCGCTCGATCTTTTCCGGCAGGTGCGCCTGCCTGATCCGTCGGCCTGCCTGGGATACTATCCGCACGAGCTTTCGGGTGGAATGCGGCAGCGGGCGATGATCGCCATGGCGCTGGCCTGCCGTCCGCGGCTTCTGGTGGCCGATGAACCGACCACGGCGCTGGACGTGACCACGCAGGCCGAGATACTCGCGCTTCTGGATCGGCTGCGGCGCGAGACGGGGACGGCGATTGTGTTCATAACCCATGACATGGCGGTCGTGGCGCGGATCGCCGACCGGGTTGTGGTGATGGCGCATGGCCGCAAGGTTGAAGAGGGTCCGGCGCGCCGCGTTTTCGCATCGCCACGCGCCGCCGAGACCCGCGCCCTTCTGGAGGCCGCGCCGCGCCTTGGGTCCGGGCGATCCGCGTTGCCGCGGGACATCGGGCACGATGCGGCCGACCCGGGACGGGCGGCGCCGGTGCTTGAGGTTGCCGGGCTGAGCGTGCGTTACCCGGCCCGCGGCCGGGTGTTGCGGCAGCGGGCTCCGGCCCCTTGCGTGGTCCGGGACGTGTCCTTTGCCATCGCGCGGGGGCGGACCCTGGCACTGGTGGGCGAATCGGGGTGCGGCAAATCCAGCACCGGGCGGGCCATCCTGCGTCTCGGCCCGGTTTCAGGGGGGCGGGTGGCGCTTTGCGGGCAGGACATGCTGTCGCTTTCGGGCGCGGCCCTGCGCCGGGCACGGATGCGTGCGCAAATGGTTTTCCAGGATCCCCATGGCAGCCTCGACCCGCGCATGACCCTTGCCGCGCAGATCGAGGAGCCGTTGCGCAACATCTGTGTGGGCCGCGCCGAGCGTGCGGAAAGGGCCGCGGCGCTGCTCGATCGGGTCGCGCTGCCACGGGGCCTGATGCGGCGCTATCCCCACCAACTGTCGGGCGGCCAGCGTCAGCGTGTGGCCATCGCCCGCGCCCTCGCCCCGGACCCGGCCCTGATCGTGGCCGACGAAGCGGTGAGCGCACTGGACGCGACCGTGCAGGCGCGCGTCCTGGAGCTTCTGGAGGAATTGCAGGCGGAACGGGGACTGTCCTATCTGTTCATAAGTCATGACATGGGGGTGGTCGAGCGCATCAGCCACGAGATCGCGGTCATGCACCGGGGCCGGATCGTGGAACGGGGGCCGCGCGACGCGGTGCTTGGCAGCCCGCGCCATGCCTATACGCAGGCCCTGCTGCGGGCGGTGCCGGTGCCGGATCCTGATGCACCCGCCCCGCAATGGCCCGATCGGCCTTTCGGGGCGCCCCCTCGCGGGCGTACCGGCGGCGGGCGGCCCGGCTCCGGTGTTTACCACGAGGCCGCCCCGGGACACTTTGTGCTTGTCGACGAAAGCGGTTATTGAAGCCGGGCAGGGGCCGCGATGCGGCCCATCCCAAGGAGTCACGACATGCCCGTGAAGAACCGATTCGCCGAAACGCATGCGGAAATCACCGAATGGCGCCGCGATATCCACAGCCATCCGGAGATCCTGTTCGAAACCCATCGCACCGCCGCGCTGGTGGCCGACAAGCTGCGCAGCTTCGGTTGTGACGAGGTGGTCGAGGGGATCGGCCGCACCGGCGTGGTGGGCGTGATTCAGGGACGCAAGACAGGATCGGGCAAGGTGATCGGCCTGCGCGCGGACATGGACGCGCTGCCAATTCATGAGGCGACCGGCCTCGATTATGCCAGCGGCACCGACGGTGCGATGCATGCCTGCGGCCATGACGGACATACCGCGATGCTTCTGGGAGCGGCGCAATACCTTACCGGAACACGCAATTTCGATGGCACCGTCGTGGTCATCTTCCAGCCCGCCGAAGAGGGCGGTGGCGGCGGGCGCGAGATGTGCGAGGACGGGCTGATGGACAGGTTCGGTATCCAGGAGGTCTATGGCATGCACAACTGGCCCGGCGTGCCCGTGGGGCAGTTCGCGATCCGGCCAGGGCCGTTCTTTGCCGCCACGGATTTGTTCGGGATCGAACTGGAAGGGCGCGGCGGACATGCCGCCAAGCCGCACAGCACGGTGGATCCGGTGGTGATGGCCAGTCAGTTGATCACGGCGTTGCAGACCATCGCCAGCCGCAACGCAGATCCGACCGAGCAGATCGTGGTTTCGGTCACATCGGTGGAGACGTCGTCGCATGCCTTCAACGTGATTCCGCAGAAAGTGACCCTGATGGGCACTGTCCGCACGCTGAGCAACGCGATGCGCGACCTGGCCGAGGCGCGGATGCAGGCGCTGTGCGACACGATACCGGCAGGATTCGGTGGCGCCGCGACCCTGACCTACGAGCGCAATTACCCGGTCATGGTCAATCACGAGGCGCAGACCGCGTTCGCCGCGGAGGCCGCCAGGGCCGTCTCCGGCCAGTGCGACGCGGCCCCGCTGGTGATGGGGGGCGAGGATTTCGCCTACATGCTGGAGGACCGTCCCGGCGCCTACATCCTGGTGGGCAATGGCGACACGGCGATGGTCCATCATCCCGAATACGATTTCAACGACGAAACGATCCCGGCAGGTTGCAGCTGGTGGGTGGAGATCGCGGAGCGGCGCATGCCGATTTGAACCGGAAACGGCAAGGGGGCGCTGCCCCCGCCGCCGCTGTCGCGGCGCCTCCCCCGGGATATTTCCGGCCAGAAGAAACGGGCCGTTCAGCCGTCCGACCAGAGCCGGTCGTAGACCGCCGCGATGCCGTCCGCTTCCAGTGCCACGCTGAAATTGGCCTCGGCGCGTTCCCTTGCGGCCCGGGACATGGCGGTGTGACGACGGGTGTCGCAGAGCAGGTCGTGCAGCGCGGCCGCCGCGCCGTTCCCTTCGGTGATGACACCGCAGGCCCCCTGACCGGCAAAGCTCCGGTAATAGCCCTGGTCGGTGGCGACGAACGGTACGCCGGAGGCCATTCCTTCGAGCGGCGCCATGCCGTAACCTTCGTAGCGGGGCAATTGCACCACCGCCGACAGGGCCCGCATGAGCGCGGGCAGGGCGTCCGGCGCCATTTCTCCGGGGAAGAGGATCCGCCCCGACAGGCCCGCGGCGGCGACCCGCGACTTGAGCGTTGAAAGGAAGGCGGCATCGCCCCTGGCCGCGCGCCCGATCACGAGGGCGGTGAGCCCGGGGTGGTACGGCAACAGGGCGATCATCGCGTCGATGAATCTGTCGGTGCCCTTTTCGGGACGGACGCGGCCCACGGTGGCGAGTCCGGCGGTGCCCGGAAAGCCGGTGTCCGCCCAGGCGGCAGTGCGGTCCCGGGCGGGGAAGAAACGGGCGGTGTCCACCCCGTGCGGAACGACGGCGCGCACATGCGGCACGTGTCCCGCCGCCCGTTCGGTGGTTGCGATCACCGCGTCCATGCGCGAAATGAGCCAGCGCGGAAGGGCCGAATGCCGGCGCAGCGCCGCGGAGGTGAAGACGATGCGGACCGGCAGGCGCAACACATCCCGCGCCCAGAGGGCGGCGCGCATCTCGGGGTTGCGGCGCACATGCCAGATCACGAAGGGGCGCCCCGGTGCCGGGGTCCTGGACAGGCGCATGGCGGCGGCCGGGCTGACCGGGTCCGGACACCCCGGCAACGGCTGGCCGGCCAGCACCATGTCGAACTGTGCCGCCTGGGTGCGCGCCACCGCTGCGGCCGTGGCCGAGACGCCGGTGAAATTGCGGTTGAAGTTGGTCACGATCAGTTCTGTCATGCGGTCCCTGCGTCAGGTGCCCTTTGCACCGTGGCCCAGGTCGAGCCTGTGCGACAGCGTTTCAGTCAGGGCTTCGAGCATGTCGTCCTGCGCGGCGGCGAAGGCGCGCGCCTCTGCGCGGCGTTGTTCGAGTTGTTCGGTATTGCCCAGAAGCGCGCCCAGTTCGCGGGTCAGGTCGGCGGCGCCGGGCACCTCCACGGCGCCGCCGGCCGTTGCGAAATCGGCATAGGCGCGGGTGAAATTCGCATAGAGCGGCCCGTGCAGGACCGCCGACCCGGCATAGGCGGGTTCGAAAGGATTGTGCCCGCCCACCGGCGTGAAGGACCCTCCGAGGCAGGTGATGGGCGCCAGCCTGTACCACAGCCCGGTCTCGCCCATCGTGTCCGCGAGGTAGACCTGGACATCCGGTCGGAGCGCCGCCGCATGGCTTCGACGCGCCACCGCGAGTCCGGCGCGCGCGATCAGGGCCTCGATGGCGTCGCCGCGGTCCGGGTGGCGCGGCACCAGCACGAGCAGAAGATCCGGGAAATCTTTCAGCAGACTGGCCTGTGCGGCCAGCATCACCTCTTCTTCGCCGGGATGGGTGGACCCGGCGACCCAGCAGGGCCGGCCATCGAGCGCGGCGCGCAGGCTGTCCAGTTCGGCGGCGTCGAAGGGTGGCGGGCCGCAGACGGATTTCAGGTTCTGCCCGGTGACGGCGTGTCCCAGACCGAGATCGTGCAGGTGCCTCGTGGTGCGGGCGTCCTGGGTATGAATGAGCCGGAACAGCCCCATGAGGTGACGTGCCGCTTGCGGAAAGCGTTTCCAGTTGCGCGCCGAGGTGTCGGAGATGCGCGCATTCAGCAGGGCCATCGGGATACCGGCGGCATGGCTTGTTCTCAGCATGTTCGGCCAAAGTTCGCTTTCCACGAATATCGCCGCCGAGGGTGCCCAATGGGCGAGGAAACGGCCCATCGGGCGCCGCCCGTCAAGCGGTGCGAACTGATGGATGCAACGGGGCGGCAGGCGCCCTTCCAGAACCTGCGCCGAGGTGGCGGTGCCGCTGGTCAGAAGGAAGGAGAGGCCCGGATGCGTTTCTCCCATCCGCGCGATCAGGCGCAGGACAGACAGGCTCTCGCCGACACTGGCGGCATGGAACCACAGCAGCGGACCGTCGGGGCGGGCTTGCGTGGCATGACCCAGCCTTTCACGCAGGCGGCCCGGGTCGGTTCCCTGTGCACGCAGCTTGGCCGCGACACGGCGGTAGGCCAGCGGCACGGCCATGTCGGCGGCGGTTCCGTAGAGACGGATCAGCGCCGGCGGACCGGAGGCCGGCATCAGCCCCCCGTGTGGCTCATGTGGCGCGACATCCGCCCGTCGACGCTTTGACGTGAATAATCGAAATCATGGCCCTTGGGCTTGCGGGCGATGGCGGCACGGACCGCGGCCTCAAGCGGGGCGTCGTCACCGGGGTGGTTGCGCAGGGGCGCGCGCAGATCGGCCATGTCCTCCTGCCCCAGACACATGTAGAGTTCACCAGTGCAGGTCAGGCGCACACGGTTGCAACTCTCGCAGAAATTATGCGTGAGCGGCGTGATGAAGCCGATCTTCTGCCCGGTCTCGTCAAGTTGCACATACCGGGCCGGCCCGCCGGAGCGTTCGGCAAGATCGGTCAGGCTGTAACGCTCGCCGAGCGTGGCCCGGAGTTCCCTGAGGGGCCAGTACTGGCCAAGCCGGTCCTCATTGCCGATATCACCCATCGGCATGACCTCGATGAAGGTCAGATCCATGTCACGGGCCGCGCACCATTCGACAAGCGCGAAAAGTTCATCCTCGTTGAACCCCTTGAGTGCAACGGTGTTGATCTTGACCCTCAGACCCGCCTTCTGAGCCGCGTCGATGCCCTTGAGAACCTGGGGCAGACGGCCCCAGCGTGTTATGTCGGCGAACTTCTTCTCATCGAGCGTGTCGAGCGAGATATTTACCCGGCGCACCCCGGCGGCGAAGAGGTCGTCAGCGAAACGCACCAGCTGACTGCCATTGGTGGTCAGGGTCAATTCGCGCAACGCCCCGCTCTCGAGATGGCGGCCCATGGCGTGAAAGAAGGTCATGATGTCCCGCCGCACCAGGGGCTCGCCGCCGGTGATCCGCAGTTTTTCCACCCCCATGCGGATGAATGCGGTACACATGCGGTCCAGTTCCTCGAGTGTCAGAAGCTCCTTCTTCGGCAGGAAGGTCATGTTCTCGGACATGCAGTAGACACAGCGGAAGTCGCAGCGGTCCGTCACCGAGACACGCAGGTAGGAAATGGCGCGATGGAAAGGATCAACGAGAGGTGCGGTCATGGGGAGAACCTATGGTCTGGGAACGGCGGCGGCAAGGGCGATCTTCATGATTGAAGCCGATCCGGACGGCGGGCATAGTGACGATGATGAAACATGTCCTTGCGATCATCGCGCTGGTTTTCGTTCTGTCCGGCTGTGCCCGTCTGGAAGCGCTGAATCCGTTTCGGCAAACCCAACCGGAGAGCGAGAGCGTCGATCCGCTGCCTGATGACATCCTGCGTCCGCGCGCCCGCCCGGGGACGGGGCCAGACGAGGCGCGCACCGCCGAGGCGTTCGATACCTCCAGCCGGTCGGAGCGGGCCACTGCCGCAACCGCCGGGGCCAATGCCGGGGAAACCGACCTGGGGACGACGATAGCCTCGCTCGGTGCGGTCACAAGGCCGGGTTTCTGGATCGAGACACCACTTGTCACGGAGCGCGGCAAGGGACGTGTCCTTTACGCCGAGACGGGAAAATCGTCACGGGTAGAGCTCATTCCGGTCGATGCTCCGCGTGGCGCCGGAAGCCGGCTTTCGTTGGCGGCGATGCGACTTGTCGGCGCCGATCTGACCGGACTGCCGAAGATCAGGGTGTTCCGAAAGTCCGATTGAGGCCGATGCGTCAGTCCGGGGCAGGGTCACTCGACGGTCACGGACTTTGCAAGGTTGCGCGGCTGGTCCACATCCGTGCCCTTTGCGACGGCGGTGTGATAAGCCAGCAATTGCGCCGGCACGGCATAAAGGATAGGCGCGAGCATCGCGTCGATGCGCGGCATCACGAGGGTCTGCCATACCCCGTCTCCGGCAGCCTCGGCGCCGGGGGGATCGGTGATCAAAACGATCTTGCCATTCCGGGCCATCACCTCCTGCATGTTCGAGATCGTCTTTTCGAAAATACCGTCACGCGGGGCGATGACCACCACCGGCATCTTGCCGTCGATGAGGGCGATGGGGCCGTGCTTCAGCTCTCCCGAAGCATAAGCTTCGGCATGTATATAGCTGATTTCCTTCATTTTAAGTGATCCCTCAAGTGCCAGCGGATACATCAGGCCGCGACCCAGGAAAAGAACATCCTCGGTTTTTGCAAGCCGCCGGGCAACGTTCTGGATCATCATGTCCGTCTCAAGCGCGTGGTTGAGTGCCGAGGGCAGACCGCGCAAGGCCGAAAGACGGTCGGCAAGGTCCTCGGCGTCGATGCGCCCGCGCGCCCTTGCGGCCTTGAGCGCCAGCAAAAGCAGGACGGTGAGTTGGCAGGTGAAGGCCTTGGTCGAGGCGACGCCGATCTCGATCCCGGCATGAATGGGTAGGGCCAGGTCGCTTTCGCGCGCGATCGAGCTCTGGGTGACGTTGACCACCGACAAAAGCTGTCCTGCCCGCCCCTCGCAGTAACGCAGCGCCGCAAGGGTATCGGCGGTCTCACCGGATTGGGAAACGAAAACGGCCGCGCTGTCGGGGCTGACCGGGGGATCGCGGTAGCGGAACTCGGACGCGATATCCACGTCCACGGGCAGACCGGCCAACTGCTCGAACCAGTATTTCGCAGTCATGCAGGCGTAGTGGGCGGTTCCGCAAGCGACCATTACCAGACGGTCGATGGCGGCAAAATCCACGCCGTCGCCAGGCAGGGCGATATCGCGCCCCTCGTCGACCAGGTAATGGTTCAGCACGTCGCCGATGACGGTGGGCTGCTCGGCGATTTCCTTCGCCATGAAATGCCTGTGCCCCCCCTTGTCCACGCGCGCTGTATCAACGCGGATCTTGGTCACGGGCCGGTTGGCACGATCGCCGCTGGAATTGATGATCTCGAGATCGTCGCGGGTCACGAAGGCGCAATCCCCCTCTTCGAGGTAGGTGATCCTGTCGGTCAGCGGGGCCAGGGCGATGGCATCCGAGCCGACGAACATCTCGCCGCGGCCGTGCCCGATCGCCAGCGGGCTGCCCTTGCGGGCCGCGACCAGGAGGTTTTCCTCGCCGTGGAACAGGAAGCACAGCGCATAGGCGCCCTCCAGCTGGCCGATGGTCCGGAGTGCCGCCTCACGCGGGGGCAGACCGGCCGCGAGGTGCTGTTGCGCCAGAAGCGCCACGGTTTCGGTGTCCGTCTCGGTGCTGTGGCAGACCCCGTTGTCGGCCAGTTCAGCACGCAATTCGCGGTAATTCTCGATGATCCCGTTATGGACAACGGCCACCGGCCCGGCCTTGTGCGGATGGGTGTTGGACAGATTGGGTGCGCCATGTGTCGCCCAGCGGGTATGCCCGATCCCGGCCTTGCCGGCCAGCGGGTCGTGGACCAGGAGATCGGACAGGTTGACCAGCTTGCCAACCGCGCGGCGGCGGTCCAGCGCGCCTTCGTTCACGGTTGCGATCCCGGCGCTGTCATAACCGCGATATTCCAGGCGCTTCAACGCCTCGACAAGGATTGGCGCGACTTCATGGTGGCCAAGGACGCCAACGATTCCACACATCACCCATCACCCCGGTCGCGTTGAGATTTCTTTTTCTTCAATAGTTCAAGCAATTTCCGCGCCATTCCCGGCTTGTTCTCCTGCGCGGGACGGGACAGGGCCAGCGCACCGCCGGGGACATCGCGCGTGATCACCGATCCGCTGCCGGTCATTGCGTCGTCTCCCACGCTGACCGGGGCCACAAGCATCGTGTCCGACCCGATGAAGGCCCGCGCCCCGATCTCGGTGTGGTGTTTCATCACGCCGTCGTAGTTGCAGGTGATCGTGCCGGCGCCAATGTTCGCGCCCGACCCCAGCGTGGCGTCACCGATATAGGAAAGGTGGTTGATCTTGGTGCCCGTGCCGATCGTGGCGTTCTTGGTTTCCACGAAGTTGCCGATGCGGGCCTCTTCTCCCAGATCCGTGCCCGGCCGCAGCCGCGCATAGGGACCCACGATGGCGCCGGAGCCGACGTGACACCCTTCGAGATGCGAAAAAGCCCGCAGTTGCACGCCCTCCGCGACGGTCACGCCCGGGCCGAAAACCACGTTGGGTTCGACCACCGTGTCGCGGCCGATCACCGTGTCGTGAGAGAAATGCACGCTGTTCGGATTCACCAGCGTCACACCGGCGTCCATCGCCATCGTGCGGGCCCGGTCCTGAAAGGCTGCTTCGGCTGCCGCCAGGTCGGTGCGTGAGTTTATCCCCAGTGTTTCGGCCTCGTCGCAGGCCACGGCGGTGGCCGAAAGCCCGCGCGCCCGGGCGATCGCCACGATATCCGTGAGATAGAATTCCCCGCCGGCGTTATCATCCGTGACCTCCGCCACCAGGTCGAACAGAAGCGCCGCCGGGGCGGCCATGACCCCGCTGTTGCAGAAACCTATGGCGCGTTCCGTGGCCCGGGCATCCTTGAACTCCACGATCCTTTCAAGGTTGTCGCCATGCATCACCAGCCGCCCGTAGCGGGCCGGATCGGCGGCTTCGAAGCCCAGCACCACGATATCATGGTGCAACCTTGCCTCGGCCATGCGGGCAAGCGTTTCGGCGCTGATGAACGGCGTGTCACCGAACAGGACGATCACGTCACCGTCAAACCCGTCAAGCGCCGGGGCGGCCTGCGCCACGGCATGGGCTGTGCCGCGTTGTTCGGTCTGCAGAACGATCCGGGCGTCGGGCGCGCGATCCCGCGCCGCGGCGCCGACGGCCTCCGCCCCGTATCCGGCAACGATCACCGTCTCGTCGGGCGCCAGTGTTTCGCCTGCTTTCATGGCATGGACCAGCATGGGGGCACCGGCGATCCGGTGCAGGACCTTGGGCAGGTCGGATTTCATGCGCGTGCCCCTGCCGGCAGCAAGTATGATCAGAGCCAGCCCCATGCGAATTCTCTTTGTAATTGCCTCCCGCCCCTTTTATCTGCTGGCCACAGGGGCGCAAGGGCGCCACTGATCAAACCGGATTTCGCGCTGTAACAGGTTTGCGCGGGATCGTGCCAATCGGCGAAAGGACAGGCCGCATGCGGACGGTGGTTTTCGATCTGGACGGAACGCTGGCCGATACCAGTGGCGATCTCATCGCCGCGGCCAACACGTGTTTTGCCAGGCTTGGTGTCGCGGATGCCGTCCTGCACCCGCGGGATGACGCGGCAACTGCCTTTCAGGGCGGGCGCGCGATGTTGCGGGCGGGATTCGACCGGCTGGAGCATGCATGGGACGAGGCCCTGATCGACCGGCACTATCCGGTTCTGCTTGAGGCATACGCGGAGTCGATCGACGTCCACACCACGCTCTACCCCGGCGCGATGCCCGCGGTCGAGGCGCTGTGCGGGACAGGGTACGCGGTTGCGATCTGTACCAACAAGCCCGAAGCTCTTGCGCGTCTGCTGCTTGGCAGGCTGGGGGTCATGCCGGCCTTTGGCGAGGCGCTGATCGGGGCTGATACGCTTGCGGTCCGCAAGCCCGACCCGGAACCGCTCCGCGAGGCGGTGCGACGGGCCGGCGGCGATCCGGCGCGGGCGCTGCTGGTTGGCGACACGGTCACGGACCGTGAAACCTCTCGTGCGGCGGGCGTGCCATCTGTCCTCGTCGGATTCGGGCCTGCCGGTGCAACGGTTGCCGATCTGGAGCCTGACGCGGTGATCGAGACCTATGATGCTCTGCCCGGTGTCGTTCGTCAGCTAATCGGTTGACCGTTTCGTCAATGGCGCAGGTTGTCTTTGGCATTCCCGAACTTCGCGGTTTCCGGTCTCCGCGCCATTGACCTGTGCCTGCCTTGGCCCCAAAACATTGGCATGAGCGAGATTTTCAAGGGAAGCTTCACGCAGCAGGAACCGATCCCCGAAGAAGGGATCGCGGCGGCGCTCGAGGTGATGCGTCACGGCCGGCTGCACCGTTACAACGTGGCGCCCGACGAAACCGGCGAGACGGCTCTACTGGAACAGGAGTTCGCCGACCTGACCGGGGCGCGCTATGCTCTGGCCGTCGCTTCAGGCGGGTACGCAATGGCCACGGCCCTGCGCGCATTGGGGGTGGGCCCGGGCGACAGGGTGCTCAGCAACGCCTTCACGCTGGCCCCGGTGCCCGGCGCAATCGCAAGCGTGGGCGCCAAGCCGGTCTATGTGGGCGTGACCGAGGCGCTGACCCTGGATCTGGATGACCTCGAGCAAAAGGCCGGACAGGCGGACGTTCTTTTGCTCAGCCACATGCGTGGACATATCTGTGACATGGACCGGGTTATGGAAATCAGCGACGCCAGCGGCATCGCGGTGATCGAGGATTGCGCCCACACGATGGGCGCTGCGTGGCGGGGGGTGCCTTCGGGGCGGCACGGGCTGATCGGCTGCTACTCTGCCCAGACTTACAAGCACGTGAATTCCGGTGAGGGCGGGTTCCTGATCACCGATGACGCCGACGTCATGGCGCGGGCCGTGATCCTGTCGGGATCGTACATGCATTACGAACGACACAAGGCCGCACCGGGCCCCGAGGCGTTCGAGCGGGTCAAGTATGACACTCCCAATGTTTCCGGGCGGATGGACAATCTGCGCGCCGCGATCCTGCGGCCCCAACTGCGGATGCTGCCGGCCCGGGTGACGGGATGGAATGCGCGCTACCGCACCGTCGAGGCGGGGTTGCGCGGCACGCCCGGTCTGACGGTGATCGAACGCCCGGAGGAGGAAAGCATCGTCGGTTCCTCGATCCAGTTCCTGCTTCTGGGATGGTCCGAGACACATGTCGCACGGGTTCTGGAACGGTGTGGCGCACGCGGGGTCGAGCTCAAGTGGTTCGGCGCGGCAGAGCCGGTCGGGTTCACCAGCCGGTATGACAGTTGGCATTATGCCCCCGCACCGCCAATGCCTGCAACTGACCGTATCCTGCGCGCCATTATCGACATGCGGCTGCCGCTGACCTTCAGCCTTGAGGATTGCGCGCAGATCGCGCGGATCATCCGCGCCGAGGTGGGTGCGGTGTGGCAGGAGCAGGCCGCGGATTGAGTGTCCGGTACGCAAACGCCGTTTGAATTGCCGAAATCGAACGATTCCGGCGCCGGATGCCGTGAGTTCGTGAGCCCGGCTCCAACAGCGGAGCGGGCGCCCGCTTGCCGGCCCGGCCCCGGGACCACCACCGTGACGATGGGCAATCCGGCGTTGCTGCGCTATCGTGGGGTGGGTGCGTGGCCGCCGGGATTGACCCGTTATGCGGTTTGGAGTATTGAAATGAACAAGTGTTCAATAAATGCCGGGAGGCACCGGGGCGATGTTCAATGCGGTGATGAAATTCGATCTGGGCGAGGACGTGAATGCCCTGCGCGAGATGGTCCACAAATGGGCACAGGATCGGGTCCGGCCCGATGCGGCGCGAATCGACAGTGACAATGTCTTTCCGCCCGGCCTGTGGCCGGAGATGGGGGATCTGGGCCTGCTGGGCATCACCGTGCCGGAGGAATACGGCGGCGCCGACATGTCCTATCTTGCCCATGTCGTCGCGGTCGAGGAGATCGCGCGCGCTTCGGCCTCCGTGTCGCTGAGCTATGGGGCGCATTCGAACCTTTGCGTGAATCAGATCAAGCTCAATGGCAGCGAGGAGCAGAAACGCAAGTACCTTCCCGGGCTTGTCAGCGGCGAACACGTGGGGGCGCTCGCCATGTCCGAGGCGGGGGCGGGCAGCGATGTCGTCAGCATGAAACTGCGCGCCGAGCGGCGCAACGATCACTACCGGCTCAACGGCAGCAAGTACTGGATCACCAACGGGCCGGATGCCGACACGCTGGTCGTCTATGCCAAGACCGATCCCGAGGCCGGGGCCAAGGGTATCACCGCCTTCCTGGTCGAGAAGACGATGAAGGGGTTCTCGACCTCTCCGCACTTCGACAAGCTGGGCATGCGCGGTTCCAATACCGCCGAACTGATCTTCGAGGATGTCGAGGTGCCGTTCGAGAACGTGCTGGGCGAGGAGGGGCGCGGCGTGCGCGTGCTGATGTCGGGGCTGGACTACGAGCGGGTGGTGCTGGCGGGGATCGGCACCGGGATCATGGCCGCCTGCCTTGACGAGATCATGCCTTACATGGCCGAACGCAAGCAGTTCGGTCAGCCGATTGGATCCTTTCAGTTGATGCAGGGCAAGATCGCGGACATGTACACCGCAATGAACAGTGCGCGCGCTTACGTCTACGAGGTGGCCAAGGCCTGCGACCGGGGCGATGTTACCCGTCAGGATGCCGCGGCATGCTGTCTCTATGCCTCGGAGGAGGCGATGAAACAGGCCCACCAGGCGGTGCAGGCCATGGGCGGGGCAGGGTTTCTCAACGACGCGCCGGTCGCACGCATCTTCCGTGATGCCAAGTTGATGGAGATCGGTGCGGGCACGAGCGAGATTCGCCGGATGCTGGTCGGACGCGAGATGGTCGGGGCGATGGGGTGAAGCAACGCCGCCTCATATTCGCGCCGATCGCGGCTGTCATCGCGGGTGTTGCCGGGATCGGGCTCCTGCTGGGCTGGCGCGCGGTGAGTACCACCGAGTCCGAGGTGATCGAGCGGATCGCGGCACGTTACATGGACGAACGCGGCGCCGAGGCGCGGCGCTCGGATTGCCGGGCGCAACCGGCGCGATCGGACGGTCTGTGGCTGGTGGTCATCTGTGGCCCGGAGAGGCGGGAATACGCTTACTTCGTGGATCGTTATGGCCGCCTGACCCATACCAGCCGGCCCGGCGGCGACCCGGAGAACCGGACATGAGCGGGCAGGCGCGTCCGATGCTGCGCGCGGCCCCGTCGTGGAACGCGTTGCGCGCCGGGTTCTCATGGAACCTGCCGCCACGCCTGAACATGGCCACGCAGGTCTGCGACACATGGGCGGAGGCCGAGCCGGAGCGCGTGGCGATCATTGATCTCGGCACTGGCCGGCGGGATGTGACATATGGCGAATTGCAGGCCATGTCGGATGCGCTGGCGCTGGAGCTGCAGGCGCGTGGCGTGATCCGCGGAGACCGCGTCGGCGTGTTGCGCAGTCAGGATCCCTGGTGTGCTGCAGCGCATATAGCAATCTGGAAAGTTGGCGCAATATCAGTGCCTTTATTCAAACTCTTCAAGCTTGATGCCCTGATTTCCCGGGTAACGGACTCCGGCGCCCGGATCGTCGTGAGCGATGGCGAGGGGGCGAAGCTTCTGAATGCACTCGAAGATGTCGTGCCCTTGGTGCCGGAGAACGCGGAGCTGACCGAAGGCCGTGCCGAAACCGCGGATACTGCCGCGGAAGACCCGGCCGTCCTGATCTACACATCCGGGACCACCGGTGGCCCGAAAGGTGCGTTGCACGCGCACCGGATGCTCACCGGGCACCTGCCGGGGGTGGAGATGAGTCATGATTTCCTCGGCGCGCCGGGAGACTGCCTCTGGACACCCGCCGACTGGGCGTGGATCGGGGGCTTGTTCGACGTCCTGATGCCCGGATTGGCCATCGGCGTGCCTGTGGTGGCTGCGCGCCTGAAGGGCTTCGATCCTGAGGATTGCATGAGAATCATCAGGGAAGGCTCTGTACGCAATGTATTTTTACCGCCTACCGCATTGCGGATGTTGAAAGCGGCGGAGGTGGACATCGACGGCCTGCGGTCGGTCGCGAGCGGTGGTGAGCCCCTGGGAGCGGAGATGCTGGATTGGGGGCGACGCGCTTTTGGCCTGACCATCAATGAGTTCTATGGCCAGACCGAATGCAACATGGTGGCGTCATCCTGCGCGACCCTTTTCAGCCCGGTGCCGGGATGTCTGGGGCGGGCCGTGCCCGGCCACGAGATCGCGGTCCTGGACCCGCGGGGGCACGCGACTGAGGGCGAGGGTGATATCGCCATAAGACGCGGATCGGCGTCGATGATGCTGGAATACTGGCAAAGGCCGACGGCGACGGCGGAAAAATTCCGTGGCGACTGGATGTTGACCGGTGACCGCGGCTATTGGAACGGGGATCATCTCTGCTTTCGGGGACGGGAGGACGATGTCATAACCTCGTCGGGGTACCGGATCGGACCGGCCGAGATCGAGGACTGCCTGCTGACGCATCCGGCTGTCGCCACGGTCGGGGTGGTCGGAAAGCCCGACGCGCTGCGCACCGAGATCGTGAAGGCCTACGTGGTTCGGAAAATGGGCTGCGAGGTTACAGCTGACGAGCTTCGCAACTGGGTGAAAGACCGTTTGGCAAGCTACTCTTATCCAAGGGAAATCATGTTTCTGGACGCGTTGCCGATGACTGTCACCGGCAAGGTGATCCGAAAGGAACTGAAAGCGCGCGCCGCGGCGGAGGTGGCTGATGAAGGGTAAACTGCCGGGATTTCTCCTGCGGGCGCTGGCCCCCGCGCTGGTCTGTGGCGCTGCCATTGCCGGGGAAGAAAGCCTGCCGGATTTCGAGACCTGCATGAATTCCGAAGTCGCGCGCTACGAGCGTGCCCTGTCGGCCCTGAGGGCGCGGCAGGTGGAAGAACCGCTGCTCGACATTGCCGGAGTCCGCGGGGTGGAATTCTGTGGAACCGTCGGGATCGTTCGCTGTGACAGGTCTGAAGACCGGATCGGCTGTCAACGCGACCTGGCCGCGGTTCAGGACAGTCTGCGTTCGGTGGTGTTGCAGCATCTGCAGGCGCCGTCCGAAACTGTGGAGGTTCCGACAGGGTTTGCAGACCGGCTTTACCGGCGTGTCCTGGCCCTGGCGCACGGGCGCTCGGCAGGGCCCGATTGCGCCGGTGCCGACACCCTGCACGAGGTTTGGTGCGAAGCGCGGCAGGCCAACGCGCGCCTCCGCCTTGCGGTATTGGCCTGGCAGGTGGCGCGGTTCCTGGATCGGGCTGCACCGGCGGTGGCGGCGGGATGGGCCGAAGCCGCCGCGCCGGTCAGACCCAAGGCAAGACCGGAGGTGCAGCCATGACCGCGGCAGCCTCCGCCTTCACCGGTCGGCACTGCGAAATCGAAGGGGCCGGCACAGCGGCCGGCCCCTTCGCGTCCCCCGTCATGATGGCGGTTTCAGAATTTCATCACGTAGGCCGCGCCAATGACCCACGGGTCGATCTTGACCTTGCCGATGGGCGCGCCACCCAGCCTGACATCGGTCTCGATGTCGATGTAGCGCACGTCGAGGCGCAACGAGGATTTCTCGTTGATGGCGAAATCGGCCCCCGCATGCAGCGCCAGCCCCCAGGATTCATCGAGGCTCAGCGCGCCGAGCGGCGAGGTGTCGTCGAAGAAATAGGTGTAATTGAGGCCGGCGCCCACGAATGGCGTGATCTTGCTTTTGTTGGTGAAGTGGTATTGCAGCGAGACGGTCGGCGGCAGGTGCTTGGTTTCGCCGATTTTTCCGGTGCCGACAAGATTGATGTCATGTTCGAACGGCCACGAGGCCAGCACCTCGAGGCCCACATTGTCCGCGAGGAAGTACTCGAAGGTCAATGTGGGGCGGGCGTTTCCATCGACCTTGACCGGTCCCGCGGTGGTGGTGCTGGCGCTGGAATCGGGTTCGATCCAGTGCAGGCCGAGGCCGAGGGTCATGTCCCCTTTCTGCTGGGCGAGCGCGGGGGCGGCGGCACCACAGACGAGTGCGGTGGTGAGATAGAGAGCAGAGAGTGTCTTTTTCATTCTTCCATTCCTTTGCGAACGTGGCGTCACGTTGCGCGTCATCGGAATTCGGGCATTGACCTGAATCAATCCGGACGGTTGCGACCCCGGCTTTTGCCGCACTGCGGCCATGTTGCAACACCAGTCATGCGCGGCGGGACGGCGGGTGGCGCCGGACAGGCCCGCCGGAAGGGGGAGCCATGAAGCTTCGAAGCAGGGCAATTCCATCCTCTGAGGAATTTCGCACCAACATGTCACGGCACGCGGAGGCGCTGCGCGAGATCCGGGAGGCCGCGGCCATCGCGGCGTCGGGCGGCGGGCATGCGGCCCGAGAGCGACATCTCTCGAAGGGCAAGATGCTGCCGCGCGACAGGGTGGCCAACCTGCTCGATCCCGGTAGTCCTTTCCTGGAGGTGGGGGCGACCGCGGCACACGGGCTTTACGACGGGGCTGCCCCCTGCGCCGGGGTGATCGCCGGGGTGGGCCGGGTGAGGGGCCGAGACTGCATGGTCGTGTGCAACGATGCCACGGTAAAGGGCGGCACCTATTATCCGATGACGGTGAAAAAGCACCTGCGCGCTCAGGAAATAGCGGCGGAATGCCGTTTGCCTTGCATCTACCTGGTGGATTCCGGGGGCGCCAACCTGCCCAACCAGGACGAGGTGTTTCCCGACCGGGACCATTTCGGGCGCATTTTTTACAACCAGGCGCGGATGTCGGCCGCGGGGATCCCGCAGATCGCGGTGGTGATGGGCTCCTGTACCGCGGGGGGCGCATATGTGCCGGCGATGTCGGACGTCTCGATCATCGTCAAGCAGCAGGGCACGATCTTCCTGGCCGGGCCACCCCTCGTGAAAGCGGCGACCGGCGAGGAGGTCAGCGCCGAGGATCTTGGCGGCGGCGATGTGCACACCCGCCTGTCCGGGGTGGCGGATTACCTGGCCGAGGACGACGCTCATGCGCTGGCGCTGGCGCGCCGCGCGGTGGAAAATCTAGGCAGCGGACCTAGCGCCGGGCACCGGCCCGGGCTGGAGGCGCTGCCGCTGCAGGCGAGCGAGCCGCCCGCGCATGACCCGGACGAAATCCCCGGCGTGGTGCCGGCTGACCTGCGCACGCCCTATGACATCCGCGAAGTGATCGCACGGGTCGTGGATGGCTCGTATTTCGATGAATTCAAGGCACGGTTCGGCGAGACGCTGGTCTGCGGCTTCGCGCATCTGCAGGGCATTCCGGTCGGGATTGTGGCCAATAACGGCGTTCTGTTCAGCGAGGCCGCGCAGAAGGGAGCGCATTTCGTAGAATTGTGCTCGCAGCGCCGGACTCCGCTTATCTTCCTGCAGAACATCACCGGTTTCATGGTCGGACGCAAATACGAGAACGAAGGGATCGCGCGGCACGGGGCGAAAATGGTGACGGCGGTCGCCTCGACCAGTGTGCCGAAGGTGACCATGGTTGTCGGCGGCTCCTTCGGAGCGGGAAATTATGGCATGGCTGGACGGGCTTATCAGCCGCGTTTCATGTGGTCCTGGCCGAATTCACGGATCTCGGTGATGGGCGGTGAACAGGCTGCGGGCGTGCTGGCCACGGTCCGCCGCGATGCCATCGAGCGCAAGGGCGGGACATGGTCGGCCGAGGAGGAGGCGGAATTCAAGCGCCCCACTATCGAGATGTTCGAGCGCCAGTCGCACCCGCTTTATGCCTCTGCGCGGCTTTGGGATGACGGGATCATCGACCCGCGCAAGAGCCGCGAGGTGCTGGCGCTCAGCTTGCGCGCGGCCCTCAACGCGCCGGTGGAGGAAACGCGCTTTGGCGTCTTCCGCATGTGAGGGCGGCGATGTCGGGGGGCGAGTATTTGTGGAAAGATGAAGCCGGAGGTGCGGGCCATGTTAGAGACCATCCTGATCGCGAACCGGGGCGAGATCGCCTGCCGGGTGATCGAGACGGCGCGCGCCATGGGGGTGGGCACCGTGGCGGTCTATTCCGACGCCGACCGTGCCGCCCGCCATGTGGCGCTGGCCGACCGGGCCGTGCATATCGGCGGCGCGGCCCCCGGCGAAAGCTATCTGAACGGGGAGCGCATCATCGCGGCGGCGCTGGAGACGGGGGCGGAGGCAATCCATCCGGGCTATGGGTTCCTGAGCGAGAACCCGGATTTCGTCGAGGCGGTGGAGGCAGCCGGCCTGATCTTCATCGGGCCGTCGGCGGCGGCGATCCGCGCCATGGGACTCAAGGATGCCGCCAAGGCGTTGATGGAGGGGGCGGGGGTGCCGGTCGTGCCGGGTTATCACGGTGCCGATCAGGAGGCCGGTGAGCTTGCCGCGCGGGCCGCGGAGATCGGGTATCCGGTGCTGATCAAGGCTGTCGCGGGGGGAGGCGGCAAGGGCATGCGCCTGGTGGAGACGCCCGGCGCTTTCGACGCGGCGCTGGAAAGCGCCCGCGGCGAGGCCGCCACCGCCTTCGGCAATGCCGATGTGCTGATCGAGAAATACGTCGCCAAGCCGCGCCATATCGAGGTGCAGGTCTTCGGTGACGGCACCCGCGCCTTGCACCTGTTCGAGCGCGATTGTTCCCTTCAGCGGCGCCATCAGAAGGTGATCGAGGAAGCCCCGGCGCCGGGCATGACCGAAGAGATGCGCAACGCGATGGGGCAGGCGGCGGTGCGGGCCGCGGAAGCAATAGCGTATGCGGGGGCGGGGACGGTCGAATTCATCGTTGACGCGTCCGACGGCCTGCGACCGGACCGGTTCTGGTTCATGGAGATGAATACCCGGCTGCAGGTCGAGCATCCCGTGACCGAGGCGATCACCGGCGTGGACCTTGTCGAGTGGCAATTGCGCGTGGCCGGTGGCGAGGGCTTGCCCATGCGCCAGCAGGATCTGGCCATCCACGGGCACGCCTTCGAGGCACGGCTTTATGCCGAGGACGTCCCGAAAGGGTTCCTGCCGGCGACGGGGACGCTGAGCCACCTGTCGTTCCCAGAGGGAACGCGCGCCGACAGCGGGGTGCGCGGCGGCGACGTGATCAGCCCGCATTACGATCCGATGATCGCCAAGCTGGTCACCCACGGTGCGACACGGGCCGGTGCGCTGCGTCGGCTTTCGGCGGCGTTGCGCCGGTGCGAGGTGGCGGGCACGATGACGAACCTTGCCTTTCTGGGCGCCCTGGCGGCGCATCCGGGTTTCGTGCGGGGCGATGTGGATACCGGCCTGATCGCCCGGGATCTGGACGATCTTGTCGTGCAGCCGGAGGCAGGGCCGGTCGAGGTGGCGCTTGCGGCGCTTGCGGCGCTGGACCTGTTGGAGGCCGAGGCGCCTGACACGGGCTTTTCGCTGTGGACACCGCTGAGGCGGGCTGTGACGCTGCGGCGCGCCGGCGACGAGATGACACCGCGCGTGCGAAGCCATTCGGCACATGCCCATGATGTTGACCTGGATGGGGCGGTGGTGGAGGCGCGGCGCGTCGGAGGGCGTTGGCAGCTTGATGGAGAGGCGGCCCCGCCGGTGGCGGTCTCGGGCCCCGAGATAACGATCTTCGCGCAGTATGGGCTGGGCTTCGAGGTGGTTGATCCGCTGGAGCATGACAGTCTCGCGGTTGGTGACCCCGGGGTCATCGAGGCACCGATGCCGGGGCTGGTGAAACTCGTGACCGCGGCACCGGGTGATCGTGTGCATGCGGGCGACCGGCTGGCGGTTCTGGAGGCCATGAAAATGGAGCACAGCCTGCTTGCGGCCCGGGACGGCGTGGTTGCCGAGGTTCTGGTCACGCAGGGCGCGCAGGTCAGCGCCGGCACCGCGCTGGTACGGCTGGACACCGACGGGGAGGGCGCGGCATGATCACCCTGCATCACGCGCCGCAATCCCGTTCGATGCGGGTGCTGTGGCTTCTCAACGAACTGGGTGTCGATTTCCGGGTTGTCGAACTGCCCTTCGACAAGACCCTGCGACGGCCCGAATTCCTCAGCCTGTCGCCGGCGGGCCGGGTCCCGGCACTGGAGATCGAGGGCGAAAGGATGTTCGAGAGCGGGGCGATGATCGAGTATCTTTGCGAACGCTACCCCGAAACCGGTCTCGGCAGGTTGCCGGGCGACATGGACCGCATGGCCTGGCTGGTCTGGGTGCATTTTGCCGAAACGCTCAGTCAGCATGTTGCCAGCCTGACCCAGCAGCACATCATGCTCTACGAGGACGCGATGCGCAGCCCCGTCGTCATGAAGCTGGAAGCGGCCCGCGTGAAGAAATGCTACGGTGCGATCGAGGCGCGCTTGTCGACGCCGGTGGAAAACCGCGACTGCCTGCTGACCGGAGGATTCTCGGCATGCGATATTGCGGTGGGGCAGGCTGTCTACATGGCGCGCCATTTCGCCCGGCTGGATGGATTTCCGGAAACGGCCGCGTGGTTTGATCGCATCACGGCGCGTCCTGCGTTCCAGGCCTCCCTGCCCGGGCCGGACAGCTCGCGGCTTTACGAGAAGCCCTTCTACGAGGTCCCCGCAGATGCCTGAAACAGTGGAAATATTCGAGGTGGGCCCGCGCGACGGCCTTCAGAACGAGGCCCGGCAGATCCCCACTGTCGACAAGATCGGGCTTGTCGACAAACTGAGCACCGCCGGTTTCAAGCGCATCGAGGTGGCCAGTTTCGTGAGTCCGAAATGGGTACCGCAAATGGGCGATTCGGCCGCGGTTCTGGAAGGGATCGCGCGGGCGCCGGGGATCAGCTATGCCGCGCTGACCCCGAACATCAAGGGGTTTGAAAGGGCGTCGGCGGCCGGTGCCGACGAGGTGGCCGTGTTCGGGTCGGCCTCCGAGGGATTTTCGCGGGCGAATATCAATGCCACTGTTGAGGAAAGCCTGGAACGGTTCTTACCGGTGACGGAGGCGGCACGCAAAGCTGGACTCCCGGTGCGCGGCTATGTTTCCTGCGTCGTGGAATGCCCCTATGATGGCCCCGTTGCACCGGCGAGTGTCGCGCATGTGGCCGCGCGGCTGGCGGAAATGGGCTGTTACGAGATCAGCCTGGGGGACACGGTCGGTGCCGGCACGCCCGAGCGGGTGGACGCCATGCTGGCGGCGGTGCTGGGGGTGGTGCCGGCGGCGCGGCTGGCCGGACACTACCATGCCACCGGTGGACGGGCGCTGGAGAATATCGAGGCGTCGCTGGCGCGGGGCATGCGGGTCTTCGATGCTGCGGTCGGTGGCCTTGGGGGGTGTCCGTTCGCGCCCGGCGCGGCGGGCAACGTGGCCACCGAAGCGGTGCATGACCGTTTGGTGGCGCTCGGATACGACACTGGGCTGGACCGCGACATCCTGAACGACGCGGCAGAGACGGCCCGCGCCATGCGGTCCGGCCCGGTGGCGGAAAACGGAACTTGAGGCGACGGGCCGGTGGTGTCCCCCGGCCGGGCCTCTGCGATGCGACGGAGACCGGGATGACGGAACAGACGATCGGATTGGAGACGGATGCGCGTGGCGTGGCGACCCTTTGGCTGGACCGGGCCGGAAAGCACAACGCGATGTCGGCGCGGATGATCGCGGAGCTGCATGCCGCAGCCCTTGATCTGGGTGCGGACGAGGCTGTCCGGGTGGTGGTGCTGGCGGCCAGGGGCAAGACTTTCTGCGCGGGGGGCGACCTGTCATGGATGCGGGACCAGCTGGATGCCGCGGCGCAGACACGCGAGGCGGAATCCGCGAAGCTGGCACATATGCTGCACGCCCTGAACACCCTCCCCAAACCGTTGATCGGGCGGCTGCAGGGCAATGCCTTCGGTGGCGGTGTCGGGCTGGCAAGCGTGTGCGACGTTGCCATTGGAGCCGATCACCTCTGCATGGCGCTGACCGAGACGCGGCTGGGCCTGATCCCGGCCACCATCGGCCCCTATGTCTGTGCCCGCATGGGCGAGGCCATGGCCCGGCGCGTGTTCATGTCGGGGCGTCGGTTCGGGGCCGCGGAAGCGGTCGGACTGGGCCTTCTGGCCCGCGCGGTGCCCGCAGAGGAGCTGGACAAGGCGGTCGAAGCCGAAGTCGAGCCTTATCTGCATTGCGCGCCGGGCGCGGTCGCGCGGTCCAAGGCGCTGCTGCGCGGTCTGGGGCCGCGCATTGACGATGCGGTTATCGAGCATACCATAAGAGAACTGGCCGCCTGCTGGGCCGGCGAGGAGGCACCGGAGGGAATCACGGCCTTTTTCGACGGGCGCAAGCCCGGCTGGGCGGGCTGAGACCTGTTTTGCCGCCATGGCACGGCTGCGGGACGTCGGCGCAGGGGAATATGTGCGCCGTTGGTTGACCGCACCATGGGGCAGGGTTAAACCGTGAGGGAGCCTGTGTAGCCACGTAATGCCTGCCGTGCATGAAAGGAGCCGCCTCTTGGAAGAGATGCTCAGGGAATATCTTCCCATTCTCGTCTTTCTCGCCATCGCGATCGGTCTGGGACTGGTCCTGATACTGGCCGCGGTGATCCTGGCGGTCCGCCACCCGGACCCCGAAAAGGTCAGCGCTTATGAATGCGGGTTCAACGCGTTCGATGATGCGCGGATGAAGTTCGACGTGCGGTTCTACCTCGTGTCGATCCTGTTCATAATCTTCGATCTGGAAATCGCGATGCTGTTTCCCTGGGCGGTGGCCTTCAAGGATGTGAGCATGGTCGGCTTCTGGTCGATGATGGTGTTCCTTGGCGTGCTGACAGCCGGATTTGCCTATGAATGGCGCAAAGGAGCGATGGAATGGGAGTAAGCGAAGATACCGGCAACGCGACCGTGACCGAAACGCAGGGTCAGGGCGCGCAGAGCGAACGTGTGAAGTCGGGCCCGTCCAGCGAAGTGCCCGTCGAGGCGCATCGCGACGCCTTCGTGCGCGATCCCGCAACCCAGGAGCTGAACCGTGAGCTCCAGGACAAGGGGTTCCTGGTCACGTCGACCGAGGACATCATCAACTGGGCACGCACCGGCAGCCTTCACTGGATGACCTTCGGCCTCGCCTGTTGCGCGGTCGAGATGATGCACACCTCCATGCCGCGCTACGACATGGAGCGTTTCGGCACCGCGCCGCGCGCCAGTCCGCGCCAGAGCGACCTGATGATCGTCGCCGGCACGCTGTGCAACAAGATGGCCCCCGCGCTCCGCAAGGTCTATGACCAGATGCCCGAGCCGCGCTACGTGATCTCGATGGGGTCGTGTGCCAATGGCGGGGGGTATTATCACTACAGCTATTCGGTGGTGCGCGGATGCGACCGGATCGTGCCGGTGGACATTTACGTGCCGGGCTGTCCGCCGACAGCCGAGGCGCTGCTTTACGGGATCATGCAGCTTCAGCGCAAGATCCGGCGCACCGG
This sequence comes from Roseovarius sp. TE539, assembly GCF_003298505.1. Classification (GTDB taxonomy): domain Bacteria; phylum Pseudomonadota; class Alphaproteobacteria; order Rhodobacterales; family Rhodobacteraceae; genus Roseovarius. The sequence continues at coordinate 143,077 of NZ_QNGB01000006.1, forward strand.
GACGATCGTGCGATGAGCGCGGCGGTGGTCAGACGCTGGGAGGCGAGGGTGGACCGTGCGGATATCGCGGCGTGGAAAGAGACGTTTGAGGCGCGTGTCCTGCCATCCATGCGGGGCGTCGAAGGGTTCCGCGGCATATCCGTTCAGGCCGCGCGCCAGGATGATCCCTGCCGGATGACGGTGCTGACCTCGTGGGACAGCATGGACGCGATCCGCCACTTCGCCGGGGACAGCCCCGAAATGGCGGTGATCCCGGAATTCATGCTGGCGTTTTTCCGGGAACACGACGCCGAGGCGACGTTCCACGACGAGATCCTGCGGGAGGGCAGCAAATGAGCGAGGCAATGAAGGTCCTTGGGTCCCATATCGAGGCGCAGCGCTCGGATTGTGTGCTGGGCTGGGAGGTCACGCCGCAGGGCGAGCTGACAGTCGAGGTCGCGCTGCCCAATATCGTGGGGTTGGTGGACTATCTCAAATCGGATTCCTCGTGCCGGTTCTCCACCCTTGTGGACATCACGGCCGTGGATCATCCCGAACGCCCCAAGCGGTTCGACGTCGTGTACCATTTCCTCAGCATGTACCAGAACCAGCGCATCCGCCTGAGGGTCGCCGTGCGCGAGGAGGACATGGTCCCGTCGATCACCGGCATTCACAAATGCGCCGACTGGTTCGAACGCGAAGTGTTCGACATGTTCGGGATCCTCTTCTCGGGTCATCCGGACCTTCGCCGCATCCTCACGGATTACGGCTTTCGCGGGCATCCCCTGCGCAAGGATTTTCCGACGACGGGCTATACCGAGGTGCGGTATGACGAGGTGCAGAAACGGGTGGTCTACGAGCCGGTGAACCTTGTTCAGGAATACCGGCAGTTCGATTTCATGTCGCCCTGGGAGGGGGCGGAATACGTCCTTCCCGGCGACGAGAAGGATGAGGCCAGGAAATGATGGGTGGTTATGGCGCCGGCGGTGCCGGCATGGGAGGCTTCGGGATGCTGTGGTTTCTGATTATCGCGGCTCTGGTTGTGATACCGTTCTGGCGGCTGCTGCCGAAGTTCGGTATCCCGAACTGGGTTTCGCTGGCCGCTATCATTCCCCTGGGAGCGATCATCCTGCTTTGGGTGATGGCCTTCAAGGATCAGATCGGCGGGGACCGGGCATGAAAATGAATTTGAAACTGACACGTTTTCCACGCGAAGCTCTGAAAGCAAACAAATGTGGCGGACCATTTTGCTCGCCTACAGGCTGTGTGAGGTAGAAGATGGACGGTTCCAAAGGATTCGAAGACGCCCAGACCGGTGAACAGAAGATCCGCAACTTCAACCTGAATTTCGGGCCCCAGCACCCGGCGGCCCATGGGGTGCTGCGCCTGGTGCTGGAGCTTGACGGCGAGATCGTGGAGCGTTGCGATCCGCATATCGGGCTTCTGCACCGCGGCACCGAGAAGCTGATGGAAAGCCGCACCTACCTGCAGAACCTGCCCTATTTCGATCGGCTGGACTACGTGGCGCCGATGAACCAGGAACACGCCTGGTGCCTGGCCATCGAGAAGCTGACGGGTGTCGAGGTGCCGCGCCGCGCCAGCCTCATCCGGGTCCTCTTCTGCGAGGTCGGGCGGATCCTGAACCACCTGCTCAACGTCACCACCCAGGCGATGGATGTCGGCGCGCTCACGCCACCTCTGTGGGGGTTCGAGGAGCGCGAGAAACTCATGATCTTCTACGAGCGCGCCTGCGGAGCGCGGCTTCACGCCGCCTATTTCCGCCCCGGCGGTGTGCACCAGGATCTCCCGCCCGAGCTTCTCGACGACATGGAAGCGTGGGCGAAGGAATTTCCGGGCGTCATCGACGATATCGATGGCCTGCTCACCGAGAACCGCATCTTCAAGCAGCGCAACGCGGATATCGGCGTGGTGAGCGAACAGGATGCCCTCGACTGGGGATTTTCGGGGGTGATGGTGCGCGGGTCCGGCATGGCATGGGATTTGCGCCGCGCCCAGCCATATGAATGCTATGATGAATTCGATTTCGGCATCCCCGTCGGCAAGAACGGAGACTGCTACGACAGGTACCTCGTCCGGATGGAGGAGATGCGCCAATCGCTGCGCATCATTCATCAGGCCATCGAGAAACTGCGCGCACCCGAAGGGCGGGGCGACATCCTCGCGCGGGGCAAGGTCACGCCACCTTCGCGCGGCGAGATGAAGACCTCGATGGAGGCGCTCATTCATCACTTCAAGCTCTACACCGAGGGCTTCCACGTCCCCGAGGGCGAAGTCTATGCCGCCGTCGAGGCGCCCAAGGGCGAGTTCGGCGTCTACCTGGTCGCCGATGGCACCAACCGGCCCTACCGCGCCAAGCTGCGGGCGCCCGGTTTTCCGCATCTGCAGGCCATGGATCATGTGGCGGGCGGGCATCAGCTGGCCGACGTGGCAGCGATCATCGGCACGATGGATGTCGTTTTCGGGGAGATCGACAGGTGATCGCGATGGCTGCTTCGGATCTTCATCTTTCCCGAAATACTCCCGCCGGAGGCGCCCGCACCCGCGGACCGCGCCGCCGCCATATCTTCTAGGACCGAAAGAGCCATGCTGCGCAGATTGCACCAAGAGCAACCCGAAAGCTTCGCCTTCACGCCCGACAACAAGGCGTGGGCCGAGGCGCAGGTCACCAAGTTCCCCGATGGCCGCCAGGCCAGCGCGATCATCCCGCTGCTGTGGCGGGCCCAGGAGCAGGAGGGCTGGCTGACACGGCCCGCGATCGAGCATGTGGCCGACATGCTGGACATGGATTACATCCGCGCGCTGGAGGTGGCGACATTCTACTTCATGTTTCATCTTCAGCCGGTGGGCAGCGTCGCGCACATCCAGGTCTGTGGCACCACCTCCTGCATGATATGCGGTGCCGAGGATCTGGTCGGCGTCTGCCGCGAAAAGATCGCCGCCAATCCGCATGAACTGAGCGAGGACGGCAAGTTCTCGTGGGAAGAGGTCGAATGCCTGGGCGCCTGTGCCAATGCGCCGATGGCGCAGATCGGCAAGGATTATTACGAGGATCTGACAGCCGACCGGCTGGGGGACATCATCGACGCGCTGGCCGGTGGCAGGGTGCCGGAGCCCGGGCCCCAGAACGGGCGGTATGCTTCCGAGCCCGAGACCGGTTTGACCAGCCTGAAGGACTTCGAAAGCGGCCGTACGAAGTTCAATGCCAGTGTGGCATTGGCCATGCAGCTTGGCGATACGGTCAAACGGATCGATGGGTCCGAAGGTCCGCTGCTGACTCCGTGGCGCGAGAAGGGGGCGAACCATGATCCGTCCGCGCCCGAAATCGCGGCGCCGACCCCCCCGGCGCGGACGGACAGCCCGAAGGCCGGACAGGCCCCCGCGGCGGCGGAGTCGTCCGGCGAGACGACGCCGAAACCCGCGCCCGAGAAAATGGGCGACAAGGAAGAGGCCGGGCCCGGCCCCGGGAAGCGCCCGGCGGTTCTCGATGCGCCGCGGGAAGGGGGCGCGGATGATCTCAAGATGATCAAGGGTATCGGACCGAAGCTTGAAAATCTATTGAATTCAATGGGTTTCTTTCATTACGATCAGATCGCTGGATGGAGTGCGGACGAAATAGCCTGGGTCGATGAAAATTTGACGGGCTTCAAGGGGCGGGTGACCCGCGACAACTGGGTCAAACAGGCAGGAAGGCTGGCAGCGGGCGACGAGACCGAGTTCTCGAAACGCGCCAAACGGGACGATATTTATTGATATTGTCCGGCATCATACCACTTGGAGGGTTATGAGACATGTCGAATTCCGAAAGTTTTGATACCTGCAGATTGATCTGTTGGGCACTTGCCGCAATCATCGGTCTGGTGGTGCTGGTGTCTGTCGCGTCGGCCACCGGGTTTCTGGTGGCCTTGCTGATCGGCGTTGCCCTGGCGGCGTTGCTCGGGCTTGCGACGACCCGGATCTTCTGCACCGGCGGACGTATCCTTTCTTCCGATGATGCCGCCGCCAGCGCGGCGTCCGCTGCGGGATCGGTCAGGGATCGCGCGGCCGGCGCCGCCGAGGCGGCCAAGAACAAGGCGGCCGAAGCCGCGAAAGCCACCGAGGAAAAGGCCGCGAAAACCGCGAAGGCCGCCGAGGAAAAGGCCGAGTCCGCGGCCAGGGCGGCAGAAGAAAAGGCCTCCGAGACCGTGGAAACCGTGCGGGGCAAGGCGCAGGATGCGGTTGGCGCCACCGGGTCGGGAGACCCCGAAGACAAGGACGAGGAGGCGCCCAAAGTGGCCTCGGGAACGGTTCTCGACGGCGAGGAAGAACTTGCGCAGCGCAAGGGGGAATGGCGTTACGAAGGCGGTGACGGCTCCGGCAGCGGCGCATCGGCGGCCGATGGCGATGACGCCCGCGGCGGGGATAGCGAGGGCCGGCGGCCTGCGGCCCTGGAGGCTGCGCGCGGCGGCCGGCCCGACGACCTCAAGCAGATCAAGGGCGTCGGTCCCAAGCTGGAGCAGATGCTGAACGGTATGGGCTTTTATCATTTCGACCAGATCGCAGCCTGGGACGACGAGGAGGTGGCCTGGGTTGACGGAAACATAAAGGGTTTCAAGGGCAGGGTCAGCCGCGACGGCTGGGTGGAGCAGGCAAAGGTGCTTGCCGCTGGCGGTGAAACCGAATTTTCCAAACGGGTCGGGGACGGCGACGTTTACTGAAGCGGATGACGATGGCGGACGGCGACCAACAGATTGCGCGAAAGGGCCGGTTCACCGCGTTGGTTATCGCGGGAACGGCCGTGTTGTGGGCTCTCGCGACGTTCATCGGCGGACAGATGGGATTGGACAACCGGACCAGGGCACTGTTCGACCTGCTGGCACTGGCCGGCTTTGTCTGGGCCTTCATTTTGATCTACCAAATCTGGCGTGCGCGCCAGAGCAATCAGGGGTAACGGGATGCTGAAAGACGAAGATCGCATCTTCACCAACCTTTACGGGATGCATGACCGCAGCCTGAAGGGCGCCAGGGCGCGGGGACATTGGGACGGCACCGCCGGGATGATCCGGCAGGGCCGGGACTGGATCGTTGAGCAGATGAAAGCCAGCGGGCTGCGCGGGCGCGGCGGTGCCGGCTTTCCGACCGGCCTGAAATGGTCGTTCATGCCCAAGGAAAGCGACGGCCGGCCAGCGTATCTGGTTGTCAATGCAGACGAATCCGAGCCCGGAACCTGCAAGGACCGCGAGATCATGCGCCACGATCCGCACACCCTGATCGAAGGCTGCCTGATCGCAAGTTTCGCGATGAACGCGCATGCCTGTTTCATTTATATCCGCGGGGAATACATCCGGGAACGGGAAGTTCTTCAGGCGGCGATTGACGAAGCCTATGAGGACGGGCTGATCGGACGGAATGCCTGCGGTTCCGGATGGGATTTCGATCTTTACCTGACCCACGGTGCCGGCGCCTACATTTGCGGCGAGGAAACCGCGCTTCTGGAAAGCCTGGAGGGCAAGAAGGGCATGCCGCGGATGAAGCCACCGTTTCCCGCGATGGCGGGTGTCTACGGCTGCCCGACCACGGTCAACAATGTCGAATCTATCGCCGTGGTGCCAACGATCCTCAGGCGCGGCCCCGAATGGTTCGCCTCCTTCGGGCGCGCCAACAACACCGGCACCAAGATCTATGCGATCTCGGGGCATGTGAACACGCCGTGTGTGGTCGAGGACGAGATGTCGCTCTCCTTCGAGGAACTCATCGAAACCCATTGTGGCGGTATCCGTGGCGGATGGGGCAACCTGAAGGCAGTGATTCCCGGCGGCTCCTCGGTGCCGTGCGTCCGCGGCGAGAACATTCGCGACGCGGTGATGGATTTCGACGGTCTGAAGGAGTGCGGCTCCTCGTTGGGCACGGCGGCGGTCATTGTGATGGATCAGTCGACGGACATCATCAAGGCGATCTGGCGGCTTTCCAAGTTCTACAAGCACGAAAGCTGCGGACAGTGCACACCCTGCCGGGAAGGGACCGGATGGATGATGCGGGTCATGGACCGGCTGGTCCGGGGCGAAGCCGAGGTCGAGGAAATCGACATGCTGTTCGATGTGTCCAAGCAGGTCGAGGGGCATACGATCTGTGCCCTGGGCGATGCCGCGGCGTGGCCCATTCAGGGCCTGATCCGGAATTTCCGGGACGAGATCGAGGATCGCATCAAGGCGCAGAAATCCGGCCGCGTCAGCGCGGTCGCGGCCGAATGAAGGCGCACGCCACGCGGGTGGCGGGCTGAATGATTGGCTGAAGGCAGGAGATATGCACATGAAGCGCAGGATCGGATTGGCGGGACATGCGATCATGGCGGCATTGTTGTGTGCGGCGGGACCGGCGGCCGCCGAAACAGTGCGGTCGAAGACTTACGAGGCGACAGCCGAGCGTCGTACCGTGACCCTGAACAGCGATGCCGGCAAATCCATTCGGGCGGAACAGGTGCTGATCGGCATGAAGCGGCGGGACGGCAACCTGATCGGTGATGCGGAACTGGCGCAGGCGGTCGGCTTCGCCGAACGGCTGGCCTGTGGCGAACGCACCGTTCTGGTGTCTCTGGTCCTTGGTGTTGAGGACGGGCTGGCGCGCTATGACGTGCTGTGTCAGAGCGGCGGCTGAGAGGATGATGGAACGTCAGGAAGGCATGATGAAATGACCGATGCGATGGCAGTATACGCACAGGCGGTGGCCGCGATGGCGATCCGGGAGGCATTTCAGGAATGACGATGGCGCGTATCCGCATCGGCCTTTTTTGTCTGGCGGGGGCGTTTGCCATGGCGGCCTGCGGCAAGCCGGGTGATCGAACGTTGTTCGATGGCAACTATTATCCCGTCAAGCTGCAGGAGGATCGTGATGATCGCCGGGCCTTCACGGTCAGCGTGCGCAATACGGAGCAGGGGCTTGCCGGCGCCCGCGAGGCGGGACGCCACGAAGGGGTGCGGTTCTGCGTGGAAACTTTTGGCAGTTCCGACATTGCCTGGAAAAATGGCGGGCCGGACGCACCCGAAGCGGCGCTTCTGCGCAGCGGCGGTGATCTGATCTTTTCCGGACGGTGCAGGGAATGGTAGGTGGAACCATCACCATATGCAGGATACACGCTGCCTGTTATTGCATGACAGGCGGGGGTGTTGGTCCCTGCGCCGTGGGGAGGCGTGTGTCAACATGTCCTCCGCATCGTGCAAAAGGAGGTCCGTCATGCGCTTTGTTATGATACTGACCGTGCTGTCCGGCGTGGGGTTCGGCGCTGCCGCGGCGGCCGATGCGCGGCCGGGCCTCTCGTCGGAGGATGACATCAATGCGGGACTTCTGGCCGTGGGTATCGCCGACGAGATACGGAAGAATTGCGACAGTATCCAGGGCCGCGTATTCAAGGCGCTCATCTACATGAAGGGCCTTGAACGGATGGCCCGCGCCCGCGGGTATTCCGACGCCGAGATCGACGCCTATGTCGACAGCGACGAAGAAGAGGCCAGATTGCGCCGCAAGGGCGAAGCCTACCTGGCCGCAAAGGGGGTCGATCCGTCCCGTCCCGACACGTTCTGCGCCCTCGGTCAGGCCGAGATCGCCAATGGCAGTTCGATCGGCATATTTCTGAAAGCAAAGTGAGCAACCATGGCTGACCTACGCAAAATCCTGATTGACGGCTCCGAGGTCGAGGTTGACGGGCGCATGACCCTCATCCAGGCCTGTGAACAAGCCGGGGTGGAAATCCCGCGTTTCTGCTATCACGAGCGGCTGTCCATCGCGGGCAATTGCCGGATGTGTCTTGTCGAGGTGACACCGGGTCCGCCGAAACCGGCCGCCTCCTGCGCGATGCAGGTCAAGGATCTCCGGCCCGGCCCGGAGGGCGAACTGCCGCATGTCAAGACCAACACGCCGATGGTGCGAAAGGCCCGCGAGGGGGTGATGGAGTTCCTGCTCATCAATCACCCGCTGGATTGCCCGATCTGCGACCAGGGCGGCGAGTGCGACCTGCAGGATCAGGCCATGGCCTACGGTGTCGATTTCAGCCGCTTCCGCGAACCCAAGCGCGCGGTGGACGATCTCGACCTCGGTCCGCTGGTCGAAACGCACATGACGCGCTGCATTTCCTGTACCCGCTGCGTGCGCTTCACGACCGAGGTCGCCGGTATCAGCAAGATGGGCCAGACCGGACGTGGAGAGGATGCCGAGATCACGTCCTATCTGGGCGAGACGCTGGATTCGGAACTGCAGGGCAACATCATCGACCTGTGCCCGGTGGGGGCCCTGACATCGAAGCCTTACGCGTTCACCGCACGGCCGTGGGAACTTTCCAAGACCGAGACGATCGATGTCATGGATGCGCTCGGCAGCAATATCCGGGTCGACACGAAGGGACGCGAAGTGATGCGTATCCTGCCGCGCAACCATGACGGGGTGAACGAGGAATGGATTTCCGACAAGACCCGTTTCGTCTGGGACGGGCTGCGCCGCCAGCGTCTTGACAGGCCCTATGTGCGCGAGAACGGCAAGCTGCGCCCGGCCGGCTGGGGGGAAGCCCTTGAAACGGCCGCACAGGCGGTCAGGGGCGCCGGCAGCGTCGCCGGGCTGGTCGGAGATCTGGCCCCGGTCGAGGCGGCCTTTGCCTTGCGTCAGCTTGTCGGGGGGCAGGGTGGCAAGGTCGAATGCCGCACCGATGGTGCAAGGCTGCCGCGTGATAACCGATCAGCGTATGTCGGGAACGCCCGGATCGAGGATATCGACACCGCGAAGGCGATCTATCTCATCGGCACGAACCCGCGGGACGAGGCACCGGTTCTCAATGCGCGCATCCGCAAGGCCTGGTTGCGCGGCGCCGAGGTGACCCATGTTGGCCAGCACGCAGACCTGACATATGACGCCACGCAACTGGGGGCCGGAAACCGCTATCTTCTGCGTCTGGTCAACGGGGCCGAGCCGACTGAGGGCGCCCTGGTGATTCTCGGTCAGGGTGGCGTGTGTGACGGCAACGGCGCGGCCGTCATGAGCCAGGCCATGCAGTTGACCGAAAAACTGGGCGGCAGGCTTCTGGTTCTGCATACGGCCGCGGCGCGCGTGGGGGCAATGGATGCCGGCTGCACGACCGAAGGCGGTGTGGATGCGGCCCTTGACGGGGCAGACGTTGTCTACAACCTGGGCGCTGACGAAATCGCGGTCCCGGACGGTCCGTTCGTCATCTACCAGGGCAGCCACGGGGATCGTGGTGCACACCGTGCCGACGTGATCCTGCCGGCGGCGGCCTATACCGAAGAACAAGGGCTGTTCGTCAATACCGAGGGGCGCCCGCAACTGGCGCTTAGGGCCGGCCACCCGCCCGGCGAGGCCAAGGAAAACTGGGCGATCCTGCGTGCATTGTCGGGTGAGATCGGATCGGTCCTGCCCTATGACAGCCTGCCGCAACTGCGCCGGGCGCTGGTCGAAGAGGTTCCGCACCTTGCGCGCATAGACGAAGTTCCCGAAAACGACTGGACACTGGTTCCGTCCATCGAACTGGGCAGCGGACAGATGGGGCGGGCGATCTCGGATCACTACCTGAGCAACCCGATCGCGCGGGCCAGCGAGCTGATGGCGCAACTCAGCGCCGAGGCCCGCGCGCGCCGGGACGGCCGGATGGCGGCGGAGTGATGCGGCGCGTGGCCCTGTCTCCGCCCGTGGCGGTGGTGCTTGCGGGCGCGGTTTCGGGCTGCGAGGCGGCACCCGGTGACAACGAGACGGCGTTCAAACCGGATTATCGGGGCATTGAGACGCGGCTTCTGGACGGGGATCTGGTGAATTTCCACGTCACCATGGGCGGGGCCCGCGACGGAACGGATGTTGACCGTTACGCGGAATGCGCGGCGGCGCAATACGCGCTCATCCGGGGGTACGGATTCGCACGGCACGTTCGAACGAATATTTCCGAAGAGGGTGGAATCTGGCGCGGCGATGCGGTTTATACGATATCGTCGGCGCTGCCGCGCGGGCTGAAGACGATCGACGCCGAAGTCGTCGCCGCGGATTGCGCGGAAAACGGAATACCGATGGTATGAGGGACTGATGGCAGACTTCTTTACAACCCCGCTCGGGATTGCGGTGATCATCGTGGCGCAGTGCCTGGCCGTGCTGGGCTTCGTCATGATCAGCCTGCTCGTGCTGGTCTATGGTGATCGCAAGATCTGGGCTGCGGTACAGATGCGCCGCGGCCCCAACGTGGTGGGTATTTACGGACTTCTGCAAACGATCGCCGACGCGCTGAAATATGTGGTCAAGGAAGTGGTCGTTCCGGCGGGCGCCGACCGTACCGTTTTTCTGCTGGCACCGCTTACAAGTTTCGTTTTGGCGGTGATCGCCTGGGCGGTGATCCCGTTCAACGAGAACTGGGTTCTTTCGGATATCAATGTCGCGATTCTCTATGTCTTCGCGGTTTCCTCTCTTGAAGTTTATGGCGTGATAATGGGGGGGTGGGCCTCGAACTCAAAGTACCCGTTCCTCGGGTCTTTGCGCTCGGCCGCGCAGATGATTTCCTATGAAGTCTCGATCGGGCTGATCATCATCGGGGTCATCATCTCGACCGGGAGCATGAATTTCGGGTCCATCGTCGCGGCACAGGACACGGCGTACGGCTTCTTCGGCTGGTACTGGTTGCCGCACCTGCCGATGGTGTTCCTGTTCTTCATCTCGGCGCTGGCGGAAACCAACCGGCCACCATTCGACCTGCCGGAAGCGGAATCGGAACTGGTGGCTGGCTATCAGGTGGAATATTCCGCAACGCCCTTCCTGCTCTTCATGGCCGGGGAATACATCGCCATCTTCCTGATGTGCGCGCTCACGTCGCTGCTTTTCTTCGGCGGCTGGCTGAGCCCGATCCCGGGCCTGCCCGACGGGGCGATCTGGATGGTCGGAAAGATGTTCTTCTTCTTCTTCATCTTCGCGATGATAAAGGCCATCACCCCGCGTTACCGCTACGATCAGCTGATGCGCATCGGCTGGAAGGTGTTCCTGCCGCTCAGCCTGGGTTGGGTGGTTATCGTGTCGTTCCTGGCAAAATTCGAGGTCCTGGGCGGGTTCTGGGCCCGTTGGGCTATGGGAGGCTGATACCCCGTGGGTGTGGATTATGTCCTTTTTGACAGGCTCGTGGAGCTTTCGACCCGGTTTCAACCGGACGGTCGGACGCTGATGCTGGGCCGTCAGGGGTTCAAGGTCCAGGGAAAACAGCGACGGCACTACAAGCGGTCCCTGCGGCGCAACAGGATCGAGGTGGCATATTCCGATTTCCTTCAAGAAGACGGCTATGCCGAAACGCTTCTTCGCAAGCTGGGCTTCGGCGACGTCGAGACGATGGATTTCTCGGACTACGAAGGCGCAACGGTGCTGCACGATCTCAATCATCTGCCACCGCCCGAGCTTGAAGGGCAATTCGACATGATTCTGGACGGCGGCACGATCGAACATGTGTTCAACGTGCCCAATGCGCTGGAATGCGTGTACCGGATGCTCAGGCCGGGCGGGCGGCTGATTTCGAACAACGGTCTTAACGGGTGGCACGGGCATGGCATGTACCAGTTCAACCCCGAACTGGTCTGGACATTCTGGCACCGTGCCTGCAACTGCCGGGTCATCGACTGCCGGGCCATTCCGATTGATCCGGACATCGAGGGGTTTGGCCACGTCCGGCTCAGCGACCCGGCGATCACCGGGCGGCGGCTGCGCCTGCGGGGCAAGATCGGGCCGGGCCGGACCTATCTGTATTACGAAGTGGAAAAAACGGAAACGTCACACTTGCCTGACATTGCGCTGCAAAGCGACTATGAGACGCGCTGGCAAGGTCATGCGACCGCCGGCGAGACCCGGCTGGAACATCCCAGGAGCTGAGACATGACGCAAATCGACTATGGCCGTGCGGCGGGGTATTTCCTGCTCAAGGATTTCATCAAGGGCTTCGGGCTGGGGCTCAGGTATTTCTTCGCACCGAAAGCAACCTTGAACTATCCGCATGAAAAAGGGCCTCTTTCCCCGCGATTCCGGGGGGAGCATGCGCTCAGGCGTTATCCCAACGGCGAGGAACGCTGCATCGCGTGCAAGCTGTGCGAGGCGATTTGCCCCGCACAGGCCATCACGATCGACGCCGAACCGCGTGATGACGGCTCGCGCCGAACCACGCGCTACGACATTGACATGACGAAGTGCATCTATTGCGGTTTCTGCCAGGAGGCGTGTCCGGTAGATGCGATCGTGGAAGGCCCGAATTTCGAATTCGCCACCGAGACGCGTGAAGAGCTTTTCTACGACAAGGCGAAACTTCTGGAGAATGGCGACCGCTGGGAAGCCGAGATCGCCCGCAATCTCGAACTGGACGCACCTTACAGATGACCGATCAGAAAAACCCCTTCGAGCTGATGATGGCGCAGGCGCAGGAGATGGCGAAGGCCATGAACCCTGCCCTTGAATCTTTCTCGCCCAAGGGGTTGGAAAAGATGTGGCCGACGATGCCCAAGGAATTCATGGAGATGAGTTTCGGGCGTGGGCTCAACAAGGACGGGCTGGACGCCAAGACGCGGCTGCTTCTGACGCTGGCGGGGTTGACGATGCTGGGGGCCCAGAGCGATACGCATGTGCGGATGACCGTGCGCCACGCGCTGGAAGCAGGGGCGACCAAGGACGAGATTGCCGAGACCATCGCGCAGATGTCGATGTTCGCGGGGATCCCGTCCATGACCCGGGCGATGGAGATCGCGCGGGAGGTGCTGGAAGAGGACAGGAAAGAGGAACCCGGGACATGACTATCGCGGCGCTGTCATTCTATCTTTTTGCGGTTTCGGTTCTGGTGGGGGGGCTGTTCACCGTTATCAGCCGCAATCCCGTCCACTCGGTTCTCTGGCTGATACTTGCCTTCATCAGTTCCGCCGGCTTGTTCGTGCTTCTCGGGGCCGAATTCGTGGCGATGCTCCTTATCATTGTCTATGTCGGCGCCGTCGCGGTGCTGTTCCTTTTCGTCGTGATGATGCTCGATGTCGATTTCGCCGAACTCAAGGCCGAGATGGCGAAATACATGCCGCTGGCATTGCTGATAGGCGTGATCCTTTTGATGCAGCTGGGTTTGGCGTTCGGAAGCTGGGAAACGGCAGAGGGCGCCAAGGGCGCGCGCGCTGCTGTAATTCCTGATGACCGCCATAACACCGAGGCGCTTGGCCTGCTGCTTTACGACAAGTATTTCCTGCTGTTCCAGCTCGCCGGGCTCATCCTGCTGGTGGCGATGGTCGGTGCGATCGTCCTGACCCTGCGCCACCGTCAGGACATCAAGCGTCAGGACGTGCTGGCACAGATGTACCGCGATCCGGCGAAAGCGATGGAACTGAAGGACGTGAAACCGGGTCAGGGCCTCTGAGGAGGGCCGGCTCGTCCCGGGCCTGATCCGGGGCCCGTTGGACCGGCGGAAAATCCCGGGGCAATCCCGGGAGGACAAGATAAAAAACGCGCCCGTTGCGTTCCGGGTGGCTGAAACGGACGAAAAATCGGGCAAAGGCCCGGAGGGACAGACATGATCGGACTTGAACATTACCTGACGGTCGCGGCGGCGCTTTTCGTCATCGGCATTTTCGGCCTCTTCCTGAACCGGAAGAACGTGATCATACTGCTGATGTCGATCGAATTGATGCTGCTGTCGGTCAATATCAACCTCGTGGCCTTCTCCAGCCATGCGGGCGATCTTGTGGGGCAGGTCTTCACCCTTTTCGTACTCACCGTGGCCGCCGCCGAAGCGGCGATCGGGTTGGCGATCCTGGTGTGCTTCTTCCGCAACCGCGGCACCATCGCCGTGGAAGACGTCAATGTGATGAAAGGTTGAAGTGATGGAAACGATCATCCTGTTCGCGCCGCTTGTGGGGGCCATCATCGCGGGGTTCGGCTGGCGGATCATCGGTGATGCCGGGGCGCAATGGCTGACCACCGGTCTTCTGTTCCTGTCCTGCGCGCTCAGCTGGGTGATTTTTCTGGGCCACGACGGACAGACCCATTTCATTCATGTGCTTGACTGGGTGCAATCGGGCACCCTCAATACCGCGTGGGCGATCCGGCTTGACCGACTGACGGCGATCATGCTGATCGTGGTGACCACGGTGTCGGCGCTCGTGCATCTCTATTCCATGGGCTACATGGCCCATGACGAGAACTTCGACGACAAGACCGAAAGCTACAGGCCGCGTTTCTTCGCCTACCTGTCGTTCTTCACCTTCGCCATGCTGATGCTGGTGACCGCCGACAATCTGGCGCAGATGTTTTTCGGCTGGGAAGGGGTCGGTCTGGCCTCCTACTTGCTGATCGGTTTCTATTACCGGAAATCCTCGGCCAACGCGGCGGCGATCAAGGCGTTCGTGGTCAATCGCGTGGGCGACTTCGGCTTCGCGCTCGGGATCATGGCGCTTTTCTTCCTGACCGATTCGATCCGTTTTGACGATATCTTTGCAGCGGCGCCGGAACTGGCGGAGACGCAACTGACATTCCTGTGGACGGATTGGAACGCGGCCAACCTGATCGCGTTCCTTCTGTTCGTGGGAGCTATGGGAAAATCGGCACAGCTTTTCCTGCATACGTGGCTGCCCGACGCGATGGAAGGCCCGACCCCGGTGTCGGCGCTGATCCACGCCGCGACGATGGTCACGGCGGGCGTGTTCCTGGTCTGCCGGATGTCGCCGGTGTTTGAATACGCGCCGGAGGCGCTGGCCGTGGTGACTTTCATCGGCGCCAGTACCGCATTCTTCGCGGCGACCGTGGGGTTGGTCCAGAACGACATCAAGCGGGTCATCGCCTATTCGACCTGTAGCCAGCTGGGATACATGTTCGTCGCGGCCGGAGTGGGGGTCTACTCGGTGGCGATGTTCCATCTTCTCACCCACGCCTTCTTCAAGGCCATGCTGTTTCTTGGTGCCGGGTCGGTCATCCACGGGATGCATCACGAACAGGACATGCGTCATTATGGTGGCCTGCGTCACAAGATGCCCTATACGTTCGTGGCCATGCTGATCGGCACGCTGGCGATCACCGGGGTGGGCATTCCGCTGACGGGGTGGATCGGCTTTGCCGGTTTCGCCTCGAAAGACGCGGTGATCGAAAGCGCCTATGCCGGCACGGCGGGCGGCTTTGCCTTCTGGATGCTCGTCATCGCCGCCCTGTTCACCAGCTTCTACAGCTGGCGGCTGATGTTCATGACTTTCTGGGGCGATCCGCGCGGCGACAAGCACACGCACGAGCATGCCCATGAAAGCCCGAAGGTCATGCTGGTGCCCCTCGGCGTGCTGGCGGTTGGCGCGATCTTTGCCGGGGCGATCTGGTACGGCAGCTTCTTCGGCAAGACCAACGAGGTGGTGAAGTTCTTCGGCGGCAAATACGGCGAGCCGACACAGGAACTGGTCGAGGCGGTGGCCGAACGCAGTCCGAAAGCCTCTGAACTGCATTACGTGATGGAAAGCGGTCCGGGCGAGGCGGCGATCTTCATCGCGCCGGACAACACGGTCCTGCACGAGGCGCATTACGTTCCGACATGGGTCAAGCTGAGCCCGTTCATCGCCATGCTGATCGGTCTGATCACGGCATTGTGGTTCTATATCTGGGATCCCTCGATGCCCCGCAAGCTGGCCGAGAACCAGAGGCCTCTTTATCTGTTCCTGCTAAACAAGTGGTATTTCGACGAGATCTACGACGCCATTCTCGTGCGTCCGGCAAAGGCCCTTGGCCGCGCTCTCTGGCGGCGCGGTGACGGTGGCGTGATAGACGGGTTCCTCAATGGGGTCGCCATGGGGATCATCCCCTTCTTCACGCGTCTCGCGGGGCGGGCGCAATCAGGTTACATCTTCACCTATGCCTTCGCCATGGTCATCGGCATCGCGGTCCTGATCACGTGGCTCACGATTTCCGGGGGAGGCCAGTAATGGACAACCTGCTTTCCATCGTCACCTTCATCCCCCTGATCGCGGCGGCGATTCTGGCAATTTTCCTGCGCGGGGAAAACGAGGCTGCACAGCGGAATGCCAAGTGGGTCGCGCTTGTGGCGACGACGCTGACCTTCCTGGTGTCGCTGTTCATCCTGGCGCAGTTCGATCCTCAGGATACCGGGTTCCAGTTCGTGGAAGAGCGCGAATGGCTGCTCGGGCTCAAATACAAGATGGGCGTGGACGGTATCAGCGTGCTCTTCGTGCTGCTGACCACGTTCATCATGCCGCTGACCATAGCCGCCTCGTGGAATGTGACCGAGCGGGTCAAGGAATACATGATCGCCTTCCTGGTGCTGGAAACGCTCATGCTGGGCGTTTTCATGGCGCTCGACCTGGTGCTGTTCTACCTGTTCTTCGAAGCCGGGCTGATCCCGATGTTCCTGATCATCGGGATCTGGGGCGGCAAGGAACGCATCTATGCCTCTTTCAAGTTCTTCCTTTACACGTTCCTCGGATCCGTCCTGATGCTGGTGGCGATGGTCGCGATGTTCGCCGAGGCCGGCACCACCGACATCCCGACCCTGATGCGCCATGAATTCGCGTCGGAAAGTTTCAGTCTGATGGGCATCCAGATCATCGGCGGCATGCAGACGCTGATGTTCATCGCATTCTTTGCCAGTTTCGCCGTCAAGATGCCGATGTGGCCGGTACACACGTGGCTGCCGGACGCGCATGTGCAGGCGCCGACCGCAGGGTCCGTGGTGCTGGCCGCGATCCTGCTCAAGATGGGCGGCTACGGGTTCCTGCGCTTCTCGCTGCCGATGTTCCCGGTAGGCGCGGAGGTGCTGACACCGCTGATCCTGTGGATGTCGGCGATCGCCATCGTCTATACCTCTCTCGTGGCCCTGGCGCAGGAGGACATGAAGAAGCTGATCGCCTATTCGTCGGTCGCGCATATGGGCTATGTCACCATGGGCATCTTCGCGGCCAATCAGCAGGGGATCGACGGCGCGATCTTCCAGATGATCAGCCACGGCTTCATTTCCGGCGCGCTCTTTCTGTGCGTGGGCGTGATCTACGACCGGATGCACACCCGCGAGATCGACGCGTATGGCGGGCTGGTCAACCGCATGCCGGCCTATGCGCTGATCTTCATGCTGTTCACCATGGCCAATGTCGGGTTACCGGGCACCTCGGGTTTCGTGGGGGAATTCCTGACCCTGCTCGGCATCTTCCAGGTCAATACCTGGGTTGCGCTGGTGGCCACCTCGGGCGTCATCCTGTCGGCGGCCTATGCGCTCTGGCTGTATCGCCGTGTGGTGATGGGCGAACTGATCAGGGAAAGCCTCAAATCCATCACCGACATGAGCCGGCGCGAGCGGGCGATCTTTGCACCGCTGGTGGCGATGACGCTTTTGCTTGGCGTTTATCCCAGCCTAGTGACCGATATCATCGGGCCTTCCGTAGAGGCACTGATTTCCAACTACGACACTGCCCTGGCGGAGGCGCACAGCGCCGCGCAGCTGGCAGAGACGTCGCATTGAACCGGAGGGTCTGACGATGCAGGCTGATCTCAACATTATCCTGCCC
The DNA here is from genome assembly GCF_003298505.1 of Roseovarius sp. TE539. Taxonomy (GTDB): domain Bacteria; phylum Pseudomonadota; class Alphaproteobacteria; order Rhodobacterales; family Rhodobacteraceae; genus Roseovarius. The sequence goes on from NZ_QNGB01000006.1 coordinate 160,584, forward strand.
GAGATCGTGATCTCGGTCTATGCCATGGCCGCGCTCCTTTTCGCGGCCTATTCGGGGCAGGATCGTATGGCCGGGCTGCTGGTATGGCTGACGGCGGCGCTTCTGGGCGTCATGGCGCTGTGGATCGGGGCTACGGGAAACGGCACCCGGGTGGCCTTCGACGGGATGTTCCATGACGACGGTTTCGCGCGATTTGCCAAGGTCACGATCCTTGTCTCCGCCGCGGCGGTGCTGGTGATGGGGCAGGAATACATGGCCCGGCGTGACTTGCTGAGATTCGAGTTTCCGCTCCTCGTGGCGCTTTCGGCGGTCGGAATGATGATGATGGTCAGCGCGGGCGACCTGATGGCGCTCTACATGGGGCTCGAGCTTCAGTCGCTGGCGCTTTATGTCGTCGCTTCGCTGCGGCGGGACAGCGCCAAGTCCACGGAAGCCGGATTGAAGTATTTCGTTCTTGGCGCACTCAGTTCCGGGTTGCTGCTCTACGGGGCGTCGCTGACCTACGGCTACGCCGGCACGACCCTCTTTTCCGGGATCATCGACGCGGCCCAGGGCCAGGCTCCGCTGGGGCTTCTGATCGGACTTGTCTTCGTGGTCTCGGGGCTTGCCTTCAAGATTTCGGCGGTGCCCTTCCACATGTGGACGCCGGATGTCTATGAAGGGTCGCCCACGCCGATCACGGCCTTTTTCGCCACCGCGCCCAAGATGGCGGCGATGGCGCTGTTTGCGCGTGTGGTCCATGACGCGTTCGGAGGCGTGGTGCGGGACTGGCAGCAAATCCTGGCGCTGCTCAGCGTGTTGTCGATGTTCCTGGGGGCGGTCGCCGCGATCGGGCAGACCGATATCAAGCGGCTGATGGCCTATTCCTCGATCGCGCACATGGGGTATGCGCTGATGGGGCTGGCTGCCGGGACGGTCTTCGGGGTGCAGGCAATGCTGATCTACATGGCGATTTACGTCACAATGAACGTCGGGACGTTCGCCTTCATCCTTTCAATGGAACGTGACGGGCAGCCCGTAACCGACATCTCCAGCCTCAATCTCTATTCCCGGGCCCATCCGGGACGGGCGCTGGCCATGCTGGTACTGCTTTTCAGCCTCGCGGGCGTTCCTCCGCTCCTGGGGTTCTTCGGCAAGCTCTACGTGTTGCGCGCAGCCTATGAAGGGGGTCTTGTGTGGCTGGCCGTGGCCGGCGTGATCGCCAGCGTGATCGGCGCGTTCTATTACCTGCGCATCGTCTATTACATGTATTTCGGCGAGGAGGGGGAAACGCTGGACGCCGGACGTTCACCCGTCTTGTGGGGCTTGTTGATGGCGTCTTCGGCGGTGATGCTTGTCGGTATCGTCAACATGTTCGGTGTCGAGAGCGTCGCGCAGGCTGCGGCGGCGACACTTGTCAACTGATCCGGGCAGAGGTCGGGCATCGTTTCCCGGTGGTGGCGCGCCGGGGGCGCGCCGCATGACGGTGACGCGCCCGTACCGGGCGCGGGCCTCCGGCGGGAGTGTTTCCGGAAAGATGAAGGCGCGATGCCCGTGAACAGCTGGCCCGCCGGCTATGGACGACGTGTGCTTGCCCGGGTGGACAGCACCAACGCGGAAGCTGCACGCATCGCACCGTCCCTGCAAGGTCCCGAATGGATCCTGGGGCTACATCAGACTGACGCGCGCGGCCGGCGCGGCCGGGCATGGGCCAATCCGCAGGGCAATTTCGCGGCGACTCTGGTGATGCCCGTGGGGGGAGCGCCGGAACTGGTGGCCTTGCGATCCTTCGTGGCGGCGCTGGCGCTTTTCGACGCCACCGTGGCTGTCACCGGCAGGGCCGAGGGATTTGCCCTCAAGTGGCCCAATGACGTGTTGCTGAACGGCGGCAAGCTGGCAGGGATCCTTCTGGAGAGCGCAAGCGCATCCGGGCGGATCGACCATGTCGCCATCGGCTTTGGTGTCAACCTGCGGAGCGCACCGGCGCCGGACTCTCTGGAGGCGGGCGCAGTGCGCCCCGTTTCGCTTCTCTCCGAAACCGGGACGGACGTGGCGCCCGAGGCCTTCCTCGATCTTCTGGCGCCGGCTTTTGCGCGACACGAGGCGCAGCTTGTCACTTACGGGTTTGCACCGGTGCGCGCCGCGTGGCTGGACCAGGCCGCGCGCTTGGGCGAGGCAATAACCGCGCGCACCGCCCGTGAGGAGATTGCCGGGAAATTCGAGACTGTGGACGCCGCCGGCAATCTTGTTCTATCCACGCCGCGCGGGCGAGTGACGCTTTCCGCTGCCGACGTGTTTTTCTGAAATGAGGGTCGGATAATGCTTCTGGCGATTGACTGCGGCAATACCAACACCGTCTTCGCGATCTGGGACGGGTCGCGTTTCCTTTGCACGCTGCGCGCTTCGACGGAACATCAGCGCACGGCGGACCAATACTACGTATGGCTGTCCTCGCTGTTGCGACATCACCGCATCGAGATGGATATCAACGCCGTCATCATCAGTTCGACCGTGCCACGGGTGGTTTTCAACCTGCGGGTCCTTTCGGACAGGTACTTCAATTGCCGGCCCCTGGTGGTCGGCAAGCCGGACTGCATGCTGCCGGCGCAACCGCGCGTGGACGAGGGGACAACCGTCGGGCCGGACCGCCTTGTCAATGCCGCGGGGGCCTATGCGCGGTATGGTGGGGATCTCATCGTCGTCGATTTCGGCACCGCCACCACGTTCGACGTCGTGGCCCATGATGGCGCCTACGTGGGCGGGGTGATCGCACCGGGGGTCAACCTGTCACTGCAGGCCTTGCACGAGATGGCGGCCGCATTGCCGCATGTGGACGTGACCAAACCGCAAAAGGTGATCGGCACGAACACGGTGGATTGCATGCAATCCGGCGTATTCTGGGGCTATGCCGGACTGGTCAGCGGCATTTGTGAACGTATAAAGGGAGAATACGAGACCCCGATGAAGGTGATCTCGACCGGCGGACTGGCGCCGCTATTTGCACAGGCCGGGGATTTGTTTGACGACTTCGATGAGTTCCTGACCATCCACGGCCTTTCCGTTATCTACCAATACAACAAGGACAACAACAACCTATGAGCAGTGAAAGATTGATCTATCTGCCACTTGGCGGGGCGGGTGAAATCGGCATGAACGCCTATGTGTATGGCTATGGCAAGCCCGGCAAGGAGCGTCTGATCCTCGTGGATCTCGGCGTGACCTTTCCCGACATGGACAGCAGCCCTGGCGTTGACCTTATTTTCCCGGATATTCAATGGCTTCAGGACCGCCGCGAAAGATTGGACGGGATTTTCATCACCCATGCCCACGAGGATCATGTGGGCGCGGTGGCGCATTATTACGAACGGTTGGGGGCGCCGATTCATGCACGGGCCTTCACGGCCAATATCGCGCGTCGCAAGATGGAGGAACATGGCCACCCCGAGAAAGCGGTGCGTACCGCGGGTGCGTGGCCCGAAACCGTGACGGCGGGGCCGTTCACTGTGGGTTTTGTTCCAATTTCCCATTCGATTCCGGAGAGTTCAGGATTGGCGATCGACACCCCGGCGGGGCGCGTCGTGCATTCTGGCGATTTCAAGATCGACACCGATCCGGGCGTCGGAGAGCCCTTTGACGAAGCGCTCTGGCGCGAGGTGGCCGCGCCCGGAATCACCGCGATGATCTGCGATTCCACCAATGTTTTCAATACCCATGAAGGCCGTTCCGAAAGCAGCCTGGCGCCGGCTATCGAAGGTCTGGTGAGCGCGGCGAAAGGTATGGTGGTGGCGACGACATTTGCAAGCAACGTTGCGCGGGTCAAAACCCTGGCGGAGGCGGGGCAACGTGCTGGACGTTCGGTGTGCCTCATGGGCCGGGCGATGCGCCGGATGATCGAGGCGGCGGTTCAAACCGGCGTTCTGAAAGAATTCCCAAAGACTGTAAATCCTGAAAATGCAAAGGAAATTCCACGCGAAAGCCTGATGCTGATCGTCACCGGAAGCCAGGGCGAACGGCGTGCGGCGAGTGCGCAACTGGCGCAGGGCAAGTTTCAGGGGATTACGATGAAAGAAGGCGACAGTTTCCTGTTTTCTTCCAAGACGATCCCGGGGAATGAGCGGGGTGTCATAAAGATTATCAACCAGTTCAGTGAGCTGGGCGTTGACGTGATCGACGACAGCAGCGAACGCTACCATGTTTCGGGCCATGCCAACCGACCGGACCTGATCCGCCTTCACAATCTGATGAAACCGGGTGTCGTGGTGCCGATGCATGGCGAACACCGGCACCTTCGTGAGCATGTTAAACTGGCCAATGACAATGGCTTACGGGGCGCTCTTGCGGTCAACGGCACGATGCTGGACCTGGGTGCGGAAAAGCCGGGTGTGGTGGAGTATGTCGAGACCGGGCGGACTTACCTGGACGGATCGGTGCAGGTGGGTGCGCTGGACGGGATCGTGCGGGATCGCATCCGCATGGCCCTGAACGGCCACGTTACCGTGAATGTGATCCTCGATGAGGAGGATGATCCGCTTGGCGAGCCCTGGTGTGAAATCAAGGGCCTGGCGGAAACCGGGCGGAGCCGCGCGCCGCTGGTCGAGGTTCTTGAGGAAGACCTTTCCCAGTTCATGGGCCGGGCCGGGGCCAAGATCCTCGCCGATGACGACAAGCTGGAGGAAGGGCTGCGGCGCGTGGCGCGGCAAAGCGCCCTCAACGAGATCGGAAAGAAACCCGAAACGACGATCATCATCAGCCGCATGTCGGGCTGATGTTTGTTCGTTCTCAAGGGGTTGCAAGGCAGCCTTGACCAGGATCGTGACGTCGCCTTTCAAGGCGTTCAGGCGCCGCACGGGCGTGCTGCCGGATGGCGGGCGACCGAAGCGGACCGGCGCAGATCAGCCGGCGCGGCGTTCCTCGAAGCTGAGCGCGATGAACTGGGGCAGGTGATCGCCCATCCCGACGACATTGTTGTCGCCGCCCTTGCGCTCGCCCCGGCCACGTCCGCCACGTCCGCCGGTCTGCTTGCGGCGGGGTTGTTCTGCTGCGGTTTCCGCCTCCGGCTGCGATACGGGCGTCTCCGCCGGGTCCGGTTGTTGTGGCGTGGCCGCCTCTGGCTGGCGGCGCCCGGTGTCGTCGGGCGGCGCGGAGTCGGCGTTTTCGCGGGGCGTTCCCGAGGCCGGTGTCGTTTCCGGCCTGTCGGACTTGCGGCTTCGCGCAGGCTTGCGCCGGGGTTTGGGCTTGTCGGCGGCGCCGGTTGTCGCGGCGGGCGCGGACTTGGCGTCGGTGGCAGGTGTCGCGGTCCCGGCCAGCGGGCTCTCGAGGCGCGGAATCGGCTTCTGGATCAGGGTTTCGATCGCGTCGAGGTTCTTTTCATCGCGCGGGCCGCAGATCATCATCGCCTTGCCTTCCCGCCCCGCGCGGCCGGTGCGGCCGATGCGGTGAACATAGTCCTCGGCGTGGCCGGGTACGTCGTAGTTGAAGACATGGCTGACCGCCGGTACGTCAAGGCCGCGCGCCGCCACGTCGGAGGCGACGAGAAAACGCAAGTCGCCGGCGCGGAAACCGTCAAGCGTGCGGGTGCGTTGGCTCTGGTCCAGATCGCCGTGGATCGGGGCGGCGTCATAGCCGTATTTGGCGAGTGATTTCGCCACCACGTCGACATCCATCTTGCGATTGCAGAAAATGATCGCGTTGGTGCAGGCCCCGCCCTCGGCGTCGATCATCGCGCGCAGCACCTTGCGTTTCTCGCTGTCGGCGCGGTCGCGGCGGGAGGGCTTGAACATCACGACGCCCTGGTCAATCGTTTCGCTGGCGGTGGCCTGGCGGGCGACCTCGATCCGTTCGGGCGCGGACAGGAAGGTGTTGGTGATACGCTCGATTTCCGGCGCCATGGTGGCCGAGAAGAAAAGCGTTTGCCGTGTGAAGGGCGTGAGCGAAAAGATCCGTTCGATATCGGGGATGAACCCCATGTCGAGCATCCTGTCGGCCTCGTCCACGACCATGATCTGCACCCCGGTGAGCAGGAGCTTGCCGCGTTCGAAATGATCGAGAAGGCGGCCCGGTGTGGCGATCAGCACATCAACACCCTTGTCGATCAGCTTGTCCTGCTCCTTGAAGCTGACACCGCCGATCAGCAGCGCCTTGGTGAGCTTGAGATGCTTGGAATAGGTATCGAAATTCTCGGCCACCTGAGCCGCGAGTTCACGGGTCGGACAGAGCACGAGACTGCGCGGCATGCGCGCCCGGGCCCGGCCGCGTGCCAGCATCGACAACATCGGCAATGTGAACCCGGCGGTCTTGCCGGTTCCGGTCTGTGCGATGCCAAGCACGTCACGCCCCTCGAGCGCGGCGGGAATCGCCCCGGCCTGGATGGGGGTGGGTGTTTCGTAGCCCGCTTCTTCAACGGCCTTGAGAACCTTTGGGTTCAGCTTCAGTTCAGAAAATTTGGTCATGAGGTTCCGTGGTTTACGGACCCTTCACGGCCCGTCGGACAAATCGGATAAGGGCCCGCGTGGCCCGGCCGGCCCCTTTTGGGGCGACCCTATCGCAAGTGCTTTAGCGGAAAACAAGGGCAGGGGTCAATGCGCGGCGCACGGATGGGCGGGAATTGTGGCAGGGGCGCCGGCCCGGTCAGCCGTCCGCGGGCAAGTCGGGGAATATCCGGCGGCGTGTCCGGGCTGGATCGAAGGCGATCTCGCGCAGCAGCCCATGCCGGGAAAGCTTGTCGCGCAGCGCCGGCGTGGCGGTGCAGACCTCGTGGAAGAAGGCGGCGAGCGCGTCGTTCCCGCCCTCGGACTCGAGGGCCGCGAAAAACTGATGCATGGTCAGCCCGGCGCCGCCACGCGCCGGCTTGAGTTCCGACCGGTAAGAGCCGCGCGCGTGGCGGAACCGGAAAGCGGCGAGGAAATGCGCCAGATCGGGCGCATGGCGGTGCAGGAGCGGGCAGTCGGGCAATTCGACGCAATCGGGATCGCGGCTGCCGTCGCGCAGGGCGTTGTGAATGCGCAGGCCGATGCCGTCCTGGCCGGTGCGGGTGAAGACTTTGCCAGCGACGTGGCTCAGGAAGCCGCCGTCAAGGTCATCGCCGAAATCGGGATGGATGGCGCGTGTTTGCCGGCGCCGCACGGCCGGATCGAGGGCGAGCGCACGGGCATGTATCAGCCCGTCTGGCGGGGGGTCGTCGGGATCGGGGGCCAGCGCCTCCATCGGGCGGGCGCGGGCGCTGAGGGTGCCGGGCGGCAGGGCCGCGAGCTGCGCGCTCACCGGGCGGGCGGGGATAAGGAATTCATCCACATCGAGATGCAAGAGCCAGTCCACCTGTGGGTTTCGACGGTAGGCGCGGGTGGCGTTGATGGATTGCCGTGCCTGATGTTTTTCCGGGCGGCCATCGCGGCGCCGTGCCCAGTAGGCGGCGTCGGTAACGGTGACGCGGGCCTTGGGATGCGCCTTGAGGGCACGACGGGCTGTCGGGGCGTCCTCATCGAGGTAGATGTGCAGACGGTGCGCGCCAAGGGCGATATGATGGGCGGCAAAATCGAGAATATCGCGAGAGTTGGCCTTTATCGTGGCCACAAGCCCCCATGTCGGCGGAGACGCCGGTGTCATGTGCGTGGCTTTCGGGGCTGTCGGGTGGCAATGCTCATACGGCGCAGGATGGCCAAGCCGGCGGGCGGACGCAAGGCCGTGCGGACGACGGCCGGGGGCTGGCTTGCGGCGCCGGTTCGCCGGTCATGCACCTGCACGCCTTGCGCCGGGCCGGCACGCGGTCTACATCGTGGGTCACAAGCGGAGGAGTGCGCATATGGCCATGCAAGCCCAGGAAATAGAGGATCTGATCCGCGCCAGCTTTCCGGACGCGCAGATCACAATCACCGACCTGGCCGGAGACGGCAATCACTACGCTGCGGAGGTGATTGACCCATCCTTCAAGGGCAAGAACCGGGTGCAGCAGCAGCGCGCCGTCTATGCCGCGCTGAAGGGCCGGATGGATGGTCCTTCGGGCGATCTGCACGCCCTGGCGCTGACGACAAAGGCGCCGGAGTAGACCGGTGGACTGGCTTGTCATACCGGGCGGGATCGCGTTGATCGTGATCCTGGTGGGCCTTCTGGCGCGCAGCCGCGCACGCGCCGAGTCCGCCAAGAACCGCCGCGGCACCGACCCGGGCGAGGGCGATCAGCTGATTGATTCGGGCTACTATGCCGGCGGCATGGGGGGCGGACATGGCGGCGTGATCCGCGTCACCCGCGATCCGCAGCAATACGCAAAGGGGTTCGTTTCCTCCGGCAAGCGGCGCCCGCGCGACCGGGTCCACGCATCCCGCGACGATGAGGAGGGCGGCAGGACCTCCCGGGGACGGCATGATGAAGACGATCGGACCGACAACAGGGAGTGAGGGCAAGAAACCCGCCCTGAAAGGAGCGCGACTTGGCAGACGAAGAATCCCGAAGATTCCCGTTCGAGATCACGGAAGCGGTGGACATTGCCAGCCACCCGTTCGTGATCCTGCTTCTCGCGCCCTTCATCGTTGTATTCCTTTGGGCCGCATGGATGGAATTCAGCCGCTGGTGGCGATATGGTCCGTCCGAGAACAAGCGGGCCTCGTTCCCTTTCGATCCGTCAGCCCCCGGCTTCGAGCTGGATGGTTTCGAAACCCGCAAGGCGGACGGCGACACCCACCAAAATGACGACAGCGAGCAAGGAAAAAACAGATGACAGATGCCAAGACCCGTATCCAGGAGACCGTGACATCCAATGATGTTGTCCTGTTCATGAAGGGAACCAAGGAGATGCCCCAATGCGGGTTTTCGTCCCGCGTGGCGGGGGTCCTGAACTTCATGGGGGTGGAGTTCTCGGACGTGAACGTGCTGGCCGACGAGGAGATCCGGCAGGGCGTGAAGGATTATTCCGACTGGCCGACAATCCCGCAGCTCTATGTGAAAGGCGATTTCGTGGGCGGTTGCGACATCGTCACGGAGATGACCCTTTCGGGGGAGCTCGACCAGTATTTCGATCAGAGCGGCGTTGCCTACAACAAGGAAGCCGCGGACAAGATCCGGGAAGCCAACGCCTGAAGCACGGCTTGACTGGTCCCTTTTGCGGGGCGGGGCTCGTTCCCGCCTCTCGCACCGCTCGCGTGCCCGCGTGGACGCGAGCGGTGGCAGGATCAGGCGAAGGTCTCGGCAAGAGTGCCGCGGTAGATCCGTGAAAGTTCGTTCAGCGGCGCCTCGGAGCGCCCGAACTTCATCGCCTCCCCGGTGAAGCGCCCGACGCTGGCGATCTCGACCCCGGCCCGGCCGGCGGCGATCATCAGCGCCTCGGCGGCGTCGAAGCTGCAGGCCACGAGGTAGCGGCCCTGATCCTCGCCGAACAGCACGGCGGTATCGCTGCTGTCGAGGCTGAGGCCAACCCCGGCGGCGTCGGCCATCTCGAAACCGGCCAATGCCAGACCGCCATCCGAGATGTCGGTGCAGGCGCGGATCCATTGGCGGTTGTCGCGGATGAATTCGCCATTGCGCCGCTCGCCCTCAAGGTCGACGGGGGGCGCATCACCCTCGGCGCGGTTGAAGACCTCCGCGAGCAGGGCCGATTGTCCCAGATGGGTGCCCTCGGCGCCGATCAGCAACGCAACATGCCCTTCGCGGGCGGTGCCGGTGATGGCGTCCTCGGCGTTTTCGATCAGACCCACGGCGCCGATGGTTGGCGTGGGCAGGATCGCGGCGCCGTCGGTCTCGTTGTAAAGCGAGACGTTGCCGGACACGACCGGCATGTCGAGGGCGCTACAGGCGGCGCCGATGCCCTTTATGGCACCCACGAGCTGGCCCATGATCGCCGGTTTTTCGGGGTTGCCGAAATTCAGGTTGTCGGTGGCGGCGAGGGGCGTCGCGCCAACGGCGGTGAGGTTGCGGAACGCCTCGGCCACCGCCTGCTTGCCGCCCTCGACGGGGTTGGCGGCGACGTAACGCGGCGTCACGTCTGAGGTGAAGGCCAGCAGCTTGTCGGTTCCGTGGACCCGGATCAACCCCGCGCCCTGACCGGGCGGGCGGACAGTATCGGCCATGACCATGGTGTCATATTGTTCGAAGACCCAGTGGCGCGAACAGTAGTTGGGGCTGGCCAGCAGGGCGCCAAGGGCATCCGCCGGGTCGATATGCGGCACGCCCGAGGTGTCGAGCGGGGCAGGGGCCGGTGTCTCTTCCCATGTGCGGTCATATTCGGGGGCGCTGCCTGAAAGGGTGGCGAGCGGCAGATCGGCCTTGACGGTATTGCCATGCATGACAAGGAAACGGTCCTCGGCAATCGTTTCTCCGACAATCGCGAAATCGAGATCCCATTTCTCGAAGACCTCGCGGGCCTCGCGCTCCTTTTCCGGCCGCAGGACCATGAGCATCCGTTCCTGGGACTCGGACAGCATCATCTCGTAGGCGCTCATGTGCGCCTCGCGCTGCGGGACATCGTCCAGTTGCAGCCGGACACCGAGCCCGCCCTTGTCGCCCATTTCCACCGCCGAGCAGGTCAGGCCCGCCGCGCCCATGTCCTGGATCGAGATCACGGCACCGGTTGCCATCAGCTCCAGCGTGGCTTCCATCAGGCGTTTTTCGGTGAACGGATCGCCAACCTGCACGGTGGGGCGCTTTTCCTCGATGGACTCGTCGAATTCGGCGCTGGCCATAGTCGCGCCGCCGACGCCGTCGCGCCCCGTCCTGGCCCCGAGGTAAACCACCGGCATGCCCACGCCGGAGGCGGCGGAATAGAAGATCGCATCTGTCTCGGCCAGCCCGGCGGCGAAGGCGTTCACGAGGCAATTGCCATCATAGGCGGGATCGAAGCGCAGTTCGCCCCCCACCGTGGGCACGCCGAAACAGTTGCCATAGCCGCCGATCCCCTCGACCACGCCATGCAGCAGGGTCCGGGTCCGCGGGTGATCCGGGCTGCCGAAGGAAAGCGCGTTCATTGCCGCCACCGGACGCGCGCCCATTGTGAAGACATCGCGCAGGATGCCGCCCACGCCGGTGGCCGCACCCTGATAGGGTTCGATGTAGGAGGGGTGATTATGGCTTTCCATCTTGAAGACAACCGCCTGCCCGTCGCCGATATCGACGACCCCCGCGTTCTCTCCGGGCCCGCAGATCACCCGGCGTCCGGATGTGGGCAGGGTGCGCAGCCATTTCCTGGAGGACTTGTAGGAGCAGTGCTCGTTCCACATCGCCGAGAAGATCCCGAGTTCGGTGAAACCGGGCTCCCGGCCGAGGATATCGAGGATACGCTGGTATTCGTCGGGCTTGAGGCCGTGTGCCTCGATCAGGTCGGGCGTGATTTCGGGTTCTTGCATGGTTCTCCCCTGGTGGCGTCGGCGCCTCTTTACGACAGGGGCGCGCGCGGCGGAAGGGGGGGGCAGCGCAACCGCATCGAGATCATGTTCGGCAGACTCAAGGATTGGAGGCGCGTCGCAACCCGCTATGACCGCTGCCCCAAGGTCTTCCTCTCTGCCATCGCCCTCGCTGCACTCGTCATCTATTGGTTATGAATCCTGGCCTGCGGCCTCCGCGGCGGACATGGCTGCCAAGCTGCTCACGGAGACCCGTGACGGCGGTTACTGCATCGAAAGGGATCACCCCCTCTTCGCCGAGGCGAGAAGCCTTGCCGGCGCGAAGCCGCTTAACCTTGCGGGACGCCGACTGCTGATCCAATCCCTTCGCGACGCGGGAGCCGAACCGGGCGAGACGCTGAGGCGGCGCCTGCTGAATGCAGGGCACTCCCCGTTTTACGTAGAGTTGGGAGGCGACGAAGCAATCCACGCCTTCCGCGAGGCGTGCAACCTGCCCACAGGAACCCACCCGGGGCCCGCCGGGCCTTCGTCATAGCCCCCCGCCATGACCTGCCCCCGCAAAACCGGGCCATTCAAAAGTAGAGTTTGTTCTCGTAACGTTCAAAGCGACGAGGAGAACAGACGATGCGCAAATCACGCTTCACCGAAGAACAGATTGTCGGGATCCTGCAG
>NZ_QNGB01000060.1 GCF_003298505.1 Roseovarius sp. TE539
TTTTCAATAAGATCAAACGCTTCCGCAGGATCGCATTGCGTTGCGAGAAATCCGTCAGCTCATTCAAAGCCTTCGTTGATCTCGCATGCGCAATGGCTTGGATCAGCTAAATGCAGACGCCGCCTACGGCTACCGCGTCGAGAACCGGAAGCTGGTGGTCGACGAGGACGCCGCCGAGCACGTCCGCTGGATCTTCGCCCGCTTTCTCGAGATCGGTTCGGGAACGGAGCTGGCGCGCGAGGTGGCGAAACGCGGCATCCGCACGCCGCGCGGTAACCGCATCGACAAGAAGTTCCTCTACCGCATGCTGAACAACCGCGCCTACATCGGCGAGGCGGTCCACAAGGGCGAGAGCTATCCCGGCGAGCACGACGCCATCATCGACCGCGAGACGTGGGACCGTGTGCATGCGATCCTGCAGGAGAGCCCCCGCAAGCGCGCGGCTCGCACCCGTGCCGAGACGCCGGCGCTGCTGAAGGGGCTGCTCTACGGCCCGGACGGCGCGGCCTTCTCGCCGACGCATACCCGCAAGGGCGACCGGCTCTACCGCTACTATGTCAGCCAGACGGTGCTGAAGCACGGTGCCGGATCTTGCCCGGTCGGCCGCGTGCCAGCGGGGGAAATCGAGGCGGCCGTGATCGACCAGTTGCGCGCCGTGTTCCGCCATCCTCGCGCTCGAGATCAAGGGCACCGACAGCCCTCAGAACAAGGCGAAGCGGGACGCGCTGAACGAATGGGTGAAGGCGATCAACGCAGCAGGCGGTTTCGGACGCTGGGCTTGGGATGTCGCGTTCAAGCCGGGCGAGGTGCAGGACATCATCACGAGGCACGCTGCCGTCGCCGAGCCTGCAGAATAGAGCTGGCGTTTCAGCCAAAGCGCGACGAGTTGTTCGATCCCGGTTCCATCTCGATGGCGCCACTGGCATCGAAGTGTTCAGGTCAGCCTTCGATTTGTTCCCTTATTTTCTGAGGCTTACAGGCTCTACACCAAAATCGGGCAGTCGAGAGGTCCGGAGAATATCGGGCCTGGGAGACCGCTTCCGGGCGTCTTGGCGCCGGGGCCGGTGCTCAGCCCCTCCCGCATAACCCTCGAAAACAACGGAAAAATCCGGCCGCAGCCGGATGGGGAGAACGCTTTCGCGAGGGCAAGTGGCGGAGGGAGCGGGACCGGGATCGAACGTTCTCCACCCTGTAAGTCATTGATTTTATGCGTCCCGGGTACTGATCTGATCCCCTCAAATTGGACCGTTTGAAGCTGGAGTTTTCCGCTACAATTTCCCGGCTGGGAGAAGAGCGGAATCACATGAAGGCATCGAAGTTTACGGACGCGCAGAAGGCGTTCATCATCAAGCAGGGCGAAGAAGGGACACCGGTTGCCGAGATCTGCCGGAAGGCCGGGATCAGCCAGGCCACCTACTTCAATTGGAAGAAGAAGTATGCGGGTCTGTTGCCGACGGAGATGAAGCGGCTGAAGCAGCTCGAGGACGAGAACGGCCGACTGAAGAAGATCGTGGCCGACCTTACCTTGGACCGCGAGATGTTGCAGGACGTCATCCGGCGAAAGATCTGAGGCCTGGTCGGATGCGCGAACTGGTTCGCGGGATGTGCAGCGATTGGGCGGTCTCGATCCGGGCGGCATGTGGGGCCATCGGATTCGATCGTTCGACGTTTCACTACAAATCCCGCCGCGCCGGTCAGGCTGCCGTGGAAAAGCGGATCGTGGATATCTGCGAGACACGTGTGCGCTACGGCTATCGCCGGGTTCATGTGCTCCTGGACCGCGAGGGCTGGGGCATCAACATCAAGAAAGTCTATCGTATTTACAGGGAGTTGGGCATGCAGCTGAGGAACAAGACGCCGAAACGGCGGGTGAAGGCCAAGCTACGCGATGATCGCGCCGAAGCCGTCGGCCCCAACGATGTCTGGGCGATGGATTTTGTCCATGACCAGCTGGCGACGGGCAAGAAGCTTCGGGTTCTGACCGTCGTGGACACGTTCTCACGATACGTGCCTGTGCTCGACGCGCGGTTCAGCTATCGGGGCGAAGATGTGGTCACGACGCTGGATCGAACCTGCCGAATGATCGGCTATCCCAACACCATCCGTGTCGATCAGGGCAGCGAGTTCATCTCCCGGGATATGGACTGTGAATCGGCATGCAAAAGTGACCCACTTGGGTGGGTATGATCATCTAAAACTGACCCACCTGCATTGTTAACATCCGTGCGCTTTGGCACGGAGGAAGAGCAGGTGTTACTGATGGAAACGT
>NZ_QNGB01000061.1 GCF_003298505.1 Roseovarius sp. TE539
CAAAGGTTCGATGATCGCCCACTGCCTGTCTGTCAAAGTCCGTCTGCTCAAGATCGCCTCCCGTTTTTGATCTTGAATCAAACGAGAACCGATTTGGGAATCCCCTAAATGCAGACGCCGCCTAGAGTATCCATCTTGATCAAGCGGTTATCGATCCAGCGGCCCTTGCCATCCAGCGATATCTTCACCTTGGCCTCCTTCAGTTCATCGATCCAGTCACTGCTGGTGTCCGTTCACAGCTTCATCACCGCCGACCTCTGCACCCGGAATTGAAGCATACTTCGCGGAAGACATCTGAACCAGACCGGGTTTACCGGAGAGGTTCGAGTTGATCAGTCTGCGGCGATTTTAGCCGTGAGTTCTGCGTTGTAGAAGTTCCTTTCTGCTGTTGCGGGTGAGATATATCCGAGCGGGCCGTAGAGGCGCTTGTCGTTGTACCAATGGACCCAGTCCAGCGTCGCGAGCTCGACGTCTTTCTTGCCGCGCCAAGGGCCTTCGTGCTCGATGATCTCGGCCTTGTACAAGCCGTTGATGGTCTCGGCGAGAGCGTTGATGCTCCTATGTTTGTCAAGCGTGGCCGGCCTTGGTTGGCGGCACGCAGAGAGCGCGGTAGATTTCGCGCACGATGTACCGCTTGATGCAGCGCACGATTTCGCGCCGGGTTTTGCCTTCCGAAGTTCGCCGCGCGGCATAGGCCTTGGTCCTCTGATCGTCGCGCATGCGGACGATGGCGACACGGTAGATGGCAGCGTTGGCTTGCCGGTTGCCGCCGCGGTTCAAACGCATCCTGTTCGTCTTGCCGCTGGAGGCCGGGATTGGACAGAGGCCACAGAGCTTGGCCAGGGCAGCTTCGGACTGGATCCGCTCGGGGTTATCCCCCAAGAGGATCAGCATCTCGGCCACAGTCATCGTGGAGATACCGTGCGCCTGCATCAGCTCGGAGGCTCTCTCTCGCACCAACCGGTCAAGTTCCCGGTCGTGTGCCTGGATTTCCTCATGCAGCGCGAGCCAGCGCCGCGCGATCGCGCGCATTGCCGCCTTGGCGGAGGCCGTTGGGGACGTGATCTCTCCTGGCCGCATCGCCGCCACATGGCGTACCAGAGTGATCCGCCCCCGGACTCCATCGAGCGTATCACGAAGGTCGGCTGGCGCATTCACGATCAACGTTTTCAGCGTGATCATCGCCTGGGACTTGGCCTTCACCGCGCTGTCCCGCGCAACCTTCAGATGCCGGATCATCTCCGATGAGCCGGTCTGCGCCTTGGCCTGTGCCGTGGCTTGTCCGTTCAGCACTGATCTTGCCGCGCTCTCGGCATCGAGGCTGTCGGATTTGCCGTGAAGATGGCGCAGTTGGCGGTTGGGGCGCATGACGTCCCGAACGTCATGCCCCTTGGCCAGAAGGTCTCGGGACAGGCCCGCGCCGAATGAGCCGGTTCCTTCAATCCCGAAGGCTTTGACATGTCCGAATTGTGCGGCCCAGGCATCGAGGTCCCGGTATCCCTTCCGCGTGGCGGGAATGGTCGTACTGCCCAGACGGGCGCCCTGCGCGTCTATCGCAACGGCAGCGTGGGTGTTCTTGTGCGTGTCTACGCCGATGATGACGTGATCCATGGAAGGCCCTTTCGCTGGAATGGCCCAGACATCGATCGAAGAGGACAGGACCGTGATGGTACGCCGACCGTCAGGCTCCTATGAAGTCACATCTCGCCCGCTGCCGGGGCAACCTGATGGTCGACACGTCAACGCAATGACACGAAGTCAATCGTAGCATGGGTCAGGCCATCAGGCCGCAATACCACATTCACAGTCATAACAGTTGCCTTTGCCACTCATCGAGACTTTGAAGCCATGTTGCGGCAGGATCTTCTGATAGTCGTGCGAACAGTATTGGCTACCGCGATCCGTGTGGTGAATGCAGTCTTGAGCTATGGCGGGAAATGGGTGACGCGGTTTGAGAAGGCGGCGTATCGTGGCGGGTGTCCAAGCCTGCCAGAACTTCCATAAGAGGAACGATACGCCATGAAGAACGATACAGAGATCATTGCCCTGCGTCAGCCGGACTCTGTGGATGACCCGCTGACCGAGATCGCCCGTGACGGGGCGCGACGGATGCTGGCGGCCGCGCTTCGGGCCGAGGCCGACGCTTTTGTCGAGCAATA
>NZ_QNGB01000062.1 GCF_003298505.1 Roseovarius sp. TE539
ACCAGAAAAAGCAAAGCCCACAGACGAGCCTGCTATATGGGGGGCGCTCGCCTGTGGGCTTTGCTACCCCCCAGGTGGGTCATTTTTAAATGATCACGATGGGTCAGTTTTGAATGCAGATTGACAGCCCTGACCGTCTGAACATCTCCTAACCTGTTGACCATGCCGCCTCCGGGCGGCATTTTTTTTGCAGAAATCGATGGTCAACAATGCTGTGTTTCATGGTCAGAATGGCCGCCGCCTGTGAGGGTCTATTCAATAAAAACAATGACTTATGATGGAGCGAATGAACAATAATTCAGGTGTCCGACACGGAGAAAGGGAAAGAGTGCGCAAACGCAAGCAGAAGCGTGCGCAAGGCCTGTCAAGAGGAAATTCCTTCGAGAAAGTGCCGGCGCGTTGAGGGTTTCAGCCGCGATCGCCGCGTATCAATCGAGCGCCCGGCAAACGGCGTCGCGCAGATAAATCGGACCGTAGTCGACCCCGTCCGGTGAGAAGGGGGTCACGCCTTTTCCGCGGAGCTCTGCAGACAAGCTTTGCCAACTCCGTCCAAACGCTTTCGCCATCGTACGCGAGGTAAGGAAGCGCTCGTGGAATGCATCCGCGTCTTCTGTGGTGATGTAGAACTGGTATGCGCGTGTTCTCGGGTTCCGCATCCTCGTCGCCGGCGCGTGTCCCTGGTTGATCAAGCGGCTGAGCCGAGCCGGCTGGCTTATGCCCACCGACTTCGCGAATGTTTCCAGAGTGAGCGCTGCCGGCGCAGCGTCACCCAGGATCGCCGCAACTTGGTCGTGATCGACGTACAGCGCCTTGAACCCCTCGAAATCCGCGTGGTTGCCGACCCGGGTGACACGGCCGTCCAGAATGGCCCTCAGGATGGTGCCGGGGTTCATTTTCAGCCGTTGCGCGGACTTCGAAACGTGCGTCCATCCGTGTTGTGCCTGCCGCAACGGGACCGCGCCCGCGAATAGCTTATCAAGAAGCCCGCGGCCGGCCGCGGGGTCCCAGACGGCCTTCATCCGCGTTCCGGTCACGGCTCGAACGAGGAGCCCGTCCGTGACGAGCAGGTCGAACTGGGACCGGCTCATGCCCATCAAGGCCGCGAAGGCCTTGGCCGGCAGGAGTTCCCTGGCCCCTTCGAGGGCTGTCGCCGCTGTCTCGGCATCGAACACCTCCCAAGCGTCCGGTTTTCCCTCAGAAGGCACGATACCCTCGGCCATGAGCATCTTGCGCAGCCGGCGCTGGTCCACGCCGGTGACCTGCGCGGCCGTCCGAATGGAGTGAAGGCGCCGTGTCATCACGGGCTCTCCCATCAAGTCATCACCGGGACCAAGCGGCCAGGTCTCCAGCATGTGATCCCGGAGGAGCCGTCGAAACGGCGCATAGTCCGGCGAGTCTCGATAATCGTGCGCAAGGCGATCATAGAGCTTCGGGAAAATCTTCTTGGGCCCGTCATGCGGGCCGCCCGGCAGCTCCTGCAGATCGATCAGCGCTATGCGGATCGCACCTTCACCATGGCGCGCCACTTCGAAGAGCTATGCGTGATTTTGGGTGACGCGGCCTGCTCAAGCGGCGCGGTTTTCGGTGTCGTTTTTGGCGACACCGTCGGTGAATGTGATGCCTTCGATGACCAAAGGCAACTGGTTCGCCCCCTTCAGGCGCCGCCACGTCTTTGCGGCGGCCTGAACGAGCTTGAAGACCATCAGCTTTGCGGTCTTCTGCGACAGCGCGCCCTTGGTTCGCACTGTTCTATGCCGGACGGTGGCGAAGACGCTCTCGATCGGGTTGCCTGTGCGCAGGTGATCCCAGTGGTCGGCCGGGAAATCGTAGAAGGAGAGCAACGCTTCCTTGTCCTTCGTCAGACAGGTGACCGCTTTTTCGTATTTCGCCCCGTATTTCTCGGAGAAGGTATCCATGGCGGTTTCCGCCGCGGCGCGGGTGTCGGCCTGCCAGATCTCGCGCAGATCGGCCTTCACCGTCGGCTGCATCGATTTCGGGAACTTGTTTAAGACGTTGGCGATCTTGTTCGACGGGGCTCCGCCCGTTCAGGGCTGGATTGGTCCACCGGACCAATCCCGAGACGCCCTTCACCCCAACACCGTTGATGGCGCGTGCCCGGGAAGACCTCGTCGAGCG
>NZ_QNGB01000063.1 GCF_003298505.1 Roseovarius sp. TE539
CCCAGTGTGATCTCGCGCTTGACCGGGGAGTGGCAGCAAGAATTTGACCGTTGGCAGCGCCGCGATCTGTCGGCGCGGCGGTATGTCTACATCTGGGCGGACGGCGTCTACCTCCAGGCCCGGATGGAGCCGCAGGCCGAGTGCATGCTGGTCATTCTCGGGGCCAAGCCCGAAGGAAAGAAGGAACTCGTCGGCTTTCAGGTCGGGGTGCGCGAGAGCGCGCAGAGCTGGCGCGAGCTCTTGGTCGATGTCAAGGCCCGCGGCCTCTCGGTGCCGCCCGAGATCGCCATGAGCTATGCGGGAAACTGGGTGACGGAGTTGTAGAAGGCGGCGTATCGTGGCGGGTGTCCAAGCCTGCCAGAACTTCCAGAAGGAACGATACGCCATGACGAAAGATACAGACATCATCGCCCTGCGTCAGCCGGAATCTGTTGATGACCCGTTGACCGAGATCGCGCGCGACGGGGCGCGACGGATGCTGGCGGCCGCGCTGAGGGCAGAGGCCGACGCCTTCGTCGCGAGCCATGCCGAGGAGACCCTGCCGGACGGCCGCCAGCGGGTTGTCCGACACGGTTACGGGCCGGAGCGCAGCATCCAGACCGGGATCGGCGCGCTCGACGTGCAGCGCCCGAAGGTGCGCGACCGCGCCACCGATGCCCCGGCGGAGAGGAAGATCCGCTTCACCTCTGCGATCCTGCCGAAATGGGCGCGACGCTCGCGCAGCCTCGATGCCCCGCTGCCGGTCCTCTACCTGCGCGGCATCTCGACGGGCGACTTCCGGGAGGCGCTCTCTGCCATCCTGGGCAGGGATGCGCCGAACCTGTCGCCCAGTGTGATCTCGCGCTTGACCGGGGAGTGGCAGCAAGAATATGACCGTTGGCAGCGCCGCGATCTGTCGGCGCGGCGGTATGTCTACATATGGGCGGACGGCGTCTACCTCCAGGCCCGGATGGAGCCGCAGGCCGAGTGCATGCTGGTCATTCTCGGGGCCACGCCCGAAGGAAAGAAGGAACTCGTCGGCTTTCAGGTCGGGGTGCGCGAGAGCGCGCAGAGCTGGCGCGAGCTCTTGGTCGATGTCAAGGCCCGCGGCCTCTCGGTGCCGCCCGAGATCGCCATTGGCGATGGGGCGATGGGGTTCTGGAAGGCGCTCGACGAGGTCTTCCCGGGCACGCGCCATCAACGGTGTTGGGGTGAAGGGCGTCTCGGGATTGGTCCGGTGGACCAATCCAGCCCTGAACGGGCGGAGCCCCGTCGAACAAGATCGCCAATGTCCTGAACAAGTTCCCGAAATCGATGCAACTCACGGTGAAGGCAGACCTGCGCGAGGTCTGGCAGGCGGAAACCCGCGTCAAGGCCAGGGCTGCGATGGACATCTTCGTTGAGAAATACAGGACGAAATACGAGAAGGCGGTGACCTGCCTGACCAAGGACCGCGACGCCCTGCTCGTTTTCTACGACTTCCCCGCCGATCACTGGGATCACCTGCGCACGGGCAATCCTATTGAGAGCGTCTTCGCCACCGTCAGGCACCGGACCGTACGAACCAAGGGGGCGCTGTCGCAGAAGACCACAAAACTGATGGTCTTCAAGCTCGTTCAGGCTGCCGCGAAGACATGGCGCCGACTGAAAGGCGCGAACCAGTTGCCTTTGGTCATGGAAGGCGTCACATTCACCGACGGTGTCGCCAAAAACGACACCGAAAACCGCGCCGCTTGAGCAGGCCGCGTCACCCAGAGTCCGGTATAGCTCGTCAGGCCAGATCCGGATGCGGAAGGTCGATGGATGGGAAACCCTCGATCAGCCGCTGGAACCCGCCGTCCTTGACGAAGCGGCCTGAGCCGCGTCATACGAAACCGGCCCGGAGGTGCTCATCGGGAATTTCCACACACCTCGCGACACGACCCCGGTAAACCCGGGGCGTGTGTGGATGCCCCCTGTTTGGCAAGCGTTATCTGCGATTTTTCGGCGGGGTCTTCGATCGGACGTGTGTCAGGCCTCTGATCGTGGCCTTCCATGACGCCACGGGCCGGTTCTC
>NZ_QNGB01000064.1 GCF_003298505.1 Roseovarius sp. TE539
GCCCGTGGCGTCATGGAAGGCCACGATCAGAGGCCTGACACACGTCCGATCGAAGACCCCGCCGAAAAATCGCAGATAACGCTTGCCAAACAGGGGGCATCCACACACGCCCCGGGTTTCCGAGAGGGTAAAACTCTCAGAGGATGATCCTTATGGAATCGAAGAAGCACACCCCGAAGTACACGGCCGAGTTCCGCGAGCGTGGCGTTCGGCTCTACCGCGAGCAGCGGGCTGATTACACCAGCGAGTTCAAGCCGGTCCGCGCAGCGGATCAAACGGTCCGGAGGACCGTTTGACGGCGCAGAACGCGGCCTACCGCGCGATCACGTCGAAGCTCGGCTGCTCCCATGACACTCTGCGCAGCTGGTGCATTCAGGCGGCGCGTGACGCGGGCGAACGCAGTGGGCCGAGCAGCGAAGAGAAGGCGCGGATCAAGGAACTGGAGCGCGAGGTCAAAGAGCTGCGCACCGCCAACGAGATCCTGAAGAAGGGTGAGACCATTTTCCGCCATTGGTCCGAGGACAATGGTCGAACGCATATTTTGCCCAGGCGGAGCTCGACCGCCCGTTCCGCAAATGATTGCCTTCATCGAAGAGCATCGTGGAGTTTTCGGGGTCGAGCCGATCTGCCGTGTTCTGCAGATCGCCCCGGCGACCTTTCACCGTCATGCCGCCATCGCGCGCAATCCAGAGCTTGCCTCGGATCGCGCCCGGCAGGACGTGCAGGATTTCGAGAAGATCAAGGCTGTCCACGACAAGAGCCGGGGGCGCTACGGGGCGCGCAAGGTGTTCGCCATCGGTCTCGAACGCATGGCGACGCGATGGCTCACCACCAGCTTCGGCGTGACGGGCATGACATTGCGCGCTGCACCGTGGAACGATTGATGAGAGAGAAAGGATTGCAAGGGGTTACGCGCGGCAAGACGAAAACCACGGTCCCCGATCCGGCACAGCCCTGACCGGACGACAAGGTCAACCGGCAGTTCGTGGCGACCATGCCCGACCAGCTCTGGGTGTCGGATTTCACCTATGTGTCGACGTGGGCAGGGATGGTCTACGTCGCCTTCATCATCGATGTCTTCGCGCGCAAGATCGTGGGCTGGCGCGTCTCAACATCGATGACCACCAGCTTTGTTCTCGATGCGTTGAACCAGGCCATCTGTCAACGATGTCCGGCCGAAGGCGGCGGTCTGATCCACCACTCAGACCGCGGCAGCCAGGGCGGTCTCAACCGGTCGTCGCAACACCCTTTTGAAGGAGGTTGCGATGGCAAGAGGCAAGCGAAGATCCGAGCGTTGCACGAGAGCGGCGCTGCACTCACCCGGGCGTCCTGGCGTTGCGCGTCGGGAAGAACGGCGGCAGTTTTGGGAATTGATTGCAGCAGGACGCTCAAGCGAAAGCGCGGCGCTCGAGGTCGGAGTATCACAGCCAGTAGGAACGAGGTGGTTTCGCGAGGCCGGCGGCATGCCCCCATCACATTTGGCACCTTCCGCGGGGAGACCTTCGGGACGGTATCTGTCTTTCGAGGAACGCGAGGAGATCGCGTTGATGCGGGCCAGGGGCTGCGGCGTGCGGCACATGGCGCGATGTCTGAACCGTGCTCCATCGACGATCTCGCGTGAACTGGCGCGCAATGCGGCAGCCCGGAGCGGTGGCTTCGAGTATCGCGCGACGACGGCCCAGTGGCATGCAGAACGCGCGGCCCGCCGCCCGAAGGTGGCCAAGCTGGCATCGAACGAAGCCCTGCGCCATTATGTTCAGGATCGCCTTGCTGGCCTGATCACGCATCCTGATGGGAAGGCGATCAAGGGGCCGAAGGTTG
>NZ_QNGB01000065.1 GCF_003298505.1 Roseovarius sp. TE539
CGTCGCTTGGCTGTGAAGCTTGATCAGCATGCCGATCTCCCGTCTCGCACCTCGTTCAAAACAGATCGTGCCATGAAAAGCGCGGATCGACGAGGGGCTATGTGATCATCCGGGACGGAACAGCTAGAGACGCAATTCGCACGCTGAAGCCAGATCCCGCTTGGCTTCTCCTTTTCAAAGAGCCTCCTGACGTGAAGCTGGAAGCCTTGGTGAACACGTGGCTCGACCAGCAAGGCGCACCGCCGTTGGGCGATCATATTGAGGAGCCCTCGCGCCTCACACAGGTACGTGAACACAACCGGAAATTCTTTTTTGATTTTGTTGGAAGGGCGCGGCCACTTCTTCGTGCCTGGTGCGCAAAATTCCAACCCGATAGGCACGTCGCCAGTTTGATCGATGCGGATGGAGAGGAGGATCTCCGCAAACGACTAGACAGCATTGGTGTGCTGGATTTCCGCATGCTTGACGATCTTTCGGCTGTAGAATGGCTCCAGATACTTAATATTTGGCCGGTCGATATGCCCCATTCGCTGGAACCCAAAGACCTTGGACTTTCAGACGAAGACGTAAAGGACGAAAGCGTGAAGGCCCGTGAAGCTAGGGAAGAGCGCAAGCGTGAAGCGCGCATGGTTGCCTTCAACGGAAAAATGCTTGATCCGACAGAAGTTGATCTTTTTGCGCTTTCCGATGAACTCCAGCAATCGCTGTCTGTGGAGGTGCTAGGCAGTTCTTTGGGTTCGTCCGCAGATTTAGCTACTGTGCAACGCGATGACGATCCTTCTAAACCACCGCGCAAGCAGAACGCAGGTAAGAAAAAGGGGGGGCGACCTCGCGTCCCTGAAGAAAAGACCGAACTGATTGGTCGACTGGGCGAGATGGTCGTGTATCGCTGGCTGAAGCGTATCCTGGGCAAACAGGATATCGACTCTGCATGGGTCTCCGAGAATGGCGCCTTGATCACCGGGCGCGATGGCAACGATGGGCTCGGCTATGATTTTGAGGTCTCTTACAGGAACCAAATCTGGCAA
The DNA here is from genome assembly GCF_003298505.1 of Roseovarius sp. TE539. Classification (GTDB taxonomy): domain Bacteria; phylum Pseudomonadota; class Alphaproteobacteria; order Rhodobacterales; family Rhodobacteraceae; genus Roseovarius. The sequence continues at coordinate 1,029 of NZ_QNGB01000065.1, forward strand.
ATCGAGGTAAAAGCCAGCGTGGATGACCCGCAATCGTTCGAGATCGGAGAAACTGAAGTCAGGGCAGCACGACTAGCCGCGCGCGCACGCAGTGGCATTCAGTACAAGATTGCATATGTCAGTCACGTGGCAGAACCAGCCCAGACCAAAATAGAAATGCTCCCCAACCCTATGACCGATGAGGGCGCGCATGTTCTCGAACTACGTGGCGAGGGAATCCGATACGGTTTCGAAAGAAGATAGCCCTGAAACAACGACGTCTGGCTTCGACCGATAGTTCGTTCGTAAATTCAGAGAACGTTCGATCCCGGTCCCGTTCCCTCCGCCACTTGCCCTCGCGAAAGCGTTCTCCCGATCAGGCTTCGGCCGGATTTTTCCGTTGTTTTCGAGGGTTATGCGGCGAGGGCTGAGCACTGGCCCCTGCGCCAGGAGGCCCGGAAGCGGTCTCCCAGGCCCGATATTCTCCGGACCTCTCGACTGCCCGATTTTGGTGTAGAGCCTGTAACCATCCGAAATTCCGGGTAAAAATCGAAGGCTGTGACCTGCCCCCGCAAAACCGGGCCATTCAAAAGTAGAGTTTGTTCTCGTAACGTTCAAAGCGACGAGGAGAACAGACGATGCGCAAATCACGCTTCACCGAAGAACAGATTGTCGGGATCCTGC
>NZ_QNGB01000066.1 GCF_003298505.1 Roseovarius sp. TE539
CCTATGTCGGGAAAATCTGGCCGCTTAGGTCAGCAGGTCATGGGGCGTCCGGTGTCCCGGACGCCCTGTTACGGTTGCCCAGACGGGCTCTGCCGTCAAGAAATGATCTCTTCCATAGCAAACACAGGGTACGCACGGCGGCGGCCCTCACCGTCCTCAATACGAGATCCCAAATCCCAAGCAGAAGGCCCGAACATTATCTACGAGGTCAGCGAGCTGCCTCCACGGCTCGTCAGAGAGTGGTCCTTCCGCCTGGGCTCACCCCCTCGAAGAAGGGGCGATAGGGTTCGCCGTGTTTGACCACGGCGTGTACGGTGCGCGCCATCTTGGCCGCGATCGCGGTGTAAGCCTTGCGGCGCAGATGGGCATTGTGTCGATCCTTCGAGATGTAGCGTTCGAACTTGTCCCGGAAGCTGTTGGTCCGCTTGAGAACAGCGGTTTGGCCGGCCATCCAGAGCGTGCGCCGCAGCCGGGCATTGCCGTATTTCGAGATCCGGCTCTGACCGCGGAACATGCCGGACTGGACGGTGGCGAGGTCCATGCCGCAGAACTTCAGGAATTGCCGGTGATGTCGGAAGCGGCGCAGGTCGCCAGCCTCCGCCAGGATGGTCATGGCGTTGATCGGGCCGACGCCGGGGATGGTCGTCAGCAGCTGATAGTCGGGCAGATCCGACAGCAGCGCGACGGCCCGAGCCTCGATCTCATCGCGTTGCCGGACCAGGCTGCGGCCCTCTGCGAGAACGAGGCGGAACATGCGGACCGCATCGGAATCCCGGTGGACTGGAAGTCCAACCGAACCAACGGCCGTCGCGTAAATATCTGAAAGCAATTGCTCTTTGGAAACCTTCCGGCCAACGACGGCCCAAGCATCAGCGATGAAGGCGTCCCGGTCCATGGCCGAGATCATGTGTGGCGACGGGTACTTCTCCAAGAACGCCAGGAACCAATCCGTCCGCGAGCTTCGGTGAAATCGTTCGGCCTCGGGAAAATACAGCGGAAGGTAGTGCGTCAGAATGCGGTGCCATAGCTCGGTCTTCGAACGGGAGACGATCTCGTGGGTCTTTGACAGCTCCTGGATGTCGGCGGTTCCGAGGATCAGCGGATCGTGAAAGAACTGCACGGCGCCGATCTCCAGCATGTGCAGGATGACCTGGGCGTCCTTCGGGTCATTCTTGTCCCAGCTGTTGTGCAGGGCCTCCCGCGTCCTGGCCAGACCGACGGAGGAGACAAGCTTCAGCTCGAAGCCCGCCCGGCCGAGGTGGTGCGCAAGCGTGCGGTGATAGTTGCCGGTCGCCTCGAACCCAATCCGGACCGGCATGTCATAGCTGGCGAGGACAGCAGACAGGCGCTGGAAGTCGTCCAGCGTGTTGGTGATGGTTATGCGGCGGCGGCGCTTTTTGCCCGGAATGCCGATCAGCACTTCGTGGCGATGCTTGGAAATGTCGATGGCGACCAACAGGGTCGGCGCGATACAATGGGTGGCGGTCATAGCCGGTCTCCTCAGCGGTGTGGTTGTGCAAAACCACTGTTGAGACCTGAGACCCGGTTATGGCCACACGCTGCGCTATCTGGGGGCTGCGCGCG
>NZ_QNGB01000067.1 GCF_003298505.1 Roseovarius sp. TE539
GGCGCAGCCGCTTGAGCGAGTTGATGGCTCCGCGCCTGCGCCCATTGCTCACGCCGCCGAATGATGGCAAACAAATGAGGAACAGACTCGACTTGCGAGTGGCCCTGAAAAATGGGGCAGGTCACGAGGCCAACAGCGAGACACGACTGCGCGCCTGCAAGGCGCAGCTTTTGAAAGGCGATGCGCCTGCCGAACTGATACCAAGTCTGGCCAGTGCCGGGTCAGCCCGGCCGGAGCGTATCGCCGAAATCTATCGTCGGCTCCAGAGTGATGCGTACCGGCTCGGCCGGGGCGGCTTCGCTCACCCGGTCGGCGATGATGCGTGCGGACTGCTGACCGATCTCCAGACGGCAGGCATCCATTGTCGCAAGCTGCCGCGGCAACCCCTTGAGAAGGTTCACGCCGTTGAACCCTGCCAGCCCGACTTGCCCGGGAATTTCCACCCCCTGTTCCAGAAGCCAAAGCAGGCCGCCTGCGCCGATCATGTCGTTGGAATAATACAGGAAGTCCAGGTCAGGTGTGCGCCCCAGTATCGCCTGCGTCATCTCGCGCCCCTTCACCAGTGCCGAACCACCCGAATAGAATTCCTGGTCCGCGATCTCGATCCCGGCCTTGGCCATGACCTGGGTGAACCCCTCGAACCGTTTCCGCGCCCGGTGGTCAAGCGGCATCTTGGTACCGAGGAACCCGATCCGCCTGTGCCCGGCACGGATGATCGCGTGGGCCATCTGCTGCCCGGCCCGGCGGTGGGAAATGCCCACCATGGAATCCACCGGCGTACCGTCCACATCCATGATCTCGACAACCGGAATTCCGCTTGCGCGCAGCATCGCACGGCTCGCATCCGAATGCTCAAGCCCCGCTATGATCACACCGGAGGGCCGCCATGACAGCATCTCGTAAAGAACCTTCTCTTCCTTTTCGGGCAGGTATCCCGTGAGGCCGACAACCGGCTGCAGTCCGGTTTCCTCCAGCGCACCGCTGATCCCGGTCATCACCTCGGGAAAGACCATGTTGGACATCGACGGGATGATGACCGCCACCAGGTTGACCCGCTGGCTGGCCAACGCGCCGGCGATCTTGTTCGGCACGTAGCCCAGCCTCTTGGCCGCCGCCAGAACACGGGTACGCGTGGCTTCCGATACATCGCCGCGATCACGCAGAACGCGGCTGACCGTCATCTCGGATACCCCTGACGCCTCCGAAACGTCGCGCAGGGTCAGGGCGCGCTTTTGCTGTGTTGTCACTGATGTCCATCCTGCGATTACAAGCCCTTGTTATCGCGAACGGCCTGGCAGGATCAAGCGCCCAGACACCTGCGTGACAGGGCCGGCCGCCAGGCGGTTCGATCATGAAGTGCGGATAAGCACGCCCCGCGCGAAATCCGAGCTATGGCGGGAAATGGGTGACGCGGTTTGAGAAGGCGGCGTATCGTGGCGGGTGATCAAGCCTGCCAGAACTTCCATAAGAGGAACGATACGCCATGAAGAACGATACAGAGATCATTGCCCTG
>NZ_QNGB01000068.1 GCF_003298505.1 Roseovarius sp. TE539
CGTGTGTGGATGCCCCCTGTTTGGCAAGCGTTATCTGCGATTTTTCGGCGGGGTCTTCGATCGGACGTGTGTCAGGCCTCTGATCGTGGCCTTCCATGACGCCACGGGCCGGTTCTCTGATTGCGGCCCTGTCAAGCGGAAAGCAACGGATCCGTCCGGGGTCATGGTTCTCTTCGAGGTCACACATGGTTTGCGCCTCAGCATGGCATCCGGTGGTGGTCGTCTCCAATGTATGGATCGGGTTGTGCAGAATGCTCCGCATCCCATCGGCCCGCGCGAAATCGACCAGCCTCCGCCCCTTCGGGACATTGCTTCCCGCCACCGGGGCGGGAATTCAGGTCAGGCTATGGCCTCCTTTTTCCACTTGAACTCGGTTTCGGTCTTCCACAGTGTCAGCATAAGCACCGCGAGTTTACGAGCGGTGGCAACTGCCGCCTTGGCAAAGCCTCGTCGCCCAGCAAGTCGGACCGCCCAGCTTTTCAACGCTGAGAACTTCTGCACCCGACCGATCAAGGTCGTTGCCGCCTCGAACAGCAAGTTCCGCATGGTTCCATCGCCGCATTTCGAGATGCGGCCGGACCAATCCATTTCTCCGGATTGATACCTTCGAGGCGTGAGGCCCAGAAAAGCCCCTACGTTCTCAGCTCGCCGAAACCGCGAAGGGTCATCGACCAGCGCAACAAAATTTAACGCCACGACGGGGCCAACGCCAGGAACGGTCATCAGCCGACGGGCGACAGGATGCACCTTGGCTTTCTCCTTCACGGCACAATCGAGATCTGCAGCTGCCTGACACAGCGTGGAATGGGCGGCAATGAACCCGTCCGCGATGCTGCGCAGCACTGCATTGCGCTCTCCTGCGGCGGCGAGTTGGTCTCGGAAGCCCTGACGCTGTCTACCTTTCCCGACACCTGTCAAACGGATGCCGAAGGTCTTGAGAATTCCCCGGATATGGCCCTCGAGATCCTTGCGCAGACTGATCAAATGCGCCCGCGCGCTGATCAGGCAGCGTAGCCGATCTGAATCCTCGCTTCGAACGTGAACAGGTGTGAACCAACCTGTGCGAGCCAATTGAGCGAGACCCTCCGCGTCAGCGGCATCAGATTTGTTGGGGCGAGCCGAAAGGCTTTTGTGCGCCTTGCGCGCATCGATGCAGATGATGGGAAGCCTCAGCCGCTCCAAACCTCGCTGAAGCCAGATCGACAGTTGCCCACTTTCATGCACGATCAGCCTCGGTGATAGCGACTTTGCCCGAAACCAGCCCGCCACGCCCTCGGGGTCAGCGGGGGACACGCCCCGGGCAACGGTCTTGCCGTCTGCATCAACAACGCAGATCGAAATCTCTTTCAGTGAAACGTCCAAACCAGCATAGTAAATCATGGTCGTTCTCCTCACGGCTGTTTCTCAGTG
>NZ_QNGB01000069.1 GCF_003298505.1 Roseovarius sp. TE539
ACGCGCAAACCGCCCCCCGGCACCAGGCCATCATTCAAACGATGTTCGAGACGGCCATGGCCCCGCTGCGCCGATCCGACCCGTTCGATTTCAGCACCGCCGATCTTCCGGAGCGCCTGCGTGATATCGGCATGGCGCTGGGAGCGGAGCGTGATCTGACCCATGTACCGCCGGCGGAAACCCTCTTTCTGCACCGCAAGATCGGGGGGATTTACCTTCTGGCGACAAAACTGCGCGCGCGCGTCGCCCTGCGGCCCATTGTGGAACGGTATCGCTGACAGTCATGGCACCCCCGGGGCGCCAGCCGCGCCAAGCAGCGGCAAGGCCCCCGGCCCGGTTCCGGAAACGGGTTTCAGAAGACCGGATCGTCGAGCACGCCGACGAGCGGCATCAGGAAATCGCCATCGATCGGATCCAGCGCGTCGGCATGGAACCCGTCGATGGCGGCCACGGCAGCGTCGATACCGTCCGCCGTGCCGTCGAAATGTGCCATTGCAGCTGTGGCGTCGGCCACGTCGAACAGGCCCTTGTGGACCGCGAAATAGGCCCCGATATCGACCTTGTTTGCCAGAAATTCCTGATCGGCCAGTCGCTGGGCGATCAGGTCCGGGCTGTCGTCCGCGGATGCTGGTGCCTTGGCGCCCCGCAGGACCTGGAGGATGAACTGATCGCGGGCGACGCTTCCCGCGTTCAGCAGACCGACCCAGAAATCGAAACCGCCCGGATCCGGGGCCCGGCCCAGCACATTGTTGTAGACCGTCTCCGCGAAGACCGCGTTGGAGGTGCCGGGCGGGTAGGCGGCCTCGGTCTCGGGCTGGCCGATGAAAAGCGACGCCATCTCCTCGAGGGTCATGCCGTCCGCAAAGGCGGTTCCCCAGAAGGCGAGCCCGCCCGCGTCGGGCGCGCGGTTGAAATAGGCGATGTAGAGCTCGATGAAGCTCTCGAACTCCTCCGGCGCCAGGCTGACGGTGTCGGTGACCTGGAAAAGCCCGAAGGGTCCGCCGAAGAGATCGGTGTCGAAATCCAGGAACTCCATATCGACAAGCGTGTCGGTGCCGTTGCCATCCGCGCGGCGATCCGTGATCGTGGTTCCCGTCGGGCTCAGCGTCAGCGTATGGCTCGACTGTTTGCCGGAAAGAAAGGCGGTATCCCATCCCGCCCCCCCATCCAGAAGATCATCGCCGGCACCGCCCGAAAGGGTGTC
>NZ_QNGB01000007.1 GCF_003298505.1 Roseovarius sp. TE539
ACCAAAGGTTCGATGATCGCCCACTGCCTGTCTGTCAAAGTCCGTCTGCTCAAGATCGCCTCCCGTTTTTGATCTTGAATCAAACGAGAACCGATTTGGGAATCCCCTAAATGCAGACGCCGCCTAGCCCCCGTTGCCGTTAGCGTTGCGGCAGCGCTGCATCATCCGCACCGGTTGGGGCTGGTGCCGGTGCAGCCGCGCCGCCATCGGACGCACGGCCTTTCCCGCCCCGTCTACATCGCGGCCCCGTCTACATCGCGGCATTGAAAAGCGCGGTGAGATTCTCCTCAGTCAGCGTGACAGGGTTGCCGCCGCAGGACGGGTCCTTGATCGCCCCCTTGACGAGTGCGGGGACAGCATCCGAGGTCACGCCGAGCGCGGCAAGGCCGCGGGGCACGCCGAGGCTCTGGTTGAACCGGTCCACGAAGCTGCGGAAACCTGCGAAACCGCCTTCGAGTCCCAGGTAACCGGCAGCCCGATCAAACCGCGCACTGATCTCCGGCGCGTTGAGGTCAAGCACCGCCGGCATGCACACGGCATTCGTGGTGCCGTGATGGGTATTGAAATGCGCGCCAACGGGATGGCTCATGGCGTGGATGGCACCCAGTCCCTTCTGGAACGCGGTGGACCCCATCGCCGCCGCGCTCATCATGTGGGCACGCGCCTCGATATCGGTGCCATCCTTGAAGGCGCGGGGAAGGTTCTCGATCACCAGCCGCATCCCTTCGAGGGCGATCCCCGCGCTCATCGGATGGTAATGCGGGCTCGAGAACGCCTCGACGCAATGCGCGAAGGCGTCCAGCCCGGTGCCCGCGGTGATCGCAGGCGGCATTCCGACTGTCAGGTCGGGATCGCATATCACCGCGGCAGGAAGCATTTTCGGATGAAAGATGATCTTTTTCTCGTGGGTTTGCGAATTCGTCAGCACCCCGGCACGCCCGACCTCGGACCCGGTCCCGGCGGTCGTGGGCACGGCCACGATCGGTGCGATGACGGACGCGTCGGCGCGGGTCCACCAGTCTCCGACATCCTCGAAATCCCAGACCGGCCGGGTCTGTCGGGCCATGAAGGCCACGCATTTGCCAAGGTCGAGGCCCGAGCCGCCGCCGAAGGCGATCACCCCGTCATGCCCGCCGGAGTTATAGGCGTCCACGCCGGCGGCAAGGTTGATTTCGTCGGGGTTGGGATCGACATCGGCAAACATGGCCGCCTCCAGCCCCGCCTTGCGCAGTACCCCGAGCGCAGTCTCAGTGACCGCAAGCGCGGCCAACCCCCGGTCGGTGATCAGTAGCGGGCGGGTCATGCCGGCACCGGCGCAGGCATCCGGGAGTTCCGCGATCCGGCCAGAGCCGAAGCGGATGGCGGTGGGGTAGGACCAGTTTGCGGCGAGAGTCATTGGAATCCTTCTCGTGTGTCGGGCTGTTTGCGAAATGGGTCATGTTTGCTTTCGGCGGCGGTCAGGCCCGCTCAAAACCGCGCTGAAGCTCGTATCCGGTGACGACGCGGTCGAAATCCTCCTGTTCGATTTCCGCCGCACGCGAGTAATGATCCACGACGTCGTTCCCAAGCGCCGCGCGCAGCATCGCCGAGTTGCGGAACGTCTCGGTTGCCGCGCGCAAGGTGTGTGGTACGTCGGGAACGTCTTCCATCCCGTAGACATCGCCTTTTGCAGGCTCCGGCAGATCCAGCTCCTCGTCGATCCCGGCAAGACCGGCGGCCAATTGCGCCGCGCAGGCCAGGTAGGGGTTCATGTCCGAGCCCGGAATGCGGCACTCGATGCGCACACCCTTGCTGTCCTCGCCCACGAGGCGGAAACCGGCGGTTCGGTTGTCGATGGACCAGGCCGCCTTGGTTGGCGCGAATGTGCCGGGCACGAAACGCTTGTAGCTGTTGATATAAGGAGCCATCAGCAACATGCAGTCAGGCGCGTATTTCAAGAGCCCGGCGACATACCGGCGCATTGTCCGCGACATGCCATGCGCGCCGTCCGCGTCATGGAATGCATTTTCACCATCCCCGAACAGCGACTGGTGGATATGCGCGGCGCTGCCCACCCGGTCGGTATGCCATTTCGGCAGGAATGTGGCGGCATGGCCCTTCTGGGCCGCGATCTCCTTGACCGCATGTTTTGCGAGAGTATGGCGGTCGCAGGCAGCGAGCGCATCTCCGAAACGGATGTTCAGCTCCTCCTGCCCGGTCTCGGCCTCGCCCTTGGTGTTTTCCACCGGGATGCCCATCTCGAAAAGCGCGTTTCGGACCGGTCGGAGCACATGCTCGTCACGCGTGGACAGCTGGATCGAATAGTCCTGGTTGTATTTCACCAGCGGCTCCAGGTCGCGGTATCCTTCGGCGCGGATCTCGTCATAGGATCGCTGGAAGATGAAGAATTCCAGTTCCGTTGCCATCATCGGCACCAGGCCCTTGGCGCCAGCGCGTTGCATCTGGGCCTTGAGGATCTGTCGGGGAGCGTGGGCAACCGGCGCGCGGTGATGATGATCAAGGAAATCACACAGCACCAGTGCGGTGCCCTCAAGCCACGGCACCGGGCACAGCGTCTCCGGATCCGGTTTCAACACGTAATCGCCATATCCCGCGGCCCAGCTTGTCGCGGCATATCCGGCGGGCGTGTCCATCTCGAGGTCGGTGGCCAGCAGGTAATTGCAGCAATGGGTTTCCTCGATCCCGCTTTCGAGGAAATTCGCCACGTGAAACCGTTTGCCGACAAGGCGTCCCTGCATGTCCACGGCGCAGGCCAGGACCGTGTCGATCTCGCCGCTCGCGGCCTTTTTCTTCAGCGTGTCCAGGGGGAGGGCTGTCATGATTCAATCGCTCCGTTCAGGCTTTGGAAGGGAGGGGGCGCCAACGGCCCCCCCCGGTCCGGCAGGTGCCGCACTCAGCCGTAGCGGTAGGGCCGGCCGGCCTCCCGCATGACCTCGTTGTATTCCTTGATCTTGCTGACCACCTTCTGGCGCACCGGGCTTTCGCCGGCGATCTCGTCCCAGAAATCCTTGGCGGCGGCCTCGACCTGTTCCCATTCCTCGTCGGGAATCGTGGTGAGCTGCATCTTGTCGCCACCGACGCGCAAAGCGGCCTCGCCACCCCAGTACCACCATTGCCGGTAGTAATGCGAGCTGTCGAAAGTCACCTTCAGCAACTCCTTGAGGTTGTCGGGCAACTCTTCCCAACGTTCCATGTTGGCAAAGAAATGCCCGATCCAGGCCCCCGAGATGTTGTTGGTCAGGAAGTAATTGGTCACATCCGCCCACCCGACGGTGTAATCCTCGGTGATGCCGGACCAGGCGATACCGTCGAGTTCACCGGTTTGCACAGCGACCTCGATGTCCTCCCACGGCAGGGTCACGGGCACGACGCCGAACTGGCTTAGGAATCGGCCCGCGGTGGGGAAGGTGAACACGCGCTTGCCTTCCAGATCCGCGAGGCTGCGGACCGGATCCTTGGTTGCGAAGTGGCACGGATCCCACGAACCGGCCGAGATATGCTTGACGCCGACCTTGGCGTATTCCTCCTTCCAGATATCATCGAGCCCGTACTGGTTGAACAGCACCGGCACATCGAGCGAGTAGCGCAGCGCGAACGGGAAGTAGCCGCCGAAAACGCGCACATCGGTGGGCGAGGCCATCGAGTCGTCATCGGACTGTACCGCGTCGATCGTCCCGCGCTGCATGGCGCGGAACAGCTCGCCCGTCGGTACGAGCTGGTCTGCGAAGTACAGTTCGATCTGCATCTGGTCGCCGGCGATCCTGTTGAAACTGTCAATCGCCGGCTTGATCACGTGCTCTGCCAGCGCCGCCCCGGCATAGGTCTGCAACCGCCAGGTGATGGTGGATTGCGCGACGGCGGGCGCAGCGAGCGGCGCGGCGACGGCGCCGGCGCCTGCGGTCTTGAGGAACTTGCGTCTTGTCGTTGTCATAGTCTTTCTCCTTGTTGTGGTTTCGGCCCCCGGTCGGGGCTCTTCTGGTTATTTTCCGTAAATCTGGTCGGGCAGCCAAAGCGCGATCTGCGGAAAGATCATCACCAGCGAAAGCGCCACCAGCATGACGCCCACGAAAGGGGTGATCGAACGGTAGATGTCCCGCAGCCCGATCTCGGGCGGGGCCATGGCGCGCATCAGGAAAAGGTTGTAGCCGAAAGGCGGTGTCATGTAGGCGATCTGTGTGGTGATCGTGTAAAGCACGCCATACCAGATCAGGTCGAAGCCGAGCGCCCCGACCAGCGGCACGTAAAGCGGCGCCACGATGACCAGCATCGCGGTGTCATCCAGAAACGTGCCCATGAGCACGAAACTGAGCTGCATCAGGATCAGGATCATCCAAGGGCTGAGATTGAGCTTTTCGGTAAAGAGCCCCTCTATCGCGTTCACCGCTCCCAGCCCGTCGAAGATCGCGCCGAAGCCGAGCGCCGCCAGGATGATCCACATGAACATGCACGACACGGCCAGTGTGCTGCGCACCGAGGTTTCGAACACCTCGCGCGTCATCCGCCGCTTGAGCACGGCGGCCAGGAATGCCGCGATCGCGCCGATGGCAGAGCTTTCCACCAGCGACGTCCAGCCCTTGACGAAAGGCACCATCATGACCGCGAAGATGACAAGCGGCAGCACCCCCGCGCGCAGAAGGCGCAGCTTCTCCGTCATCGGCACATTGCGCTCGTCTTCGGGAAGGACGGGGCCCAGATGCGGTTGAATCCGGCAGCGCAACCAGATGTACAGGATGAAGAGTGTCGCCATCAAAAACCCCGGAATCACGCCCGCAAGCCAGAGTTGGCCCACCGGTTGCCGCGCGATCATCGCATAAAGGACCAGCACCACCGAGGGCGGCACGAGAATACCGAGGGACGACCCGGCCTGCACGACGCCGGTGACCATTATCTTGTCGTAGCCGCGCCGCAGCAATTCCGGCAGGGCGATGGTCGCGCCGATGGCCATGCCTGCGACACTCAGCCCGTTCATCGCGGAAATCAGCACCATCAATCCGATCGTGCCGATGGCCAGACCGCCCCGTACCGGCCCCATCCAGACATGGAACATGCGATAAAGGTCGTCGGCGATGCGGCTCTCGGACAGGACATAGCCCATGAAAATGAACATCGGCAGCGTCAGCAAGGGATACCATTTCATCAGTTTCATCGCCGCCGAGAACGGGATTTCCACACCTCCCGTACCCCACAGGAGCACCCCGGCGAGTGCCCCCACGAAGCCGATGGCGCCAAAGACGCGCTGCCCGGTCATCAACATCAGCATCATGCCGGCGAACATGATCAGCGCGATCATTTCATGCGACATCGGGTTCGCCCCCGCTCAGCCGTTCTAGATCACGGAAGAATTCGGCGATGCATTGCAGGATCATCAGCAGCACGCCGACACAGAGCACGACCTTGATCGGCCAGATCTGCGGTCGCCAGGCGGTCGGGCTGCGTTCCAGAAATCCGATCTTCTCGCGTGCGCCGCTGAGGCCATCGGTCAGGAAGGTCGCGAACAGGTCGCCGAAGAAAACGAAGGGGTCGGTTCCGAAATAACCCAGCGAATACGCGGTCGAACTTACCGCGCCCAGGAACAGTATCACCAGGTAATAGAGCAGGAAAAAGATCGTGACGGCGTCGACCCACGCCTTGGTCCGCGGTGACCAGTCGCCATAGAACAGGTCCATCCTTACATTCGATCCCAGCTGAATCGAATAGGGCCCTCCCAGGACATAATAGGCCACCATGACGAATTGCGCGGTTTCCAGGGTCCATGCGGCAGGCGTCAGGAACGTCTTGGAGAACGAGGACCACAACAGCACGCCCATCAGAACGAACACAAGGTACATCGTCATTCGCCCGAGCCAGCGGTTCATCCCGTCGATGGCACGGATGTAACGTTTCATCGCCCTATGCATCATGCGTCACCACGAGCTTCAACTCGGCCAGGGCCGGGCACAGCAGGTCAAGCAGTTCCCGGGCGGTTCCGTCCTGATCGGCGGGGGTTGCGATCAGGTCGTTGCGCAGTTCGATCATCACGTTCGGCAAGCCGCCCGCGACTCCGTGCAGGCGCAGCGTGTGGGTCACGCCGTCTGCGGGACCGTAAGGTGCGTTGCGCTCGATCCGGCGCCCTGAAATGTCCGCGCTCCGCGCCAGTATCGCATCGGCGAGTCGGGTATCATCGTCGTGAAGGATCCCGACTTCCACGTCACGGGGCTGGCCCAGCCAGGTTGGGGTGAAACTGTGAATGGTAACCAGGGCAAAGCGGTGCCCGGCCTTGCGGCGTCGATCCAGAAGGTTGGTCAGCGCCCGGGCGAAAGGGTCATAGACCTGCCGTACCCGCGCGGCGCGCGCGGTGGCGTCCAGCCCGACATTGCCCGGCACCTCGATGAATTCGGTTCTTTCCGGCATGGCGTCCGGTGCGCCGGGCGGGCGATTGCAATCATGCACCAGACGCGAGATCCGCCCCGAGATCATCGGCGCATCCAGTGCCATTGCCATGCGCCGCGCCACCGCCTCGGCGCCTGGATCCCACGCGGCATGGCTCTGTCTTGCGTCCTCGCTCAGCCCGAGCCCGTGATACTCTGCCGGAATGTGATTCGAAGCATGTTCACATACGATGACCGCCGGGCCGGTGCCGCCGGCGCTCAGGATTTCAAAGGCGTCATCGTCATTTCCGGCCATCCTTGCCCCCGTTTCTGGAAAAAGCTTTCCACGTGATACGTTTTGCGTCAATATTTTTCCAGAAACGCGGCGGAAGAAATCCGTTTCGGCAGGCCGCACCGCAAATTCCGTCTGTGACACCATCGCAAGAGGTCCGCCCGTGACCGACGATCCCCCCACCGACCCGCACGTCGCTTCACCAGGCCCGATGGCCGCCGTCACACCGACGGTACGCCAATTGTTGCGCAGCCATTACCGGGAGTTGACACTGTCCGAGCGCAAATTCGCCAACGCACTGGTGCAGGATTATCCCAATGCCGGGCTCGCCTCGATCACCGCAGCGGCCGAGAGGGCGGGCGTTTCGGCACCGGTGGTGGCGCGGATGGTGCAGAAACTGGGCTTCAAGGGGTATCCGCAATTCCACCAGGCACTCCTGCAAGAGCTTCAGGCCAAGGTTTCGGGGCCGACGGAGCGCCGCGCCGTATGGGCCACGGAAGCGCCGGAGTCGCATATGCTGAACCGGTTTGCAGGCGCGGTGACGCAGAACCTTACCCAGACCTTTGCCAATGTCGACACCGCGCAGTTCGATGCGGCCGCGCGGCTGCTGGCAAGTGATGCCGGAATCTACATCGTCGGAGGCCGGATCACGCGGTCGCTTGCCGAATATGCCTTTACCCATTTCCAGGCCATCCGCGAAGGCGTCACCCACTTGACCTCGTCTCCGGCCACTTGGCCGCATTACGTGCTGGACATGGAAGAAGGCGATGCGCTGCTGATCTTCGACATGCGGCGATACGAGGAGAATCTCCTGCGCCTGGCCGAAATCGCGTCGGAGAGGCGGGTGCGGGTGATCCTGGTGACGGACCAGTGGGCAAGCCCGGTCGCGGGGCTGGCCGAGGCGACGTTTCATTGCTGGGGTGAAATCCCGTCGGCGTGGGATTCCAACATCGCCACGTTGTCGCTGGTCGAGGCACTCATCGCCGCCACCCAGGAGGAACGCTGGCCCGAAGCGCGCGAGCGTTTCGAACAACTCGACAGCCTTTTCGAAATGACGCGCCTCTTTCGACGACCGTGAAAGATCGTTCAAGGGACACTGAAATGGAGACCGCGAAAGGAGAACTTGCTTTTCATCAAACCGTCACTGATCCTGCGCTAACACGCGAAAACGAACAAAACCGATCATGCTGCAACAATCAGGGAAAACAAATGAAACATTCCACCTACCTGACATGCGCCGCGGTCCTCACCGGATCTCTGGTGCTCGTGCAACCGGCCGCGGCAGAAACGCTGCGCCTGCTGACATGGGGCAACTACGCGCCCGAAACCGTCATCGCCAAGTTCGAGGAAGAGACTGGCCATACCGTTGAAGTCACCCTGTCGAACAACGAGGAAATGATCGCCAAGCTGCGTGCCACCGGCGGCGGCGGGTTCGACCTTGCCCAGCCCAGCCAGGACCGGATCACCGGGCCGCAGATGGAATTCGGCATCTACAAGCCGATCGACCTGTCGCAGATCGACGAAAGCCAGTTCATTCCCTCGATGCTGGCGGCCACCAAGGGCAACACCACGGTGGATGGCGAAGTCTATGGTGTGCCCCATGTCTGGGGCACGAGCGGACTGGTGGTCAATACAGCCGAGGCACCGGATGTCACCGATTATACCGATCTCTGTGACGATGCGGTGGCGGGCAAGGTGTCCTACAGGCTCAAGCGCCCGACGCTGATCGGCTTCGCCTTCGCGATGGGCATGGATCCTTTCGCCGCCTATGACGACGCCGATGCCTATACGGAAATCATGGAGAAGGTGGGTGAGAAGCTCATTGATTGCAAACCCAACGTCAAGGCGTACTGGGGCGGCGGTGACGAGCTTATGAATCTCGTTCGCTCGGGCGAGGTGGTTGCCTCAATGGCCTGGGATACCGGCGGCTGGAAGCTGAATGCCGACAATCCCGACATCACCTTCGTGGCCCCCGAAGCCGGCGCGCTAGGCTGGATCGACACTTTCGTGCTGCCCGCCAAAGGCCGCGCCGACGCGGCCGCTTATGACTGGATCAACTTCGTCATGCAGCCCGAGATCGCGGCGATGATCACCGACACGGCAGGTAACTTCACAGCGTCGAAGGGAGCTGACGAATACGTTTCGGCCGAACTCAAGGCGCGCTATCAGGCGAGCTTCCCGCCCGAGGCCGTGGACAACATCAAGTGGTATCCGCCGGTGCCGGCCGGACTCGAGGCGATCGAAGGCGGTATTCTGGACAGGGTCAAGGCGGCGCAGTAACCGCCCGCCTCCGCGCCCGCCTGCGCGAACAGGGCAGGCGGGCGCGGCCATGCCGGCCAACGGTCGGGCGGTGATCGCCAAACCGGCCGGGCCCGGCATGAAACCACATCAATGCCCCGACACGCATGAATTCGCCCCCCCGCGCAGGAGGTATCCGCCCGATGAGCGCACCCGATCTGGAATGCAGCGCGCTGATGAAACAATTTGACGGCGTGACGGCAGTGGACGACGTGTCCTTCACCGTGCCACGCGGGTCGTTCTTCTCGATCCTGGGGCCGTCGGGCTGTGGCAAGACGACGATCATGCGGATGATCGCCGGTTTCCTGGAACCGACATCCGGAGACATCCGCATCAGGGGCGGTTCGGTCATTGATGTGCCGCCCAACAAGCGCAACGTGAACATGGTGTTTCAGCATCTCGCGCTGTTCCCGATGATGAACGTGGCCGACAATATCGGTTACGGCCTTCGCCGAAAGCGCCTGCCACGCGCCGAGATCGCGCATCGGGTCGATGCCGTGCTTGAGCGGATCGGCCTGCCGGGGATCGGCCCGCGCCAGGTGGCCGAACTTTCGGGCGGACAGAAGCAGCGCGTTGCCATTGCCCGGTGCATGGTCCTGGAACCCGATGTGCTGCTGCTGGACGAGCCGCTTGGCGCGCTGGACCTGAAGCTGCGCGAACGCATGAAAATCGAGCTGAAGGCGTTGCAGGCCGATTTCGGCACCACTTTCGTATACATCACCCACGACCAGTCCGAGGCGCTGGTGATGTCGGACCGTATCGCGGTGATGAATGCCGGCCGGTTCGAGCAACTGGGCAATGCGCGCGACCTCTACTACCGACCGGAGACGGCCTTCGTCGCCGGGTTCGTGGGGGATTCCAATCGCTGGCGCGGGCGTGTCGCGCGGGTGTCGGGCGGAATTGCCGAGATGCAGGCCGACGACGGGCTGACTCTGCGGGCCGCGCTGCGCGGCGTCTCGGCAGCGGGTGACCGGGCCGAAATTTTCGTGCGGCCCGAACTGGTCCTGCCGGGGCACGACCCGGCCGATCTGGCCGGCTGTGACAACCGGCTGTCGGGCGAGGTGACCGATATCCTTTTCAACGGCGCCGCCAGCCGTGCCCTTTTGCGTTGCGTGGAAACCGGGACCGTTCTCGAAATGGCGTTGCCGCAATCTGGCCGCTTCGCCGGGTTGGGGCGCGGCGACCGGGTGCAAGTTGGCTGGGCTGCGGATCAGGCCGCCTGCTTTCCCGAACGCGGCACCGATGCCGGCCTCGCCGGGGCGGGCTGAACCATGCGCGCCGGAACCCGCCTCGGCTTTGTCCTTCTGATCGCCCCGCTGCTGTTGTGGCTTGTGCTGCTGATCGTGATTCCCCATGTCGACCTGGCGCTGCTGTCGCTGCGCGAGCGGGTCGGCGTGGGAGAATACGCGGTCAGCATGGCCAACTACCGCACCTTCCTTGACGAGCCCCTTTATCTCTGGACTTTCCTGCGCACCGCCGTGATGGCGGTTCTGGCCACCGCGATCACGCTGGTGATCGGGTTTCCGGTGTCGTTCTATATCGCCAAGATCGCCCGCGGCCGGGTGCAGTCGGCGCTTTTCCTGCTGTGCCTGGTGCCCTTCTGGGTGTCCGAGCTGGTGCGCACCTTCGGCTGGATGATCCTGCTGCGCGAGACCGGCCTGATATCGGGGCTGCTGCAATGGCTGGGCCTGACCGACGGCCCGGTCGAGATGTTGTACAATGACGCGGCGATGATGGTCGGGCTGGTTTACACCTCGATGCTGTTCATGGTGGTGCCGCTGGTCACGACGCTGGAATCGCTTGACGACGGCATCATCGAGGCGGGTTATGACCTGGGCGGATCGGGGCCGAGCGTGCTGCGCGAGATCATCATCCCCCACGCCGTGCCCGGCATCGTTGCGGGCTCGATCGTGGTGTTCATGCTGAGCCTCGGCAACTACCTGACGCCGACGATGCTGGGCGGCAAGGACAGCCTCTGGTTCACCGAGCTGATCTATTCGCAGTTCATCGTCCGCTTCAACTGGGAGTTGGGCGCGGCTTTCGGGTTCCTGCTGCTGGTGCTGTCGTCGGTGATCGTCTGGGCGATGCTGCGGCTGACCGGGCAGACACTGGAAAAGACGATGGGGTCCGCATGAGGAGGCACGCACGATGATTCCGTCGATGCCGCGCCCGCTCGCCTATCGCCTGATCTACGGGGCTTATGTCACGCTGTTCTTCGTCTATCTGGCATTGCCGCTGGCGGTGGTGGCCGT
Organism: Roseovarius sp. TE539; assembly: GCF_003298505.1. GTDB lineage: Bacteria > Pseudomonadota > Alphaproteobacteria > Rhodobacterales > Rhodobacteraceae > Roseovarius. Next base: position 11,190 of record NZ_QNGB01000007.1, read on the forward strand.
CTTTGCCTTCAATGACAGCGTGTTTCCGGCGCTGCCCTGGGAGGGCTTCACCTGGAACTGGTTCTTCGGCGACGCGCGCCCGCAGATCGGGGTGTTCCACGAGCGGCGGATCCTGAGGGCGATCGGCACTTCGGTGCTTGTGGGCGCCTGTGTCTCGGCGCTGTCGCTGGTGGTGGGCACGAGCAACGCCTTCCTATTCAACCGCTACCGGTTCCGTGGACGCGGTCTGCTTTACGTGCTGATGCTGCTGCCGCTGGTGATCCCCGGCATCGTGCTGGGCATCTCGATCCTGGTGTTTTCCTCGACCGTGGCGAACGCGGCCTGGGATGCCTGGGAATGGGATCTGGTGGCCTTGCGCCCGGGGTTGGTGCTGGTGATCCTGGGGCAGTTTTCCTTCATCACCACGATCGCCACTCTGGTGATCTCGGCGCGGTTGCAGAAGTTCGACCGCAGCCTTGAGGAGGCGGCGCTGAACCTGGGCGCCGGACGGCTGACGGCGGTGCGCACGGTGACTCTGCCCTTCCTGGCGCCGGCGCTGGTGGGGGCTTTCGTCGTGGCATTCCTGATGAGTTTCGAGAATTTCAACACCACATTGATGCTCGTGGGGTCGGATGCGCCTCTGACCATCGCCATGTTCGATCGTCTCAAGGAAGGCTCGACACCGCTGCTGAACGCGGTGTCGCTGCTGCTGATGCTGGGATCGAGCGTGCTGGCCCTGACGATGATCGTGTTTCAGCGCCGATAGCGCGGGATGCGCCGGGCGGCCGCGCGAAAGACGGGCAAGGCTTGTGGCCTTTGACGATGGCCCGGTTCACGGGGCTTCACGGGCAGGACAAGCCCCGGGCACGACGCCTGGTCCGGCCACACTGAACGTTATCTCCGCCAAGGCCGCGGGAAATTTGCGCAGATAGGACGCCGGGCGTGCCGATGAAACCCGCGAGTTGGCCGAAGGGCCAATGCGTCGGTGTCATCGGTTCATCTGGCCGGTTGGATCAGCCGGAGATTTTCCGGGTTGTCGCCGGGCACCAATTGGGTCACCGGCCGGTCCGGTGCTTTGTTCGGTAGCCCGAACCGGTTCGCACGACGCGCCGCATGTGGCTCGGCGCGCATCAAGGCGCATGTCGGTCAGCATCGGACGGGTCGAGGTGGCCGATCCGTTCCTTGCCCGGTTCGCGCCGGGGCGGTTTCCCTATCTCGCAGATTTCGGCTATAGATCGGGCAATGAGGTGGCCACAGGTCAGGGGGCGGGATACGGACATGCGTGCCGGCGCCAGCCCCTGGTCGATCCGGGTCTCCGCCGGGACAGGGCTTGAGCCTGCGGCGTCGCCGCGGCTTCGGATCGTCGCGAATGGCGGCCCTATCGTGTGATCGGGACGCGAGTGAGTCACAGGGGGGGGTGGTTGGAGGCTATTTTCGTGTGCGCTATGTGTGCGGCGCGTTGTCGTGAGACGGGGCAAATTCGGGGATTTCGGGGCGTGGCCCGACGTGGCAGGACCCAAGGCCAACGGTTTGAAGATAAAAAATGAATATGAAACAACACGCTAGATTGTCGGTGGCGCCTATGATGGACTGGACGGACCGGCATTGCCGGTATCTTCACAGGCGGTTCAGCCGACATGTGCTGCTCTACACGGAAATGGTGACCGCGCCCGCGCTTGTCCGTGGAGGGGCGCTGCACCTGCTGAAGCATTCTCCGCAGGAGCATCCGGTGGCGTTGCAACTGGGTGGGTCGGACCCCCAAGAGCTGGCGCAGGCGGCCCGGCTCGGGGCGGAAGCGGGCTATGACGAGATCAACCTGAACGTGGGCTGCCCGTCAGACCGGGTGCAATCGGGGACGTTCGGTGCCGTGCTGATGAAGGATCCCGGCCTTGTCGCTGAGTGCTGCGCGGCGATGATCGCGGCACAACCCCGGGAGGTGACGGTGAAATGCCGCATCGGCGTGGATGACCAGGATCCCGAGGCGGTTCTTCCCGCCTTCCTGTCGCGGGTGGCCGGCGCCGGCGTGGGCCGTTTTGCCATCCATGCGCGCATGGCGTGGTTGCACGGGCTCAGCCCCAGGGAAAACCGCGATATCCCGCCGCTCGATCACGATCTGGTGCGGCGCATGAAGGCGCGGTTTCCGCATCTGCACATCTCCGTCAACGGCGGGGTCGAAAGCCTTGATCAGGCCGGGGCCATGCTGTCCTCCGGGCTGGACGGGGTGATGGTGGGGCGTGCCGCCTATCACCGCCCGGCAGAAATCCTGGGGGCCGCGGACCGGCGGATTTTCGGTGCCGCCGGCCCAGATGTGACACCCGAGGCCGCCGCGCGGGCCATGCTGCCGTATATCGAGGCGCATCTGGCGCAGGGTGGCAAGCTTCATCAGGTCACGCGCCACATGCTCGGGCTGTTCGCGGGACGGCCCGGCGCCCGCGCCTGGCGGCGGCGGCTGTCCCAGGGGGCGGCGCGGGCCGGCGCGGGCCCCGGGGTTGTCGAGGCGGCGCTGGCAGAGGTGTCCGGCAGCACGGCCACCGCCGTCTGATCCGGCCTGCCGCAAGCCTGGCTGCCTCTGTCTTTCCCTCGCCGGTTTGGCGGTGTAAGGCTGCGGCCGATCCCAGACGGAGACATCACATGGCGCCCCCCTTTCCCGAGACCGGCCTCCTCGTCCAGATGCTGGTCATGCTGCTTGCCATCGGTGCCTTCGGCGGTGTTCTGGCCGGTCTTCTGGGCGTGGGCGGTGGCATCGTTCTGGTGCCGGCATTCTTCTATGCCTTCAAGACCCTCGGCTATGACGGGCCGCAGCTGATGCAGATCTGCCTGGCCACCTCCTTGGCGACGATCATCGTCACCTCGGTGCGGTCGGTCCTGAGCCATAATAGGAAGGGCGCGGTGGACTGGGGCATCCTGAGGACATGGGCGCCCGGGATCGCGATCGGGGCGGCGTTCGGGGTTCTGGTGGCTGCCGGGCTGCGCTCGAACACCCTGCAGGGCGTGTTCGGCGGGCTGGGGCTCGTGATCGGCGCTTACCTGGGCCTCGGACGGCAGGACTGGCGCCTCGGACAGGAAATGCCTGCCGGGTTCACGCGGGCCGCGATGTCTCCGGTTCTGGGGTTCCTGTCGGTGCTGATGGGCATCGGCGGTGGCAGTTTCGGCGTCCCGCTGATGAGCCTTTACGGCCTGCCCATACATCGCGCGGTCGCCACGGCAGCGGGGTTCGGCGTGACGATCGCGGTGCCGTCGGTCATCGGGTTCCTGTTTCTTGAAATCGCGGCGGAAAACCGGCCACCCTTCACTGTCGGCGCGGTGAACCTCGTGGCTTTCGTGATCGTTATCGCCATGACGTTGATCAGCGCTCCCTGGGGGGTGCGGCTGGCTCATGCGATGGACCCGAGGCCATTGAAGCGGGTGTTCGCGGTCTTCCTGACACTGGTCGCCCTGAACATGCTTCGCAAGGCACTGGGATGGTAGGGGCGGTGCTGCGCGATGTCGGCTGGAAGCGGTTTTCGGCCGAGACGGCGGTGCTCGACTGGGCGGTCGCGGCCCGTGCTGCGGCCCTGCCGCGTATCGCCGATCCCGCGGAGCGGGACAAATGGCTGCAATGCGAGGGCACATGGTTCGTCGGTGTGGACAGCCTGCCCAACGATCCCGACGGCGCGGTGCCGGGCGGTGCGCCTCTGCCGGGGGCGGCGCGGGCGGCCGCGCGTGCGCTTTACGGCGATCTGCCGCTCCATGCCGGGCAGGTTTCGGTCACATGGCCGGGGTATCCGCGCCCCCGCGCCGGCGAGGGCGGGGCCGCGTTCAGGTACCGGCGCGATCGCGACGCAGCGCATGTGGACGGCCTGCTGCCCGCGGGCGAGGGCCGCCGCCGGATGCTGAAGGAGCGTCATGCCTATATCCTCGGCCTGCCCCTGACCCGAAGCAGCCCCGGGGCCAGTCCGATGGTCGTCTGGGAAGGCAGTCACCACGTGATGCGCCGCGCCTTCGCGAGTGCCCTCGACGCCACCGTGCCGCGCGACTGGGGAAACGTGGACCTCACGGAGACCTACAAGGCCGCCCGGCGCGAGGTGTTCGGAACCTGCAGGCGCGTCGAAGTGCCCGCAATCCCCGGCGAGGCGTACCTGGTTCACCGTCTTTGCCTTCACGGCGTGGCTCCGTGGGGGGAGGGGGCCATGGCCCCGGCCGAAGGGCGCATGATCGCCTATTTCCGTCCACAGTTCCCCGATGACGCGCGCGACGACTGGCTGACCGCGCCCTGACGACAGGGAGCCGGCAGCGGGTTGCGGCGGGATCAAAGCAGGGTGATGTGTGCCATGATCTGACCGTGATCCGAGGCCAGCTTGTTGTAAGGTGCCTCGGGATGGGAGCCATCGGTCAGGTGATCGTTGAAGACACTGAAATAGCTCATCTCGCCGATCCGACCGGGATTCTCGGGGTGGAAATCGCGTGACATGAAGATCTGGTCAATTGATTCGAAAACCCCGCCGAAAGCCGCCGTGTAAACCGTGTCGCGCAGGGATTTCCGCACAAAAAGCGTTTCGGCGGAGTGCAGTCGCACCCGTTCGACATCCTCGGTGATCTGACGGTTCTCCGCGTCGCTGTAGCGGTCGTCGCGGTCCCGGGCGTCATGGCGCAGCATCCACGCGTAATTGCGAAACGGTGCCTCGCCGGCGATGATCTCCGAGCTGACCGAATGCTGACCGTCGTTAAAATCCCCGAGGACCATCACGGGCCGGCCGGCGCCGATCTCCTCCACGATGGCCCGGCGCAGGACCCAGGCCTCGGCCATGCGCCGCACGGCCGCGCGCAGGCTTCCCATGGCGCGGCCCACCGGATCATAGCGGGTCAGGTCCTCCTCCGGGGCATGGCCTGCGTCTTCCGGGGTGACATATTCGCCAAGCTTGGATTTCAGATGACAATTGAAAACGGTGATCTCGCGCCCGCCCACCGGCACACGCACCTTCAGCACCGGGCGTGAAAGGCGCCGCAAAACGTAGTGCCCGGCATCTCCCGACCCTTCCGTGCCGCGCAGCGGCTGGAACGGGATCACCACCGGGTCGGCCAGGTCCTGTATGACCTCCGGCGCTGCGGAAAATCCCAGCCGCGACATCACCGCCAGGCCCGGACGCCGCTTGCCCGGTTCGCCCGAATCGGCGGCATTGGGCGCGAAGGCGAGGGCCGCATCGTCATAGGGGCCTGTCGCCAGCTTGCGAAAGATAACCTTGCGGTGGTAGCGCTTCGACCGGTCCGGGATGACAGCCTCGTTGAGGGCTGTGGCGCGGCGGCTCGTCTCCGCGATCACCGCGCGCAGGGGGGCCTCGTCGAATATTTCCTGGAATCCGACGATATCGGCATCCATGCTCAGAAGCTGGTCGGCCATCCAGTCCTCCTTCCACGCGAACTCCTCGGGGGTGTAGCTCTGGAAAGGGTAGTATTCGCTGTCCGGACCGATCAGGTTCTTGACGTTGAAACTGGCAATTGTGAACTCGCTCATCCGCGGACTCCTGACCCTGATGCAAGCGAAGGGAAGCACCAAAGCAGGTGCCGCGCAAGCCACCGCGCGCCGTGCCGATGGTGCTCGGGTTGCGGCGCCCTTCAAAAGGTGCGCCTTTCAGGCGCGCAGTCCTATCTCGTTGCCGGCCTTCGGCCGTCGCCTCGGGACGCCTCCGGCGGGAGTATTGCAGGAAAGATGAAGACGGGCCTGGGATCTTCATCTTTCCAGAAATACTCCTGCAAGCCGTCATTGTCGCGCCCACGGTGCGGGAGAAAATGCCGACGGACAGCCCCCTTGGCTTGCATGAGCGGCACCCGGGCGAAGGACATGTGGCGCAGCCGGGCTTCGGCAAACGGGTCCGGCGAGGGAGACCGCCTTCGGCCCCCGGTTCAAGGGGTGGTCAATCCCCGAACCGCCCCAGGGCCTGGCGGAACATCGCGGCATCCACGTTGCCCCCGGAAATGGTGCAGATCACGGTGTCGCCGGCAATGTCGTCCCTGCGGAACAGAGCCGCCGCCAGCGCCACGGCTCCGCCCGGTTCCGCCACCAGCTTGAGCCGCTGGAACGCCAGCGCCATGGCCCGCAACGCCTCGGTTTCACTGACCACGAGTCCGGGGCCGCACAATCGCCGCATCACCGGAAAGGTGAGAGCGCCGGGCGCAGGCGTCAGGATCGCATCGCAGACGTTGTCCGATTGCCGATCGTTGGTCTCGATCCGTCCCGATCTCAGCGACCGCGCGACATCGTCGAACCCTTCCGGCTCGCAGGGACGCACGCTGAGGCCCGGCGCCTCGGCCTCCAGTGCAAGGGCAATACCGGAACTCAGCCCGCCACCGCCGCAGCAGACCAGAACGTCGGCGGCCTGCACGCCCCTTGCGCGGGCCTGCGCGGCGATCTCCAGCCCGCAGGTGCCTTGACCGGCGATCACCTGCGGATCGTCATAGGGCTTGACCAGGGTGAGTCCGCGATCGCGCATGATCGCTTCACCGATCGCTTCCCGGTTTTCGCCGCCCGCGCGGTCATACAGGATCACCTCGGCACCCAGTGACATCGTGTTGTCGATCTTGAGCTGCGGCGCATCCCGCGGCATCACGATCACTGCCGGCACCCCGAATTCCGCCGCCGCCCGCGCCACCCCCTGTGCGTGGTTGCCCGAGGAATAGGCGATGACGCCCCGTGCCCGGACCGCGGGGACGAGCGCCGACAGCGCCGCGCGCCCGCCGCGATACTTGAAGCTGCCGGTATGCTGCAGGCATTCGGGTTTCACCAGGACCCGCCGACCCGCGATCTGGTCGAGAAACGGCGAGGACAGAAGCGGCGTGCGCCGCGCGTGGCCCTCCAGCCGCGCGGCGGCGGCGCGGATCATCGCGATATCGGTCATTCCACGCGGTCCAGAACGGCGCGGATCGCGGCCAGCGCCTCGGGTTCGTCCAGAAAGGGCACATGCCCGCGGTCCGGCACCTCGGCGGTGACGAGCGCCGGGTTGCGCCGTTTCATCTCGGCCACGGTTCCGGCGCTCAGCAGGTTGGAATTGGCGCCGCGGATCACGGCCACGGGCAAGGGTGCGATTGCGTCGAAAAGCGGCCACATGTCCGGTGCGCCCTCGGCGCCGGCCTCGATCACCGCGTCGCGCAGGCGCGGATCATAGGTGATTCGCACCCCGTCGGGCGTTTCGACATGGTTGCCCGAAAGCTCTGCCAGCCAGCGCTCGTGCGGAACGCCCCGGAACATGCCCGCCTTGGCCTGCGCCACCTCGCGGGCAAGGGCCTCCAGCGTCGGCGCATCCGGGTCGCGCCCCAGATAGAGCATGATCGCGTCCAGCCCGGCCGGATCCAGCTCCGGTCCGATATCGTTGAGGATCAGGCCAAGCAGCCGCTCCTTGGCCGTCGCGGCCAGAAGCATCGCGATCAGCCCCCCGCGGGATGTGCCGATGACCACCGCGCGCGCCACGCCCAGGTGATCAAGCAACTCCAGGGCATCGCGCGCCTCCACCGGGATCGAGTAGCTCAGGTGATCCTGTGCCCGGTCCGATTGCCCGCGCCCGCGGTAATCCATCCGGATCAGGCGCACGGCAGGCAGGTGCGGGGCCACGAAATCGAAATCGCGCGCGGTTCGGGTGAGGCCGGCAAGGCACAGCACCGGCAGGCCCTCGCCCTCGTCCTCGTAATGAAGGCTCAGGCCGTCCGAGGTGATGAACCGACCCGTCACAGGCGCGCCGCCAGATCGGGAATGCCGCTCAGGTCGTCCAGAACATGATGCGGCCGCGCCGGCAGGCGGTCCACCGGCTCACCCGCCCGGTTGACCCATGCGGTGACGAACCCGTACCCGGCGGCGGCACTGGCATCCCATCCGTTGGACGACACGAACAGCACTGCGCCGGGCGGACAGCCGAACCGCGCGCCGACCATGTCGTAGACTTCGGGTGCCGGCTTGAAGATGCCGACGCTCTCGACCGACAGGATGTCGTCGAGACATGCACCGATCCCCGCCGACCGCACCGCGGCGTCCAGCATCCCGGGCTCGCCGTTGGACAGGATCGCGGTCGCACGCCCTGCCTCCTTGAGGCTCGAAAGCATACCCGGCACCTCGGGGTAGGGCGCGAGCTCGCGGTAGAGCTGCAACAGACGCTCGCGCAAGGCCGTGTCACCGGCCAGCCCCTCGGCCTCCAGCGCCCAGTCCAGACCATCCTGCGTGACGGTCCAGAAATCGGTATGCGCGCCCATGACCGCGCGCAGCCAGGTGTACTGGAGCTGCTTCAGGCGCCATTTTTCGGCGATCGCCGGCCAATGCGCCGCGAACCGGTCAAGGCCGGGCTCCTGCGCCGCCTGTCGCGCGGCGGCCGCCACGTCGAACAGGGTGCCGTAGGCGTCGAAGATACAGGTCGTGATCGGCATCGCTTCCCCCTTCATTTCATTATGCAAGACTGTCACCATTCGGCGGCGTCGAAAAGGCCCATTCGCCACCGTCGCCCGCGTGCCGCGACCGGTTTGCAATCCCTGACCGCGTTGATTAAATTGATCCGGATCGCACAAGCACCCGCGCGCAATCGGCGGCCTTGCAAACCAACCCTTCCCACGACAGATTGGATACCACCATGACCCAGGTGAAATCGGGCGACACAGTACGCATTCATTACACAGGTACGCTCACCGATGGAGAGACCTTCGATTCCAGCGATGGCCGCGACCCGCTGGAATTCACCGTCGGCTCCGGCCAGATCATTCCGGGCCTCGATGCCGCGCTGCCCGGCATGGCGGTCGGTGAAAAGAAGACCGTTCAGGTGCCCGCGGACGACGCCTACGGCCAGCCGGACCCGAACGCCCAGCAGGCCGTGCCGCGCGCCGACATCCCCGAGGACATCCCCCTCGACCTCGGCACCCAGCTTCAGGTCCAGACGCCCCAGGGGCAGGTGATGCCGGTCACGGTGGTCGACGTGACCGAGGAACAGGTCACGCTGGATGCCAACCACCCGCTGGCGGGCAAGGACCTGACCTTCGCGATCGAACTGGTTGAAATCGCCTGACCCTGACGTCCCGCTCCGGCGGGGCTGAAGGCAAGGGAACGGGGCGCGCGGGGGCAACCTTGTGCGCCCCTATTTTCGCGCTATACCCCACGTACCCATCCAACATGCCGGAGTGCCGCAATGCCCACCGCCAGCGAAAGGCTTCTGACCCGCATCCGCGAGCTACAGGACGAATTGGAGGCGGAATTCGAACGTCGCCGCACCGCCTTCCGGTACAGCCTCGAAAATGGCCGCGTCGTCTTCGAGGCCGAGGCCCGCCGACGCCACCGGGAAATGCGCGTGCGGTTGCTGACCTTCCTCCGGCGGACCCGGCCGATGACCGCGATCACCGCCCCGGTGATCTATGCCATGATCGTGCCTTTCGCGCTTCTGGATCTGTTCGTCACGATCTATCAGCGCATCTGTTTTCCGGTCTACGGGATCGAACGAGTCCGGCGCCGTGATTTCATCAGGATCGATCGCCACCACCTTGCCTACCTCAACGCGCTGGAACGGCTCAACTGTGTCTATTGCGGATATTGCAACGGGCTGATCGGCTACGTGCAGGAGATCGCCGGCCGGACCGAGGCCTATTGGTGTCCCATCAAGCATGCGGCCCGTGTCGGCGCACACCATGCCTATTACGCGCAATTCGTCGATTACGGCGACGCGGACTCGTATCGCGAGGGCCTTGCTGCGTCGCGCGCCCGCATTACCCGCCCGGGCCTGTCCGGTTTCCGGACCGGCACCAGCCCCGATCCGGAGGCGTGACTGGGGGACCGGAACGCAAACCGCACACCAAAGCATGTTGCGCCGGATCGGAATCACCCGCCCGTCGTGCCAGCGACGGGCACGCCCCCGCCCGCCCCCAAGGCGGGCGCGTTCCGCGCCCACCCGGGCGGACGCGTGCCCGTCTCCGAGACGTGTCCGATTGAACGCAACAGGCCCCAGTGGCGCCGCCACGCCGCGGAATTCCTTCTGAAATGTTGTATCACCGCGACGCGTTTTGTCGGGAAACGGCAATCGCGGGCATGAAAACGCCGCCACCCTGAGGCCGAGTCAAGTCAGGGAACCCCACATGAAAACCCATGCACAGGCCGTCGTCATCGGTGGCGGCGTCATCGGATGCTCGATCCTTTACCATCTTGCCAAGGCAGGCTGGAGCGATGTTGTCCTGCTGGAACGAGACGAGCTGACCTCGGGCAGCACGTGGCATGCCGCGGCCAATATCCACGGCCTGCATGACAGCGCCAACATCAGCCGCTTGCAGCATTACACGATGAACCTCTACAAGGAGCTTGAAGCCGAGACGGGACAGAGTTGCGGCGTATTCCAGCCCGGCAGCCTCTATCTCGCGCAGACCGAGAACCGTGAACATCAGTTGCGGCTTCAGGCCGCCAAGGCACGGCTCTATGGCATGAATTTCCACGAGGTCGGCCGCGACGAGGCCGAGCGTCTGCACCCGCTGGTCGATTTCGACGGTATCCGCTGCATCATGTGGGAGCCGGATGGCGGCAACGTGGACCCTTCCGGTGTGACCAACGCCTATGCCGCGGGCGCACGTCAGCGCGGCGCGGAAATCCACCGCTTCACCCCTGTCACGGCCACCACGCGGCAACCTTACGGCAACTGGATAGTTGAAACGCCGAAGGGCGATATCAACACTCCCTGGGTCATCAACGCCGCGGGCCTGTGGGGCCGCGAGGTGGCCGCGCTGGCCGGGATCGAGGTGCCGTTGCAGCCCACCGAACACCAGTATTTCGTGACTGAAACGATGCCCGGTGTGGCGGATGCGGGGCGCCGCCTTCCATCGGTCGCCGATCGCGACGGCGAATACTACCTGCGTCAGGAGGGCAAGGGCCTTCTGATTGGTGCCTATGAGCGCAACATGAGATTCTGGGCCGAGGACGGCACGCCGCTCGATTTCGCGCATGACCTGTTTCCCGACGATCTGGAGCGGATCGAGGAAAACATGATGCGGGCCATCGACCGCGTGCCGGCGGTGGCCGAGGCGGGCATAAAGCGCGTCATCAACGGCCCCATGATCTGGTCCCCCGACAGCAACGTGATCCTCGGGCCGGTGCCGGAACTCGGGGGGTATTTCATGTGTGGCGGCATCATACCCGGTTTCTCGCAATCGGCGGGCATGGGGCTGATGGTGGCGCAATGGATCACGACAGGCGAGATGCAGTATGACATGTTCGCATGGGACATGGCGCGCTTCGGCCTGTGGGCCAATGATCGCAGCTTCGTCATGTCCCGGGTCGAGGATGTCTACACCCACCGTTTCGCCATCCATTATCCGAACGAGGAACGTGCCGCCGGCCGCCCCTTGCGTACCCGCCCCGTCTACGCGCTCCAGAAGGAGATGGGCGCGGTCTTCGGCCTCAATTACGGTTGGGAACATCCCCAGTGGTTTGCCGATACCCCCGGCAAGCAGGACACAAACGGTTTCACGCGCCAGAACTGGTGGGGCCCCGTGGGCGAGGAATGCCGGATGCTGCGCCAGCGCGCGGGGATCATCGACATCTCCAACTTTGCCAAGTACCGCGTGAAGGGGCCGGGGGCCGAGGAGTGGCTGAACGCGGTCTTCGCCAACCGGATGCCGCGCGACGTGGGCCGGTCCTGCCTTACGCCCCTCATTTCCGTGCGCGGCGGCATTGCCGGAGACGCGACAGTGACCCGCGTGGCCGAAGACGAGTTCTGGGTCGTTTCATCGGGCATGGCCGAGCGATATCACAAGCGTTTCTTCGACATGGTTCCGCTGCCGGCGGGGACACTCTTCGAGAGCATGACCGAGGCGATGTGCGGTTTCAACGTGGCCGGTCCGAGATCGCGAGACCTTCTGCAGCGGATGACCAACGCGTCGCTTTCGACACCGGATTTCCCTTTCATGCGCTCGGCGCGGATCGAGCTTGCAGGCATTTCCTGTCTTGCCCTGAGGGTCAGTTTCACCGGGGATCTGGGTTGGGAACTGCACTGCGCCACCGAGGATCAGGAGGCGCTTTACCGTGCGTTGCTGGAATCGGGCCGCGAATTCGGGGCCGGGCCGGTGGGGGCAAGGGCATTGATGGCGATGCGTGTGGAAAAGGGGTACGGCTCATGGAGCCGCGAGTACAGCCCCGAGTACTTCCCGCACGAGGTCGGGCTGGCGGGGCTTTGCAAGATGGACAAGGATTTCCTTCACAAGTCGGCCGCGCAACGCGCCATGGCCGCCCCTCCGAGAGAGGATCTGGTGTTGATGCGAATTGACGAGGATGCGGTCAACGCCTCGGGCGCCGATGCCACCGGCGGAGAGCCGATCATGCATGACGGCGCGCCGGTGGGCCGGGTCACATCGGGCAGTTACGGGTATACGGTGGGAATGAGCCTTGCGCTTGGCTATGTGCGCCACGGGTCGGCCGCCCCCGGTGATTCGGTCGAGGTGATGGTGCTTGGCCGGCCGCACAAGGCCGAGATCCTGCATGAGCCGCCATTCGACCCCTCCGGCGAGAAGCTGCGCGCCTGATCCGGCGATTTCTCGCTGCGGCCCGACGCGGGTGACATGGACGCCGTTTGCCGGTGTGGCCCGGTGTCCGCGCATCGCCGGGATCGACATTCCTGCCCCGTGTCCCCCGGAATTCTGGCTGGAAACCCTGGACGGATGCACAAAACGAACGGAACTCGCGGATCAGGCCCTGCGTGCGGCCAGCGCGTCATCAAGCAGATCGCGCACGTCCGAAGCGGGCACATCGCCGGTCACGAAAGCCTGCCCGATGCCCCGTGCCAGCACGAATCGCAACTGCCCGTCCACGACCTTCTTGTCCTGCGCCATGAGCTCCAGAAGCTTTTCGGATTCCGGTAAATCGCCCTCGATATCAGACAGGTCAGCCTTCATTCTCATGTTTCTGAGATGCGTTCTGACACGCCCCGGGTCTTCCTGGCTGCACAGACCCAGCCGCGCCGACAACTCGAAGGCCAGCGCGCAGCCGATCGCCACACCCTCGCCATGCAGAAGGCGGCCGGAATACCCGGTGGCCGCTTCCAGGGCATGACAGAATGTATGGCCCAGATTCAGAAGCGCCCGGTCTCCCTGTTCGGTTTCATCGCGCACGACGATATCCGCCTTCATCTCAACCGAGCGTTTTACCGCCGAAATCCGGGCCGCCGCGTCACCCCCGGATATGCGTGAGCCATGTTCTTCAAGCCATTGAAAGAAAATGGCATCGCCAAGAAGCCCATATTTGATGACTTCGCCATACCCGGCCAGGAAATCACGTCTCCTCAGCGTGGACAGGACATCCGTATCGGCCAGGACCAGGCTTGGCTGATGGAACGCCCCGATCAGGTTCTTGCCCTGCGGTGCGTTGATTCCGGTTTTTCCCCCGACCGAGCTGTCGACCTGCGCCAGAAGGCTGGTCGGAACCTGGACAAAGCGTACGCCGCGCCGCAGAATCGCTGCCGCGAACCCGACAAGATCTCCGATCACCCCGCCGCCAAGCGCCACGACGACATCGTTTCGTTCCACCTTCTGGGCCAGAAGCCACTCGACCGTCTGCTCGAGGAAGCCCCAGGATTTCGTGGCTTCGCCGGCGGGAAGTTTCAGGAAAACCAGGGAGATCCCGCCTTTTTCAAGCCCGTCGCGCAGCGCCTCAAGGTGAAGTTGGGCGACGTTTTCATCCGTGATGACAGCCACCCGGGGGCGTGCCAGCAGGGGTCCCAGGAATGCGCCCGCCTGTTCCAGAAGGCCGGGGCCGATCCGGATATCGTAAGCCCGATCACCCAGAGGCACATGCACGGTTTCGGTCATTCTCTTGTCTCCAGAACATCCGGTCGCGCCCGAAGCGCCTTGAGGACCCGCTGGGCCATGGCCTCGATGGAATATCCCGATCTGGAGGCAACGGACAGGTCAGCCTGCGCATAGATCGGGACGCGGGTTTCGTAAAGGTTCTTCAGCGTTTCGAAAGGATCAGAAGTGGCCAGCAAGGGGCGGGTTTTCTTGTGTTTCACGCGTGACCACAGAAGTTTCAAGTCGGCGTTCAGCCACACCGAGATTCCCTTTTCCGAGATCAGTTTACGGTTGCGTTCTGACAGGAACGCGCCGCCCCCGGTGGACAGGACTCCGCGCTGGCTGTCCAGTAACCGGTCCAGGACTTCTGTTTCGCGGTTGCGGAAGAATGCCTCGCCGTCACGTTCGAAAATCTCGGCAATGGTCATGTTGGCGGCTTTTTCGATCTCGGTATCCGAATCCAGGAACGGAACCTGCAACCGGGCTGCGAGGGCCTTGCCCACTGCCGTCTTGCCAGCGCCCATCATGCCGATGAGGACAACCGTCTTTTTCAGTTCGAAGCGTTCAGTTGCCGCCAACAGTCGGCGCTCCCATGCCAAATTCAAGGTCGGGCGACGGAATGACGTGATCTTGCCCGAAAGGCCAGTTATAAATGACCAAAGGCAAAAACCAACCCTGCAGGCATCCAATCGTGCGACTCTTCAAGTGGCTGTTATATATTGTTTTTCTGGCATTCGCGGCGCTGGTTGCCTATGCTTATGTCGGCCCCTTTTTCGGCGTGGACTTCGCCCCTCCCACCGATGAGATTCGTGAGGAAATCATTCTTGAAACCGGCTGAGGCCATCTTTGCGACGGTACTCGCGGCCGGCCCGGCGGCCGCACAGCAGCAACCGCTTTCGGCAATCGAGTGGCTGAACGACCCGGTTCCATTGGCCGCGCCGCGCCTGCCGCCTGGTCAGGAACCTCCGGTGGCGCCAACGGTCATGGTGCCTGACGTATCGGTCATGCCGTTGGGGGAAAGCCGCCCGGATGGTGTGGGGCTTTTGCCCGCCGGTGTGACAGGTTTGCCCGCCACGCTTTGGGCGGCGAGTTCCGAAACCACCCTCATCGACCTGTGGTCCGGAATTTCGCATGAACCGCTTCCGGCCGTTCAGGCCCTTTATTACACCCTGCTGTTATCGGAAGCCGATGCCCCGGAGGGCGACGACGGGCGTTTTCTGCGCGCCCGGGTAGAGCGGCTGGCGATGCTGGGGGCAGTGGAGCCCGCGATCGCGCTGCTGGAACGCGCCGGCCCGGCCGAGCCGGCCCTGTTTGCACCGTGGTTCGACCTGACACTTCTGAGCGGAGGGGAAGGACGGGCGTGTAACGCCTTGCGCCGGCAACCGGAACTGAGTCCCGGGCATGCGGCCCGAATTTATTGCGCCGCACGGGCCGGTGACTGGAACACGGCCACAGTGATTTTCGAGGTGTCCCGGGCCCTGGGGTTGCTTTCCGCGCCGGTGTCGCGCCTTCTTGATCTATTCCTCCACCCCGGGTTGGCCGAGGGAGGGGTGCCGCTGGCACCGCCAAGGTCGCCATCGCCGCTGGAATTCCGCCTGCACGAAGCCGTCGGGGCCTCCCTTCCCACCCACAGCCTTCCGCGCGCTTTCGCGGTGGCGGATTTGCGTTCGGTCGCCGGGTGGAAGGCGAAGCTGGAGGCGGCCGAGCGTCTGGCACGCACCGGTGCGGTGTCGCCCAACCGCCTCCTTGGCCTCTACACCGAGCGAAGCCCTGCCGCGTCCGGGGGGGTCTGGGACAGGGTCGCGGCGATTCAGGCCCTCGACAGCGCCCTTGGCAATGCGGACCTGACGAGGATCGCGCGCGCGCTTCCCGCGGCCTGGGACGCGATGCAGGCCGTTCGGCTGGAGGTTCCGTTCGCTCAACTTTTCTCCGCGCGTCTTGAAGATTTCGACCTGCCTTCGGATTCCGCCGGTCTGGCATGGGAAATCGGCCTTCTGTCAGACGGCTACGAGACTGTCGCGATGCGCCCCGGCAGCGGGCGGGAGGCCCGGTTCCTTGCAGGTGTTGCCCATGGGGAGCCGCCTCTGGAGTTGGCGGAAAACACGCTGGAAAGGGCCGTGGGTGATGCTTTTGCCACCACCCGTGCGGCACCGGCGGATCGCGCGCTGCTGGAGCAAGGCCGATTGGGCGAGGCGATCCTGCGGGCAGCCAACCGCCTTGACGCGGCCGGACGTGGTGACGGGGCTGCCATCGTGTCAGGGCTGGCGACGTTGCGCGCCGTGGGGCTGGAGGACAGCGCGCGGCGGTCCGCACTGCAACTGCTGTTGCTGGACTGGCGCCGATGACAGGCGGTGCAACATGGATCGAGGCATTTCTGGAGGCCCTCGCGGCGGAGCAGGGCGCGGCGCGCAACACGCTTGAAGCCTACGCACGGGATCTCAGGGATTTCTCGGGCTGGCTCGTGTCGAGGGGAGAGGACATTGCATCGGCGTCACAGCCCGACATCGAGGCCTATCTCGTTCATTGCGACGCGCAAGGCCTGGCTCGGGCGACACGCGCAAGGCGCCTTTCCGCCATAAAGCAAATCTATCGTTTCGCCGTGGAGGAGCGTCTGCGCGAGGACGATCCCGCGATCCGTATCCGTGGTCCGGGACGCGACAAGCGCCTGCCGAACACCTTGAGCATGGACGAGGTCGAGCGCCTGCTCGAGGCGGCACGGCGTCCGGGGCGCGACCGTCAGCGCAACATCTGCCTGATGGAGCTTCTCTATGCGACCGGAATGCGGGTGAGCGAACTCGTCTCGCTGCCCGTGGCGGCAGCGCGTGGCGATCCGAACATGCTTCTTATCCGTGGCAAGGGCGGCAAGGAAAGAATGGTGCCTCTCTCTTCGCCTGCACGTGCCGCCACGATTGACTGGCTGGCCGAACGGGATGCCGCACAGGCCGCGCGGCGCCGCGACGGATACCCCGAGTCGGCTTTCCTGTTTCCGACCCGCTCCAGGGCCGGTCATTTGACGCGCCACAGGTTCTATCTTCTTGTCAAGGAATTGACCGTAATTGCGGGCGTGGATCCGGCCAGGGTGACACCGCACACCCTCAGGCATGCGTTTGCCACGCATCTGCTCCAGAACGGCGCCGACCTGCGCGCCATCCAGACCCTCCTGGGCCATGCCGATGTGGCCACCACCGAGATCTATACACATGTCCTTGAGGCGCGTTTGAGGACGCTGGTACTGGATCACCACCCGCTGGCGAGGGACGGCACCGATGACGGTACATCGACGGAAACAGGTTAGGGGGCGAACGATACCTCGCGTGCGGTCCTTCCGCATCGCCGGAACCGGAAAGACGCGCAGGCGGGACGGCTCTTAATCCCTTGAACGGGCGGCCTGCCCGGCCCATAAAAGCAAGCGAAACAAGGGCATCTGAACTCATGGAAAGCACGATCCCGATACTTGACGCGGCGTTCTGGGTGACGACCGGCGCCATTCTTGCGCTTCTGGTGTTGTCCGGGCTCTTTTCCGGGAGCGAAACGGCGCTGACCGCTGCCTCGCGCGGCAAATTGCGGGCGCGGGCCGACAAGGGCGACGGCGGTGCGCAACGGGCGCTCGACATCACCGAGGACAATGAGCGGCTGATCGGCTCCGTCCTGCTGGGAAACAACCTTGTCAACATCCTGGCCGCATCATTGGCGACGGCACTTTTCACACGGGTGTTCGGGGAAAGCGGCGTGGCCTTGGCAACACTGGTGATGACACTTCTGGTCCTGGTCTTCGCAGAAGTGCTGCCCAAGACTTACGCGATCACCAATGCCGAGGCCGCAGCATCCCGGGCCGCACCTGCCATCAATCTGGTAATAAAGGTTTTTTCACCAGTCGTATCAGCGGTTCGTTGGTTCGTGCGCGGGATCCTGCGCATGTTCGGGGTGCAGGCCGACCCGGACAGCCAGATCCTTGCCGTCAGAGAAGAGATCGCCGGCGCTCTCTATCTCGGACATTCCGAAGGGGTGGTCGAGAAGGAAGACAGGGACCGGATCCTGGGTGCGCTGGACCTTGGCGAACGGGCGGTGGAAGAAATCATGCTCCACCGCAGCCAGATCGAGATGATCAATGCCCGTTCGACCCCGGACTCCATTCTGGAGCAATGCCTCAACAGCAATCATACCCGGTTGCCCATTTATCGCGACGATCCCGACAATATCGTCGGGGTGGTGCATGCCAAGGATCTTCTGCGCGCCATGCACAAACTCGCCACAAGCGACGACGAAACGAGCAAATCTCTGGACTCCTTTGATATATGCGATTTGGCACGAGAGCCTTACTTCGTGCCGGAAACGACGACGCTGGACGACCAGATGCGGCAGTTCCTGCGCATGCGAAGCCATTTCGCGCTGGTGGTGGACGAGTACGGCACCCTGGAGGGCCTGATCACGCTTGAGGATATCCTCGAGGAAATCGTCGGAGAAATTACCGACGAGTTCGATCCGGACGCAGATCACCCGATCCGGAAAAGTGACGACAATCAATTTCTAGTGGATGGCGCGATGACGATCCGCGACCTCAACCGCGCCACCGACTGGAACCTGCCCGACGAGGAGGCGAACACGGTCGCGGGGCTGGTCATTCACGAGGCGCAGATCATCCCGGAGGTCGATCAGGTTTTCAGTTTCCATGGTTTCCGCTTCGAGGTCGTGGCGGTTAAGGATCACCGGATCACCAAGCTGAAGATCCGGCCCTTGTAAGCGGCGCGGGATGACCTGCCCGGGCAGGGGTTTTCAAGAGTTCCGCGGGGTCCACGGCGGATTGGCCTTCAAGATGCCCTGTCCAATGGCTCGCGCGACGCGGGTCAGCCCGGGAACCAGTGCCGGGTGCGGTTTGCGAATCCCACGAGCGAGAGCATCACCGGCACCTCGACGAGCACGCCCACCACCGTGGCGAGCGCCGCGCCCGAGCCGAGGCCGAAGAGGCTGATGGCCACCGCGACGGCGAGTTCGAAGAAATTCGACGTGCCGATGAGCGCGCAGGGGGCGGCGACGTTGAAGGGCACGCGCCACGCCCGGGCGAAGCCGTAGGCCAGAAAGAATATCCCGTAGCTCTGCAAGAGCAGCGGCACGGCGATGAGCGCGATCACCAGTGGCGTGTCGAGGATCACCTGACCCTGAAAGCCGAAGAGCAGGACCACCGTGACCAGGAGCCCGAGAATGGTGAGCGGCTTGACGTGGGCGCGGAACGCCTCGACCGCAGGTTCACCGCTCTGCCGCATCAGGCGGTTGCGCGTTGCGATCCCGGCAGTCAGCGGGATGAGGATATAAAGCACCACCGAGATGAGCAGCGTCTCCCACGGCACGGCGATATCGGTTACCCCCAGTAGCAGCGCGACGATGGGCGCGAAGGCAAAGATCATGATGACGTCGTTCACGCTGACCTGCATGAGGGTATAAGTGGCGTCGCCGCGGGTGAGCTGCGACCAGACGAAGACCATCGCGGTACAGGGCGCGGCCCCCAGCAGGATCAGCCCCGCCAGATAGGCTTGCGCATCCTCGGGCGGGATAATTCCGGCGAAGACATGGTTGAAAAACAGAACGCCGAGCGCGGCCATGGTGAACGGCTTGATCAGCCAGTTGACCGCGAGGGTGATGACGAGGCCCTTGGGCCGCTCGCCGACCTGCCGCAGCGCGCCGAAATCGACGCCCACCATCATCGGGTAGACCATCGCCCAGATGAGAAGCGCCACGGGCAGGTTGACGCGGGCGATCTCGGCCGCCGCGAGAGTCTGGAAGAGGCCGGGCAGCAGATTGCCCAGCACCAGCCCCGTGCCCATGGCCAGCGCCACCCAGAGCGAGAGCCATCGCTCGAACGTGCCCATTCCGCCGGGGGTGTCTGCGGTGTGATCACTCATGGCGCGAGGGATAGGGCCGCATCGCACGGGGCGCAAGCGGGAGCTGTGTGAAGGTTCCATGACGGGGCCGGGTGTGCCGAAGTCTTGAAAAGACTTCGGTCCGATTTCTTTCGAAGAAATCGGCGGCTCAGTCGGCGAGTTTCACCAGCGCGTGGCGCTTGCGGCCCGCCGAGAGCTTGATCGGGGCAGCGAGCGCGCCCGCGTCGAGCATCAGCCCGGCGTCGGTCAGCGGCGCGTCGTCGAGGCGCGCGCCATTCTCGGCGATGAGGCGCTTGGCCTCCTTGCCCGATTTGGCAAGCCCCGCGCGCACGATCAACTGTACCACCGAGATCCCGTCCGCAACCTCTGCGCGGCCAAGTTCCAGCGTCGGCAGGTCGTCGCCCACGCCGCCCTTCTCGAACACCTCGCGGGCCGTGGCCTCGGCGGCCTGCGCGGCCGCGCGTCCGTGCAGCAGCGTCGTTACTTCATTGGCCAGCGTGATCTTGGCCTCGTTGATCTCGGACCCCGCGAGCGCGCCGAGGCGCACGCATTCGTCGAGCGGCAACTCGGTATAGAGCCGCAGGAACCGGCCCACATCGGCATCCATGGTGTTGCGCCAGAACTGCCAGAATTCATAGGGGCTGCACATCTCGGCGCTGAGCCAGATGGCGCCGCTTGCCGTCTTGCCCATCTTGGCGCCGTCCGCGGTGGTCAGCAACGGTGAGGTCAGCCCGTAGATCTCGTGATCGAGTACCCGTCGTGTCAGGTCGATCCCGTTGACGATGTTGCCCCATTGGTCCGAGCCGCCCATCTGCAGGCGGCAGCCGTAGCGGCGGTTCAGTTCGAGGAAATCATAGGCCTGGAGGATCATGTAATTGAATTCCAGAAACGACAGCGATTGCTCGCGGTCGAGACGCGATTTCACCGATTCGAAGCTGAGCATCCGGTTGACCGAGAAATGCCGCCCGATATCGCGCAGGAAGGCGATGTATTTCAGATCGTCCAGCCACTCGGCGTTGTTGAGCATCAGTGCGCCGGTGGGGCTTTCATCATAGGTGACATAGGCCGCGAAGACCTGCCGGATCCCGTCGATATTGGCCTGGATCGCCGCATCGTCCAGCAACGGACGTTCATCCGCGCGAAAACTGGGATCGCCAACCTTGGTCGTGCCGCCCCCCATCAACGTGATCGGCTTGTGCCCTGTTCTCTGCAGCCAGCGCAGCATCATGATCTGGATGAGCGAGCCCACGTGGAGCGAGCGTGCCGTCGCGTCGAAGCCGATATAGGCCGGGACGACGCCCTCGCTGAGCGCCTCGTCGAGGCCCTGGTAATCGGTGCAGTCGGCCAGAAAGCCGCGATCGATCATGATACGCATGAAATCCGATTTCGGGTGGTAGGTCATGGCGCTTGTTCCCCGGCGTTTGGCGCGGCATGTATAGGGCCGTGGCGGGCAAAGGAAAAGGCCATGTTGAAAGACGATCCGCTCTGGGTGCTGGGCGCGATGTCGGGCACCTCGATGGACGGGGTAGACGCGGCGATGCTGCTGACCGACGGGGAGGCCATTCACGGCTTCGGCAGGACCGGATATCGCGCCTATGACCCGGACGAGCGCGCGGTGCTGGCCGCGGCGCAGGGCCGATGGCCGGACGAGGATGTGACCGAAGCCGAACGTGTGGTGCAGGCTGCCCATGCGACGCTTCTGTCATCGTTCGAAGGCGTTGGCCTGGTCGGGTTTCATGGCCAGACCCTCGCGCATGATCCGCAGGGGCGTGGCACCCATCAGGTGGGTGACGGTGCGGCGCTGGCTGCGGCGCTGGATCTGCCGGTGGTCTGGGACTTCCGCAGTACGGATATCCGCTTCGGCGGCGAGGGCGCGCCTATGGCGCCCTTCTATCATTTCGCCTGTGCGCAATGGATCGGGGCGCCCGGGCCGCTGGCCTTTCTCAACCTGGGAGGGGTAGGAAACCTGACATGGGTCGATCCGCGCCATGCCCGGCCCGAGGATGCGGGCGCGCTGCTGGCGTTCGATACCGGGCCAGCGAATGCGCCCATCGACGACCTTGTACAGGCCAGGCGCGGGATGCCCTTTGACCGGGACGGCCGGCTTGCGGCGCGTGGCCGCGTGGAAGAGGGCGTGCTGGAGCGGTTTCTCCAGGATCCCTTCTTTGCACGGATGCCGCCCAAGTCGCTGGACCGGGGCGCCTTTCGGGCGATGGCCGCACGGGTTGCCGACCTTGGTGACGAGGATGCGGCGGCGACCTTGACGGGCATGGCGGCTGCGGCCGTCCTACGCGGGATGGAGCACTGCCCGGCGCCCCCCGTCCGTCTGCTTGTCACCGGTGGCGGGCGTCACAACCCGGTGATGATGCGGATGCTGGCGGCCGCTCTGGACTGCCCGGTGGAACCGGTCGAGACGGTCGGGCTTGACGGAGACATGCTGGAGGCGCAAGCCTTCGCGCATCTGGCGATGCGGGTGGCACGGGGCCTTCCGACCTCGTGTTGCGGGACCACGGGGGTGCGTGCGGCGGTCTCGGGCGGGATGCTGAGCCGCCCGCGCACGGGTTGAATGAGGGCAGGGAGACGGGTGATGCGATACGAGCTGGATCAGGGTGCGGGCGGCGCGGGACGGGCCGGGCTGATCGTGCTGAGCACTGACGAAACTCTGGAATTCGAGGCCCGTCAGGTTCTGGCGGGGCGGCCGGTGAACCTGCTTCACAGCCGTATCCCGGCCCAGCATCATGTCACGCCGGAGCTGTTGCGCCGGATGGAGGCCGAACTGGCGGCCACCGCCGAGCGGTTGCCCGAAGGGCTGGACGTGATCGGCTATGCCTGTACTTCCGCGGCCACCCTGATCGGCCCCGCCAGGGTGGCCCGACACCTGCACGAGGCGCATCCCGGCGTCCCGGCAACCGATCCGATGAGTGCCGTGATCGCCGCCCTGCGGGTGCTTGGCGTGGAGCGCATCGGCCTGGTCACGCCCTATTTAGACAGCGTTACCGCCCCGATGCGGGCGCACCTGGAGGCCAACGGAATCACCGTGGCCCGTGATGTGAGCTTCGGAGAGAAGAACGACCGGACGGTGGCGCGAATCGCCGAAAGCTCGACCCGGGAGGCGATGCTGGAAGCCGCGGGCGCGCCGGGCGTGGAGGCGGTGTTCGCAAGCTGCACCAACCTGCGCAGCTTCGGCGTGATCGAGGAGGTCGAGGCGGCGCTGAACCTGCCGGTGATCAGTTCCAATCTGGCGCTGATCTGGCACATGCTGGGCCTGATGGGCTGTGACACGCGCGGCTGGGGCCCGGGGCGGCTGTTCTCGCACCCTGCCGCCGCCTTGCAAGAAGCCTGAAACAGGCTCTCACCGGGCGGCGGCCCGTCATCACGAGAGTCACAAGAACCCGCCGCAGGGCTTCATCTTTCTTCAAATACTCTTCCGAAGGGCGATCCGGGCCTGTGCCGGTGCCATTCCTGGTCAGGTGTCGGCACCCGGCCGGGGTCAGGATTTTCCGGCGGCCTCGGCGGGTTGCTGCTTTGGCTGTTGCGGTGCGGCGGCCTGCGCCGGTTTCTTTTCGGTGGCGCCACCGGCGGCCGTGGAGGCCTTGGCGTTCAGGGGATCGTCCTGACGCTGGACCGATCCCTCGAAATGGGCACCGGATTCGATCGCGATGGTCTTGTGGATGATGTCGCCCTCGACCCGCGCCGTCGAGGTCAGCCGGACCTTCAGTCCCCGCACCCGGCCGATGATGCGGCCGTTGATCACCACGTCGTCCGCGATCACCTCGCCACGTACGGTCGCACCTTCGCCGATGGTGAGAAGATGTGCCCTGATATCGCCCTCGACGGTGCCTTCGACATTCACGTCGCCGGTGGTCTTGAGGTTGCCGTTGACGGTCAGGTCCGACGACAAGGTGGAGGCGGGCGGCTTTGCCTTCGGAGTCGCGGCAGACTTGTAGTCGCTGCCGGCGGAACTGTCACTGCGTGTCTTTTCCGAAGGGGCGGCGCTCTGTGCGGGCTGCCTTGCGGTGTCCGCGGCCTTCGGGCCGGGCTCGTTGATCTTGCTCTTAGAAAACATCTCTGGCTGCCTTGATATAGGTCATGGGGTTTATGGGCTTACCGTCCACCCGGATCTCGTAGTGTAGATGCGTTCCGGTGGAACGTCCAGTATTGCCCATATCACCGATCCGGTCCCCGCGCGAGACCCTTTGGCCCTCCTTCACGCGGACGCGCGACATATGGGCGTAACGGGTTTCGACGCCGAAATCATGCCTGATCTTTACCAAGCGTCCGTACCCCGAAAGCCAGCCGGCATGGATCACCACCCCGTCGGCCGTGGCGTGTATGGGGGTGCCGTGCGGGGCGGCGAAATCGGCGCCGTTATGCATCCGGCCCCAACGGCGCCCGAAGCCCGAGGTGTAACGGAAACTCTGCAGCACCGGTTTGGAGAACGGCGCCTTCTGCGCCGCGATGCGATAGAGGTTGAGCCGGTCCATCTGGTCCAGGATCAGGTTGGCGCGCAGCGTGTCGGCCGAGGGCGCCTCGCCGCGGGTTGAGAAAGACAGCGGCGTGAGCGGCCCGCCCTGACCGGAATAGCCCTCGCGCACCCTGTCCAGCAGGGTCTCGGGATTCAGGCCGGCGGCGCGGAACATCTTGTCCAGCGGCGCGACCGAGATGCTCATCGCGTCTTCGAGCTGTGCGAAGATCTGGTCGTTCTGATCCTGCATCAGCTTGATTTCGTGTTCCATTTCCTCAGCCCGGCGCAGGGCGGCACGGGCATTCGCATTGATCCTGTCGCGCTCGCCGGCGGTGTCGGAAAGGGCCGCGGTGAGGAACTCCAGCGTATCGGTGCCATTTCCGTCATCGGCCATTCCGGGCCCCCGGTTGCCCGAGTCCGCGAGCTTGGCACGCAGCGTGTCTGCGCGCGCGCGCGCAGTGTCGCGTTCGGCCATGGTGCGCCGCAGGGTCTTCTGGATCACCTCGATACCGGTTTCCATCTCACGGCGGCGCGTTTCGGATGTCAGCAGCGCCGTCTGCATCCGCGATATCTGTTTCAGGGCGGTATTGAAGCGCTCCTGCGCCTTGACCGCTTCACGCGCCCTGGCGTCGCGTTCCTGCGAGATTTCATTGAGGCGCATCTCGTAGGTGCGTTGATCACGCTTGGCCTGTTCGCGGAAATTGCCGGATCCGATGCTGTCCATCAGGACGATGGCGGTGGCGACGATCGACCATGCCACGAACAGGGATACCCCGGTGAAGGCGACGAGCTGTGCGCCGGGGCGCAGGCGGACAAAGCGCGTGTCGGTGTCTGATCGGAGGAAAACCCGTCTTTCGGGAAAGAAACGCTCGAGAAGCGCGTGCAGTTTGATGGCTATGCGTGTTCGCACGTTCCGATGTCTCCGCAGTTTCTTCCGACGGAACGCCGCTCTCGTTTCCGTGAGCGGCGTGTCCCGGATTGATTAACCGCTGATCCGCGTTTGGGCAAGATTTTTGGCAGGCCGGGGCGGCACCGGGACACAAGCTGCGCAAGACCGGCAAGAAATTGCCGAACTTCAGCGCCTTCGGTCCGGGCCTGCGGGCCTACAGCTGCCGGGCGGCTTCCAGCACTTCCTCGGCATGGCCGGGGACCTTGACCTTGCGCCAGACGCGGGCGATCCGCCCGTCACCGCCGATCAGGAACGTGGATCGTTCGATGCCGAAGAAGGTCTTGCCGTACATGCTTTTTTCCTTCCACACGCCATAATCCTCGCACACCGTGCCCTCGGCATCCGACAGAAGCGGCACCGAAATCCCGTGCTTGTCGCGGAATTTCTCATGCTTGGACACAGTATCTTTGGAAATGCCCAGAACGGTGACACCGGCATCGGCGAAATCCCGAGCAAGCGCCGTGAAGGCGAGCGCCTCCTTGGTGCAGCCCGAGGTATCGTCGCGCGGGTAGAAGAAAAGCACCGCCGGCGCGGGGCTCAGACTGCTGAGGCTGACTTGCTCGCCACCGTCGCGGGGCAGGGTGAAGTCGGGGGCGGTTTCGGCGGTTTCCGGCATGTGTGTTCTCCTGCTTGCAATTCGCATTTCCAACAGTGCGCTTTCATATTAGGACGCGGAAGGCGAGAATAAAGCCGGCGAAGACCGCAGGCCCCTGGCCTGCCGTCATGGTGTGGCCGGATGGAGCGGATGGAAAACCAAGATCAAAGCGCCCTGCGGGACCATCACCGCCGGCGCCGCCGAAGACGGGCGGGCCTGGTGTCGCTGTTCAGCCTGGCGCTTGTCGCCGGGGCGGGCGCGGTCCTGGCATGGTCCTACCTGGGGACGCCGCTTTCGGCGCCGGACTGGATGCGCGACCGGATCGAGGCGCGGCTCGATGCCGCGGTGCCCGATCTGCAGGTGGATCTGGACGAGGTGACCCTGGTGGTCGAACGCGGATGGCGGCCGCGCGTGAGGGTGCGCGACGTGACGTTGGCCACCGATGGCGGCGCTCCTTTGGCAACGCTTTCCGAACTGGGTGGCAGTGTCGCGCTGCGGCCGCTCCTGCGGGGCGAGCTGCGCCCCGGCACGATCCGGGTTTCCGGGGTTCGTCTGGTCGTGCGCCGCGGCAGTGGCGGCTCGGTGGACGTCTCTACGGAAACGCGGGCCGGTGACGGGGCCGCAGCCGGGGCGCCGCCGGATGGAACGGAAAGGACGATGGATCTTCTGGCCTTGGCCGGGCGGATCGATGCGGCCTTGCAGCGTCCCGATTTCGCCTCTCTTGACAGGGTGGAACTGGGCAATCTGACGGTGCGCTACGAGGATCGGCGCACCGGGCAGGCCTGGACGCTGGACGGCGGCCGCATGGAACTGGAGCGCAACGACGGTGAATTGCAGTTGCGCGGCGATTTCGCCCTTCTGGGCGCCCGCGCCTATGTGACGACCCTGGAGATGAATTATGCCAGTCGGATCGGCGAGGCCGGGGCCCGCTTCGGTTTCAGCTTCGAGGACATGCCGGCGGGCGACATTGCAGGACAATCCCCTTCGCTGGCATGGCTGGGCGCCCTGGAGGCGCCGATCTCGGGATCGCTCAGGGCGTCGGTGGATGCGGCGGGCGCGCTTGGCCCACTCAACGCGACACTTCAGATCGGGGCCGGGGTGGTGCAACCCACGGAGGCCACCAAGCCGGTGCCCTTCACGTCCGCACGCAGCTATTTCACTTATGATCCGGTGGCCGAGAGCATGCGGTTCGACGAATTGTCGGTCGAAAGCAGATGGGGAGATCTGCGCGCCGAGGGCACGGCCTTTCTGCTGGGCGTGGAAGAGGGCGATGGCTGGCCGAGCGAATTGCTGGCGCAGATCAAGGTCACCGAGATAAGCGCCAATCCGGCGGATCTCTACCCGGCACCGGTGACGATGGACGAAGCCAGCCTCGACATGCGGCTCAGGCTGGATCCCTTTACCCTGGACGTCGGGCAGGTGGCCCTTTCGGATCAGGGGCAGCTTCTGGTGATGGAGGGCGCATTCGAGGCCCGCGAGGAGGGCTGGAATGTGGCGCTGGACGGGCGAATGGACGCAATCTCGCCCGATCGCCTGCTGGACCTGTGGCCCGTGAGCGTGAAGGCCAAGACGCGCGAATGGATAAACGAAAACGTCCGGCAGGCGAAGTTGAGCAATCTTCAGGTGGCGGTGCGATCGGCGCCCAAGCACCGGCCCGACCTGTTCCTCGGGTTCGATTTCGAGGGGCTGGAAACACGCTTCATGAAGACAATGCCGCCGATCCGAGAGGCGGCCGGGCATGCCTCGCTCTACGATCAGCGGTTCGTGATTCATGCCGAACGTGGGCATGTGGTCGCCGCGCAGGGTGGACGGGTGGATATTTCCGGCACCAGTTTCGAGGTGCCGGACGTGCGTGTGAAGCGCGGCCCGGCGCAGGTTCTCTTGCGCACCGAAAGCACGATAACCGCGCTTCTGTCGCTTCTGGATGAGGATCCGTTCAACTTTCTGTCAAAGGCGGGGCAGCCGGTGACGCTTGCCGACGGACGGGCCGAGATGTCCGGGCAGCTTGATTTCCTGCTCAAGCAGAACCTGCAACCCGAGGAGGTGGCGTTTGACGTGTCGGGCATGCTCGGGTCGGTGCGCAGCGAAGTCCTGGTACCGGGGCGTGTGCTCGCCGCGGCGCAGCTTGAGGTGACGGCCGACAACCGGCTGCTTACCGTGGGTGGACAGGGCCGGATCGACCAGGTGCCGGTGAGCGGCGTGTGGGAAAATCCGCTGGGCCGGCCGGGCGAGCCGGCAACCGGCAGCAGCCTCACGGGGCAGATCGAATTGTCGGAACGGTTTGCCGATGCCTTCCGCCTGGGCCTGCCACCCGGGAGCATCTCCGGGCAGGGCCGTGGACGGTTCGAGATCGACCTTGAGCGGGACAGCCCGGCGGCATTCCGCTTCGGGTCCGACCTGGCCGGAGTGGGGCTGAAGCTGGATCGGCTGGGCTGGGAAATGACCCCGGAGCAGACCGGCGCGCTGGAGGTGAGCGGACGATTGGGTGAGCCCCCCGAAATTGATCGCCTCAGTCTGAACGCGCCGGGCATGGTGGCGCTTGGCAGCGTATCGCTTACACCGGCTGGGCAACTGGACAGGGCGCTGTTTTCGCAGGTCGAGGTTGGCGGATGGCTGAAGGCGCCGGTGGAGCTGGTTGGTCGTGGCCCGGGCCGTCCGCCGGCCGTGAAGGTCACGGGCGGCGAAGTGGACATGCGCCGGACCACGCTGGCGGGCAATCCCGATGCCCCCCCGCCGGAGTTGGCGGAGGCGGAGGCTGGCGCGCCGGTCACGCTTGAGCTGGACCGGCTACAGATTTCAGACGGAATCGCGCTGACCGGGTTCTCGGCCGATCTCGACGCGGTCGGCGGGCTGGAAGGCACCTTCACCGGCCGTGTCAATGACGGCGCGGCGATCAACGGTCGGGTGGTGCCCCGTGACGGGCGTAGCGCCTTTCGTATCGGATCCGAAGACGCGGGCGGCGTTCTGGGCTCGGCCGGGCTGTTGAGACAGGCGCGCGACGGAACGATGGACCTCGTGCTGGTGCCTGGCAAGGAGCCGGGCAGCTATGAAGGGCAACTTCTGGCCCGCAACCTCAGGCTCAAGGATGCCCCGGCGCTGGCAGCCCTTCTCAACGCGTTGAGCGTGGTCGGCATTCTTGAGCAGCTGGAAGGCGATGGCATTCATTTCGGGCAGGTCGATGCGCGCTTCCGCCTGACGCCCGAGCGCGTCACATTGCAGAGCGGCAGCGCGGTGGGCGCTTCCATGGGCATTTCCATGGATGGCTATTATTCAATGGAAAGCGGGCTGATGGACATGCAGGGCGTGGTTTCCCCGCTATACATGTTCAATGCGATCGGCGGGCTTTTCACGCGCCGGGGCGAAGGGCTTGTGGGGTTCAACTACGTGCTGCGGGGCACGGCGGAGGAACCGCGCGTGCAAGTCAATCCATTGTCCATTCTGACGCCGGGAATGTTCCGCGAGATTTTCCGCCGGCCGCCGCCCGGGGTGAGCCGCAACAGCACCCGCGGTGACGCCCCGCCGGAGCGCGACCCGCAGATCGAGGACCGTCAGGGGCGATAAAACGGGGCAGGAAAGTGAAACTGAGCGATTTCGATTTCGATCTTCCCGAGCGGCTGATCGCCACACGGCCCGTCCGCCCGCGCAGCGCCGCGCGGCTGCTGGTGGCCGAGGGCGACATGATCACCGATGCAACCGTGGTCGACCTCGGGAGCTGGCTGCGACCCGGAGATCGGCTGATTCTCAATGACACCAAGGTGATACCGGCGCGCTTGTCCGGAGAGCGCCACCGAACGGGCGCCGCGGGCAAGAGCGTGGCGCGTATGGAGGTGACCCTCCTGGAACCCGGTCCCGACGGCGATTGGCGGGCGATGGTCAAGCCGCTGAGGAAACTCCATGAGGGCGAGACGGTGACTTTCGGTGCGGGGCTGGAAGCGACATGCGTGGCGAAAGACCACGGTCAGGCGATCTTGCGCTTCAATCTCGAGGGGAACGATTTCGACGCCGCCCTGAACGCTGCCGGTGCGATGCCGCTGCCGCCCTATATCGCCGCGCGGCGAGCGGCGGACGCGGCCGATCAAGAGGATTATCAGACCGTCTGGGCACGCCGCGCGGGGGCCGTCGCGGCGCCCACGGCCTCGCTCCATTTCGATGAGGCGCTGTTGGCCGACCTGGCCGCGCAGGGGATCGCGTTTACCCATGTCACCCTGCATGTCGGGGCCGGAACCTTCCTTCCGGTGCAGGTTGAGGATGTCACGACCCACCGGATGCATGCCGAATGGGGCGAGGTGAGCGCGACCGCCGCCGCGGAAATCTCCGCGACCAGGGCCGCGGGGGGACGGATCATCCCGGTCGGCACGACCGCGCTGCGCCTGATCGAGACCGCCGCGCGCGCGGCCGCGCGCGCAAACGACGGCGTGACCGCATGGACCGGCGAGACGGACATATTCATCTATCCCGGTTTCGATTTCCGTGTGACGGACGCGCTGATCACCAATTTCCACCTGCCGCGTTCGACCCTGATGATGCTGGTTTCGGCCCTGATGGGGCAGGGCCGGGTCCGGCGCATCTATGACCACGCGATCGCGCGGGAATACCGTTTTTTCTCTTACGGGGACGCATCCTTGTTGATCCCGCCGTAAAACACCGTATCGGGACCAATTGCGACGCGAAGTGAGTCGCGTCATGCCAAGCAGGCGATATCGGGCTTGCTAGGCTGGGGACCGAAACACCGGGAGAAACGCAATGATCAAGGTGCTCGGGAGCGCATGGGCCCTGCTGCTTGGCATGATGCTTCTGCAGGTCGGGAACGGCATGCAGGGCACGCTGCTGGGCATCCGCGGCGAGATCGAGGGATTTTCCACCTTCGAGATGTCGCTGGTGATGTCGGGTTATTTCGTGGGATTCCTGTTCGGGTCGCGCATGGCACCCGAGATGATACGCCGCGTCGGGCATGTGCGGGTCTTCGCGGCGCTGGCCTCGATGATCTCGGCGGTGATGATCCTCTACCCGGTTCTTACCGATCCCTTCGCGTGGGGGGCAGGGCGCATCCTCGTGGGGTTCTGTTTTTCCGGGGTCTACGTGACCGCCGAAAGCTGGCTCAACAACGCCGCCGACAATCAGAACCGCGGCAAGGCGCTGTCGCTTTACATGATCGTTCAGATGGCCGGCATCGTCAGCGCACAGGCGCTGATTCTCGTGGCCGACCCGGGCGGCTTCATCCTGTTCATCGTGCCCTCGGTCCTGATTTCGCTGGCCTTTGCGCCGATCCTTCTCTCGATCAGTCCAACACCTGCCTTCGGCACGGCCAAACCGCTGAGCTTAAGGAAGATTCTCAGGATTTCGCCACTCGGCTGCGTGGGCATGTTCCTGCTGGGCGGGGTTTTCTCGGCGCAGTTCGGCATGGCGCCGGTCTTTGGCGCCGAGGCGGGGCTGAGTGTCGCGCAGATTTCGGCCTTCGTGGCCACATTCTTTGTCGGGTCGCTGGTATTGCAATATCCCATCGGCTGGCTGTCGGACCGGATGGACCGCCGGCGGCTTATCCTCGGGGCGACCGTGATCTGTGGCCTCGGTGCGCTGCTGGGTTTGCTCTTTTCAGGGATGTTCGCGATGCTGCTGGTCGCGGGGGTGATCATCGGCGGGATGTCCAATCCGCTCTATTCGCTGCTCATCGCGCACACCAATGACTTTCTGGATCATGACGACATGGCCGCGGCCGCTGGCGGCATGGTGTTCATCAACGGGGTCGGCGCGGTTGCCGGGCCGGTCATCACCGGGTGGATCATGGGCCTCATCGGGCCGCGGGGATTCTTCCTTTACATCGTGCTGCTGATGGTCGCGCTGGCGGGATATGCCTTGTGGCGCATGACCCGTCGCCCCGCGCCGGCGGTCGAGGAGACCGAAAGCTACACCACGGTCATGCCGTCCGCATCGCCAATGGCCGTGACCTTCGCACAGGAATTCGATATCGAGGCGGCGCAGGACGACGATGATACCGCTAGCGTGACGTAATATGACTCAATTGTTGCAAGACGTTACTGTTAATCTTGCATTTTTCGGCGTTAACGTTTCTGAATGAAGGGGCGAAGCAGGGAGTGAACCGATGGTGACGCCGGACGAGGTGCTTGGTTTCTGGCTCGACGAGGTGGGCGAGAAGGGCTGGTATGAACAGTCTGACGCGCTGGACCGCGAAGTGCGCGACAGGTTCGAGGAGGCCTGGAACGCGGCGCGCGAGGGCACGTACGGCCTGTGGCTGACATATCCCAACGGCACGCTGGCCTACATCATCCTGATGGATCAGTTCCCGCGCAACATGTTTCGCGGCAGTGCGCGGGCCTTCTCTACAGATCGGCATGCGCTTGCCGCCGCGAAAGCGGCGATCCATCGCAAATGGGATCTGCGCACCGACGAGCCGGCGCGGCAGTTCTATTACCTGCCGCTGATGCACTCAGAGAACCTCTGTGATCAGGAGCGTTGCGTGCGCCTGCTGTGCGAACGGATGCCCGAAACCGGAGCGGACAATCTTCTTCATGCCCGCGCCCACCGGGAGGTGATCCGGCAGTTCGGCCGCTTTCCCTATCGTAACAGCGCGCTCTCCCGGGGGACGACCGGACCCGAGCGCGCCTTCATCGAGGCAGGCGGATACGGTGCCACGCTGCGCGATCTGCAACAAGCTGACGCCGCCTGAACCGACCCGCCACAACCGATTAACTTGGCAGGCGCCCTGCGCAGCCGGTCATGCCGCGCTGCGGCATTTCGATGCGACTCCACCCCTCGCGTTGTCACGGGCGGCAGGATAGTTTAATACCAAACTAAATCTGGAATCGGAGGGGCGCATGGCACCCAAATCTTTCGACATGATCGTGATCGGGGCCGGCCCCGGCGGATACGTTGCCGCGATCCGCGGCGCGCAACTGGGCCTCGACGTGGCCATCGTGGAGCGTGAACACATGGGCGGGATCTGCCTGAACTGGGGTTGCATCCCTACAAAGGCGATGCTGCGCTCGGCCGAGGTTTTCCATCTGATGCACCGGGCCGGGGAGTTCGGGCTGAAAGCGGACGGGCTGGACTACGATCTTGACGCGGTGGTGAAACGGTCCCGCGACGTGGCCAAGCAGCTCAATTCCGGGGTCGGGCATCTTCTCAAGAAGAACAAGGTGACCGCGATCATGGGCGAGGCCACGGTGCCCGCCAAGGGGCGTGTCAGCGTCAGGACCGACAAGGGCACCGAGGATCTGGAGGCACCCAACATAGTGCTGGCCACAGGTGCACGGGCACGCGAATTGCCCGGTCTGGAGGCGGATGGTGACCTGGTCTGGACTTACAAGCACGCGCTCAAACCGCCGCGGATGCCGAAAAAGCTGCTGGTCATCGGGTCGGGCGCGATCGGCATCGAATTTGCCAGCTTCTACAACACGCTGGGCGCCGAGACGACGGTGGTCGAGGTGATGGACCGCATTCTGCCGGTCGAGGATGCGGAGATTTCCGCGATGGCGAAGAAATCGTTCCAGAAGCAGAAGATGACGATCATGGAAAAGGCCATGGTCAAGGAGCTGGAGCGCGGAAAGGGCAAGGTGACCGCCCATATCGAAACCGCCGGCAAGGTGGAGAAGCACGAGTTTGACGCGGTGATTTCCGCCGTCGGCATTGTCGGAAATACCGAGGGGCTGGGCCTTGAAGAGCTGGGCGTCAAGGTCGAAAAGAGCCATGTGGTCACGGACCCGCATTGCCGCACCGGCGTGGAGGGCGTTTATGCCATCGGGGATCTCGCCGGCGCGCCCTGGCTGGCGCACAAGGCCAGCCACGAGGGCGTGATGGTGGCAGAACGGATCGCCGGCGGCGACCCGCACCCGGTGAGCCCCGACAGCATCGCCGGCTGCACCTATTGCCATCCGCAGGTCGCGAGCGTCGGCATGACCGAGGCACAGGCCAAGGAACACGGCCTGAAGATACGGGTGGGGCGGTTCCCGTTCATCGGCAACGGCAAGGCGCTGGCCATGGGTGAAGCCGAAGGGATGGTCAAGACGATCTTCGACGAGGGGACCGGAGAGCTTCTGGGAGCTCACATGATCGGTGCCGAGGTCACGGAACTGATCCAGGGCTACGTGGTGGGCCGTCAGCTTGAGACCACGGAAGAAGACCTGATGCATGCGGTATTCCCGCACCCCACGCTGAGCGAGATGATGCACGAAAGCGTGCTGGATGCCTATGGCCGCGTGATCCATATCTGATCCCCGGCGCCTGCTGGCGCACGGATCGCCGCGGTGGGCACACCTTCACATTGCGCCGTGAAACCGGGGTGCGTGCTTTCCTTGCGCCGCCGCGCGGCGCGGTGCACAGTGGTGCGCGGGCAATGCAAGGGGTTGGAGTGGCAAGTCTTAACCGTATCGTGATGCAGCGCAGCACGCGGAAATGGCTGGCCGAGCTGGATCTTGCGGCAATGGACGCGGCGGAAATCTCGGGCAAGTTCGGGCGGCGTTTCGAATTCCGCAGCTACGAGCGATTCCGCTACCCCAAACACGATATCTGCAAGGGGCCGGTGATCGCACCGGACGGCACGGTCCGAAAGTTCGATATCGTGCTTGCCAATCAGGTCTGGGAGCATCTGGACCGGCCCTTCACGGCGACCTGCAACGTGACCGAGATGCTGCGCCCCGGCGGGTATTTCTGGTTGGCCGTACCGTTTTTCATTCCGTTTCACGGGGCACCCGTGGACTGTTCGCGCTGGTCGGCGAGAGGGTTGCGAAATCTTCTGGAGGAGGCCGGTTTCGCGCCCGAGGCGATCCGCGCCGAACAATGGGGCAACCGCCGTGCGGCAATGCGCAACCTGGAGGCGGAATGGCCGCCGGTCCATGATCCCGAACGCGACGACCTGACCAATGATCCCGATTTTCCCATATGCGCCTGGGCGCTTGCGCGCGTTCCTCCGGACAGCTAGCGCGGAACAGGCCGGCGCGCGGCGCATGTTCACTCATTGTTCGCAATTTCGGCTTGGAAGACTCCGTGCCTTCGACTATCTCTTGATCATGCAAGGCGGGGGTCAGCATGGGTGAGCTCAAACATATCGAGGTTCGCGGCGCACGGGAGCATAATCTGTCGTCAATCGACGTCGACATTCCGCGTGACGCTCTGGTGGTGATCACCGGGCTGTCGGGATCCGGCAAATCGAGCTTGGCGTTCGATACCATTTATGCCGAGGGGCAGCGCCGGTATGTCGAAAGCCTGAGCGCCTATGCGCGTCAGTTCCTCGACATGATGGAAAAGCCGGATGTGGACCATATCAGCGGCCTGAGTCCCGCGATCTCGATCGAGCAGAAGACCACCTCGAAGAATCCGCGCTCGACCGTGGGCACCGTGACCGAAATCTACGATTACCTGCGGCTTCTCTTCGCGCGCGCCGGCACGCCGTATTCACCGGCCACGGGCCTGCCCATCGAGGCTCAGCAGGTGCAGGACATGGTGGACCGGGTGATGGCGATGGAAGAGGGGCTGCGCGCCTATCTGCTGGCCCCGATCGTACGTGACCGCAAGGGAGAATACCGCAAGGAATTCC
Organism: Roseovarius sp. TE539; assembly: GCF_003298505.1. Classification (GTDB taxonomy): domain Bacteria; phylum Pseudomonadota; class Alphaproteobacteria; order Rhodobacterales; family Rhodobacteraceae; genus Roseovarius. The sequence continues at coordinate 46,365 of NZ_QNGB01000007.1, forward strand.
TGGAGTTGCGCAAGCAGGGATTCCAGCGGGTGAAGGTTGACGGTGCGTTTCACGATCTGGACGACCCGCCCGTTCTGGACAAGAAGTACCGGCACGACATCGACGTCGTGGTGGATCGCATCGTGGTCAAGGACGGGCTGGAAACGCGGCTCGCCGACAGTTTCCGCACCGCCCTGGATCTTGCGGACGGGATCGCGGTCCTGGAAACCGCCCCCCGCGAGGGTGAGCCGGAGCGGCACACCTTCTCGGAGAATTTCGCCTGCCCGGTGTCCGGCTTCACCATATCCGAGATCGAGCCGCGCCTGTTCTCGTTCAATGCGCCGTTCGGGGCCTGCCCGGATTGCGGGGGCCTTGGGGCCGAACTGTTCTTCGACGAGCGCCTGGTGGTGCCCGACAGCAACCTTCAGGTCTATGACGGGGCGCTGGCGCCGTGGCGCAAGGGCAAGTCGCCGTATTTCCGCCAGACCATCGAGGCGATCGCACGCCATTACGGTTTCGACATGAAGGCGCGTTGGAAGGATCTGCCGGCGCATGTGCAGCAGGTTTTCCTTTACGGGTCCGGCGAGGATGAAATTTCCTTCCGCTATGACGAGGGCGGGCGCGTCTATCAGGTGACGCGCAGTTTCGAAGGCGTGATCCCCAACATGGAACGCCGCTACCGGGAAACCGACAGCGCCTGGATCCGCGAGGAGTTCGAACGCTACCAGAACAGCCGGCCCTGCGGGGCCTGCGGCGGCTACCGCCTGCGCGAGGAGGCGTTGGCGGTGAAGATCGCCGGGCGCCATATCGGGCAGGTGGTGGAATTGTCGATCCGCGAGGCGCATGAATGGTGCGCGCAGGTGCCCGAAACGCTGAGCGCACAGAAGAACGAGATCGCGCGGGCCATCCTCAAGGAAATCCGTGAGAGGCTGGGATTCCTCAACAACGTCGGGCTGGAATACCTGACGCTGTCACGCAACGCCGGCACCCTGAGCGGCGGGGAAAGTCAGCGCATCCGCCTGGCCAGCCAGATCGGTTCGGGGCTGACCGGGGTTCTTTACGTTCTCGACGAACCGTCGATCGGGCTTCATCAGCGCGACAACGGCCGGCTTCTGGAAACACTCAAGAACCTGCGCGATCAGGGCAACACGGTAATCGTGGTGGAGCATGACGAGGAAGCGATCCGCGCCGCGGACCATGTCTTTGACATCGGGCCCGGCGCCGGGGTGCATGGCGGCCGGGTGGTCAGCCATGGCCCGCCCGAGCATATCGCCGCCGATCCCGCCTCCATCACGGGGCAATACCTGTCGGGCACGCGGGAGATCGCGGTTCCCGCGGCCCGGCGCGCGGGCAACGGCAAGGCTGTCACGGTGGTGGGGGCCAACGGCAACAACCTGCATGACGTGACGGCGGAGTTTCCGCTGGGCCGCTTCGTGTGCGTGACCGGCGTGTCCGGCGGCGGCAAGTCCACATTGACGATCGAGACCCTTTTCAAGACGGCCTCCATGCGTCTCAACGGCGCGCGCCAGACCCCGGCGCCCTGCGAAACGATCAAGGGGCTGGAACATCTGGACAAGGTGATCGACATCGACCAGCGCCCGATCGGGCGCACGCCGCGGTCCAACCCGGCCACTTACACGGGGGCGTTCACCCCGATCCGTGACTGGTTCGCGGGGCTGCCCGAAGCCAAGGCGCGCGGCTACAAGCCGGGGCGGTTTTCCTTCAACGTCAAGGGCGGGCGCTGCGAGGCGTGCCACGGGGACGGGCTGATCAAGATCGAGATGCATTTCCTGCCCGACGTCTATGTCACCTGCGAGACCTGCCAAGGGGCGCGTTACAATCGCGAAACATTAGAAATAAAGTGGAAAGGCAAGAGCATAGCAGATGTTCTTGACATGACGGTTGAAGATGCACAGGCGTTCTTCAAGGCCGTGCCGAGCATCCGCGAAAAGATGGATGCGCTGGCGCGTGTCGGGCTGGGGTACATCAAGGTCGGTCAGCAGGCGACAACGCTGTCGGGCGGTGAGGCGCAGCGCGTGAAACTGAGCCGCGAACTGGCCAAGCGATCAACGGGGCGGACGCTTTATATCCTCGACGAACCGACGACGGGGCTGCATTTCGAGGACGTGAAAAAGTTGCTCGAGGTGCTGCATGAACTTGTGGAGTCGGGCAACACGGTGGTTGTGATCGAGCATAATCTGGACGTCGTGAAGACCGCGGACTGGATCATCGACATCGGGCCGGAAGGCGGCGACGGGGGCGGCGAGATCGTCGCCACCGGCACGCCTGAGGATGTGGCAGCCATCGACCGAAGCCACACCGGGCGATACCTCAAGGACATGTTGTCAGGGCGTCGCGTGGCGGCGGAGTGATGTGCCGCCCGCGCCGCAACCCGTCCTCATGTTTCACCCCGACCGGACGTCGTGCCATCCTGCGCCATCCACGGATCAGGCCAAGATGACAGCGTCGCAAGGGCTACTTCTTGTCCAGCGGGCAGGTCGAGATGCCCAGAATCGAATAGAGCGGGCAGGACGACATCAAGCCGGTCACGAGTGGAACGATGCCGATGAGGTATAGCCAGCTGTAGGCGCCGTCGCGGTTCAGGAAGAAAGCCGCGATGAGAGCAAGGCCCAGAACGACGCGGGCAATGCGATCAAGTTTTCCGACATTGGTGGTCATGGATGATTTCCTTGTGTTGACTGTCTGGCCACTGCCTACACCCTCGGCGGGCGCACGTCTGTGACCGCGTCACGTTTGCGTCCGGAGAATGGATTCGAGCGCGGGACGGTCCAGAAGGGTCACGGTGCCGCGCCCCGTGGCCACCCAACCCTTTCGCGCCCACGTTTCCAGCCGCCGCGAGACGACCTCGCGGGCGGTCCCGACCTGTGTGGCCAGCGCGGCCTGCGTGATCCTGAGGGTGTCTTGCGTTCCGGCCTCGGCCAGCAAGCGTTCCGCGAGGCGGCTTTCAACCCGCATGAAGGAAACCTTTTCAAGAAGTTGCATCATGCTCTGAAAGCGGGTTGCGAAAGCGTGGAAGACAAGTTTGCGAAACTCGGGCGAGGTTTCTATGAGGTTCAGGAACATCTCCCGCGGGAGCATGACAACCCGGCTGGGCATGGCGGTCACGGCCTCTGCGGTGTAGTCATCCGCGCCCAGCAGACCCATGGTGCTCTGGATGCAGGATTGCCCGGGCGCCACCGAGTAAAGCAGGATGTCCCGACCGGTGGCGCCGGTCAGGTGAACGTCGATACGGCCTTCCAGCACGATCACGTAGCCCTGCACCGAATCGCCCGGCCGGAACAGGGTCGTGCCGGCGCCCATGTCCGCGGGGTGCAGGCCGGCAAGGCGGGACCGGGTGCCGGGTTCGAGCGTGTCCAGCTCGGGCGCGGACCCCAGCCATCCGGTCATTCGCCTCGTCCGCGCCCGACGAAACGCGGCAGCATGGCCGAAAAGTCCTTGCCCTCGCCGTCTTCGTTCTCGACGAACTGCGCGTAGAGCTTCATCGCGGCCGCGCCGAGCGGCGTGTCGGCATCCGCGCCTTCCGCCGCCTGCATGGCCAGCCGCAGATCCTTGAGCATCAGATCCGCCGCGAATCCGGGCGTGTAATCGTTGTCCGAGGGGCTTTTCGGGCCGATGCCGGGGGCCGGGCAATAGGTGTTCATCGACCAGCTTTGCCCCGAGGACGTGGACACCACGTCGAACATCGCCTGACGGTCCAGACCCAGCTTGTCAGCCAGCGCGAACGCCTCGCAGGTGACGATCATCGTGGCACCGAGGATCATGTTGTTGCAGATCTTCGCCGCCTGCCCATTGCCCGCAGGCCCGCAATGCACCGCCTTGGCGCCCATGACCTCGAAGAGCGGCCCCGCCTTGGCAAAGCCGGCCTCGTCCCCGCCGACCATGAAGGTCAGGGTGCCGCCCTGCGCGCCGCCGACGCCGCCGGAGACCGGCGCGTCCAGCGCCGACAACCCGGCCGCCTGTGCTTTCTCGGCTACCGCGCGGGCACTGTCCACGTCCACGGTCGAGCAGTCCAGATGCACCGCGCCGGGTTCCATTGCGGGGATTATCTCGTCGGCCACGGTGCGCAGGATGTTGCCGTTGGGCAGCATGGTGATCACGACCTCCGCTCCCTCGGCCGCCCCTGCGGCGGTTTCGGCCATGCGCACCCCGGGCACCGTGACAGCGGCCGTGTCATGGCCCGTGACGTCGTGGCCCGCCGCGGCAAGGTTGGCGGCCATCGGCCCGCCCATGTTGCCAAGTCCGATAAATCCGATCTTCATTGCGTCTCCTCCTCGAAATTGAGTTCATCCGCACCGAGCGGGGCCAACATCGCCTCCACTGCGGAGTCCGGCAGCGTGTCCAGTCGGTGCTGCCATTGCGGATTGCGGTCCTTGTCGATCACCGCGGCGCGTATTCCCTCGAGGAAATCGCCCATTTCCATGGCGCGGTGCGTGTAGCGGTATTCCTGCGTCAACGCCGCCCGTATATCGGCACCGGTGTTGCTGCGCAGGGCGCGGATCATCCGTAGCGCGCAGGCCATCGAGAGGGGCGAATTCCGCCCCAGGGCTGCGCGGGCCTCGGCGGCGGCGTCATCTTCGAGCTTGTCCAACGCCTGCGCAATACCTTCGAGGCCGCTCCGGGCGAACGCGTCATGCACCGCCCGCGGCAAATTTGCGAGCTTGCCGTCCGGCGGTGTTGTGGCGGCTTCGGGCAGAACTTTAACTTCGCCAGTAATGCAAATTATTTCAGATAGTTCGGCCCATTTATTGAAGTCGATATGCATATCCGCGAATCCTGCGAGGATGGCATCGGCCGGGCCCATGCGCGCGCCTGTCAGGCCAAGATATTCACCCATCCGCTGCGGTGCGCCGGCCAGTATCAGCGACCCGCCGACATCCGGAACCAGTCCGATTCCGCACTCCGGCATCGCGATGCGGCTGCTGTCGCAGACAACACGGTGCGACCCGTGACAGCCGATGCCGACACCACCGCCCATCGTGAAGCCCTGCATGAGGCTGACCACCGGTTTGGGGTATTCCGACAGCTTTGCATTGAGCCGGTATTCGTCGCGCCAGAACCGGCGGCCGTAAGCATAATCCCCGGCGCGTCCGGTTTCATAAAGCTGCTGGATGTCGCCACCGGCGCAAAATGCCTTTTCACCTTCCGCGTCGATGAGCACAACTGCCACGGCATCATCCGCGCGCCAGTCGTCGATTGCCGCCTCGATCGCAAGGCACATGTCCCAGGACATCGCGTTGAGTGCCTTAGCGCGAGTGAAGGTAATGCGCCCGGCACGGCCCTCGGTTCGGATGTGAATATCGCTCATGCCTCCTCCAGAAGTTGCCTTGCGACGATCAAGCGCATGATTTCATTGGTTCCTTCCAGGATTTCATGCACTCGCAGATCACGTACCAGCTTTTCGATGCCGTAGTCGGCAAGGTAGCCGTACCCGCCGTGCAATTGCAGGCACTGATTCACGGTTTCCGACCCCTTTTCGGTAACGAGCTTTTTCGCCATCGCGCAGAACTTGGTGGCGTCCGGCGCCCCGGCATCGAGTTTCCAGGCCGCCTGGCGCAGGAAGGTGCGCGCCGCCTGAAGCCCGATTTCCATGTCCGCAAGACGGAACTGGAGAGCCTGGAACTGATCTATGGGTTTGCCGAACGCCTTGCGCTCGGCCATGTAGGCGCGCGTGAGGTCAAGCGCGTGTTGTGCGGCGCCAAGCGAGCAGGCGGAAATGTTCAACCGCCCGCCATCGAGGCCATTCATCGCATATGTGAAACCTTCGCCCTCGCTACCCACCAGATTTCCCTCGGGAATGTCGCAATCGTCAAACTGCACTTGGCGGGTTGGCTGGCTTCTCCATCCCATCTTGTCCTCCAGGCCGCCGAAGGACAGGCCCTTGGTGCCATCCTCGACATAGACCGTGGAGATGCCGCGCGGGCCGGCCTCGCCGGTGCGTACCATCACGACATACGCGTCCGAGTAGCCCCCCCCCGAGATGAATGCCTTGGTTCCGTTCAGACGGTATCCGGCATTGGTCCGCTCGGCCCGGGTCTTCAATGCCACGGCATCGGAGCCCGACCCCGGTTCGGTCAGGCAATAGGACAGGAACGTCTTCATCGAGATCACGTCCGGCATCACCCGCGCCTTGAGGTCATCCGATCCGAAGGTGTCGATCATCCTGGCGCACATGTTGTGGATCGACAGGAATGAAGCGACCGAGGGGCAGGCCATGCTCAGCGCCTCGAATACCAGCGTCGCGTCAAGCCGTGACAGTCCCGAACCGCCGCCTTCCTCGCTCACGTAGAGGCCGCCGAAGCCCAGCTCCCCCACCTGCGGCCACAGCTCCTTGGGGATGGTGCCGTCCTGCTCCCACTGGCGGGCGTGGGGCGCGATGTTTTCCTGCCCGAAGGCATGGGCCATGTCGAATATGGCCACCTGTTCTTCCGTGAGTGCGAAGTCCATAGAGTTCTCCAGAGACGCTGAATTGAACGTCTGTTTAATTACCAGTTGTTGCAGCCGCGTTGCAAGCGCGCGCCCGGGCCTTCCCTCACAGGTCGGCGTGATACTCCTCGATCAGATGGCGCACGACCTGTTGCAGGGCATGCCCTGTATCGTAGCCCGCTTCCATCGCCTCGACATACACGCGGCGTTGCCGTCCGGCGCTGCCCCCGGTGGCGGCCATGGTGCGGGCGGCTTCCACTTCGGCCACGCATTCGAAAAACAGCGCGTCTTCCTGTGTCAGTTCGATCAATTCCTCGATCAGGTCACTCATCGGAACGATCTCGCCGCGGCCGAAATCGATCAGCCCCTCGCGCCCGCCATAGCGCTGCGCGCGCCAGCGGTTTTCGGAGATCAGGAAGGTGTCGTAGATGCGCCAGCGCTGATTGCGCACCGCGAGCCTGCCGAGCATGCGCGCTATGCACTGGATCAGCGCCGCGAGCGTCAGCGCGTGTTCGAGGCGCGGCTGCACGTCGCAAATGCGCGCCTCCAGCGTCGGGAACTTCGATGAGGGGCGCAGATCCCACCAGACCTTGGAGGCATCTTCGATCACGCCGAGATCCACGAGGGCCTGGACCGTGCGTTCGAATTCGGCGAAGCTTTCCATGCGGGGCGGCAGGCCGGTGCGCGGCAGGTTGTCGAATACGGTAAGGCGGTAGCTGTCCAGCCCGGTATCCTGTCCTTGCCAGAACGGCGAGGAACAGCTCAGCGCCAGCAGATGCGGCAGGAAGTACCGGAGCTGGTTCATCATGTCGATGCGCCGGTCGGGCCGGTCGATGCCGACATGCACATGCATGCCACAGATCAGCATCCGCCGCACCACACCCGCGAGGTCCTGACGCAGCGCGTTGTAGCGTTCCTTGTCGGTGTGGTGCTGCTCGCGCCAGTCGGCAAAGGGATGGCAGGACGCCGCGATCGGGGCGAGATTGAATTTCGCGGCCTGCCGGCTGACACAGGATCGCAGCCGGCGCAGGTCTTCGCGGGCCTCGGCAATGTTGCCGCACACCTTGGTCCCGATCTCGATCTGGCAGTTGAGGAATTCCGGCGCCACCTGATCCTGGAGTTCTTCGGCACAGGCCCGCATCAGCCCGTCCGGCGCCTCGGCAAGGGCAAGACTGTCGCGGTCCACCAGAAGGTATTCCTCCTCGATGCCGACGGTGAAATCCGTCTCGCTCTGTTCCATGGGGTCCTCCCGGCTGCCTGTCCAGAAAAGCGCGGAACGGGACGCCTGCCAAGAGGAAATCGCCCCGGTGGCACGCATCGTCCCGATCCCGCGCGCCATGCCATGACGCGGGTCTCCGGGCGTCATTCCGGGGTGATTTCTCCGGGTTACGGCCTGTGGTCGGGATGTTGCCACGGCGAAGCGTCCCGCCCGCGCAGGGCAGGCGGGGCCGGCCCGGTCAGTCCATCGGCCGGAAGTTGAATTCGCCTCCATCCTTGATACCGCTGGGCCAGCGCGAGGTGACCGTCTTGGTGCGGGTGTAGAACTTGAACGCGTCCGGCCCGTGCTGGTTGAGGTCGCCGAACATGGATTTCTTCCAGCCGCCAAAGGTATGATAGGCCAGCGGCACCGGGATCGGCACGTTGACGCCCACCATGCCGATGTTGATACGGTTGGCGAAGTCGCGCGCCGCATCCCCGTCGCGGGTAAAGATCGCTGTGCCATTGCCGTATTCATGATCCATCGCGAGGCCGAGCGCCTCCTCGTAGGATCCGGCGCGCACGGTGCACAGGACAGGGCCGAAGATTTCCTGCTTGTAGATGTCCATGTCCGGCGTGACGCGATCGAACAAGTGCGGCCCCACGAAGAAGCCGTCCTCGTAGCCCTGCAGGGTGAAATCCCGGCCGTCGACCGCCAGTTCCGCGCCCTGCGCGACACCCGAATCGACCAGCCCCAGGACCCGTTTCTTCGCCTCGCCGGTCACCAGCGGGCCGTAATCGACGTCGTCGCCGGCAGTCCAGGGTCCGACCTTGAGCTTCTCGACGCGCGGCGTCAGTTTCTCGATCAGGCGGTCCGCGGTCTCCTCGCCCACCGGGACGGCCACGGAAATCGCCATGCAGCGCTCTCCCGCGGCGCCATAACCGGCACCGACCAGCGCATCGGCAGCCTGATCCATGTCGGCGTCGGGCATCACGATCATGTGGTTCTTGGCCCCGCCGAAGCACTGCACGCGCTTGCCGTTGGAACATCCCCTGCCATAGATGTACTCCGCGATCGGCGTGGACCCGACAAAGCCGATGGACTGGATCACGTCATGGTCGATGATGGCGTCCACCGCTTCCTTGTCGCCGTTGACGACCTGGAGAAGACCCTTGGGCAGGCCGGCCTCTTCCATCAGTTCCGCCAGCATCAGTGGCACTGACGGGTCGCGCTCGGACGGCTTGAGGATGAACGCGTTGCCGCAGGCAAGCGCGGGCGCGAACATCCACATCGGGATCATCGCGGGGAAATTGAAGGGGGTGATCCCTGCCGTCACGCCAAGGGCCTGCTTCATCGAGTACATGTCGATACCGGGGCCGGCGCTGTCGGTGTACTCTCCCTTGAGGAGCTGTGGCGCACCGATGCAGTATTCGACAACTTCCAGGCCGCGCTGCACGTCGCCCTTTGCGTCGGGGAATGTCTTGCCATGCTCGGCACTGAGCGCCTCGGCCAGCTTGTCCATGTCGCGGTTCAGCAGGCGGACGAATTCCATCATCACGCGGGCGCGTCGTTGCGGATTCGTGGCGGCCCATGCCGGCTGCGCCTTGGCAGCGATGGTGACGGCGCGATCCATTTCCTCGGTCGAGGCCAGCGGGCATTTTGCCTGCACCTCGCCTGTGGCGGGGTTGAACACATCCGAGAAACGGCCCGATGTGCCGCTGACGTGTTCGCCCCCGATGTAATGCGTGAGTTCTTTCATGGGAATCCTCCTTGCGATCACGCTGAGGATACTATTGCAAAAATCATCGGAAAAGAGGCATTATTCCAAAAGAGATTTTGCAAAAATGCGGGAGGTTCGCCATGCGGCCCCACTGGGACGACCTCAGGATATTCCTGGCGGTGGCCCGTCGCGAGAGCCTTTCGGGCGCTGGCCGGGTTCTCAAGGTCGATCCGGCAACGGTAGGACGGCGGATTGCCCGCCTGGAGGAGGCGGTGGGGGCGGCCCTGTTCGCGAGATCGCCCACCGGCTACACGCTGACCAATGACGGGCAGCGAATGCTGCGCCACGCCATGAGCGTCGAACAGGCAATGAGTGCGGCACTGGAGGATATCGGCGGGCAGGCGGACCGATTGAGCGGGCAGATCCGGCTGGGCGCGCCGGATGGCGCGGCGAATTTCCTGCTGCCAAAGGTCTGCGCCGACATCGCCGCCGAGAACCCTGATCTGGATGTGCAGATCGTGGCGCTGCCGCGGGTCTTCAACCTGTCCAAGCGCGAGGCGGACATGGCCATCGGAGTGAGCCCGCCGACCGCCGGGCGGCTGAGTGTTCAGAAACTGACGGATTACAAACTGCATCTGGTGGCCTCGAAACGCTATTTGCGCAACGCGGCACCGATCAGGGATGTCGAGGATCTCAAGGGGCGTCCGGTGGTCGGGTACATTCCCGACATGATCTTCGACAAGGAACTCGACTATCTGGGCGACCTCGGGATCGAGCGCGTGCCGCTGGCCTCGAACTCGGTCTCGGTGCAGTTCAACTGGATACGGCAGGCGGCGGGGCTGGGCGTCATGCACGATTTCGCCATGCCGCATGCCCGGGGACTGGTGAAGGTGCTGCCCGACCGTATCAACCTGACCCGCGGCTTCTACCTGATCCGCCATGACGACGACAGGCGGCTCGAGCGCATGAACCGTTTCGCCGCGGCGCTGGCAGAGGGCGTGCGCGCCGAGGTTGCGCGACTGGAAGCGCTGACTTGACAGGGATAACAGTAATGTGAACGCTGGATGGGCACGCAATTAATCAGGGGGCTGTCATGCTGGTCCAACAGATACTCAAGAACAAGGGTGACGACCGGGTGGTCACGATAGCCCCGGGTACGCTGGTCGCGGATGCGGCGCAACTGCTGGCCGAACGGCGTATCGGCGGCCTCGTGGTATCGCGGGACGGAGAGGTTGTGGACGGCATCCTGTCGGAACGCGATATCGTCCGCTCGCTGGCGGTGCGCGGGGCGAACTGCCTGACCGAGACGATCGACGAGATGATGACCCGCAATCCCGTCTGCTGTTCCAAGCATGACACGTCGGACGCGGTGCTGAGCCGGATGACCGATGGCCGCTTCCGTCACATGCCCGTGGTCGAGGACGGCAAGCTGGCCGGGATCGTGACCATCGGAGATGTTGTTTCGGCGCGATTGCAGGAACTGGCGATGGAAAAGGATGCGCTGGAAGGCATGATCATGGGGCATTGAACGCCCCGCCGAGCGGTCGAGAATTCCGGACTGTCGCGTGGAACAAGAACCGCACAGTTCGGTGTTTCCTTCAACACGCGATGCCATGCAGGTGCGGACAGACCGGGATGCCGATGCGGGCGTCGCGGGGGAAACCCGGACAATCACCAGATCCGTGTTTCTACCACTTGCATTCTGCGCTGCGGTATTGTCGTGTTGCGCCGTTAAATGACGGAGCAGGCCCATGCGCATAGGTCTTTATCCCGGCACGTTCGACCCGATCACGCTGGGCCATATCGATATCATCCGCCGCGCCGCGGCACTGGTGGATCGTCTGGTGATCGGGGTTGCGATCAACCGCGACAAGGGGCCCCTTTTCGATCTGGAGGAACGGGTCGCGATGATCGAGGCGGAATGCGCCTCGCTCAGCCGCGAAACCGGGACCGAGATCGTCGCCCACCCTTTCGACAACCTGCTGATAGACTGTGCCCATGACGTGGGGGCGCAGCTTATCATCCGCGGATTGCGTGCCGTGGCCGATTTCGAATACGAGTTCCAGATGGTGGGCATGAACCGGGCGCTCGACAGCTCCGTCGAGACGGTGTTCCTGATGGCCGATGCCGATCACCAGGCGATTGCCAGCAAGCTGGTCAAGGAAATCGCCCGTCTCGGCGGGGACATCTCGAAATTCGTGACCCCGCCGGTGCGCCGGGCGCTGCGCGACAAATTCAGCTGAGCGCGCCCATTTCCGCCGCAACGTCGACCATCCGGCAGGAGAAGCCCCATTCGTTGTCATACCAGGCGAGCACACGGCACATGGTGCCGTCCATGACGCGGGTCTGATCGGGGGCAAAGATGGAGCTGGCCGGGTTGTGATTGAAGTCCGACGAGACAAGAGCGCGGCCGTCCACATCGAGAACCCTGCCCAAAGCGCCTGCCGCGGCGTCGGAGACGGCAGTGTTGATCTCCTCCACGGTTGTAGGGCGGGCAGCCTCGAATGTCAGGTCCACGCAGCTCACGTTCGGCGTCGGTACGCGGATCGCGGTGCCATCCAGCCGGCCGTCGAGCTCGGGCAGGACAAGACCGACCGCACGGGCCGCGCCGGTGGTGGTGGGAATGGAATTGAGCGCCGCCGCACGCCCCCGGTAGAGATCCTTGTGCATCGTGTCGAGCGTTGGCTGATCGCCGGTGTAGCTGTGGATCGTGGTCATGAAGCCGCGCGTGATGCCGACACTGTCGTTGAGGGCCTTGGCCAGAGGGGCCAGGCAGTTCGTCGTGCAGGAGGCGTTGGAAATCACCCGGTCCTGCGGGGTCAGTGCATGTTCGTTGACACCGAAAACAACCGTGCGGTCCGCCCCCGCCGACGGCGCGGATACCAGAACCCGCCCGGCGCCGGCCTCGAGGTGCCAAGCCGCCTTGTCGCGTGCCGTGAAGACACCGGTGCATTCCAGGACCACGTCGATCCCTTTCCACGGCAGGTCTTGGGGCTCGGAAACGGCAGTCACGGAGATCGGTCCGCGGCCGGCGTCGATGGTGTTTCCATCAACCCGGATCCCGCCCGGGAAACGACCGTGGACGCTGTCAAACTCCAGCAGGTGGGCATTTGTTTCGACCGGCCCCAGATCATTGATCGCGACGATTTCGATGTCCTTGCGGTCATGCTCGATGATGCTGCGCAGCACATTTCGTCCGATGCGGCCGAAGCCGTTGATGGCAAGCCTGATCGTCATGTTGTCCTCCGTTTTGGCTTTGTTAGCGCTAACAACACAAATGCACCGGCGGTGTCAATGGGCAATGCCGGTCTGACGTCAATCGTGATCGTCTCTCAGCGCCAGAATGCGAGCCATTCAATGAGAACGGTCAGCTTCCGGGCCAGGAACACCGTGGCGTCCCAGCCAAAATAGTGGAAATCCACGGCCAGCCCGGTGAGAATGACAACCCCGAGGCCGAGGGCGATCTTGTCGGTCATCTGAAGCGTCCGGCACTACGAATGGTCCGCGGGGTATGCCCCACGCAACGCGGTGGTGCAAGGCGCGCGGGTTATTGGAGTCGGCCCATTGCCACGGCCACGTCGGCCATCCGGCAGGAAAAACCCCATTCGTTGTCATACCAGGCCAGCACCCGGACCAGGCGGTTGCCGGTGACGCGGGTCTGCTCGGGTGCGAAGATTGAACTTTCCTCGGTATGGTTGAAGTCGACGCTCACCTTGGGTTCCGGGTCGTAGCCCATGACGCCCTTCATGTGGCCGGCGGCGGCCTCGGCCGCAGCCTCGTTCACATCCGACGCGGTGACGTCCCGTGCGGCGACAAAGGTCAGATCGACGGCTGAGACGTTGGGCGTTGGCACACGGATCGCGGACCCGTCCAGCCGACCTTGCAGCTCGGGCAACACCTCGCCCAGTGCCTTGGCGGCGCCGGTCGATGTGGGGATCATCGACATTGCCGCGGCGCGGGCGCGGTACAAGTCGTCGTGCCGGCGGTCCAGTGTCGGCTGATCGCCCGTGTAGGCATGAATCGTGGTCATGATGCCGCTCTCGATCCCGATCGCTTCGTGCAGCACCTTGGCCAGCGGCGCGAGACAGTTGGTGGTGCAGGAGCCGTTCGAGATCATCCGTTCTCCGGCGCGCAGATCCCCGTGGTTGACACCATAGACCACCGTGCGGTCCACATTCTTGCCCGGGGCCGAAAGCAGCACTTTTCCGGCCCCGCGTTCAAGATGCTTGCCCGCCTTGAGGCCATCGTTGAACTTGCCCGTGCATTCCAGCACCACATCGACGCCGTCCCAATCCAGTTTGTCCATGTCGTAGGTCGAGAACATCTGCATCGGTCCGCGGCCCAGATCCATCGTGTCACCCTCGATCGTGATCTCGCCGGGGAACCGTCCGTGGACGCTGTCGTATTTCATGAGATGCGCGCTGGTTTCGAGCGGACCCGTGGCGTTCACCTTCACGACCTTGATGTCGTTGCGGGTGCTCTCGGCGATGTGCGCAAGGGTGGCGCGGCCGATTCGGCCGAAGCCGTTGATCCCGACGGTGATGGTCATGGGCGTGTCTCCTGCCTGCGTGAACCTGCCCGCGATATAGACGGGCCGGCGCGAAGCGGAAAGGTGAAAATCGACCCATGCCAACGTGTTAGCGTTAAACCCGGCCTGCTTTGACGTGGCGGTGTCGTGGTTGCGCTAACGCCACATCGCCTTTTTGCTCCGGCCTGTCCCGGCATTCCCGCTTGGGCGGGAATCAGCACCTTGACGGGATAGCACGGCGTTCCGGTTTGCGCATGGCTCGGGGTATGGCAGAAATGTACGGGCCATGCAGCGCGGCCGGAGGATCAGGCGATGATAGATGAAGCAGAGCTTTTCGGGACGCCCGGTCAGACGGCGCTGATGCGGCGTGGCGCGGCCGCCCGGATCCTGCTGGGCGACAACCCGCGTTTCAGCTGGTATGGCCGGATGACGGCCCTTGGCGATCCCGGGGGCGACACGGCGGAGGTGTTGGCGGCGCTGGCGCGGTTGCAAGGGGCCGGGGTATGCTATTTCTACCCCGAGGACCGGGCGGAACGCCTGTTTGCCGATCTTGCGGCCCGCGGTTTCGCCACCGACCGCCATGAACATTTCATGGGCTCCGATACGGCCCTTTCCGCGGCCCGGGCGGCGCTGAACGACGTGCCGCTGCCGGCAGACCTGACCCTTGCGGCCGTCGGCTGGGATACGCCCCGGGAGGTTCTCGTGGCAATCGCGGAACTCTGTTGCGAATGCGGTGTCATGCCGGTGCCCGGGAGCGTGATGCGGGGGGTGGCGCTTGACGGGATATGCCTTTTCGCCACCGACCCTTCGGGCGGGATCGCGGCCACGGCCTCCTGCTTTCGGATGCATCACCCGGCGAGTCGCCGGGCGCGGGTGGCGATGTGGGGCCTTCTGGCAACCCGGCCGGACCGGCGCGGGCAGCGTATCGCGCTGCATCTCGGGGCGCGGGCGATGCTGCACATGCATGACCGTCACGGCATGCGCGCCTTCATGACCGGAGTGAAGGCCGACAACGCGTCATCGTCCGCGATCTGTTACCGTCTCGGGGTATCCGCCACGGGGATGATCTATGCGCAGTGCCTTGACGAAACGTTGCTCGGCGGGTCTTCCATAACCCGCTGATCGGCTCAGTCGGCGCCGTTGCTGGCGCGCGCGGCCATGACACCGCGCCCAAGGGTCAGCGTGTAGGCCTCGAGCGCGTGCAGGGCGGTCTCGGCGGCGCCTGCGTCACGGGCTTCCAGCGCGTCGGTGATCCGCGTGTGAAGGCCGACGATTTCCTCGCGGGAGCGGGCGGTGAAGGTGATCATGTTCATCAAGGGCTGCATCGCCTCGACAGCGCCGGCAAGCTGGTAGCTGAGCACCGGGTTGCCGGCCGCGTCCACAAGCGCGCGGTGGAAGGTGACATCGGAATCGCAGAAACTCTCGTCGCTCAGGCCCGGCTGGGCCTGACGATGGATTTCGGCCCGCATGGTGGCCAGATGATCGGGGTCCCGGCGCGCCGTGGCGATCGGCGCGCATGCGCGTTCAAGGGCATACCGCGCCTCGCAGGCGGTTTCGAAGCTCACGTCGTTCATACCGAGCAGGAGCGTCGCGGTGGTGATATGCTGGCCGTAGGCTTCCTCGTAGCTCAGCCGCCGCACGAAGGCCCCGCCGAAAGCGCCGCGCGCCGTGCGGATCAGCGATTGCGCCGCCAGCCGCTTGAGCGCCTCGCGCACGGTCGGACGGGACACGTCGAACTGCTCGGCAAGCTCGGCCTCGGAGGGCAGGCGCTCATCGACGATGAGGGTGCCGTCGACGATCGCGTCGCGGATGGCCCCGGCGATCTGGGCCGAGAGATCGGCCTCGCGTGAAGTTCTCGTTTTCATTTGTCTTACATTTAAATGTCTGACATTTTGGGCGCAAGGGGCGAGTCACGCCGGGGGAAAGATGGTTTCGGCACGGATCAGACGGATGACCGGCGCGCACTGGCTGCTGTTTTTCGCGGCCATCCTTGCCGCGTGGACGGCGCTTTACGCCATGGCCCTGCCGGCGGATTTGCGCGCCGCGGGCCGGATCTACGGTGCCGGATTCTGGGAGAGCCTGTGCATGGTGACACCGGACGCCGCGGGCTATGCGCGCGTCACACTGATGTGGGCGCTGATGTCGGCGGCGATGATGGCGCCCACGGCGCTGCCCGCGCTGGCGACCTATGATGAATTGCCGGCCGGTAACGACAAGGGTTTCGGCGCCCTGGTGGCAGGGTACCTCTTGGTCTGGCTGGGATTTTCGGCGCTGGCGGCTGGATTGCAGATGGCCTTGTTCGCAGCGGAACTGGTCAGTGTCTTCGGCGACAGCCGCTCCGGTCTTCTGTCCGCCGCGTTCCTGGCACTGGCCGGGCTTTACCAGTTCAGCCCGGCCAAGGAGGTGTGTCTTGCCAGGTGTCGGGCACCGCTGACATTCTTCTTCCAGCATTGGGACGAAGGGCCGTGGCGCAACGGCCTCAGGCTGGGGCTGGTGTGCCTGGGGTGTTGCTGGGCACTGATGCTTCTGGCCTTCGTGGGCGGGGTGATGAACCTTGCCTTCATGGGGCTGGCGACGGTGATCATGGTCATGGAAAAACTGCCCGATATCGGGCGCCCGATCACAGGACCCCTGGGTATCCTGCTGCTGTTTGGCGCGGTCGGGATGCTCGTGACGACTTTGATTTGACACAGGAGGAGGCCCGAGATGGCATCTGAGAAGTTGGATACGCCGGTGAAGATCGACAATCGGATGCCGGGGGCGCCGAAATCGGGGCATGGATCGGTACCGTGGTCCATCAAGGGGGAACTTATCCTCAATTGCAATTGTACCGTCTTCTGCCCTTGCGTGATCAGCCTCGGGGATCATCCGCCCACGGAGGGTTACTGCATGGGATGGGCGGGGATCCGGATCGACGAGGGCCACTACGGCGAGGAGGACCTTGGCGGACTGAATGTCGGCCTGTTGCTGGAAATTCCGGGAAAAATGGCGCGCGGCAACTGGAAGGCCGCGGCCTATATCGACGATCGCGCCAGCAATGACGCCTATCACGGGCTCGTGGACATCATGAGCGGCAAGGCCAGGGGCACGACCGGCCTGTTCAAGATCCTGGTGAGTGAATTCCTCGGTGCCGAGCGGGCGCCGATCACCTTCGAGACAGAGGGCAAGACGCGCCGCCTGATGGTGGGCCGGGCGATCAACGGTGCCATCACTCCGGTGGCGGGCAGCGATGGCGATGACATCGTGGTGACCAACACCAAGTACTGGATGGGCCCGGACATCACCGTCGCCCGCGCGGACCAGGGCAAGGTGCGCGCTTTCGGCCGGGTGTGGGATTTCGACGGGCGCAGCGCGGAAATCTGCCAGATCGACTGGAAAGGCCCGGACAAATGATCGTCACGCCGTCGTGGTGCGCCATGATGGCGCGTTATAACACCTGGCAGAACCGAAACCTTCTGGATGCCGCAGACGATCTGGACGAGGCTTCGCTGAGGCAGGACCGCGGCGCGTTCTTCGGGTCCATAGCCGGCACACTCAATCACCTGCTCTGGGCCGACCTTGTCTGGATGTCGCGCTTTGACGGTGGCGAGGCGCCGACGGGCGGCATTCCAGAGAGCGCCGGGCTGTGGCCCGACTGGGGCAGGTTCCGTGCCGCGCGCGCGGCGGCTGACCGGCGCATCATGGGCTGGGCGGACCGGCTGGAGAGTGACCACCTTGCCGGCGACCTGGCCTGGTTTTCCGGGGCCGCCGGGCGCGAGTTGAACCGGCCGCTGGCACTTTGCGTCGGGCATTTTTTCAACCACCAGACCCACCATCGCGGTCAGGTGCATGCCATGCTCACCGCCGCGGGCGCCGCCCCGGGGCCAACCGATCTTTTCGTGATGCCGGAGGATATCGGCCTGTGACCCCGACCATGACCCGCTCTGCCGCTGCCCCCGCCGTATCGCCGCCGATCCTGTCGCTGTCGCGACGGCTGCGCCGCACGCCGTTTTCGGAGGGTGTCGAGGCGGCCGGTGTGAAAGGCTACACCGTCTACAACCACATGCTGTTGCCCACCGTTTTCCGCAGTATCGAGGAGGATTACCGCCATCTCAAGGAGGCGGTCCAGATCTGGGACGTGTCCTGCGAGCGCCAGGTGGAACTGCGCGGGCCGGACGCCGCGCGTCTGATGCAGATGCTGACCCCGCGCGACCTGCGCGGCATGACGCCGGGGCAATGCTTCTACGTGCCCATCGTCGACGAGACCGGCGGCATGCTGAACGATCCCGTCGCGGTCAAGCTGGCCGAGGACCGGTGGTGGATCTCGATCGCGGACTCGGACCTTCTTTACTGGGTGCGTGCGATCGCGCATGGCTGGCGTCTGGACGTGCTGGTGGACGAGCCCGACGTCAGCCCGCTGGCCGTGCAGGGGCCGCGCGCCGACGACCTGATGGCGCGGGTGTTCGGCGAGGCGGTACGCGGGATCCGCTTTTTCCGGTTCGGCGTTCTCGATTTCCAGGGCCGTGACATGGTGGTCGCGCGCTCGGGCTATTCCAAGCAGGGCGGCTTCGAGATCTATGTCGAGGGATCGGAGGCGGGCATGCCGCTCTGGAATGCGTTGATGGAGGCGGGCCGGGATCTCGACGTGCATGCGGGCGGCCCCAACCTGATCGAGAGGATCGAGGGCGGGTTGCTGAGCTATGGCAACGACATGACCGATGACAACACCCCGCATGAATGCGGGTTGGGACGGTTCTGCAACACCCACACGGCGATCGGCTGCATCGGGCGTGATGCGCTCTTGAGGGTGGCCAAGGAAGGCCCCGTGCAGCAGATCCGCGCGATCGCGATCGACGGGCCGGCGGTGCCGCCCTGCGTGGACTGGTGGCCGGTGCTCTCTGAACGGGGCAAGCGGGTGGGGCGCATAAGCTCCGCCGCGTGGTCGCCCGACCACCGGACCAACGTGGCCATCGGCATGGTGCGGATGACCGATTGGGAGGCGGGCACCGAACTGCGCATCGCGGCACCCGACGGCGAGCGGCGCGGTGTCGTGCAGGAGTGCTTCTGGGCCTGAAGGAGGAGCGGGGGCGCTGCCCCCGTCGCCCTTGAGGGGCGACTCCCCCGAGGTACTTGAGGCCAGATGAAGCGGGGCGTGGCCCCGTATGGAAAAAGGAGAACGGGATGTTCAACGCGTTGATCGTGGACAAGGACGAGGAAAGCGGCCAGACAAGCGCGGCGGTGCGGCAGATCTCTCAAGAGGACCTGCCACAGGCCGAGGTGACCGTGGCGGTGGAGTATTCCACGGTCAATTACAAGGACGGCCTGTGTATCGGCCCGGGCGGCGGGTTGGTGCGGCACTACCCGCATGTGCCCGGGATCGATTTCGCCGGGACCGTCGAGACGAGCGACGACGACCGCTACAAGCCCGGTGACAAGGTGGTTCTGACCGGCTGGCGCGTGGGAGAGGCGCATTGGGGCGGCTACGCGCAGAAGGCCCGGGTGAAGGCCGACTGGCTGGTCCCGCTTCCCGAAGGACTTGATACCCGCCAGGCGATGGCCGTGGGCACCGCGGGGCTGACCGCGATGCTGTCGGTCATGGCGCTGGAGGAGCACGGGCTGGCACCCGGGCACGGGCCTGTCCTGGTGACAGGGGCCGCTGGCGGCGTGGGCTCGGTGGCGACCGCGATCCTGGCCGGGTTGGGCCACGAGGTGGCGGCGGTCACCGGACGGCCGGAAACCGCGCAATACCTCGAGGGGCTGGGGGCCGCGCGGATCGTCGCGCGCGACGAGTTGACCGAGGTGACCAGGAAGCCCCTGGAGGCCGAGCAGTGGGCCGGCTGCGTGGACGCGGTGGCGGGCGCGATGCTGGGCCGGGTTCTCAAGCAGATGAAATACGGCACCTCGGTCGCGGCGGTCGGGCTGGCCGGCGGGCCGGCCATCGAGGGGGCGCTGATCACGCCTTTCATCCTGCGGGGTGTGAACCTTCTGGGAATCGACAGCGTGATGCAGCCTTATGAGAATCGCCTGCGGGCGTGGCGGCGCATCGCGGCGGATCTGCCGATGAACCGTTTGGAGGAAATGGTGCAGCCCGCAACCCTGCACGATCTGCCGGATCTGGGTCGTGACATCCTGAAGGGCCAGGTGCGCGGCCGTGTTGTCGTTGACGTGAACGCCTGAGCGGCGGATGGGTGTGCCCGCGGACCTGAGCATACGGCCTGCGCGCGACGAGGATTTCGACGCGCTCTGGCCGGTGCTTCGCACCGTTATCCGGGCCGGGGACACCTATGCCGTCGATCCACGGATGTCGCGCGGGCGGGCTTTCGAATGGTGGATGCAGGCCCCGCGCGCCACCTATGTCGCGGAGCGGGACGGCGGGATCGCCGGCACCTATTACCTGAAGGCCAACCAGCAGGGCGGTGGGGCGCATGTCTGCAACTGCGGATATATCGTCGCGGTCCCCGCGCAGGGCAGGGGCGTGGCGCGGGCCATGTGCCGGCATTCGCAGGCGGTTGCCCGCGACCTGGGGTTTCGGGCCATGCAGTTCAATTTCGTTGTCGAGACGAATGTCGGCGCCATCGCGCTGTGGAAATCGCTCGGTTTCGGGACAGTGGGGCGGCTTCCCCGTGTTTTCGATCATCCGCAACACGGGCTGGTCGATGCTCTGATCATGTTGAAATGGTTGGACGGGGAGGCCGGGTGAGGTGACGGGCTGCCGTTTTTTGCATCTGAATCGGCGCAGCTGATTGATTTCCAAGCGGGACACGCGTTACCGTCTCCGCCGGGGCACCCTGCGGAGACGCCGCAGGCCCCCGGGGTGCCAAAGCGCGCAGAATCCCTTGCCGGGGGGGCCCTGGACGGGAAAGACGCTCAACACACCGCGCGCAACAGGAGGGATAGACATGTTCAAGAAGATCATGACGCCGGTCGATCTGGCGCATAAGGGCGATCTGGAAAAGGCGCTGCAGGTTTCGGCCGATCTGGCCAAGCATTACGGGGCCGAGGTTGTCTTTGTGGCGGTCACCGCCGCAACACCGAGTTCCACGGCCCACAATCCGGCCGAGTTCGCCCAGAAGCTGGATGCTTTCGCGTCCGAGCAGGCCGACAAGCACGGCATTTCGGCCAGTGGCGATACCGAAATCAGCCACGACCCGACCACCGACGTTGACGATGCCCTGCTCAAGACCGTGGGCAAGATCGGGGCTGACCTGATCGTCATGCAGAGCCACATGCCCAATGTGATGGATTATGTCTGGCCGTCCAACGGCGGCAAGGTGGCCGAGCACGCCAAGTGTTCCGTCATGGTCGTCCGCGGCTGAGCAGCGGATCAAGAAGCCGGGCGGCCGGGTCAACCCGTGCGCCGCCCGGCTTCGCCCGGTGCGCCCGTTCCTGAGGCGACGCCCGATATTCCCCTTGTGACAATCCGTATGCCGCCCCTGCATGGGAAACCATGGGCACAGGTGGTGTGCTTGCGAGTTTTGCGGTGGTCCGAGCCCCCGGAAGAAGCGAATCAGGTTTTTGATTCGCCTTGAACGGTTGAATCCCGGCCCGGGTTCAGGGTATTGCACTCTTCTTTGCAAAAAAATCGGGAATTCATGGGAATTATTCTTTAGCCGTCAATCTCACCATATATTGTGTTGCAAGATAAGAAACACGCAAATTAATGCGTTGATTGGGCTGACAGTATGAGATTTTTCTTGTTTTCAAGGGGTGCCGGCGCAAGAAGATATGACTGCTTGGCAAAAATTTAGTTGATTTCCATGAAATCCCATGGCATCCCTTTATGCACGATGAGGACGGGCAGAAGGGGCACATAAAGAACCCCACAAAAGAATCTCCCAAGTCAGGTTTCATGCAGGCACCCGCTTCATCAGAACGAGAGATCCGGCGCGCGGGCGAGCAGACATCCCCCCAGGTGGCGCGCGCAGTCGGACAGCCCGCGAGCAGCGGGACGAGGGCGGCGGATTGGGCAGTGGCAGCAGCTCAATCCGCCGTTTCGTGTTCAGGGCAGAGACCTGGGGCCGCGAGGGACAGGTGGACCGCAAGCTGAGGTTCATAGGCGAGAGCCGCCACAAGGTGGACAGCAAGGGGCGGGTGTCCATCCCGCACCTGTTTCGTCGCGTCCTGGAGGCGGGAGACCCCGATTGGGTCGACGGCAAGAACCCGCAAATCCATATCGTCTACGGAGACGGCAAGCGCGATTTTCTGGAGTGTTTCACCCTGCGCGCCATGGACAAGATCCATGCCAAGATCGAAAGGATGCCGCGCGCCGACAAGCGCCGGCTGGCGCTTCAGCGCCTTTATGTCACCCATGCCTTTCCGACCTCGGTGGACGAGACCGGGCGGCTGGTCCTTCCGGCCAAGCTGCGCGACAAGATCGGACTGGCGGGCGAGGCGTTTTTTGCCGGCACCGGCGAGGCTTTCGAGATATGGAAGCCCGAAACCTACGAGGCGGTGATCGCCGAGGAACTGACCGCGGATGACGCCTTCGACCCCGACGTCGATGCGTCGATGTATCTGAGCGGGGACGAGGAGGACTAGCCGATGGCATCCGCGGCCCACGCGACACCCGGAGACGCCCCCCATGTTCCGGTTCTGCTTGGTCCGTTGCTGGAGGCGGTTGCGCCCGTGCAGGGCACTTGGCTGGATGGTACTCTGGGCGCCGGCGGCTATGCGCGGGGGTTGCTGCGGGCAGGTGCGGCGCATGTGATCGGACTGGACCGTGACCCGGCCGCTCTTGAGATGGCGCGGACAGGCTGGGCCTCCGATTGCGCGGGGCGGGTCACTCTGGTTCAGGACGTGTTTTCAAATCTCGATGCGCACGGGCAAGGCCTGCAGGGCGTGGTGCTGGATCTTGGTGTCTCATCGATGCAGCTTGATCAGGCGGCGCGGGGGTTTTCGTTTATGCGTGACGGTCCGCTTGACATGCGTATGGGAGGCGAGGGGCGCAGTGCTGCCGATCTGGTCAACGATACCGACGAGGGAACCCTGGCCGACATCCTTTACCTTTACGGCGAAGAGCGTGCCAGCCGGCGCATCGCGCGCGCGATCGTGCGTGCGCGGTCCGAGGCCCCGATCGTCACCACCGGTCAGTTGGCGGAAATCGTGGAGAAATGCCTGCCCCGGGGCAAGCCCGGACAGGTCCACCCCGCGACCCGGAGTTTCCTGGCCATCCGCATCGCGGTCAACGACGAATTGGGCGAACTCTCGGCGGGTCTGGCCGCGGCCGAACGGGCGCTTGCGCCCGGCGGGCATCTGGCCGTCGTGACCTTTCATTCCATCGAGGACCGCATGGTGAAGCGGTTCATGCAGTCGCGTTCGGGCGGTGGCGGGCGCGGCAGCCGTCACGCCCCGGAGATCGAGCATCCCGAACCGCAATTCATTCAGGCCACGCGAAAGGCGCTAAGCGCCGACGCGCAGGAAGTGGCGCGAAATCCGCGCGCCCGTTCGGCCCGGCTGAGGGTCGCCACCCGCACGTCTGCCGCCGCCCGGCCACTGGATCGGCGCACATTGGGTCAGCCGTTGCCAAGGGGGGGCGTGTGATGCGTGGACTGCTCTATGTCTTCAGTGCGCTTGCGGTGATCGGGCTGGCCTTCTGGGCCTATCACGAGAATTACAAGACCCAGGCCGCCCAGGCCCGCGCCGAGGCGCTTGAACGGAAGATCAGTCTTGCCCGTCAACGCTTGCGCATGCTGAACGCGGAGTGGGCCTACCTGAACCGCCCGGACCGTCTGCGCGATCTCGCGGAGTTGAATTTCGACAGTTTGGGGCTGCTTCCGTTGCAGCCGCATCAGTTCGGCCGGGTCGATCAGGTTGCCTATCCGCCTCGTGTGCGCGCGCCGCTCAGCTTCAATAATCCTGTCGATGTGTCCGACCCGGAGGCCCAGTGATGATCCGCACCCCGCTTCGACCTCTGGCGAGAATCCTCAAGGCGCGCGAGAGTGGCGGCAATCCCGACGCGATCGAGCGCGATAACATTCGCCGGCGCCACGAGGAGATGCACGACCGGGACCGCAGGCGTGCCGAACGCCGGCTGCTGGTCACGGGGGCAATGTTCTTCTGTGCCTTCGCGGTGATCGGGACCCGCATGGGCGTCCTGGCCTCGTCTCCTCCGCCGGCGCCGCGTGCCAGCGCGAAAGGAGCCGAGATTCTCGCGCAGCGGGCCACCATAACCGATCGGCGCGGCCGTATCCTGGCAAGCAATTTCGACACTCACAGCCTTTATGCCAAGCCCCGCCGGATGATCGAGCCACGGCGCGCGGCAAGAGAGCTGGCCAAGATCTTCCCGGATCTCGATGCTGCGCGGTTGCAACGCAGTTTCACTGGCAAAAGCAGTTTCGCCTGGGTCCGCAAGACGATCAGCCCGGAGCAGAAGCAGGCAGTCCATGACATCGGCGAACCGGGATTGCGGTTCGGACGCCGCGAGATGCGCCTTTATCCCAACGGGGCGGTTGCGGCGCATGTTCTGGGGGGTGCCGGCTTTGGACTCGAGGCGGTCGCGGGGGCCGAAGTTCTCGGAATCGCCGGGATAGAAAGCTATTTCGACGATCGCCTCCGCGACCCGGCGCGCGGGCATGAACCGCTGGTTTTGTCGCTGGACCTGTCGGTGCAGGCGGCCGCCGAAAGGGTGCTGTCCGGCGGCATGCGGCTTCTCAATGCCAAGGGCGCCGCGGCGGTGATGATGGATGCCCATACCGGCGAGGTGATCTCGCTGGTATCATTGCCGGATTTCGACCCCAACGACCGGCCCGACCCGCCCACGGGCGAGGATGCGAAGGCAGGCGAAAGCCCGCTTTTCAATCGCGCCGTGCAAGGCCGGTACGAACTGGGATCGACCTTCAAGATATTTGCCGTCGCGCAGGCGCTGGAGTTGGGGCTCGTCACGCCCGAGACGATGATCGACACGACCGGCCCGATCCTCAAGGACGGGTTCCGGATCAGGGATTTCAAGGACTACGGTCCGCGGCTGAGCGTCGAGAAGGTGATCGTGAAGTCGTCCAACCTGGGCACCGCCCGGATCGCGGCGGATATCGGAATCGAGCGCCAGAAGGATTTCCTTCGTCAGCTCGGGTTCTTCGATGCGACGGGCCTCGAACTTATCGAGGCCGCCGGTGCGAAGCCCCTGTTGCCGCCACGCTGGAACGAGCTTTCGACGATGACGATCGCCTATGGTCACGGGCTGTCAGCCAGCCCGCTTCATCTGGCTGCCGGTTACGCGGCCATCGCCAATGGCGGGCGCAAGGTGACCCCGACACTGCTCAGGACGCGGGCGCCGCAGGAGGGGCCGCGAATCATGTCGGAAGACACCGCAAGACAGAGTTGGCGCATGCTGCGCGGGGTCGTGGCCGATCCTGAGGGTACCGCCACCATGGGCGACGTGTCCGGCTATTTCGTGGCCGGCAAGACCGGAACCGCAGAAAAGATCAAGCCCGGCGGAGGGTATTACGAGGACAGGATCATCGCCACCTTCGCCAGCATCTTTCCGGCTCACGATCCACGTTACGTCCTGG
Organism: Roseovarius sp. TE539; assembly: GCF_003298505.1. Lineage (GTDB taxonomy): Bacteria > Pseudomonadota > Alphaproteobacteria > Rhodobacterales > Rhodobacteraceae > Roseovarius. The sequence continues at coordinate 71,720 of NZ_QNGB01000007.1, forward strand.
TGGTCACGCTGGATGAACCGGTCGAGACGTCCGGCAGCGAACCGCGGCGCACTGCCGGCTGGACGGCGGTGCCGGTGGCGCGCGAGATCATTCGCCGGACAGCGCCGCTGCTGGGGTTGCGACCCGAGATTGAACCGCCCCGGCTTGCTGATATAAGGCGAACATCTGATTGAGGCGGCCGCCGGGCCGCATGCCGGGGGCGCGATCATGGTTGAATTTGAAAGATCACTTGCGGATCTCGGGCTGACCGCGCGGGGCGGGCGCACCCCGATGATTTCCGGGCTCGCCGTGGACAGCCGCGAGGTGCGCGAGGGGTATCTTTTCGCGGCCTTGCCCGGCACGCGGCTCCATGGCGGCGAGTTCATCCAGTACGCCCTGAGGATGGGGGCGGCCGCGGTTCTGACCGATGCCGAGGGCGCGCGCATCGCCCGGCTTGCGCTCGAAGCCTCGGACGCGGCGCTGGTGGTGGCGGAGGATCCGCGTCAGGCGCTGGCCTGCGCGGCGTCGCTTTGGTTCGGGCCGGGGCCGGAAACAATGGTGGCCGTCACCGGCACCAACGGCAAGACTTCGGTGGCCAGTTTCACAAGGCAGATCTGGGAGGCCTTGGGCCTCGAAGCGGTCAATATCGGCACAACCGGCGTCGAAGGCGCGCGCGAGGCGCCGCTGGCCCATACAACTCCAGAACCGATCACGTTGCACCGTCTTCTGGCCGGGCTCAGGGCCGACGGCGTCACCCATGCGGCGATGGAGGCATCCAGTCACGGGTTGGCCCAACGGCGCCTGGACGGGGTCAGCCTGGTGGCCGGGGCCTTCACCAATCTCAGCCAGGATCACCTGGATTATCATCCGACGCTGGAGGCGTATTTCGATGCCAAGGCGGGGCTGTTTACCCGTGTTTTGCCGCAGGATGCGACGGCAGTGATCGACACGGATGACCCCCGCGGCCCGGAGATGGCCGATCGCGCCCGTGCCCGGGGGCTTCGGGTTCTGACTGTCGGCCGCGAGCCGTCGGCGGACCTGCGCATCGGTGCGCAGCGCTTTGGCGCCGAGGGGCAGACCCTGCGGTTCGAATGGACCGGCGCGGCATATCAGGTCGATCTGGGTCTGATCGGAGGGTTCCAGGCCGGCAATGTCCTGATTGCGGCGGGGCTGGCCATCGCCACCGGTGCCGATCCTGACCGCGTGTTCGAGACGTTGCAGGAGATCCGTACCGTACGGGGCCGGATGGAGCTTGCAGCGACGCGCGGTAGCGGCGCGGCGGTTTATGTGGACTATGCCCATACACCGGATGCCGTGGCAACGGCGCTGAAATCGCTGCGCCCGCATGTTCTGGGCAGGCTGGTCGCCATAATCGGCGCGGGAGGAGATCGCGACAGCGCCAAGCGGCCGCTGATGGGGCAGGCGGCGGCGAAACATGCCGACGTGGTTATCGTGACCGACGACAACCCGCGCAGCGAGGATCCCGCGCTCATCCGTGCCGAGGTCATGGCGGGATGCCCCGAGGCGCTGAACGTTGGGGACCGCGCCGAGGCGATACTGCGAGGTGTCGATGCACTCGGTCCCGGGGACGTGCTGCTGATCTCGGGCAAGGGCCACGAGACCGGGCAGACCGTCGGCGAGGACGTGCTGCCGTTCGATGATCGCGAACAGGCTTCCGTGGCCGTCACGGCGCTGGACGGGGGCGTGGCATGACCCTGTGGAGTGCCGCGGACGCCGCCCGCGCCACGGGCGGCGAAGCTTTCGGGGACTGGAAGGCGACAGGGGTGTCCATCGACACCCGCACGATCGCCCCGGGCGACCTTTTCGTGGCGTTGACCGCCACCCGCGACGGGCATGATTTCGTCGTGCAGGCCCTGGAAAAGGGGGCAGCCGCCGCGATGGTCAGCCACCGGCCCGAAGGCGTGCCGGCCAATGCGCCATTACTTGTCGTGGAGGACGTGCAGTGCGCCCTTGAGGACCTGGGGCGAGCCGGCCGGGCGCGGAGCGCCGCACGCGTGGTTGCGGTGACCGGATCGGTGGGCAAGACCTCGACCAAGGAGATGTTGCGCGCGGTCCTGTCCGCGCAGGGCGCCACACATGCGGCGGAGGCAAGTTACAACAACCATTGGGGCGTGCCCCTGACTCTGGCGCGGCTGCCGCGGACGGCGGAGTTTGCCGTGATCGAGATCGGCATGAACGCGCCGGGTGAAATCGCTCCGCTCAGCCGCATGGCGCGCCCGCATGTGGCGATGATCACGGCCATCGCTCCGGCCCATCTGGACGCATTCGACGATATTTCAGGCATCGCAGAGGAGAAAGCCTCGATCTTTGCCGGGCTGGAGCCGGGCGGCAAGGCCGTCATCAACGCCGATACCGATCACGCCGGCATCCTGTTCGAAGCGGCCCGCGCGGCCGGCGCCGAGATCGTGGATTTCGGCGAGACGGCGGCGCATTTCCGCCTGACGCGCGTGAGACCCGGGACCGATACCACAGTGGCCGAGGCGCGATCGGGGGGCGCAGACGGAACCGACATGGTGTTCAAGGTCATGAGCCCCGGCCGTCACTTTGCCATCAACGGTCTGGGGGTGATCGCGGCGGTGGCCGCGCTCGGCGCCGACACGGGGATGGCCGCGCCGGATCTGGCACGCTGGCAGCCGCCTTCCGGGCGCGGCACGCGTGAAGTGCTGGAGCTTGACGACGGAGACGAAAGCTGGACGCTCGAACTGATCGACGACGCTTTCAACGCTAACCCGGCCTCGGTCGAGGCGGCGCTGGACGTTCTGGCAGCGTCACGGCCCCGGGACGGTGTCGGACGTGTCGAGAAGGGCAGGCGCATCGCCGTTCTGGGGGACATGCTGGAACTGGGGGCAGAAGAAATGGCGATGCACGCGGCGCTGGCAGAACTGCCGCAGATCGCCAAGGTCCATACCGTGCATTGTGCAGGCCCCCGGATGCAGGCCCTCTGGGCCGCCCTGCCGGAGGAAAGGCGCGGAGTCTGGGTGCAAAGCGCCGAAGAACTGGCGGCCGGTGCGCGCCGCATGGTAGACGCGGGCGACGTGGTGCTTGTGAAGGGCTCCAAGGGCAGCCGGATCAGCCTGTTCGTGGACGCGTTGCGCCGCGCGAGCCGACGTCTCGCGGCGCAAGAAAGGGACTCTTAAATGCTCTACTGGCTTACCGCCCTCTCTGATGGTGGGGATTTTTTCAATCTGTTCAGGTATATAACCTTCCGCGCTGGTGGGGCTTTCATGACCGCGCTGATCTTCGGGTTCCTGTTCGGACCGCCGTTGATCAATGTCCTGCGCAAGCGTCAGGGCAAGGGGCAGCCGATCCGTGGCGACGGGCCCGAGTCGCACCTGGCCAAGGCCGGCACCCCGACGATGGGGGGATTGTTGATCGTCGGTGCGCTGCTGACCTCCACGTTGCTCTGGGCCCGGCTTGACAACGCCTTTGTCTGGCTGGTCCTGTTCGTGACAATGGCCTTCGGCGCAATCGGGTTCGCCGATGATTATGCCAAGGTATCCAAGCAGAACGTCTCGGGCGTGCCGGGCAAGCTGCGGCTGGGGCTGGGATTCCTGATCGCTGCGATCGCGGGCTGGTGGGCAACCACGTATCATCCCGATCCGCTTCAGGCGCAGCTGGCGCTGCCGGTCTTCAAGGACACGCTGATCAATCTGGGGCTCCTTTTCGTGCCCTTCGCCACCATCGTGATCGTCGGCGCGGCCAATGCCGTCAACCTCACCGACGGGCTCGACGGGCTGGCGATCATGCCGGTGATGATCGCCGCCGGCACGCTGGGCATCATCGCCTACGCGGTGGGGCGGGTGGACTTCACCGATTACCTGGATCTGCACTACGTCCCCGGCACCGGGGAGCTGCTGATCTTCACCGCGGCGCTCTTCGGCGGGGGGCTGGGCTTTCTGTGGTACAACGCCCCACCGGCGGCGGTCTTCATGGGCGATACCGGCAGCCTCGCGCTTGGCGGGGCGATCGGGGCCATCGCGGTGGCCACCAAGCACGAGATCGTGCTCGCCGTCGTCGGCGGGCTCTTCGTGGTCGAGGCGCTCTCGGTGATCGTGCAGGTGCTCTATTTCAAGCGCACCGGCAAGCGGGTCTTCCTGATGGCGCCGATCCACCACCATTACGAGAAAAAGGGCTGGGCCGAGCCCCAGATCGTGATCCGCTTCTGGATCATCGCGCTGATCCTGGCGATGATCGGGCTGGCGACGCTCAAGGTGCGGTGAGGGAGCGGGTCCGGCCCGTGATGCCGCTGAGTTGGGCCGCGCCATCGCATGTCCGCGGACAGGCGATCCAACGATGTTTCAGGGCAGTTTATGTCCGCTGTCCCGCCAAACATGCAATCGGCGTGCTGGCTGAGCCAAATCCCCTGTCCGGGGGGCGGACATGCGATGGCGCGGCGGCGTGCAGGCACGCCCCGGTTTCACGCCGGAGACGAGGGCCGGGGCACATGTGCACACCCATTCAGTGCCCCGCCCGGGCTGGCCCCGGGCAGCCCCCGACCCTCCCCCCGGGAGGGGGCTTCACCCCCTCCCAGGGTCAGGGGCTGCCCTTCCCTTTTTGCGTGTGTCGGGTAGGGTGGCATTATGAGCAACGTTTCGAACAGCCATCGCGTTTTGCAGGAGCTTGTTAGCCTTGAGGCTTGGCACAAACCATTGGAGCCGAACACGGACAGCCCGTTTCGAGTAGCGCTGAGCTTTCGTGATGCGCGTTATTCTGGTGATGCTGAGACACCTATCGAATTCCAGGTAGAGTTAAAGCGAGCAACGCTTGTGGTCGTCTGTGACAGTAATCTCAGGGTCCCGAAGGGGACAAAGGTACGTGTTTATCCTCCTTGGGAGAAAAGCTATCGCCGGATTCAAGGTGACACGAGAGATCAATCCGCGTCATCATCGGACCGCCTATCCACAAGTGTGACGGCTGACAGCATCAAGGGACCTGCTGGCAGCGTTTCAACCGAACACGGCAGAAGCGGAAGCGAAAGCCATGAACGAAGAACCGAGACCGAATACACTCAAGTCATAAGACAACATATCCAGATGCAGTATCGGCAGTCTGGTGATGAGCATCACTGGGATTGTGATCCGATCAATGCCGAGACCCTTCGTGGCTCTGCCCATACCGGGGATGATCCTGTAATGGAACTACGGCCAACAATCGACCGGCGACTGGAGGATTTGGGTGTCAGGGTATTCCTGAAGTGTAAAGCAGAAGACTTTGATATTAAAGACATTCGGATGAAGAAAACAGTTATGGAACAGTTAGCGGGCGAAGACATGGAGAGGCGCAAAAGATTGGCCAAGGAGGTAATCAAGTACAAACTCGCGGAGGTTGACTTGGAGGTGGTCGATCTTGAATCTAGTTTCGGTGAAGTGGTTATAGCTGACATCGTTGCGATCCCTGAAAAATGACAACTCTCGAGCACGCCTTGCAGGACCTGTTCAAGCCGGGCCCTATTGAAATCCAGAAGCTGGTCGAAAGACATTTCGAGGGAGATGACGAGCACAAAGCGCGACTGGGTGTCGAATTCGCAGGGGCTGCCTTCGGCACGAACCATCCAGACTATAGCCTGCACCTCAACAACCTCGCGCTCGTGGTGCAGGCGCAGGGGCGGCATGCGGAGGCCGAACGGCTCTACCGACAGGCGCTGGAGATCGACCGCGCGACCCTCGGAGAGGAGCATCCGGACCATGCCAGCGCCCTCAACAACCTCGCGGGCGTGGTGCATGCGCAGGGGCGGTATACGGAGGCCGAGGGGCTCTATCGCGAGGCGCTGGAGATCGGCCGCGCGACCCTGGGCGAATGGCATCCGGACTATGCCAGCAGCGTCAACAACCTCGCGGGCGTGGTGCGGGCGCAGGGGCGGCATGAGGAGGCCGAGGGGCTCTACCGCCAGGCGCTGGAGATCGACCGCGCGACCATCGGCGAGGGGCACCCCACCTATGCCAGCGGCCTCAACAACCTCGCGGGCGCGGTAGAGGATCAGGGGCGGTATGCGGAGGCCGAGGGGCTCTACCGTCAGGCGCTGCAGATCGGCCGCGCGACCCTCGGGGAGGGGCATCCGGACTATGCCATCGACCTCAACAACCTCGCGGGCGTGCTGATCAAGCTGGACCGGGCGGCGGAGGCCCGGCCGCTGCTGGAGCAGGCGCTGGCCATCTTCCGCGCCACGCTGCCCGCCGATCACCCGCAAATCGAGAATACTGAGCGCGGCCTCGCCGCCCTTCCCGACGGCTGAGCGCCGTCCTCGCCCTCTGGCCAAGCCGGCCGCGATCGGGTAGCCACGAAGGCGTTCGCGAGGGAAGGGGCCGATGATGATACCAGTGCGCGGGGTCGAGGGGCATGACGTGGCGGTTCTGGGCCTCGGGCGCTCAGGCATCTCCGCCGCCCGCAGCCTGCGCGCCGGCGGCGCCCGCCCGCTCTGCTGGGACGACAACCCGGCCGCGCGCGAGATGGCCGGCGAGGAAGGCTTCGACATTCGCGACCTGTCGCGCCCCGGCGCCTTCGAGGCGGTGGCGGCCCTGATCGTCTCGCCCGGCATCCCCCATCTTTATCCCGCGCCCAACCGCGTCGTCGCCGCCGCCCTCGAGTCCGGCGTGCCCGTGGACAATGACATCGGGCTCTTCTTCCGCTCGCTGGCGACGGCGCAATGGAACGGGTTCGACACCACGCCGAGGGTCGTGGCGGTCACCGGATCGAACGGCAAATCCACCACGGCCGCGCTGATCCATCACGTTCTTCAGGAGGCCGGCAAGCCCGCGCAACTGGCTGGAAACATCGGCCGCGGGGTACTGGACCTGGAGCCGCCGGGCGATGGCGGCATCATTGTGCTGGAGCTGTCCAGCTACCAGATCGAGCTGGCCCGTGCCCTCACGCCCGACGTGGCGGTGTTCACGAATCTGTCGCCCGACCACCTGGACCGGCACGGCGGTCTGGGCGGCTATTTCGCGGCCAAGCGCCGGCTCTTTGCCGAGGGCGGACCGGACCGCGCGATCATCGGCGTGGACGAGACCGAGGGCCGTTTCCTGGCCGGGCAGGTGGCCGAAGGACCGGGCGACGATCGGGTGATACGCATCTCCGTGCAGCGCAAGCTGACCGGTCCGGGCTGGCACGTCTTCGCGCGCAAGGGGTTCGTGTCGGAATACCGCAAGGGCCGGCAGGCAGGCTCGATCGACCTGCGTCCCATCGCGGGCCTTCCGGGGCAGCACAATCACCAGAACGCCTGCGCCGCGTATGCCGCGGCCCGCACGCTGGGGCTGGCGCCGAAGGTGATCGAGCGCGGCTTCGCCTCGTTCCGGGGCCTGCCGCATCGCAGCCAGATCGTTTCCCAGGCGGATGGAATCACTTGGGTGAATGACAGCAAGGCCACGAATGCCGATGCCGCGGCCAAGGCGCTCGGGGCGTTTTCCAGGATCCGCTGGATCTGCGGCGGGCTGATGAAGCAGGGCGGTCTTGCGGCGCTGAAGCCCGGCCTTGGCAGCGTTGTCAAGGCGTATGTCATCGGCCGCGAGGCAGCACGGTTCGCACTGGAACTCGAGGGGGTCGAGGCCGAGATTTGCACCACGATGGAGCGTGCCGTCGCCCGCGCCCGCGCCGAGGCGGAGCCGGGCGATACCGTGCTGTTGGCCCCCGCGGCGGCGAGCTTCGACCAGTACGACAATTTCGAGAAACGCGGTGAGGATTTCATCGCCTGCCTGGATGGTGACCGGTGGTAGGGCATGTTGCGCCGGATCGGGATCACCCGACCGGGCGGCGCAAAGGTGGAGACCGTGCACGCAACTCCGCTCTGGCCATTGCGCAAAGGCTGCGCTATCTGGCAGCCTGCCGTATTCGAGAGACCTGAAAGGCGCAGCATGACCGATACGCTCCCCTTCGAGAGCCCGGGACCCGTCGAGGCCGGCTGGCGCGACGCGATCTCGCCAACCGAGGAGATCATAGCAGATGCGCGCGCCGGTCGCATGTTCATTCTCGTTGATCACGAGGATCGTGAGAACGAGGGCGATCTGGTCATCCCGGCCGAGTTCGCGACGCCGGAAGCGATCAATTTCATGGCCATGCAGGGGCGCGGCCTGATCTGCCTGCCGATGACATCCGAGCGGATCGACCGGCTTGGCCTGCCGATGATGGCGGTGAACAATTCCTCGCGGCATGAAACCGCCTTCACCGTGTCCATCGAGGCGCGCGAGGGCGTGACCACCGGTATCTCCGCGGCCGACCGCGCCCATACCATCGCCACCGCGATCAATGATCAAAACAGCAGTGCCCATATCGCCACGCCGGGTCATGTCTTTCCCCTGAGGGCGCGCAATGGCGGGGTGCTGATCCGCGCCGGCCATACCGAAGCGGCCGTGGACATCTCGCGTCTGGCCGGTCTCTACCCCGCCGGGGTGATCTGCGAGATAATGAAGGATGACGGCACCATGGCACGGCTGCCCGACCTGGCCGTTTTCGCACGTGATCACGGCATGAAGATCGGCACGATCTCCGATCTGATCGCTTACCGCCACAAGCATGACAATCTGGTGCGCGAGGTGCGCCGCGAAACCGTCACGTCGGCGCATGGTGGAGAATGGCTGATGCGGCTGTTTGCCGATCAGATATCCGGAACCGAACACGTGGTGCTCACCAAGGGCGACGTATCCGACGGGGCGCCTGTCCTGGCAAGGGCGCATGCGCTCAACGCCATGGAGGATGTGCTCGGGATTGGCGGCAACCCTGTCAAGAAGCTGCCCCGCGCGATGGAGATCATCGGCCGCGAGGGACGTGGTGCGATATTCCTCTTCCGGCAGCCCAGGCCCCGGTTGCAGGGAGAGATCGACGACGACGAAACGCCGCGCACGATAAAGCAGACCGGGCTTGGCGCGCAGATCATGTCAACCATGGGCGTTCACGAACTCATCCTGCTTACCGATAGCCCCAATACCCGATATCTGGGGCTGGATGCCTACGGCATTTCGATCGTCGGAACCCGGTCGATCAGCGAGGATTGAAGGAAAGTCACATGGCCGAAACAGAATATTCCCTTCCGCGCCCGGAATTCGACCGGCCGGTGAAACTCCTGGTCGCGGTGGCGCCGTTCTATCGGGATATTGCCGACAACCTCATCGCGGGTGCAACCGCCGAGATCGAGGCCGCGGGCGGCAGTCACGACCTGATCGAGGTGCCGGGCGCGCTTGAACTGCCAGCGGCCATCGGCATTGCCGGACGGATGTCCAATTTCGATGGTCATGTCGCGCTTGGCTGCGTGATCCGCGGGGAAACGACGCATTATGAGACTGTCTGCAACGACAGTTCGCGCGGACTGTTGCTGCTGGGCCTGCAAGGGCTCTGCATCGGCAACGGCATCCTGACCGTGGAAAACCGTGAACAGGCCGAGAGCCGCGCCGACCCCTCGCGCATGAACAAGGGCGCCGGCGCGGCCGCGGCGGCGCTGCACCTGATCGCGCTGACACGCCATTGGGGCGGACCACGCAAGGGGGTGGGCTTTCTTCCGGAAGCCGAGGAATTGAAACTGGCTGATCTGCCCAGGGAAACCCCCACAGCATGAGCGCATCCGACGCCCCACTGTCCGGAAACCGCCGCCGGCAGATGAAATCCGCCGCGCGCCTCTATGCTGTGCAGGCCCTTTTCCAGATGGAGCATTCCGGGCAGGACGCGCAAGAGGTGCGTGCCGAGTTCCTTGGCCACCGTTTCGGCCTTGCACTCGAGAAGGACGGCCCCGAGCTTTCCGATGGCGACATCGATCTTTTCTCGGCGATCCTCGAGGATGCTGTCACATGGCAGGGCAGGATCGACCAGATGACAGACAGGGCCCTGGTGGCCAAATGGCCGATCGCCCGCATCGATCCGACGCTGAGGGCGCTTTTTCGCGCCGCCGGCGCGGAACTGGTCAACCCCGGCACACCGCCGAAGGTGATCATAATGGAATACGTCGATGTGGCGCGCGCTTTCTATCCTGAGGGACGGGAGCCGGGTTTCGTGAATGCCGTCCTTGATCACATGGCACGGGAGGCCCGACCGGAACATTTCTGAATTTGCCCCGAGGCATTCGAAACGCTCCCGGCAACGTCGTATCTTCCGCATTTTCGCCGGGCCCGGCAGCCGATTTCGACAGGCGTGGCTGCGCCACCCACGTCTGTTTTGCGTTCGGGCCACGCAGGCCCCGTGGCGCTGACCTTCGCCTCCGTCTCCGGCGTCATTGGCTGGACAATGACAACCTCCCCCGGAGTATTTGGAGAAAGATGAAGACCCCCCGGTCCGTCTTCATCTTTCCTGCAATACTCCCGCCGGAGGCGTCCCGAGGCGCCGGCCGAAGGCCGGCAACGAGACAGGACTGCGCGCCTGCAAGGCGCACATTTCGGGACAGGCTCGCGCCTGTGCATTGGAGAAGAGGTGTCGGACCAGGACCGGGGGCGGGACGACACGCCGCACCGGTCGGATGCTGCCGGGCCCCTTGCGATATGGCGCGCACAGTATAAGATCAGTCCTGATCCAAAAGGGAGTTGCGCCATGCCGAAACTCATCCGTCTTTACATCACCCACGTCGCCATAGGCTTCGGGAACGCGGCACTGTTCGTGGCTATGCTGCTGTGGTTCGACATCGCCAACCTCTGGCACCTGGTCACTCACTCCGACAAGGGTCTGCTTGCGGTTGTGATTCTCTGGATTTCAAACGGAATCATCTTTGCCGGTGTCCAGTTCGGGATCGCCGTCATGCGTCTGAAGGATGACGACGACGATCACCGCGGTGGCGGCACGGCTCAGCACGCGATGAGTCGGGAGCATGCGACCATCCCGGTGCGTGTCGATGACGATCGTCGCAAGCAATCTTTCCTGGGCCGGCGATGAAATCGACCGGACCCGGCAGGGCGACGCCATTGAAGCCCGAGCGCATTTCCCGGATGTCTCCTTTATTCGGATGTCCACGAAAACAGGGCCTTATTGGCCGCAGGGTGTGACGGGCCCGCACGCGACCGTTTGGTTCTCTCATTCCCGAGGACCTGTTCGTACAGGTGGGCGCCGGGTAACCGGACCACGGCCCGGACAGAGCCAGCTCCCTCGGAATTGCTTAAGGCCACCGGAATGCAACCGTTCACGGGAAGGGCAGCACCCGCCACAGGTTACACCTAGGCCCTGAGGCCGGTCACGGCAAGGGGTTGCCTGCGTTCTTCTTTTGTTCATAATCGTGCCATGACGGGACTGACCGAAATCACCTTGCCGCAGGGCCGGCTGCTTGCCCGCGGCGTTTGCCGGCATCTGCTGAGCCACGATTTTGCCACGGTCGAGGAATTCGTCCCGGAGCGTGGCAAGCGGTTGGACGTGATCGCGCTTGGCCCCAGGGGCGAGATCTGGGTGGTGGAATGCAAGTCCGGCCCGGCGGATTTCCGCGCGGACGACAAATGGGGTGGTTATCTGGAATGGTGTGATCGGTTTTTCTGGGCGGTCGATGCCGCCTTTCCGACCGATATGCTGCCCGGCACGACCGGCCTGATCATCGCGGATGCCTATGATGCCGAGATTGTCCGGACCGGACCGGAAACACGGCTGCCCGGCGCCCGGCGGACCGCACTGACCCGCAGGCTTGCGCGGCTCGCGGCGCGGCGCCTTCAGGGCCTTAAGGATCCGGGGTCATGAAGTCTTGCCGCGGGCGCGCTGCGCTGCCGCAGAAATTTCCTGGGCAATTTCATCTGCTTCCTCGGGGGAGAAATCCATGGGGATCTCCGTGCCCTGCGACTCCACGAAGATGCGGACCATGCCCTGGTCGGTCGGGCCGATCTGCAAATTTGCTTCGGTGTCGCTTTCGCTGTTGATGCCCATGTCTGTCTCCGGTTCACCGCATCGGGGGTATCGCGAACCTTCCGGATTGGCAAGCCGCGTTGCGCCCCGCCCACGCATGTCGTCGTGGTCCTGACTGCCGAGCCCGGCATGTTCGAAAGGGCGGGTGCGCGCCCGGGGCGGTGTTTCCTGTCTCGGGCCGGGTCTCCTGACGGCGGGGCCCGGGGTTCCCGGGGCATGGTGCCGGGCAGATGCAGTCCCCGGGTGGTGATCGGAATCAACAAAGCTGCCCGATTGATCTGCAACAGGCTTGCAATCGCGATGCGCAAAAGATAAATCGCCGCGCAGTGCCGCCTTAGCTCAGTAGGTTAGAGCGCTTGATTGTGGATCAAGAGGTCCCCCGTTCGAGCCGGGGAGGCGGTACCATTCCTAGTGGCGATGGATCGCGACGGCCATAAGGGTACCGGTCAATCCGGGGCGACATGCCTGATCGCGATGGTTTGCCTGCGCTGCCCGGTTTCCGCGTCGAATATCAGTATCATGTCATCTTCGGTAACCACAGCGTACCAGTCACCGCCTTTGGTGAAGGCGACCGGGTCGGATCCGTCGGGCAAGGTGATTGAGTCCGGAAGGTCGGGGCCGAATGCCTCCGAGAAGCGGGTGACAAAGAGCACCACGATCATTATGAATCCCAGGATCATCGTGCCTGTCAGGACCGTTACCAGAAGGCGCAGATACTTCACCAAGCCCGGATCGACCGGCTGACTCGCGGGGTCGTCATTCATGGGGTCCACCCGTTTGAGCTTTGCCATCGCGGCCAATCCACCGCCCCGCCTTGATAAGGCGCTTTCGCGTGATGCGCCAGAGGCAGAGTCATTGTCGCGCACGCGGCTCGCCCGGTTGATCGCCGATGGTGCGGTCCGTGTGAACACCGTGATGGTCACGGATGTAAAGGCGCATGTGTCAGAAGGGGACATGGTGGAGGTCACGCTGCCGGACGCGACCGAGAGCCATATCGGGCCCGAACCCATCTCGCTTGATGTGATGTTCGAGGATGACGACCTGATCGTCATCGACAAGCCGGCCGGTATGGTGGTGCATCCGGCGCCGGGCAGCCCGGCGGGCACGCTTGTGAACGCCCTGCTTCATCATTGCGGGTCCACGCTTTCGGGAGTGGGGGGGAAGAAGCGCCCCGGCATTGTCCACCGGATCGACAAGGACACCAGTGGACTGCTGGTTGTCGCCAAGACCGACCGGGCCCATCACGGGTTGGCCGCGCAGTTCGAGGCTCACAGCGTCGAACGGGTCTACCGCGCCGTAATCCACGGGGTACCGGGCGCCGCGGATCCAAGGTTGCGGGGCTTGCGCGGGGTCACCTTCGGGTCCGATGGCACCATGCGCATTGCAACCCGGCTGGCCCGGCACCGGAGTGACCGGCAGCGCCAGGCGGTGGTCGAGACGGGCGGGCGGCACGCGGTGACACGGGTAAACGTGATCGCGACGTACGGGATGCCCGCCGCCGCCGCACTGGTGGACTGCCGGCTTGAAACGGGCCGAACGCATCAGATACGGGTCCACATGGCCCATGTTGGCCACGGGTTGATCGGCGATCCGGTGTATGGCGGGCGGCGCCGGCTACCGGCCCGCGCCCTGCCGGCGGAAGGCGTGCGCGCGGCAGGGATGTTCGCAAGGCAGGCGCTTCACGCCGCGGTTCTTGGGTTTTGCCATCCCGTGTACAACAGTCATCTGCGTTTCGAATCCCCTTTGCCCGCGGACATGGCGGCTCTGGTCCGGGCGCTCGGCGGGGGTGACGGACCGGCGAGCACAGTTGCGTGACCGGTTGCGGTCCGCTCTTTAAACTGCGACGGAAATCCGCCCATCATGCGTGCAGACCATGGGGCAGGAGGCTTGAAAGGTCTTAACCGGTTACCTAAATGTATGTTAACAAGCTAAACATCGGAGGGATAGAGGCATGAGCAATTACGCAAATCTTCCGGCGCCGACTCCGGAAGGCGGATTGAATCGCTATATGCAGGAAATACGCAAGTTTCCGCTTCTGGAGCCGGAAGAGGAATACATGCTGGCCAAACGCTGGGTAGAGGAACACGATACCGAGGCCGCGCACAAGATGGTTACCAGCCACCTGCGACTCGCCGCGAAGATCGCCATGGGGTATCGTGGCTACGGATTGCCGCAGGCCGAGGTGATCTCGGAGGCCAATGTGGGCCTCATGCAGGCGGTGAAGCGTTTCGACCCCGAAAAGGGCTTTAGGCTGGCGACATATGCCATGTGGTGGATCCGCGCCAGTATTCAGGAATACATCCTGCGCAGCTGGTCGATGGTGAAACTGGGCACCACGAGCGCCCAGAAGAAGCTTTTCTTCAACCTGCGCAAGGCCAAATCCAAGATCGGCGCGCTCGAGGAAGGAGACATGCGCCCGGAAAACGTGCGCCAGATCGCAGCTGATCTCGGTGTGACCGAAGATGAGGTCATTTCGATGAACCGGCGGATGTCCGGCGGGGACGCGTCTCTCAATGCCACTGTCGGCAGCGAGGGCGAGGGCACCATGCAATGGCAGGACTGGCTCGAGGACGAGGATGCCGATCAGGCCGCCGATTACGAGCGTCAGGACGAGTTGGAGGCGCGGCGCGAATTGCTGGGAGAGGCGATGGACGTGCTCAACGATCGTGAACGTGACGTCCTGAGTCAAAGGCGCCTCAGCGATCAGCCCGTGACGCTCGAGGAGCTCAGCGGACAATATGACGTGAGCCGCGAGCGTATTCGCCAGATCGAGGTGCGGGCCTTCGAGAAACTCCAGAAGCGAATGCGGAGCCTGGCGCAGGAAAAGGGCATGCTTGCCCCGTCGTAACGGCTTGGCCCAGGGCCGCGAAGATATTAACCTGCAGAAGACCCATGAAAGCGGCCCGCCATGACGCGTCAGCCTGATGAAATCCGGCCCGGGGCCGGGATAGTGGCCCCGGGCCTCTTGGTGCTGCTTTGCATCGTGCTGGCGGCCTGTACGGCGAGACCGGCTGCACGCATGGCCCCGGCCGAGCCGGCCGCAGACATCCAGCCTGTCTTCATCGCGACGCAGCGGCAACCCGACCGGCCCGGTGAACTTGGCGGTCCGCGCGCGGACCGGGTCCATTATCTGCGCGCGGCGGTGTCTGTGCCGCCGGGGCACGAGCCCGGCCGCATAGAATGGCCCCCTCTCGGTGCCGATCCGGACCCCAAACGACATTTCGCCCTCTCCCGGATGCAGGTCTTTCGCGACGCCGGGAGTTTCGCCCGGGACGTGCGCAATGCCCGTACCGGCCGCGAAACCCTTGTCTATGTTCATGGTTTCAATGCCAAGCTCTCGGAATCCATTTACCGGATGGCGCAAATGCGGGCGGATTTCCGGCCGCGAATGCCTTCGGTCCTCTATGCTTGGCCGTCCGCCGGTGATCCGCGCGGATATGTTTATGACCGCGACAGCGTGCTTTTCGCCCGGGACGGGCTTGAGGAAACGCTGCAATTGCTGACCGCGGGCAAGGACGAGCGGGTGTTCCTGCTGGCCCATTCGATGGGGGCGCAACTGGTCATGGAAGTCCTGAGGCAATCGGCACTGCGCGGCGACGGGCGACTTCTGTCGCGCATCAGTGGCGTCGTCCTGATGTCCCCGGACATCGACCCGGAGGTCTTCCGCCGTCAAGCCGAGGCGATCGGCCCCCTGCCACAGCCGTTCATGATTCTGATCGCCCGGCAGGACCGGGCGCTCGGACTGGCCGGCTTCCTGACCGGACGCAAACCGCGGCTCGGTGTCATCGACAGCCGTGAAAAGGTTGCGGGGCTGAATGTGAAGGTTCTCGATTTCACGGCGCTTGCCGACGGTGAAGGGTATGATCACTCGGTTCCCGTCACGTCCCCCGCCGCGATTACCGTGCTGCGCGGTCTGATCGCGCAGGCCGATCGGGCCGGCGCGTCCGGGTTCGCGGATTACATGGTGCTGGAGGCCCAGTATTGATATCGGCAACCGGGCGACCACCGGGATTTGCAGACGGGCGCCGGTGGGGGTATCCTCTGCACCGGTCACATGACGGAGGATCCCATGGCCGGAGGATGGACGCGCGACGGCGCGGTAAGTGAACAGATCGAAGCGTCCATTGAGGACGAACTGGCGCGGATGAAATCACGGCGTTACCCGCGTGGGGAAAGCCTGAGCCAGTGTGCAGATTGTGACGACCCGATTCCCGAGGCGCGGCGCCAGGCCGTCCCCGGTGTCAAGCTGTGCATCGATTGCGCGGCCGAGCGTGATCGCACCGGCCCGTCCCGTCCTGGCGTGAACAGGCGAGGATCCAAGGACAGCCAGTTGAAATAGGGGCGCTGCCCCTCTTGGCCTTCGGCCAATTCACCCCGGGATATTTTCGGCCAGAAGAAGCAAGGGTTTCTTAACCGGAACGCGAGACAGTTGTCGGGCGGTACAGGCGGGGACGCCGATGACCGCGCCAGGAGAAGCACTCCGGGTGCTTCGCACGGGAGGGCGCTTGGCGCCTTCCCGTGTTTCTTTCGGCCGGAAACATCCCCGCTGGAGGCGTCCGTGCTTGCGTTGAAGCGCGGCGACAGGATCAGGTTTCCATCGCCTCCAGTTCGTCGATCATGCCTTCTATCATCGCGAGCCCCTTGTCCCAGAAGGCCGGATCGGTGGCATCGAGGCCGAAGGGCGCCAGAAGCTCTGAATGGTGTTTCGAGCCACCGGCTTTGAGCATCTCGAAATACTTGTCCTGGAAGCCGGCGGGATTTTCCTCGTAGACGGCATAAAGCGCGTTCACCAGGCCGTCGCCGAAGGCATAGGCATAGACATAGAAAGGCGCGTGGACAAAATGAGGGACATAGGCCCAGAACGCCTCGTACCCTTGCATGAAGTCGAATGCCGGCCCGAGGCTTTCCGCCTGCACCGACATCCACAGCGCGTCGATGTCGTCGGGCGTCAGCTCCCCGTCCCGGCGCGCGGTGTGCAGCTTGCATTCGAAATCGTAGAACGCGATCTGCCGCACCACGGTGTTGATCATGTCCTCGACCTTGCCGGCCAGCAAGATCTTTCGCTCCGTCCCGTTCGAGGCGTTGTCGAGCATCCGGCGGAAGGTCAGCATTTCGCCGAACACGCTGGCCGTCTCGGCGAGGGTCAGCGGCGTCGAGGCAAGAAGCTCGCCCTGTTCGCCTGCCAGTACCTGGTGCACGCCATGGCCCACCTCATGCGCGAGCGTCATCACGTCACGCGGTTTGCCGAGATAGTTGAGCATGACGTAGGGATGCACGTCGGTCACGGTGGGATGGGCGAAGGCGCCCGGTGCCTTGCCGGGCTTGACGCCGGCGTCGATCCAGCCCCGCTCGAAGAAGGGCGCGGCCAGGTCGCCCATCCGGGTGTCGAATGCCGTGTAGGCATTCATCACGGTTTCACGCGCCTCGGCCCAGTTCACGGTTCTCGGTTCTTCGATGGGCAGTGGCGCGTTGCGGTCCCAGACCTGCATGCGGTCGAGGCCCAGCCATTTGCGCTTGAGTTCGTAGTAGCGGTGCGAAAGACGTGGATAGGCCGCGACCACCGCGTCGCGCAATGCCTGCACCACCTCGGGTTCCACGTCGTTGGCAAGGTGGCGCCCGGTTTGCGGCGTCGGCATGCCGCGCCACCGATCGACGACCTCCTTTTCCTTGGCGGCGGTATTGTGGACGCGGGCGAAGATCCGGATGTTTTGCCCGAACACGCGGGCCAGTTCGCGCGCGGCGGTTTCGCGCCTGTCGCGATCTGGATCGGTAAGCAGGTTGAGAGTGCTTTCGATTCCCAGGTCCTCGTCCGCCACGGTGAACCTTAGCCCGGCGATGGTTTCATCGAAGAGCCTTTCCCAAGCGTCCCCCACCACGCCCATGTCGTGCAGGAACCTCTCCAGTTCGTCGGACAGTTGATAGGGCTTCATCGCGCGGATGCGGCGGATCACCGGTTCATACCGCGCCAGGTCCGGATTTTCGTCATACATCGTCTGAAGCGCGTCCTCGTCGAGGCGGTTGAGCTCCAGAGTGAAGAATACGAGCGGCGTGGTGTAGCTGGTGATCTTTTCCTGACAGTCCGACAGGAATTTGGCGCGGCCCCCATCGGTCGTTTCCTGGTGGTAGCGCAGACCGGCGAAAGACATGATTCGCCCGGCGATGTTGCTGATCTTCTCGTCGCGCCGGATGCATTCGAGCAGGCCATCAGCATCAAGGGTATCCAGCTTGTTCTCGTAATCGGTGGCGAAGTCGGCACAGGCCTTTTGAAGCCAGCCGAGATCACGGGCCAGTTCAGGCGCGTTCTCGCCGGAATAAAGGTCGCTCAGATCCCATTCCGGCAGGTCGCCGAGATGCTCGGAACCGGATGCGGCATCGGCGTCGCGGGCGGGCCGGGGCAGATGGATCATGCGTAAAACCTCCTGTTGCAATCTGCCCACAGATAGGCGCGCAGGGCGGCGGGCTCAAGGCGCGAGTTGGCCGCAATGCGCCGGGTGCGGCATTCCCGGCCGGGCGTGTCCGCGATCCGCGCCGCTAACCGTGGTGCGCCAGCATGTCGCGCAGGTCGCCGAGTGTGCTGGCCTCGGCCAGAGGCTTGTCGTGGCGCCACCGGGCCATGCGCGGAAACCGGAGTGCGATACCGGATTTGTGCCGGGTGCTCGCGTGGATGCCCTCGAAGGCGATTTCGAAGACATGCTCCGGCCGGACCTGGCGAACGGGTCCGAAGCGGTGCAGCGTATTGCGCCTCACCCAGTGCGTGATCTTGCGGAACTCCGCGTCGGTCAGGCCGGAATAGGCCTTGGTGAATGGCACCAGCGTTTCACCACTCCAGACCGCGAAAGTGAAATCGGTGAAAAGGTTGGCACGGCGGCCATGGCCCTGCTGGGCGTAGATGAGCACGCCGTCCAGAGTCAGCGGATCAAGTTTCCATTTCCACCAGCCGCCGGTGCGTCGGCCCGCGTGGTAGGGGCTTTCGCGGTGCTTGAGCATCACCCCTTCGGCGCGCATGGTCCGGGCTGTGGCGCGCAAGGCGGCCAATTCGTCCCAGCTGCGGAAACCGAGATCGGGCGACAACTGCAATGGCGCATCCGGGGGCAGGCCGCCGAGGAGGTTTTCGAGCGCCGCCCGCCGCGCCGCGAAGGGGCGGGCACGGATGTCCTGCCCGTCCGTTTCCAGAAGATCGTAGGCCCGCAGGATGACCGGTGCCTCGGTGCGCAAAGCCTTGGGGACCGTCTTGCGGCCGATCCGTTTCTGCAGCGTGCTGAACGGCAGGGGGGTGCCATCCGCGAAGGCCAGGATTTCGCCGTCGAGCACGGTACCTTCGGGCAGGATGTCGAGTGTTTCCGCGAACTCGGGAAACCGATCGGTCATAAGATCCTCGCCACGCGACCAGACATGGTGTGCTCCGCCCCGCAGAATGAGCTGGCCGCGGATACCGTCCCATTTCCATTCCGCGTGCCAGTCTTCCGGGGCGCCAAGCGCGGCGGGATCTTCCTCCTCGAGCCCACGGGCGAGACAGAACGGATAGGGGCGCGAACGCGACGACGTGTCGTCCGGCATTTCGACGAGAGCATGGTAGCTGGTGGTGTCCGGTGTCCAGTCGCCCATGAGACGGTGCGCGAGCTCGGACGCGTCTTGCCCGGTCGCACGGGCCAGCGCACGGGTCATCAGCTTGCGGCTGATACCGACGCGGAACCCCCCGGTGAGCAGCTTGTTGAAAACCAGACGCTCCGTCGGGTCCATGCGGTTCCATGCATCCAGTATGGCGGCCTTGCGCACGGCCTCATCGGTGTGGTCGAGTGCCCGAAGACGGGCGATCCATATCGAAAGGCCGTCATCATGTGTGGCGGCGGGCGCGGGCAGAATCAGAGAAATGGTCTCTGCCAGGTCCCCGACGATGCCGTAGCTTTCCTCCAGAAGCCAAAGAGGAATTCCGGCGCGTTCGGCAGCCCATTCGCGCAGCCGGGCGGTGGTGACGGTGCGGCGCGGCCGACGCCTGGAAAAAAGCGCGATGGTCCAGAGCTTGTCGTCGTCGGGCGCGGTACGGAAATACTCGGCCAGTGCAGCGACCTTGGCAGTCGTGCGCCTGGTCTGGTCGATGGTTTCGAAAAGGGCCGAGAACCGTTTCATGAGGTGTCGTCCTCATCGAGGGAGTCGCCCGTGAATTCGGCCGGGACGATCCGGACGTCGTAGCCCTGTTCGCGCAGCCAGCGCGCAAAGGCATCCGTGTAGCCGTGGGTCACATGAACGGTTTCCGCGCCGGTCTCCGCGATGGCCCGGTTGAGCCCGGACCAGTCGGCGTGGTCGGAGATGACGAAACCACGGTCTGCGCCGCGGCGGCGGCGTACCCCCCGCAAGCGCATCCATCCGCTGGCAAGCCCTGTCGCGGCAGGACGGAAGCGGCGGGCCCACGTGGCCGAAAGCGCGGAAGGTGGTGCGAGCACGAGCGCGCCGGGATGATCCCGGGCCAGTGTCCCGGGGGTGACGCGGATCGTCTGCGGCAGGCGCAGGCCCTGGGCCCGCAACACGTCGTTGGTGTTTTCGACCGCGCCGTGTGTCAGGATCGGGCCGGTGCCCGGGTCGAGCATCGACAGCAGGCGCTGTGCCTTGCCGAACGCGTAGGCGCCCAGAAGGCTGAAGCGCCCCGCCGCTTGGTTGGCGCGCCACCACGCGTTGATTTCCGCCGCGACCACAGCCTGTGGCGCCCAGTCGAAAACCGGCAACCCGAAGGTGCATTCGGTCACGAAACCGTGGCAGGGCAGCGGCTCGAAGGGTTCCGAAAGCCCGTCCGCCTCGATTTTGTAATCGCCGGAGACGACCCAGACTTCGCCACCGACCTCGACCCGGATCTGTGCCGATCCGGGCACGTGACCGGCGGGATGGAACGAAACGTCCGCCCCTCCGATCCTTCGGGTCTCGCCATAGGGCAGGGTATCCAGTGTGATCGCTCCGAGGCGATGGCGCATCACCGGCGCGGTGCCATCGGTGGCAAGGTAGCGGGCATGGCCCGGACGTGCGTGATCGGCATGACCGTGGGTGATCAGGGCCCGGTCCACGGGCTTCCACGGATCGATGTGGAAATCGCCCGCGGGACAATACAGCCCGGAATTCGTGACTTCGATGACCATGCCGGTAGGATAGGTCTGATCACCCGATTGGCCAGCCCTTGCGGATGCCATGCAGGCCTCTATTGTCCGGGGAAATTTCAGGGCCGGGAGGTGAGGAAATGCGATTTGCGAGATATGGAGAACCCGGTGCCGAGAAACCCGGCGTTCTGGACCGGGACGGTGGGTTGCGTGACCTGTCGGGTCTGATGGATGATCTGGCCGGTCCGGTTTTGGTGGAGCTGCCCCGCGTTGA
Organism: Roseovarius sp. TE539; assembly: GCF_003298505.1. Classification (GTDB taxonomy): domain Bacteria; phylum Pseudomonadota; class Alphaproteobacteria; order Rhodobacterales; family Rhodobacteraceae; genus Roseovarius. Next base: position 92,867 of record NZ_QNGB01000007.1, read on the forward strand.
TCCGGACACGTTGCCGCTGGTCGCCGGTTCGCCGCGGCTGGGCCCGCCCGTTGCCGGGGTCGGGAAGTTCATCGGAATCGGGCTGAACTACTCCGACCATGCGGCGGAGGCTGGAATGAAACCGCCGGCCGAGCCGATCGTGTTCATGAAGGCCACCTCGTCGATCGTCGGGCCGCACGACGTGGTCAGCCTGCCGCGCGGTTCGGAAAAGTCCGATTGGGAGGTGGAGCTTGGCGTTGTGATAGGCAAGCCGGCCAAGTACGTGGATGCCGCGCGGGCCCTGGATCACGTGGCGGGCTATTGCATCGTCAATGACATTTCCGAACGCGCCTTCCAGACCGAGCGATCGGGCCAGTGGACCAAGGGAAAGAGCTGCGACACCTTCGGCCCGGTCGGGCCGTGGCTGGTGACGTCGGACGAAATCGGCGATCCGCAGGCGCTGGAGCTGTCACTTGACCTCAATGGCGAGCGGATGCAGACCGGCACCTCCGCCGCGATGATCTTCACGGTCGCGGACATCATCGCCCACCTGAGCGAAATGATGACCCTGCATCCCGGTGACGTGATTGCCACGGGCACGCCGCCCGGTGTCGGAATGGGCATGCGGCCTCAGCGTTTCCTGCGCGAGGGTGATGTCATGGAGCTTCGGATTGCAGGGCTGGGCGTTCAGCGTCAGGCTGTGATCCGCGATCCGTGAGTGCCGCCGCGCCGCGGTAGAACGCGCTCATCATCTCGAAAATGCGCAGTCGTACATCGGGCCGTTCCATCATCACTTCGTGACGGGCGTTCTCGAACATTTCGAGCCGGGCCCCGGGCCATCGAGCCACCCGGTCGCGTATGCGGTCCACATCGACGATCTCTTCACCATCTCCGGCCAGTGCCATGCAGGGAAGGGGCGGTGAAGGACGCCGCGAGAGCACACGTGATTCGCGCAATGCCTCGTAAAGCCATCGCAGGCTTGGCCCCCCGAGCCCCAGTTCCGGGTGCGCGCGTGTCTGATCGACCATGAGTTGATACATCTCGGCATCTCCGGTCAGCTTGTTGCCCTCGAACTCCGCAGTCAGGACGTAGCTCTCCGGAACGGTCCCCGGCGCATAGGCCTGTCCCATGCCGAAATGGCGCCCGCCCCATGAAAGCGACCATGCCACGGGGCGCAGCGCGCCGGACAACTGGATGCCCCACATCGGGGCGGAAAACACGCAAGATGCAACCGGAAGCTCCTCCATCACCGCGCGCAGGCCGATCGCCCCGCCCATCGAGTGCGCCAGCAGATGATACGGACGCGGCAGGTTCAAGTCTCCGGCGGCGCCCACAAGCGCGGCCACGTCGCGCTGATAATCGGTGAAGTGATGGACATGGCCCGAGCGTTCATCGTCGATCAACCTGTCTGCAAGACCCTGACCTCGCCAGTCCACGGCGATCGACGAAAGTCCGCAGGCCGCGAACGCACGGGCGACATGATCATACTTCTCGACGTATTCGGTCCGGCCTGGAAAGATAAAAACGGTGCCCTCCGCGCCATCGGCCATCCAGCAGCACATGCGAAGGCGCACGCCGTCATCCGCGTCGATCCAGAAGGATTGCGCCTGCGGCGGGCCGTCGGCCATGCCTTCCGCGAAGAACGGTGCCTTTTTCATGCCGTCAGGCCAGGACGCTGCCCAGTTGCATGGCAAGCGACATGTCGCCGTCCACGGTCAACTTGCCGGACATGAAGGCGGCGGTGGGATCCTGATCGCCCTCGAGGATGGCCTGGAAGGTGTCGGCATCGGCGGTCAGGGTGACATCGGTATCGGAATCCTCCGCGCGGGCACCATCGCCGTCGATCACCACAGCGCCTTCGCCTTCGATCACGAATTTTGCCGATCCGTCGAAGCCCTTGTCGCCAAGTTTGTCGTTCAGGGCCGATACGGCCGCGTCAATCACGTTGCTCATCCAAGAATCCTCCGCATTTTAATCCGGCCGGGGGGTGTGATTCCCGGCCAGCCGCGCTAACATGAGAATGTTATGAGGCGTCGATGGAACAATCTCAACCGTGCCGTTGCGACACTTGGGGCGATCGCCGTTATTTCCCTGTCCGCAGCCGCGCAGGAAGCCGCGAAGATCGATTCGCTTTTTGACCGGCTCAAGAAGGCCGATCCGGCCGACGCGAAGCGCATTTCGGCGGATATCCGCATGGAAATGTCGAAGTCCGGTTCGGCGTCGATGGACCTGCTGCTCAAGCGCGGCCGCGAAGCGCTTGAGGCCGGTGAAACGGACGCGGCGATCGAGCATTTCACCGCTTTGACGGACCATGCGCCGGATTTCGCCGAAGGGTTTCACGCTCGGTCCATCGCCTATGCCAGGGCCGAGCTTTTCGGGCCTGCCGTCGCGGATATCGAACGGGCGATTTCGTTGCGACCGCGGCACTTTCCCGCGATTTACGGTCTGGGGGCAATCCTGGAGGAATTGGGCGAAACGGATCTGGCCTACGAGGCCTACGCACGGGTCCACTCTATACATCCGCATTTCGAAGACGTAACCACGAAACTGGAGCGTCTTGGCAACGAGGTCAGGGGCTCCGAACTCTGAACCGACGGGAGTTGTCCAATGGTCGAGCAGTCAAGGACACTCGCGGTCCTGGGCCCGACAAATACAGGCAAGACCCATTTCGCCATCGAGCGGATGCTGGGGTACAGGACCGGGGTCATCGGCCTGCCGCTCAGGCTTCTGGCGCGTGAGGTCTATGACCGTATCGTGGCGGTGCGGGGGCCCTCGGTGGTGGCTCTGGTGACCGGCGAGGAACGCATCGTGCCGGGGCGGGCGCAATACTGGGTCTGCACGGTCGAGGCGATGCCCGAAGGGATGGGCGCCGATTTCGTGGCCGTTGACGAGATCCAGCTTTGCGCCGACCCCGAGCGCGGGCATGTCTTCACCGATCGGCTTCTGCGTATGCGTGGCCTGCAGGAAACGCAGTTTCTGGGCGCCGGCACGATGCGAGGGACCATCGCCGCGTTGGTGCCGGGGGTCGAATTCGTGGGGCGCGAGCGCATGTCGCAGCTTGTCTATGCCGGGCCGCGCAAGATTTCCAAGATGCCCCGCCGCAGCGCGATTGTCGGGTTCTCGATCGAAAACGTCTATGCGATGGCAGAGCTTCTTCGCCGGCAGAAGGGTGGAGCGGCGGTGGTGATGGGCGCGCTGAGCCCAAGGACACGAAACGCCCAGGTGGCGCTTTATCAGAACGGCGACGTCGATTACCTCGTGGCGACCGACGCCATCGGCATGGGTCTGAACCTCGACATTGATCATGTGGCCTTCTCGGCGCTGTCGAAGTTCGACGGGCGCAGGATGCGCGCACTTGCCCCCAACGAGCTGGCCCAGATCGCCGGTCGGGCGGGGCGCGGCATGGCCAACGGCACCTTCGGCGTGACCGGCGAAGCGCAGGAGATCCCCGAAAGCACCGCCCGTGCGATCATGGATCACCGTTTCACCCCGATCCGGAAACTCGAGTGGCGCAATGCCAGGCTGCCGTTCGGCGATCTGGACGCGCTGATTGCCGCGCTCGAGGCCCGCCCGGAGGATCCGCGCCTCGTGCGTGCGCGGGAGGCGAATGATCTTGGCGCGCTCAAGGGGTTGGCCGGACAGGCCGAGGTGCGCGCCCGAGCCGGTGATGCGCCCTCGGTCCGGTTGCTGTGGGATGTCTGCCGAATTCCCGATTTCCGCGGCATCGGAGATGCCGAACATGCCGGGCTTCTGGAAAAGATCTTCTGCGACCTGCACCAGAACGGAACGGTTCCAGAGGATTGGCTTGCCCGTCAGGTGCAGCGCCTGGACCGTACCGATGGCGACATCGACGCGCTGTCCAAAAGGCTGGCGTATATCCGCACCTGGACCTATGTGTCGCAACGAAAAGGCTGGACCGGGGATGAAATCCATTGGCGCGAGGCCACGCGCGCGGTAGAAGACCGCCTGTCGGACGCGCTGCACGAGCGACTGACCCAGAGATTTGTGGACCGGCGCACATCCGTGCTTCTGCGCCGGCTCAAGCAGAAGGAGGCCATGGTGGCCGAAGTGAACGAGAACGGCGAAGTGACCGTCGAGGGACAATTTGCCGGTCGTCTGGAAGGTTTCCGGTTCATCGCCGACAAATCCGCGACCGGCCAGGAGGCAAAGGCGTTGTCGCAGGCCAGCCTGCAGGCGCTTGCCCCTCATTTTCACCTCAAGGCTGACAGGTTCTATAACGCACCCGACACGGAACTGGACTTTACCGATCAGGGCGGGCTGATGTGGGGCGATCAGGCGGTTGGCAAGCTCTCGGCCGGGGCTGACCCTCTCAAGCCTCGGGCCGTCGGTTTCGTGGACGAGGAAGCCGGGGCAGAGGTGGCGCAGAAGGTGCAGCGGCGCCTGCAGCATTTCATCGACCGCCGTGTTGCGACGCTGTTCGAGCCGTTGGTCAACATCCAGCGTGATGAGGCGCTGACGGGTCTGGCGCGCGGCTTCGGGTTCCGCATGGTCGAGGCCCTCGGCATCATCCCGCGTGCCGAGGTGGCTGACGAGGTCAAGGCGCTGGATCAGGACGCACGCGGGCAGTTGCGCAAGCACGGGATCCGCTTCGGGCAGTTCACGATCTTCATGCCGCTGATGCTCAAGCCCGCGCCGACGCGGCTGCGCCTGGTGCTCTGGGCGCTGCATGCCGGGCTTGATACCTTCCCCGAAGCGCCGCCGCCCGGGCTGGTGACAGTACCGGCCGGCGATGCGGACGCGGCATCGCACCTGACCATGGCCGGCTACCGGCCCGCCGGCGCGCGGGCAATCCGTATCGACATGCTGGAACGTCTGGCCGACATGCTGCGCGCGCAGGACAGTCGCGCCGGGTTCGAGGCGACGGCCGACATGCTGTCGATCACCGGCATGACGCTGGAACAGTTTGCCGACCTCATGGAAGGTCTGGGCTACAAGGCCGACCGCGGGGAGCGCGAACGGATCAAGCCGGTGGACCGGGCGGTCGTATCGTCGGGGTCCGGGACACCCGAAGCCGCGGATCAGCCCGCCGCATCCGCGCAGGACGTGGGCGGGCAAGGCGACACCGGGACAAGTGCCGAAAACACTGTCGCGGCGATTCCCGACACGGGAGAGGCGCCGGTGGCGGCCGAACCGGCCGAGGACACCGAAGTTCCCGCCGAAATCCCCGCGGCAAGCGAGGGCGAGGTGCTGCCCGGAGAAGCTCCGTCGGCGGACCCGGTAGAGGCGGAGACCGAGGTGTTCTATACCTTTACATGGGCCGGTCGTGCACGTGGCGGCAAGGCCACGAAAACCGCGGATCGGGCCGGCGGAGGCCGCGGCAAGGGCCGGGGCGCCGGCAAGGGCAAGGCCAGGGGCACGCCGGTCGGCGAAAAGGCTGGCACGGGGTCACGGCCTCATGGCGGCAAGCCGCGCAAGGAAGACAAGATCGACCCCGACAATCCGTTCGCGGCGGCGTTGATGGGACTGAAGGACAAGTCATGACGGTGCGGGCGGCGTGAGCGTGGCCGAGGACCGAATACGCCTCGACAAGTGGCTCTGGCAGGCGCGGTTCTTCAAGACCCGTAGCCTGGCAGCCAGGATCGTGGGCGGCGGGCATGTCCGGGTGAACGGCTCGAAGGTGATCAAACCGGCCACCGTGGTGGGGCCGGGGGATATCCTGACCTTCGCGCAGGCGCGCGAGATACGTGTGGTGCGCATCGTCGCCGCGGGTCTGCGCCGCGGACCTGCGTCGGAGGCGCGCGGGCTTTATGACGATCTGGACCCGCCGGAAAGGCGCTCCGAACGGGACAGGGTTCCGAACGCGCCGGGATTTGAAGGAAAAGGACGCCCCACGAAGCGCGACCGCCGCAAACTCGACCTTGAACGCAAGGCGGCGCTTGATTGATCCCCTTGGCTGGATTACCTGTCCCTGAAATCAACGACGAGACGCGGACATGACCTATATCGTCACCGACAACTGCATCGAATGCAAATATACCGACTGTGTCGAAGTGTGCCCGGTGGATTGCTTCTACGAGGGGGAAAACATGCTTGTGATCCACCCGGACGAGTGCATTGATTGCGGCGTGTGTGAACCCGAGTGTCCAGCCGATGCGATCCGCCCGGATACGGAACCCGAGATGGAAAAATGGGTTGAGTTCAACCGCAAGTACTCGGAAATGTGGCCGGTGATCATCACCAAGAAAGATGAGCTTCCGAATGCCGAGGAACGTGATGGCGAGGATGGCAAACTGGAGAAGTATTTCTCGGACGCGCCGGGCGAGGGCGGTTGATGCATATCCATGGTGGCCGTGATCAGGTGTCGGGACTCCATCCTGAGGCGTGACGCGGCGGCGTTTCGGTCATAGATTCCGCATTTGCATCTTTTTCGGATGCGGATTTTGTGATATATAATCGTTACAAATGTGAAGTCCTGCCCTATATCCATATGCCCGCGCTGCCGCCCGGGAATGGAATTCTTTGCGTCTGAACCATGTGTTTCAGCGGGAATGGTCCCGCTGTTACCGGCGTCGGCGCCTTGACGGGCATACCGCGAGGAAGATCTGAATGAGCAAAAACAAGACGTCCGAGTTTCGTCCGAACGATTATGTGGTCTATCCCGCGCACGGGGTGGGGCAGATCATGTCGATCGAGGAACAGGAGATCGCCGGCCTTTCGCTGGAGCTGTTCGTGGTGTCGTTCGAGAAGGACAAGATGACTCTCCGCGTCCCGACCAACAAGGCCACCGAGATCGGCATGCGTTCCTTGTCGAGTCCCGATGTCGTATCGCAGGCGATGAAAACCCTGAAGGGCAAGGCGAAGGCCAAGCGCGCGATGTGGTCGCGCCGTGCGCAGGAATACGAACAGAAAATCAACTCCGGCGACCTGATTGCGATCGCGGAGGTCGTGCGTGACCTGCACCGCACGGATGAACAGCGTGAGCAGAGTTACTCCGAGCGACAGCTTTACGAGGCCGCGCTTGAGCGTCTCACGCGGGAAATCGCGGCGGTCAGCGGCGACGACGAGGTCATGGCCGCCCGGCAGGTGGACGAGGTGCTGATTTCCCGCGCCGCCTGAGCGGGTTGCCGATACGATCCAAACGGCAGGTATTGTCGGAAACACGATCCGCGCCCTTTCGGGCGCGGATCTTGCCTTCAGGCTGCCAAGGCGATCAAGACAGCGAGTTCCGTCAGTTGCTGTGCCGCACCGAGAACGTCGCCGGTCTGCCCGCCAATCCTGGATCGCGCCATCAGGCCAACAGCCAGCAGCGCCGCCGCCGCCCAGATCAATGCGACGAAACTGCCGGTGAGAACAAGGCACACCGCGCATCCCAGCCCCGCGGCAATGGCGGCCGTTACTCCGGGCACCTTGCCCACGCGCCGCGAAAGCCCGTCTTTGCGGGCCGGCGGCAACACCGACATGAGGATCGGCATGCTTCCGCGTGATAGGGCCGCTGCCGCGACGATCCCGGCCAATGCAGTGCCGGGGCCGGACTGAAACAGCAGCCAGAGTGCGCTCCACCTGGCCGACAGCACGAGAAAGAGCGCGAGAACGCCGAAAGTGCCTGTCCGGCTGTCCTTCATGATTTCCAGCCGGTCCGTCCGTGTCCATCCGCCCCAGAACCCATCTGCACAATCGCTGAGCCCGTCCTCGTGCAGCGCGCCGGTAAGCCCCGCCGAAGCGGCCAGCGTAACCAGAGCGACCAGTGGGGCGGGCATCCCGATCCGGAGGGCGGCCAGCCCGGCAAGCCCGGCCAGGGTGCCGATCACCAGCCCCGCCAGGGGATACGCCCAGGCCGCCGCTGCGGCGCGATCCGCGTAGCTGTGGCGCACCGGCAGGCGGCTGAGCAGCGAAAGGGCCGTCGCGAGATCCCTGAACACCATCAGGCGCAGGTCGTTTTTTGCCATGAACCGGACCTTTTCGGCTGTGTGGTCATGGGTCTGTGCGATACACATGTGCCGAATGGCATGCAACGGGGGCCGGATGACCGATGATTTCGAGACACTCGCGCAATTCGCGTCCGTTCTGGAACGGGCACCTCACCCCGACGAGACGGCGTACGACTCGGCCCTTGCGCGCAATCTCGACCTGACCAAGCCGCCGGCCGCTCTGGGCCGGCTGGAAGACCTGGCATCATGGTATTGCGGTTGGCGCGGCAACCCCCGCGCCGAGATCCGTGCGCCGCAGGTGATCGTGTTCGCGGGAAATCATGGCGTTGCGGCGCGTGGGGTTTCAGCCTTTCCGCCCGAGGTGACGGCCCAGATGGTCGAAAACTTTCGGTCCGGAGGCGCGGCGATCAATCAACTCGCGGAGTGCGCCGGCGCAAGAATGGATGTGCATGCCCTGTCGCTGGAGGCGCCAACGGCAGATTTCACCCGAGCGCCTGCAATGACCGAAAACGAGGTTGTGACGGCATTGCGCAGAGGGTGGGAGGCTGTTGATCCGGCGACTGATCTCTTGGTGGCAGGTGAGATGGGAATAGGAAACACGACCAGTGCTGCGGCCATTTCCTGTGCGCTTTTTGGCGGTGTGGCAGCCGACTGGACGGGGCAGGGCACTGGCATCGACGTGGATGGCCTTGCGGGAAAGACGCGGGTCGTGGCGGATGCCGTGGCACGCCACGCGGATGCGGGCGGGCAGGGGCTGGAGGTGCTGCGCCGCCTTGGAGGGCGCGAGCTGGCCGCCATCGCGGGCGCGGTGGCAAGGGCCCGGGCACTGCGCATTCCCGTGATCCTGGATGGATTCATCTGCTGTGCCGCTGCCGCGTGCCTTGAGCGGGCGCGGAAAGGGGCGCTGGATCATGCGATTGCCGGCCATGTCAGCGCGGAATCGGGTCATGCGCCGTTGCTGCGGGCGCTCGGGAAGGTGCCGCTCCTGTCGTTGGGCATGAGGCTGGGCGAGGGGTCGGGCGCGGCGCTGGCCATTCCTGTTCTGAGGGGCGCCTTGGCGTGTCACAGCAGGATGGCCACTTTCACCGAGGCCGGGGTTTCGGGCCGCTGATCAGTCGTCGCCTATGTGTTCGGTGTCCTCGATCTGTGACAGAAGCATCGTCTCGAGATCTTTTTCCAGTTCGCGTGCCCGGGCGATATAGGCCGCGTTATCGACGGTGGGAATGTCGGGATCCCAGAGGGTGGCCAGTTCACGGACGGAATTGCGATCATGCTGGTAAAAGGTTCTTTCCAGTTCGGCGGCCTCGAATTCGGTCAGGCCCAGATCCTCGAGCACATAGCGCCCCGCGCGCAGCGAGCTGTCGAAGAGCTCGCGCACGATATGATCCGCGCCGGCCTTGTAGAGGCGGAAGACATGGGTGCGGTCACGGGCGCGGGCGACGATCTTGATATCGGGGCGCTCGCGCCGAGCATAGGCCACAATCCGGGTGGTCGCGTCGGCGCTGTTCAACGCGGCCACGAGAACCTTCGCCTCCTTCAGACCGGCCGCGTGAAGAAGTTCCGGTCGGGTGGGATCACCGAAGAACCCCTTGATTCCGAAACGGCGCATGCGTTGGATCGTGCCCAGGTCGTGATCCAGGACCACGGTGCGAAAACCGCTGGACCGCACGAGCCGGTTCACGATCTGACCGAAGCGCCCGATACCGGCGATGATGATCGGGGCCTGTTCATCAATCTGATCGGCCTGCTGGGTTTCGCCTGTATCCTCGATACGGTTCGACAACCAGTCGTAGATGATGAACAAAAGCGGCGTGATCAGCATCGACATCGCCACGATCAGCAGCAATGTCTGGGTCATCTGGGGCGGCAAGACGTTTTGTTGACCGGAAAAGGAAATCAGCACGAATCCGAACTCGCCGGCTTGTGCCAGCGACAAGGTGAAGAGCCACAGGTTGCGCCCGCGAAGCTCGAACGCGCGTCCGAGCAGATAAAGTATCGTGCCCTTGAGCAGGATGATCCCAAGTGCCAGCCCGAGGATCAGAACCGGCTGCGCAAACAGGATCGAGAAATTTATCCCGGCGCCGACGGTGATGAAGAAAAGGCCCAGCAAAAGGCCCTTGAAGGGTTCGATATCGCTTTCGAGCTCATGCCGGAACTCGCTGCTGGCAAGAACCACGCCCGCCATGAAGGCGCCGAGAGCGGGCGAGAGCCCGACAAGGTTCATCAGGAAGGCGATGCCGACCACGATGAGCAAAGCAAGGGCCGTGTACATTTCGCGCAGGCGTGCGGCGTGGATGAAGCGGAATACCGGCCGGGTCAGGTACACGCCGGTCAGGATGATCGCCCCGACGACAGCCAGCGTCACCAGAGTGACCCCCCAGCCCGGAAGCCCTTCCACGAAGGAAAGCGCCGCCTCGTGGGCTCCGGCGGGGCCATGTCCATTGCCATCCGCGCGGTCTTCCAGCACCTCGCCCAGCACGCGTTCGGGCGGCTTGGGCATTGCCAGAAGCGGCAGGAAGGCGAGCATCGGAAGCACGGCGATGTCCTGCGTGAGCAGGACCGAAAAGGCAGACCGCCCTCCGCCGGTCTGCATCAGCCCCTTCTCGCTGAGGGTTTGCAGCACGATCGCCGTTGAAGAGAGCGCAAAGATCATGCCGATTGCAAGCGACACGCTCCAGACCTGTCCGAGTGTCAGCGCCCCGACCATCACCGCCAGCGTGGTGACAGTGATCTGGAGGCCGCCAAGCCCCAGCAAGCGATGCCGCATGTCCCACAAGGCACGCGGTTCCAGTTCCAGCCCGATCAGGAACAGCATCATGACGACGCCGAATTCGGCGAAATGCTGCAACTCTTCGTTCTCGTGGCCGACAAATCCGATTACAGGGCCGATGAGGATGCCCGCCGCCAGATAACCCAGCACCGACCCCAGCCCGAGGCGGGCCGCGATCGGCACCGCGATCACAGCAGCCGCAAGATAGATCGAGGCCTGGAACAGAAATCCTTCCATAAAGGTTACCTTTGCGGGTCAGGTTGGCAATGGTGCGTCCGGTTTGCATTGATCCATCACGATCTGGCTGTGCACCTTGGTGACGGCTTCGTGTGGCAAAAGAACCTCGTGGATGAGGCGGTTGAGCGCCACGAGATCGCTGCAATAGACGCGCAGCAGGTAATCCGCATCGCCGGTGAGTGTCCATGCACTGACGATTTCCGGGCGGGTGCCGATCAGGCGCGAAAAACCGGCGGCTTGTCGTGGACCGTGACTGTGCATCTGCACCTGTACGAAGGCTTGCACGGCGAGGCCCAGCTTATCGGGATCAAGCCGGGCCGTGTAGCCACGGATGATGCCGCTTTGTTCCAGGCGTTGCCGCCGCCTTCCCGCCTGGCTGGCCGACAGGTTCAGCAGGTCGCCCAGTTCCTGCGCGGTCAGGTGCGCATTGTGCTGGATGGCCGTGATGAGCCGTGTGTCTATTTCATCGATCATGTGCGGATATTTATCCATAATCGTAACAAGGATGCAAATTCTTCGCATCCAGTTCGGTAAATGCGATCAGGTTTGCGCATAAAATGTGCTTTCCCGGTGATAGGTTCAATGCAGAAGAGCAGACAGTTTCAGGTTCGACAGGAGGTACCAAATGGGTCCGTTCCCTCATGACGCGCCACAGGCGAAGATCACCACCGAAAACCCGGCCGGCACCGATGGCTTCGAGTTTGTCGAGTTTGCCCATCCCGATCCGCAGGCGCTGCGGGACCTGTTTGCCACGATGGGCTATGCCTGCGTGGCCCGGCACCGGGACCGGCCGGTCGAATTATGGCAGCAGGGAGACATCACTTATGTTCTCAATGCCGACCCCGACAGCTTCGCGGCACGTTTCGCGGCTGAGCACGGTCCCTGCGCCCCGTCAATGGCATGGCGCGTTGTGGACGCGCGGCACGCGTTCGAGCATGCCGTTCAGCAGGGTGCCGAGCCTTACGAGGCCGGCGACAGGACCATGGACGTTCCCGCGATCCGGGGAATCGGCGGCTCGTTGATCTATTTTGTCGACCAGTATCACGATACCTCACCCTACAACGCCGAATTCGAGTGGTTGGCACAGTCGAAGCCTGATGGCGCGGGTTTCTATTATCTGGATCACCTGACCCATAACGTGCAGCGCGGCAACATGGACAAGTGGTTCCGGTTTTACCAGAAGCTGTTCAACTTCCGCGAAATCCGTTTCTTCGATATCGAAGGCAAGTATACCGGCCTCTTCAGCAGGGCGCTGACCTCGCCTTGCGGGCGTATACGAATCCCGATCAACGAGGACCGAGGCGAGACCGGCCAGATCGTCGCCTATCTGAAGAAATACGGCGGTGAGGGCATCCAGCATATCGCGGTGGGATCAGAGAACATCTACGATTCGACGGACCGGATCGCCGCCAACGGCCTGCAATTCATGCCTGCCCCGCCCGACAATTACTATGACGGTTCATTTCACAGGGTTAAGGGCCACGATGAACCGGTCGAGCGGATGAAGAAAAATGGCATCCTGATCGATGGCGAAGGTGTGTTGGATGGCGGCGAAACCCGAATTCTCCTTCAGGTTTTCTCGAAAACCGTGATCGGGCCGATCTTTTTCGAGTTCATCCAGCGCAAGGGGGACGACGGATTCGGCGAGGGCAATTTCAAGGCTCTTTTCGAATCCATAGAACGCGAACAGATCCGGCAAGGAGAGATCACGACCGCGCAGCATGAGGCTTGAGCACGCTTCAGAGACTGTCGAGGTCAAGCAAAAATGCCCCGGAGACGGGTGCGAGGCCGACCGGGCGGGCGTGCGACGGGCAGGTGCCTCCGATCCGGCGCGACGTGCCCTAGCCGCGGGGCATGCGCAGAATCACGCTGCGACCGCCTTTGACATAGCGCAGCTCTTCTTCGCTGATAGCGGCGACCTGCCCGCCGTCGAGCCTGTCACCCACCTGAACCTTGCGGTAGCGGCCGCTGGACAGCCGTACCAGCGCCCTGCGATCCTCGGCCGCGCCATAAATGCCGATAAGGTTGACTTTGCGCAGGTTGAGGACATTGCGCTCGGTTGCCTGCTTGGCCACCGTGGCAGAAGAGGGGATGTCCGGCGCCAGCGCCTGTTCGGCCGCGGCTTCAAGCCGATCCTCGTCAGCGGCGCGCAGCCGCGATACCGTCTCCCGGAACCCTTCAGGCCGCGGGCGCGGGGTGAGTGAAACCGCGACCGCCTGCGGTTCGACATCGTTGAAGGGGCCGAGATCTGGGTTGGCGACAGCGCCATCGCGGTCCTCGATGGCGGTGTCCGTTTCGGAGTCCGGTGCGTCCGCCTCGGTGTCATTGCCGTCAGGGACGGACTCGGCCTCGTTCGCCGCAGCACTGTCTTCGATGTCGTCCGGACGGATGCGGGGCCTCAGATCGAATGGCGGGTCGTCAGGCGCTTCGGCACCTTCCTCGGCGGTTTCCGGGCCGATCTCACCGGGGCGCGTCCGGGGACGCAGCGACGCCAGTGTTTCGATTTCCTCACCGCTGACAGCCCCGGCAACGAATTCGGGCCGTTCGGGGAACTCCGGCGGCGTCACCGGGGGAGGGCCGGCAAATATGCGTACACCCTCAGGTGACAGGGCGCCATCCTCGGTGGCCTCGACAAGCTCCGGCGGCTCAGGTGGTTCGGGGCGTGTGCCGGGCGGCGGTGGCGCGATGGGTATCGGCGGTGGCTCGTCGGGCAGCATGAGTGCCAGTTCGGGGCGCGCCACCCCATCCTGCGCGCGCAGATCCCGGTCTATCGACGTCTTGTAGAACGCGTCGAGTCCCGCGCTTGCCGGCGGCCTCGGTGTTTGAGGCGCCAGTTGCCATATGCCCGTTGCCGCGTAGCGCGCCGCCGCTCCATCGGGTGATTGTTGCCCGTCGCCGCCACCTGTCAGGGCATCGCGCACCGCGTCGTCTATTGCGGGGTCCGGGCCATCCTGTGCGTCCGGCCCGGGCAGCGCAGCCATGTCTTCGGCGTTTTCCTGAACGGGGGGATCTTCTGCCGCTGCATCTTCAGTGGGCAAATCGGGTGCGGCAGGTTCTTCGACAGCGACGACGGGCGGCACCTCGATCGTTTCCGCATCCGACCCCGCCGAGGGCACATCGGCAAGTTCGGTTTCATCCTGCCCGCCGGGCAAGAAGCGCGACAACCCTTCGTCCATGAAAATGGAGGCCCACGCGGCGACCCCGGCAAGTGCCAGCAGAAGCAATGCGCTCAGTACCAGCCCGATGAAACGGGACTTGTCCTCGGTACGCCCGCGCGCGCCGAAGACCGTCATTCGTTGGGCTTCCTCGCTGGCCTTGGTGGTTCCGGCTGCCAGTGCCCTGCGCGATCCGCGATTGCTCGTGAAGGATGCGCCGAAGCCCTTGCCGCCGCTTCTTGCGGCCTGTGCGGAGGCCGTTGCACGGGTGTCTCCACCGGGGCCGGTCGGCTTTTTCGCCGCCCTGGCCTTTCGCCCGTTGCCGGATCCCAATGCAGCACCAAGGCCCGAAAATGCCTGACCGGCTCTGCGCAGGAGCCGCACAGCGGCCGCCGGCTTTTCCGTTTCAGCCGTAGAAACGCCGGGTGCGGGCACCGCCCCCCCGGATGACGTGCCGATGGTGCCGGTCTCCTGGTTTGCGGAGGGCGTTCTCGCGGGTTTTTGCGCGGCCTCGGGTTTTGTCCTGCGGCCCCACTTGCCCTTCCCCGCGGAGCCCGATGCCGAAGCGCCATTGCCCGGTCTCGGTCCGGATGGCTTGCGCCCGGGGAGCACGGAAATTCGCGACTCGGCCGTGAGCGGTTGCGTTGGCGCCGGTCCGGATTGGCGGCTAGCCCGAATGCTGGAGAAGGCGACGGCGGGTGCGTCGGCCGGTTCCGCATTTGCGCCGGTCTGTGCCGGCCCGGGGCCACCGCCTTGCAACTCCGGTTCGTCGCCCACCTCTTGCCCGGCTTCGTCCGGGACGGTCGTGGCAGGCGGTTCAGCCTGCGAAGAGTCCGCAGGAGTGCCGGTTTCGCCATGGCTGGCCGGTGCAATTATGCGGATCGGCGCTGTTTCACGTTCCACGTCCTCGCCAGCGGGAAGAATTTCCGCGGCGTGACGTGTCTTTCCGAAAAAAGGCTCACCGACGAAGCTGCCAGCCTCCGGGATCGCAACGAAACAGCAGGGTGCGAATCGATGCTCCGCGGCGAAATCTTCGGCTTCGTCGAGCGTTTCGCGCGCCACCGCCGCGACATACACATATCCGCCCCCGACAGACCAGTCATACGAGAGATCCTCCACCGCATACGGGGTCGCGCCTTCAAGGGATTCGCGCACCGCTTGCGCGGTTGCGTCGGCGCCGCGCGCGGAATCCTCGAAGGTCAGGTAACGGATCTGCTCGTTGGGAATGACCAGCTTGCTGAACATTCCCGACGGCTCCAACGCGACCGCAGTTTCACGCAGCTTTGCCAGTTCCTCTGCCAGAGCGGTATTTTCGAGCGTCACCTCCCCGACGCGCTGCCAGCCCGGAAATGACCGGTGCAGAAGTCCAATGCCTTCGAAAGACAGCGTCAGGGCGAAATTCGGTTTCATTTGCACCGTTCTTTCAGCGGTATCCCCCAGCGGAGGCTTCCCCCCACAACATTCGGATTTTACAGCACCTTCCCGCCGAATAAAAGGAAAAGCCCGGATGCCGCGCCGCCATCCGCCGACGACGGGCCATTCAGGGCCGCCCCCTCAGCGCGCCGCCTTGGCAAGTGCCTGTTCGAGATCGGCTATCAAGTCGTTCGCGTCCTCGATGCCGATGGAGATGCGCACGACGTCCGGTGCGGCGCCGGCGGCTTTCTGCTGTTCGGGCGTGAGCTGTCGGTGAGTGGTCGACGCCGAGTGGATGATCAGGGAACGGGTGTCGCCGAGGTTGGCCACATGGCTGAACAGTTCCAGACTGTCCACCAGCTTGACGCACGCGTCATACCCGCCTTTCAGAGCCACGGTGAACAATCCGCCTGCGCCCTTAGGGCAGGTTGTCTTGACGCGATCGTTGTAGGGGGAGGACCTGAGCCCCGCGTAGGTCACGTGATCCACCGCGGAATGCTGTTCCAGCCAACCGGCGACCTTCTCGGCGTTTTCGCAATGTCTCTGCATCCGCAGGCTCAGGGTCTCGATCCCCAGCATCGTGTAATGCGCGGCCTGCGGATTGAGTGTCATGCCCAGATCACGCAGCCCCACCGCGATGCCGTGAAAGGTGAATGCCAGCGGCCCGAACGTTTCGTGGAATTTCAGCCCGTGATAGGCCGGTTCCGGTTCGCTGAGCGAAGGGAATTTGCCGCTGGCGGTCCAATCGAAGCTGCCTGAATCCACCACGCATCCGCCTGTTACCGTTCCATTGCCGGTCAGGAACTTGGTCATCGAATGCACGACCAGGGTTGCACCGTGCTCGATCGGGCGGCACAGGTATGGCGTGGCCGACGTGTTGTCGACAACAAGCGGCAGCCCGGCCTTGTCGGCCAGCTTGGCCAGCGCATCGAGATCGGCGATGTGGCCACCCGGATTGGCGATGGATTCGCAGAATATCGCACGGGTGTTGTCGTCGATCGCCGCGCGGATCGCGTCCGCGTCGTCGATATCGACGAATTTCGCCTCCCAGCCGAACCGCTTGATCGTCTGTGAAAACTGCGTCACCGATCCCCCGTAGAGGCGGGTGGACACCACCACATTGCACCCCGGCTGCATCAGCGGGAAAAGTGCCATGATCTGCGCAGCATGCCCCGAAGAACAGCAGACGGCCCCGGCGCCGCCCTCCAGCGTGGCCATGCGTTCCTGCAGGGCCGCCACTGTCGGGTTTGTCAGCCGTGAATAGATATACCCGACCTCTTGCAGGTTGAAGAGGGCGGCGGCGTGCTCGGCGTCGCGGAAAACATATGCGGTGGTCTGGTAGATCGGCGTCTGCCGGGCGCCGGTTGCCGGGTCGGGCCGGGCGCCTGCGTGGATCTGCAACGTGTCAAAGCCGTAGGCCATCTTTGTCCTCCCAAGGGATATCGGTTCAACGCCAAGGTTTACGGTATCGCGAGAGACGCCACAACTGGTCACGCTGCCGGCGACGGAACGGTCGCTTCCGTGACCGCGTGGGCATCACTATCTCATCCAGAAGCCGTTGCGCTTGATCCTGTTGCGGATGGCCTGTTCCTTGCGCGGCAAGTCGTCCTGGTCAAAAAGCGCGCGCACCTTCCGGCCGCGGCCATGGTAGATCATGAACTTCATCGCATCGTGGGATTTCAGTACCTTCTTGATCCTGTTCGGCGCGCTCACCGCTTCGAGCACCTCGACCGCGCGATCCGATTCGCGCGCGTAAAGCAGCGGCAGCAACCGGTAGTGGCATGTCACTTCACCATCCAGAAGACCTTTGGGCAGGGTATCGCGCCCGCCTCCCAGGGAATGGATCACGAGAGGCAAAGCAACCTGATCCAGCCAGGGATCGAGAGACTGGCAGACCAGTTCGGGCGGCGGATCATCCCGTATCGCGAGGGCGTAGTCCAGAAACCGCTGGCCGAAAATGCGCGGACATTCGTAAAAGAAAAAACCGGCGTTGAAGTAGAGGTAGCGGCGCCAGAATTCGTCCGGATAACCTTGATCGAGCGAAGAGTCGAAATCCAGCCGGAACTTGTCGTAGAGAGATTTCCAGATCCGCGTGTAGCCCGGGCCGTACAGTTCGATCTCCGGCCATGTCCCCTCGCGGCGCAGCGATGCGGTCGGCCGCCCGAATTCGAACGGCACGCGCGACAAGCTGTCGAGGATCAGGGTGTCGGTATCGAAGAAGACGAAGGGTTCTCCCTCGGGTAGGGAAAGCAGCGCCTCGATCTTGTTTCCATAGGGATAGCTGCTTCCGAAATGGTGGCATTCGAATGGCAGGATCTCCGCGCCGAGTTCTTCCAGCAGAGCGCGGCACTCGGGGTTGCGAATGGCAGGATCGCCCTGCCAGAGCAGACCGGGTTGCGGCTCCGCGATCAGCAGTCGGCCGGAGAAATCCGGACTCATCGCTCTGAGCGAGGCTGCGAACAGGACCGCCTCGTACTGAAGCCGGCCGCCCTGCGCGATCACAACGATGTTGAAGGATTGGATGTCATCTGCCGTTGCGGCCATACTTGCCCCGGTGGTGCCACTGCCTCGTTGCGCCCACTATAGGATGGTTGCAGGATCGGCAGAAGGGGCAGTTTTCGGGGAATGCGACAAAGTGGATCCCGCCTGCAGCTCGCACGGACATGACGGCAGGATTGCAGAAGCCTGTGACCAGTATCGCAACCCTTGGCGATGAGATCGGAGAAGGCGGCAAACCGACCAATGCCCGCGCGAGACTTGTGCACAAATGCCCGTCTGCACGCCCCTGGCCCGATGAAGGAATCCGGGTGTTTCACGATCGTCTTGGAAAAGTGGTGGGCGACCTAGGAATCGAACCTAGCGTGCGTCTCCGCGAGGGAGTTACAGTCCCCTGCCACACCTTGCGGCCTGTCGCCCACTTCCGGCGGGGATGCGCCGGGCGTGGAGGGCTGATTACTAGCGCCGCCGAGACCCGTCAACAGGAAATTGGCTTGCACGCAGCGGCTCTCCGGCGCATGGTCAGGCGCTCGGATAACAGGGCATTGTGAGCGATGAAGAAACCCCGCTGGGTGATCGAAAAGGAGCAGGGCAGGCGTGCCGCCGCGGCCGAGACTGTCTGGCTCTTTGGGCTGCACGCGGTGCGCGATGCCTTGGGCAATCCGGCGCGCGACAAGCGCCGGCTGATCGTCACGCGCAATGCCCAGAGCCGCTTGAGCGAGGCCATCGCCATGTCCGGAATGGTGCCCGAGGTCGCGGACGCCCGACGGTTTCCCGCCCCTCTGGACCCTCAGTCCGTGCATCAGGGTGCCGCGCTGGAGGTTGCACCGCTTGACTGGGGCAGCCTCTCCGAATGCTGCATGCCCCGTGACGCGCTGCCGCCGCGGACCGTGCTTCTGGACCGGGTCTCGGACCCTCACAACGTTGGCGCGATCCTGCGTTCGGCCGAGGTTTTCGGCGCTTGCGCGGTGATCGCGCCGCGCCGTCACTCGGCCCCGGAAACCGGGGCACTGGCCAAGACCGCAAGCGGTGCGCTGGAACGTCAGCCTTACCTGCGGGTGCGCAACCTGGCCGCCGCGATCGCGGAGTTGCAGGACATGGGATACCTCGTCCTCGGGCTTGACGGTGATGCGCCGGACGACCTTGCGTCGGGAATGGCGCAGGCTTCCGGCCGGGCCGTCGCGATTGTTCTCGGGGCGGAGGGGCCGGGCCTCAGGGCCAAGACCCGCGAAAGCTGCGACAATCTGGTACGGATCGGCTACGCGGGTGCATTTGGATCCCTCAATGTCTCCAATGCCGCCGCGGTCGCCCTATATGCGTCCAGACAGGTCTGAACCACGGGGGCGGAATGGGCACAAAGATCGCGACATGCTGTTATTGCGGAACGCGGGCCGCGCTGGTCCTCGATCGGGGACGTCACGAATTGGCATGCAGGGCGTGTGGCGCGCCCTTGCATGAAATGAAGGCGATGCCGGTGCCCAAAGAGAAAAAGCGCGGCGGACCCGGGCATAATCCGCATGTCACCGGAAAGGGGCGGCCCAAGCGCCGCCGGGACCACGGTGAAAACCGCAAGGATCCCGGTGCTCGCGATGATTACACACGGCGCAAGCCGCGCCGCGGCCGTCGCCGCAAGCCCTTTCTGAGAAAGATGGCCGAAGAGGTGTGGGACCTGCTTGAGGACATCATTGACTGAGCATGAACCGTGCGCGGCATGCCCGACTGTTCTCAAGGTTTGTTCACAGCAATATTACATGCCCTTTTTATATGGAAAATGGCCCCTATATCAAGCTCAGAGGCGCCGGACCGGAACTCTGGCGTTTCACTTCACTGTCCCTCGTTCCGTGACTGCGCCCAAGGTTTCCTTGGGCGCTTTTTTTCGCTGTCCTCCGGTGCTAGACCCGCGGCATGACTCAACACTACTCCGACGCTTATCTTCGCGGCATCCTTCAACGCACCCGTCGAATCGCGGTCGTCGGTGTGTCGTTGAACCCGGTCAGGCCCAGCTACTATGTCGCGCGCTACCTGTCATTGAAGAATTTCGACGTTGTGCCGGTGAACCCGGGCCATGCCGGGGAAACGGTTTTCGGGCGAAAGGTGGTGGCGAGTCTCTCGGACATTGACGGGAAGGTGGACATGGTGGACATCTTCCGACGGTCGGATCACGTGCCGCCGATCGTGGACGAGGCGTTGAAGGTGTTCCCGGACCTGCGCACGGTATGGATGCAGATCGGTGTCGAAAACGAGGCTGCCGCCGACGCGGCGCGTGCCCGCGGCGTGGATGTGATCATGAATCGCTGCCCGAAAATCGAGTATCAACGCCTCTTCGGCGAGTTGCGCATGGGCGGCTTCAATACCGGGATAATCTCGTCAAGGCTCTGAACGGGCCGGCCGGGGCTGGCCGTCAATCGGTGCGTGCGGCCTTTTCTGCCAACCCGGAGCGGTGCTGTCGCGCCTCGAGCACCGCCATCACATCGGCAAGCGGCACCCCGCGGGCCTCCAGCATGACAAGAAGGTGGAAAAGCACGTCCGCCGCCTCGGAGGTCAGCCTTTCGGGATCGTTGCGGACCGCCTCGATGATCGCCTCGATCGCCTCCTCGCCGAACTTTTCGGCCGCCTTTTCGGGCCCCTGCTGAAGAAGCCGTGCTGTCCAGCTTTCGGAGGGATCCGCCGTCGCCCGCGAGGTCACGATCTCTGCAAGTTCCTCGAGCGTCATGCGCCTGTCCTCACGGGTATGCCGGCGGCGGCCATGTGCGCCTTGGCCTGCTGTATGGAGAACTCGCCGAAATGGAAAATCGATGCTGCCAGCACGGCGCTGGCATGGCCCTCTCTGACGCCCTCGACAAGATGGTCCAGGGTGCCGACCCCGCCTGATGCTATGACAGGGATGCGTACCGCGTCGCTGATCGCCCGGGTCAGCGCGATGTTGAACCCCGCACGTGTACCATCACGGTCCATCGAGGTCAGCAGGATCTCTCCTGCGCCCTTCGATTCGGCCAGCCGGGCGAACTCGACCGCGTCGATGCCTGTTTTTTGACGTCCGCCATGGGTGAATATCTCCCATCTGCCGGGCGAGACGGTCTTGGCGTCGATCGCCACGACGATACACTGGCTTCCAAAGCGGTCCGCAGCGCGATGTATGACATCGGGATCCCTGACCGCGGCGGAATTGAAGCTGACCTTGTCGGCGCCGGCGAGCAGGAGATCACGCACGTCATCAGCCGAGCGCACACCACCACCCACTGTCAACGGAATATAGCAGGCTTCGGCGGTGCGGCGCACCACGTCGAACATGGTGCCTCGGTTCTCATGCGTGGCGTGGATATCGAGAAAACAGATCTCGTCCGCGCCCTCCGCGTCATAGGCCCGTGCGGCATCGACCGGGTCACCTGCATCACGCAGATCTACGAAATTCACGCCCTTGACCACGCGGCCATCGGCAACGTCGAGGCAGGGGATGATCCGGGTCTTGAGCATATTGTCGCTGTTACAGGAATTTCACGGCGTTGTTTATGGGCATTCCGGCAAAGATGCCAGAGGATGCCGGTGATTTTGTAATGCAACGGAGGGAATTGAACATGAAGCGTTTTCTTGCAGTGGCGGCAATGGTCATGGCGGGGCTGCCCGCGCTGGCCGGCAATGACGATATCGTCAAGGTCAAGTCCTTCTCGGACGTGGCAAGCACGATGGACCGGCTGGAATCGGCGGTGACTGGAGCGGGGGCAAACGTGTTCGCGCGGGTGGACCATGCCGCCGGGGCGGCCTCGGTGGACATGGATCTGGCCCCGACGCAGGTGCTGATCTTCGGCAACCCCAAGATCGGCACGCAGGCGATGCAGGACGATCCGGTGGCGGGGCTGTTCCTGCCGATGAAGGTGCTGGTTTACCGCGACGGGGCGGGGCAGGTCTGGCTGGCCTACGAGGACCCCAAGGAAATGTTCGATGACCTCGCGATTGCGGATGATGCGGGATACATCAAGACGATGACCGGTGCTTTGGGCAAGCTGACGGCCAAGGCGGCTGGGCAGTAGGGCCTTGCACCGCGCTCAGGGCGTGAGTGCGGCGAGTGCGGCGCGCAGGTCGAGCGCGCCGTCGTAGAGTGCGCGACCCGAGATCGCGCCGTTCAACTCCGCGCCGCAGTCGCGCAGGGCGATCAGATCCTCGAGCGAGGACACGCCACCCGAGGCGATGACTGGGATGGAGACGGCGCGGGCGAGGGCCGCGGTGGCCCCGACATTGGGTCCCTGCATCGCCCCGTCGCGATTGATGTCGGTGTAGATGATCGCGGCCACGCCCGCATCCTCGTAGGAGCGCGCGAGATCGGTGGCGTCCAGCTCGGTCTCCTCGGCCCAGCCCTTGGTGGCGACGCGGCCCGCGCGCGCGTCGATCCCCACGGCCACCTGCCCGGGAAAGGCGCGCGCGGCCTCACGCACCAGCGCGGGGTTCTCTACCGCCACGGTGCCCAGGATCACCCGCGCCAGGCCCTTCGCGAGCCATGCCTCGATCGTTTCCATGTCGCGGATGCCGCCGCCAAGCTGTGCCGGCACGCCGCAATGCGCGAGTATCGCCTCGACAGGGGCGGCGTTGACGGGTGTTCCCGCGAAGGCGCCATTGAGATCCACCAGATGAAGCCATTCACAGCCGGCCTCGACGAACTCGAGAGCCTGGCTGGCGGGGTCGTCGTTGAAAACGGTCGCCTTGTCCATGTCTCCCTTCAGCAGCCGCACGGCCTGACCGTCCTTGAGATCAATTGCGGGATAGAGGATCATCAGCGTATCCTTTCCTTCAAACTGCCGAGAAGCGTCTGGCATGGGCGGCGTCCGATTGCAACGGACCCGACGTCAGGCTTGATCAAGTGCGTCGGCGCACGGCATTCTAAGCCGTACGGGAGGAG
Organism: Roseovarius sp. TE539; assembly: GCF_003298505.1. Taxonomy (GTDB): domain Bacteria; phylum Pseudomonadota; class Alphaproteobacteria; order Rhodobacterales; family Rhodobacteraceae; genus Roseovarius. The sequence goes on from NZ_QNGB01000007.1 coordinate 115,697, forward strand.
GAATGATGAAAAGACTAGCATTTGCGGCACTGGCTTCGATTTTCTGGTGCGGGAGCGCCGTGGCCGATCCGGCCGAAGGGATGTGGCGCACCGAGCCCGGGGATACAGGGGGGTATCTGCACGTGTCCGTTTACGAATGTGGCGCGGCGATCTGCGGTGTGATCCGTGCCGCCTTCGATGAAACCGGAGAGCGCAACACCGGTTACGAACATCTCAACAAGCGTATGCTGTGGGACATGCAGCCGAAAGGCGGCGGAAGTTACGGCGACGGGCGCATTTGGGCACCGGATCGTGACAAGACCTACAATTCGCGCATGAGTCTTGAGGGGCACGCGCTTGAGGTGTCCGGCTGCGTTTTCGGAATTTGCCGCGGGCAGATGTGGAAGCGGGTAAATTGACCCGAAATTGACAGCCGCGCAGAGCTGGGACAGCCGGGATCTGGCAGTCGTGAAATCCTTGACTATATAGGCCGTGCGATGTTCGCACCCCGGCCGCCGGTATCGTCGGGGCAAGTCAATGGAAAGGCTTTGCCATGCGCGCGATATTGCCTTGCGCGATTTTTGCCGTGCTTTTCGGTTCTGCGGCCAGCGCGTCGGATCCCGCCCTCGGGAAATGGCGGACGGAGCCGGACCGAAAGGGCCAGGTCGGTATCGTCAAGGTGCACGAATGCGCCGAGCAGAAGCTTTGCGGCCGGATCGTTGCGGCGCGTGATCCCGGGGGCGATCCCGTTGTGACCCCTAATGTCGGAAAGATGGTGTTCTGGGACATGCGACCGACAGAGCCGGGACATTACGAGGGCATGGCCTGGGTGCCGGCGCGCGACGCGGTTTATCGCGCCGGCATGAGGTTGATGGGCAACCGGTTGAAGGTCCGCGGATGTCTTGGACCGATCTGCCAAAGCCAGATCTGGACACGTGTCAAGTGACCGCGCCTGCCGCGGGCACGTACGGTTTCAGGGTCGCCAGCGCAGGAAGTTCGCGATCAGGCGGAGACCGGTTGCCTGGCTCTTTTCCGGATGAAACTGGGTGCCGACGATATTGTCGCGCCCGACAACAGCGGTAATCCCGGTTCCGTAGTCCACATGCGCCAGAAGGTGCGCCGGGGTCTCCACCCGGAAATGGTAGGAGTGCACGAAGTAGGCATGGTCCCCCGTGGCGATGCCCTCAAGAAGGGGGTGCGGGTGGTCGATGACCAGATCGTTCCACCCCATATGCGGCACCTTGAACGACTGGTCGGGCGGGCGGATCGGCTCGACCAGGCCCTTGATCCAGTCGAAACCGGGTGTCGGTTCGTATTCCATGCCCCTTGTGGCCAGCATCTGCATGCCGATGCATATCCCCAGAAAGGGGCGCCCGGCGTCGATCACTGTGGCCTCGATCGCTTCGAAAAGCCCGCGATGATCGAAAAGCTCGGCCCGGCACGCAGGGAAGGCCCCGTCGCCGGGCAGGACCACACGGTCGGCCTCGCGGACGGTGGCCGGATCGTCGCTCACGACCACTTCGCCCGCCCCCGATTCCGCCGCCATGCGCTGGAACGCCTTGGCGGCCGAGTGCAGATTGCCGCTTTCGTAATCGACGATGACCGTGGTCATGCAGGTCACAACGTGCCTTTGGTGGATGGGATGGCGTCGCGCTTGCGCTGATCTGTCTCCACCGCCATGCGCAGGGCCTGCGCGACGGCTTTGAAGGCGGCCTCGGCAATGTGATGGCTGTTGATCCCGTTCAGGGCCTCCACATGCAGGGTGATGCCACCATGTGTGCAGACAGCCTGGAAGAATTCGCGCACCAATTCGGTATCGAAGGCGCCGATCCTTTCGGTGGGCATCTCGACCTTCCAGACCAGATAGGGCCGGCCCGAAAGATCCAACGCCGCCCGCACCAGCGCGTCGTCCATCGGCAGAAGGCAAGCGCCATAACGCCGTATGCCGCGCTTGTCGCCAAGAGCCTCAGCCAGGGCCTGACCAAGGGCGATCCCCACATCTTCCACGCTGTGGTGGTCATCAATATGAGTGTCGCCGATGCAGCGCACCGTGACGTCGATCAGCGCGTGTCGCGCCAGTTGATCGAGCATGTGATCGAAGAACCCGATCCCGGTGGCATTGTCATAAGCGCCGGTTCCGTCGAGGGCGATGCCGACGCTGATATCGGTTTCTGCGGTCTTGCGGGTGACAGTGGCGTTGCGCATCTGCTTACCTCGTTGATTGCGCCGCCCTTATAGGTGCTGCCGCGGCGAAGGCCAAGCGCTTCGCGCCACCCGTGTCATGTGCGGCGTCCCGATGTGTGGGCCCGCGTCACCGTGGGGCAGCATTTCGCGGTCGGGCGCCGTGCCCCGAGCCGCAGGTGGGCGGTTGGAAATCCCGCGTTCCGTTCGCGATGAACCTGCCTTCCCGATCGGCATCAAGGCGCGGGTCAGCAGGCAGGCGGGTGCGGATGACACGGCCCTTGGCGTCATCTTCCGTGACTTGTGAATACGGGGTCGGACGGCCGCTTAGCGGCCGCTCCGGTGCATGGGGTTGTCGGACCCGTGCATTTGCAGGGCAAGCGCCGCCTTTCCGGCATACGCGCACAATTCGCGACCGATCTGCGCGCGCTGGCGTGGCGTGAAACGCCGGACCGGACCCGTCGCCCCGATACTGAATGTGGCGCCGATGTTGCCGATGCGGATCGGGGCGGCCACCGAGGACACACCGACTTCGATCTCCTCGACGCATTCCGCGTATCCGGCCTTGCGGATACTTTCGAATTCCGTGCGCAGTGTATCGGGATCGCGCTTGGTCTGCGGGGTGTAGCCGCGCAATGGCCCTTTCAGGATCTCCTCGCGGAAGTCTTTCTCCGCGAAGGCGGCGATGGCCTTCGAGCAGGAACAGGCATGCATGGGGCGATAGCCCAGGCCGGGATGCACGAAGGAACGTGTGGCGTCATGGGGTGTTTCAACATGGATGATCTCGACGCCCTTGTTGCGGTAACGCGAAAGGAACACCGCCTCACCGAACCGGTCAGCGGCTTCTCTCAGAGTCGGGGCGACCGCCTGGCTTGCGTCCACGTCAGTCTGTCCAAGCAGTGCCAGCCGCACCAGCCGCTCTCCAATCAGGTATCGGCCGGGCTCGGGCTCGTCCAGAAGGCGGTGCTCGGCCAGCGAATGCAGTAACCTGTAACAGGTGGGGCGCGGCAATTCCGTTGTTTGCTGAATCTCGGCCACGGTCACGGCCCGTCCGGCGATTGCGACGGCTTCCAACACGGTTGTCAGTCGGTCAAGATGCATGGATATCTCAAAAAATGAACAATTGTCTCAGTTAATGAATCGCGCTATCAGAAGTCAATGATGTTGAGCCGGACAGGGAGGAGACATTTATGGAATGTTGCGGACCGGGCTATGCCAGCCCTGCGGAGGCGATCAGGGCGCCGCGGGAAAAGTTGCTTTACACGATCGCGATCTATACCGGCACCGGCATACAGAAGCCGGATTACCTTGCCACCGTGGATGTCGATCCCGAGAGCCCGACCTACAGCCAGGTGATCCACCGCCTCGAAATGCCGGGCATCGGGGATGAACTGCATCACATGGGCTGGAACGCCTGCTCTTCCTGCTTTGACGATTCCAGCATGGCACGCAAATACCTGCTCCTGCCGGGTGTGCGGTCAAACAACATCCACGTGGTCGACACCGCCACCGACCCGCGCGCGCCGCGCCTTCACAAGGTGATCGACGGCGCCGAGATCAAGGCCAAGGCCGATCTGTCGGGGCCGCATACCGTGCATTGCCTCGGATCGGAAATCATCATTTCCTTTCTCGGTGACGCCAAGGGCGAGGCGCCGGGCGGCTACCTGCATCTCAACAAGGATTTCGAGATCGTGGGCCGCTGGGAGAACTCGATGGGCGACATCAAGTTCGGCTATGATTTCTGGTACCAGCCCCGCCACAACATCATGGTGTCGTCGGAATGGGCCGCGCCCAACACTTTCATGCCGGGCTTTGACCTCGAAGAGGTGGGGCACCTGAAATACGGGCGCGAACTGCATTTCTGGGATTTCGAGAAGCGCGAACCCATCCAGTCCATGTATCTGGGCGAGGACGGGCTTATCCCGTTGGAAGTGAAGTTTCACCACGATCCCGACAGCACCCACGGCTTTTGCTGTGCCGCGCTCAGCACCAACGTCATCCATTGGTGGAAGGACGAGTCGGGCGAATGGCAATGGGAAAAGATCATCGACGTGGCCAACGAGCCGCATCCCGAATGGCCCATCCCGGTGCCGGGGGTGATGTCGGCGCTGCTGGTGTCGATGGATGACCGCTTCCTTTATATCAACAACTGGCTGCACGGCGACATGCGCCAGTATGACATTACCGACCCGCACAATCCCAAGCTTACCGGGCAGGTCTGGATGGGCGGGCTGCTGGGCCGCGCGCCGGTCGTGAACGGCGTCGAGATGGCTGGCGGGCCGCAGATGTTCCAGCTCAGCCTCGACGGGCGGCGCCTTTATGTCACCACGTCGCTTTTTTCGACATGGGACAACCAGTTCTACCCGGCAATCCGCGAGAAGGGCGGTGTGATGGTGATGATCGACTGCGACCCGGAGAACGGCGGTATGACCCTCAACCCCGATTTCATCGTCGATTTCGGGCAGGAGCCCAACGGCCCTTCCCGCTGCCACGAGGCGCGTTATCCGGGCGGCGACTGCACGAGCGATATCTGGCTATGACCACGCGGACCGTCACCATCGCCAATCGCGGCGGCGCCACCTACGAGGTCGAGGCGCGCCGCCCGCTGCTCGATGCCCTGCGCGAGCAAGGCGTCGACCTGCCCTATGGCTGCAAGTACGGCGGTTGCATCACCTGCGCGGCAAAGCTAGTCGAGGGCGAAGTCGATCAACGGCGGCAGGTCGCGCTCAACAACCGGCAGATCGCGGCGGGCTATGTCATCCTCTGCGTGGCACGCCCGGTCACTGACATCACCCTGAACATCGGCGTCGAGAGCCATGACCGGCTCTATCGCAACCCTTTCCTCGACCCGCTGGACCCGCACGAGCTGAAACCCGATATCGCCATCCCCAAGGAGCCCTGAGATGGACCACACCCAGCCCTATTCCGATGCCTATCTGCAAGGTATCCTGTCTTCCGTGAAGACCATTGCCATGGTGGGCGCGAGCCCTGACAAGACCAAGTTCAGCTACGGCGTTCTGCGGGTGCTGGATGAGACGGGCTATGACATGATCCCCGTGAACCCGCGTCCGGGGCTTGAAGAGATCCGGGGTATCAAAGTCTATCCCAGCCTCGACAGCATCGACCGGCCCGTTGACATGGTGCAGGTGTTTCGCCGGGCCGAGGACCTCATGGGCGTGGCCGAGGAGGCCATCGCCATCGGGGCGAAGGTGCTCTGGGGACAGATCGGCGTCGTCGACCACGAGGCGGCACGTCGCGCCGAGGCGGCGGGGATGAAGGTCGTGATGGACCGCTGCCCTAAGATCGAGCTTTTTCGGCCTTTCTGGAAACCCAAGCTGCACCTGGAAATCTGAACGCCCGGAACGTGGTTCTTCACGGTTGCGCTGTCGATCGCGCCGCCCTCCGAATGCCGGAGGTTGGGGATCGGCCGGGCCCTGAGCCGGCGAAAAGACCGGTGAAACGTCAGATGCCCAGTCGGTCGCGCATGGCGAACCACGTCATTGCGAGCACAAGTAAAGGGCTCCTCAAGGCCGTGCCACCGGGAAACGGCGGTGCGGGTACCCGCGCCATGGTGTCAAAACCTTCGGTTTCGCCGCGGATCGCATCCGCGATGAGCTTGCCGGCGTGGGTTGCCGTCCCGACGCCGTGACCGGAATATCCCGATGCCGAAAGAACATTCGGCGCCAGCCGTGCCAGAAATGGCATCCGTTTCATGGTGATTCCGAGCGTCCCGCCCCAAGCGTATTCGATCCGCGTGTCCCTGAGGTGGGGAAAGATCTGCAACATGGGTTTGCGGACCACTGCGGCGATGTCCGCCGGGAAGCGGTAGCCATAACTTTCCCCCCCTCCAAACAGCAACCGCCGGTCATGGCTCAGGCGGAAATAGTTGATCACGAATTTCGTATCCGCGACGGCAACATCCCTTGTCAGGACCTTTGCCGCTTCATCCCCCAATGGCTCGGTGGCCGCGATGAAATTGTTGATCGGCATGACCCGGGCGGCGACGCGCCGGTCAAGACCGCCCAGATATCCGTTGCACGCCAGGATCACGTGATCCGCACTGACACGGCCGCGATCCGTGGCAACGACAGCCGGGCGGCCCTTGTCGATGCGGTGAACCTGCGTGGTTTCGAAGATCCGGACGCCGGCGTCGCGGGCCGCCCGGGCAAGCCCGAGCGCATAGGCCAGCGGATGCAGGTGCGCCGCCCCCGTGTCGAGCGTGCCACCGTGATAGGCGCGAGAGGGGCAGACCCCGGCGAATTCATCACGGTCCAGCGTCGTGATCTGATCATAGCCGTATCGGTCGGCCAGATGTTTGGCCGTGTCGTGTTCCGCGCGCATCTCTGCGGCGGTGAAGCAGGCATGTGCGATACCGGGCTTCAGGTGACAGTCGATTTCATGACGCGCGATCAGGGATTTGACCAGCGCCTTGGCGTCTTCGGCAAGGGCCCAGAGCTTCGTCGCGTCGTCGTGACCCATCAGGCGCTCAAGGGACGGCTGTTCCATCCGTTGCCCGCTGCCAAGCTGTCCGCCATTGCGCCCCGATGCGCCGAACCCGACCCTGTGTGCTTCGAACAACGCCACGTCCAGGCCGGCTTCGGCAAGGTGCAGCGCGGCGGACAAGCCGGTATATCCCGCCCCGATCACGCACACATCCGCGCGCGTCTCACCTTCGAGCGGCGCAAATCGGTCCATTGGTTCGGTTGTGGCGGCGTACCAGCTTTGTGGATATTGGCCGGGTCGATCGTTGGAATGGAGAAGGTTCATCTTATCAGCCCGTAAACGTTTACCCTTCGGAAGGGAGGCATGGGAGCACCGGCGCGCGCCGCGATCACACGTTGAGAAGCAGATGCTCGCGTTCCCACGGGCTGATGACCTGCAGGAATTCCTCGTACTCCGCCCGTTTGACGATCGAGTAGACACGCGCAAATTCCGGTCCGAGGATCTCGTGCAGGTCTTCAGCGGCATCGAACATGTCCAGTGCCGAACCCAGTACGCGGGGGATGTCCCCCTCGCCGGCATAGGCATCTCCCTTGAACTGTGGTTCGGGCCGTATGCCGCCCCGCAGCCCAAGCAGCCCGCACGCAAGGCTGGCGGCAATACCCAGATAGGGGTTGCAATCCATGCCGGCGAGGCGGTTTTCGACCCGCCGCGCTTCAGGGCTGGAGATCGGTATGCGGATACCGGTTGTGCGGTTGTCCCGCGCCCATGCCAGGTTGATCGGGGCGGCGTGATCCTTGACGTAGCGGCGATAGGAATTGACGTAAGGGGCCAGCACCGCGATTGCCGAGGGCAGGTGCTGTTGCAGTCCTCCGATGAAATGGAAGAACGCCTCCGTTTCACCGCCCTGCGGGCCGACAAAGACGTTCTTGCCCGATCCGGTGTCCAGCAACGAATGGTGAATATGCATGGAGCTGCCCGGCTCGTCCTCGATCGGCTTGGCCATGAAGGTGGCAAAGCAATCATGGCGCAGCGCCGCCTCGCGGATCAGACGTTTGAAATAGAACACCTCGTCGGCCAGCTTGATGGGATCGCCGTGCCGCAGGTTGATCTCGAGCTGGCCGGCGCCGCCCTCCTGGGTGATGCCGTCGATTTCAAAACCCTGAGCTTCGGCAAAATCGTAGATGTCGTCGATCACCGGCCCGAACTCGTCCACCGCGGTCATCGAGTACGCCTGTCGCGCGGCAGCCGGACGTCCCGACCGGCCCATCATGGGCGCGATCTCCTGGGCGGGGTCGGTGTTGCGCGCCACCAGGAAGAATTCCATTTCCGGCGCGATCACCGGTGCAAGTCCGCGCTCGTGGTAAAGGTCGACCACACGGCGCAGTACGTTGCGCGGCGAGAACGGGGTTGGCTTGCCATCGCCGTCATTCGCGTCGTGAATCACCTGCAATGTCCAGTCCCCGGTCCAGGGGGCAGCCGTGGTCGTGCTCATGTCCGGCGTCAGGATCATGTCCTGCTCGATGAAGCCCTCTTCGCCCGCGGCTTCGCCCCAGCCCCCTGTAATGGTCTGGTAGAAAATCGAATCGGGAAGATGAAACCGTTTCTGTTTGGCGAACTTGGAGGCCGGCACGGCCTTGCCGCGCGCGATTCCCGGCAGATCCGAGATGATGCATTCCACTTCGTCGAGGTGGCGGCCTTCGAGATAGGCACGCGCCGCCTCCGGCAGACTGTCTTTCCAGTCGGTCATTTGGTGCTCCTGTCGAAGACGGCCGCCATGTGATCGGCCATCCTGTTGCTGTCGAGGGGGGTGTCCAGGGTGGCCATCGCCTGTTTGATCTGCTGATCGGGAACGATGCCGGGGGCGCGGTGCTTGAGGAGAAAATCCAGTGCCCGGGAATCGTATTCCGGATGCGCCTGGACCGTGAGCGTGCTGTCGCCAAGGCGCAGCGCCGCATAGGCGCAGAAATCGTTGTGCCCTATCACCTCGGCGTCCGCCGGTAGCCTGGTCACCTGGTCCTGATGCCAGGCGTTCAAGGCGATGCTGGCGCCTTCGAACTGATAGACCTGAGGCCCGACGGCCCAACCGCCGGCGAATTTTTCGACCGTGCCGCCAAGCGCCTGGGCGATGATCTGATGACCGAAGCACACACCCACAAGCGGTTGCTCCCGGACCTGGATTTCGCGGATGAGGTCTTCAAGCGGGGGGATCCAGGCGTGATCCTCGTAGGCGCCATGTTTCGACCCGGTGATCAGCCAGCCATCCGCGGCCGCGGCACTGTCGGGAACCTCGTTGTCGACCACGTTCCATGTTTCGAAATCGTATCCGCGGCCCGAGAGCAGGTCCACGAACATGGAGTCGTAATCCCCGAGCTTGTCTTTCATCTCGGGCACCGCGTGGCCCGTCAGCAGGATACCGATCTTCATGGTTTTTCGCCGTGATAAGTGAAAATTTGATCAAATTAAGGCTATCGAACTGCGCGACTTCCGGCAAGGCCATTCTGGCGGCCCTGAGCGGGGCGGTCAAACCGTATCCAGATAGGTCTTCCAGTGGTCATCCGCCGGACTGTTCCGCATCATGAGAAGTTCCTGGCGCTTGGTCATGACAAGGTTGCGCACCAGCATCGGCGGAAAGATCCGTGCAATCCACGGATCGGCTTCGAACCGGTCGATCGCGGTTTCCCAATCGCCTGCAAGTGCGGGCAGATCGGCCTGGTAGGCATTTCCGGTGATGGGAGGTGGCGGTTCCAGATCGCTGTCTATTCCGGAAATTGCCGCCCCCAGTACAGCGGCGAAGATCAGATAGGGATTGATATCGCCGCCGGCGACGCGGTGTTCGATGCGGCGTGCCGCCGGCGTCCCGCCGGGGATGCGAATGGCCACTGTCCGGTTTTCGTATCCCCACCCCGCGCCCGTCGGGGCATGGGCACCGGGCACAAGTCGGTCGTAACTGTTGGCATGCGGTGCAAAGACAAGCGTGGACCCCGGCATTGCCGCGAGACAACCCGCGACAGCCGCCCGGAGGATTCCGGTTCCTTGCGGTCCGCCGTCATCGAATACGTTGGCACCGGTCTTGTCGAGCACCGAGAAATGGATATGCATCCCGTTTCCGGCATCGTCGGCAAAGGGTTTCGCCATGAATGTGGCGGCGAAACCGTGTTTTCGGGCGAGTCCCCGGATGAGTGTCTTGAACACCCATGTGTCATCGGCGGCTCGCAGTGCGTCCTGATGATGCAGCGTCACTTCAAACTGTCCGGCCCCGGATTCGGACGTGGTCGTTTGCGCATTGATCCCCATGGACGCGCACCCTTCATAGAGCGATGTCAGAAAGGGATCGAACGCATCCAGTTGCGCCATTGCAAGGATGTCGCAGGTCTCGACCGGTCGCCCGGATCTCGGATCGCGTACCGGGTTGAGGCTCTGACCCTGATCATCCACAAGAGTGAATTCCAGTTCGGTGGCCGCCATGACACGCCAGCCGCGCGCGGCATATCTGTCAAGAACGGCCTCGAGGGCGTGGCGCGGATCACCATCGAACCGCGTGCCGTCTTCCATCCACATGCTCATCGGAACCAGTGGCTGTGGACAATCCAGCCACGGCAATAGCATGGGCTCACGTCCGGTCGGGTAGAGGATTCCATCGGCATCGCCAGTCTCGAATACCAGAGGACTGCCTTCGATGTCGGCGCCGGTTATGTCGAGGTTGAGGGCCGAAAGCGGCATGCGCACCGCACCGTCCCCCAGCTTGGCAGCATATGACCGCGGAACCCGCTTGCCGCGCATCTGCCCGTTCAGATCGCTCGCGGCGACACGGAATGTGGGGAAATCTGACAGGTCCATGGCGCGCCTCGGTGCGGTTTCCGGCAAAGATAATGAAATCGGGAAGGGGGCGCCACTGTAATTTGATCAAAATATCGCTGGCCGGTTGCCCTGCCCGACACGCGCGGATCGTTCAATATCCTGATTGCCGTCCGCGGTATCACCGGATCACATTCATGCGCAGGCGGAGGCGGCTGCGGGCTTCCTGCGGGAGATGCCGGTTGAGCCTGCGGTTGATCGCGCCGAAAATACCGATCAGCACCAGCGTGAGCAGGATGAAGTACCCGGCGAGGATCGGGTAGGGCACAAAAGGGTTGAAGGTCTTGTCGGCAAAGTAACTCGCGTAATAAAGCGCATCGCCCTTTTGCCGCCAGGCGGGAAAACCGCTGAAGTAGACAAGTGTCGTGGCGTGGAACAGGAAAATCGCCTCATTGGTGTAGGCCGGCCAGGCAAGTCGCAGCATGGTTGGCCAGATGATGCGCCGGAAACGCGGCCAGCCCGAGAAACCGTAGGCGTCCGCAGCTTCCACATCGCCCTTGGGGATGGAGCGAAGGGCACCGTAGAATATCTCACCGGAATAGGCCGCCGTGTTGAGGAAAAGCACGATCAATGCACCCAGCCACGCCGATGTGAAGGGGTCGAAGATCGGATGAACCGATTTCAATGACAGAAACAGGAAGTAGGCGAAGAAGAACTGGATGAAGAGCGGTGATCCCCGGAAAACGAATATGAACCATTCCGAGGTCTTGCGGATCACCCGGTTGCCGGACCCTTTGCCGACGGCCACGGCGGTGGCGAGGAAAAACCCCGTCAGGAGCGCCAGAGCCCCGAAATAGACATTCCAGATCAGCCCGGATCCGATCAGGGTAAACTGCTCGCAAAGCGTGAAATTTTCGCGTGGCAGCAACCTCTCGCCGATCCCGAGCGACCGCAGGCCATAATCCTGTATCGTTTGCCAGCAACTCATCAGGCACCCGCCCGGCGTTGGGCTTCGCCGCCCGTGGTTGACTGACCACGCGAAAGCCGGACCATCAGCCTTTCAAGAAAGACCTCGGAAACCCGCGTGAATCCGAGATAGAAGACCAGAAGCGCCAGAAAATACCACATTCGCCAGTCGCCATGCGGGTAGTCGGTGAAGCGCGGGTTGGCGGTTCCGCCCAGTTCCCGCGCCCAGTAGACGATATCTTCGACCCCGAGCAGGAACAGAAGCGGCGTGGCCTTGATCAGCACCATCCAAAGGTTGCTCAGTCCCGGAAGCGCATAAACCCACATTTGCGGAACCAGGATACGCCGGAAGATCTGGCGCCGGGACATGCCGTATGCCTCGGCGGTTTCAAGTTGCGCACGCGGGACAGCGCGCATGGCGCCAAACAGGACATTTGCAGCGAAGGCGCCAAAGACGATCGCGAAGGTGAGGACGGCAACAAAAAAGCCGTAGGTTTCATGAACCCACTGCGGGGCGTTGCCCAGAGGCAACTTGGCCGCCTGGCAGACGACGAAGTCGTTGCCCTGCCGGATCGGCTGATCCCAATCCGGGCAAAGAATCTGATGCCGCGTCCACTCGAACGCCTGATCGAGCGCGATGACGAAGAAAAGAAAGAAGGCGATATCGGGCACGCCACGCACCAACGAGATATAGATCTTTCCCAGCCAGCTTATGGGCCAGATCCGCGACCGTGCCGCCGCGGCGCCGCAAAATCCGAAAATCAGCGCCGCCGGTGCCGTGATGGCCAGCAAAAGAAGGACCGTGCCGAAGGAAACATAGAAATTCGCGTGCTTGCCGGTCGTCAGGTAGCAGGCAAGCCATCTGAAACTGTCCAGTGTTTCGGGGTCGGCACAGAAGGAGAAGATGGCGGTCTACCTCCGGGCAGGGCAAGCGGTGCCGGGTTTCGGGGTCAGGGGCGGGCCGTCCGGCCCGCCCGTATTTCTTATCAGAAGGTCGAGGCGACTTCCCACTTCCTGATCAGTTCGTTCAGGCTGCCATCGTCCTTCATGGACTGGATCGCCGCGTCGAAGGTTTCGCGCAACTCCGGGTCGGATTCGCGCAGCCCCATGCCAACGCCACCGCCGATTGCTTCCTCGCGGTCGAGCAACATCAGGTCAGCTTCTTCCGCGGCGATCGGGGCAAGGTAGGACTTGTCCGCGAGGACCGCATCGGCCTCGCCATTGCGCACCGCGGCAATGGTTTCCTCGGGCGTCGCGAACTCGACCAGGGTCCACCCCTTCTCGGCAATGAAACCGGCCTGAATGGTGTTGGCCTGTGCCGCGATGACGGCGTCATCAAGAGGGACATCCATCGAAAGCGCCAGATAGGCGGAAGGATCGGGCGGCGTGTAGTTCTGGGTGAAGTCGATGACTTCGTCACGCTCTTCCGTGATCGACATGCCCGCGATGATGACGTCGTAGTTTCCGGACACGAGGTTGGGAATGATGGAGTCCCAGTCGTTCTTGACCCACTCGCAGGTCAGGTCGGCCCGCTCGCACAGTTCGTCGCCAAGCTCGCGCTCGAAGCCGTCGATCTCACCCTCGTCATTGATGAAGTTCCAGGGCGCATAGGCGCCTTCGGTGCCAAGGCGCACGGTGTCGTCCTGTGCCAAGGCCATCCCGGCACCGAGTGCGAGTGCCGCAGTGCTCATGATTATCTTCTTCATGAATAATTTCTCCCTAGTCTGGTTGCGTTTGTTCAGGCGGCCATTGTGGAGCTGAGGAACTGCTTCAGCCGCTCTGATTTGGGCGCCCCGAACAGATCCGCCGGTGCGCCTTCTTCCTCGATCAGACCCTGATGAAGGAACACGACATGATTGCTGACATCCGAAGCCATCTTCATGTCATGTGTCACGATCATCATGGTCCTTCCTTCCGTGGCGAGATCCTTGATGACACGCACGACCTCCTGTTCCAGTTCAGGATCCAGTGCCGAGGTCGGCTCGTCAAAGAGCAGCGCCTCGGGTTCCATCGCCAGGGCCCGCGCAATCGCGGCGCGCTGTTGCTGTCCGCCGGAAAGTTGCGCCGGATAGACATCATGCTTGTCCGATATTCCGACCTTTTCCAGGTAAGCATGGGCGGATTTTTCGGCGTCCGCCTTGTCCCGTCCCAGAACCGTCACGGGCGCTTCCATCACGTTCTGCAGAATCGTCATGTGCGCCCAGAGGTTGAACTGCTGAAAAACCATTGAAAGGTTGGTGCGGATACGCAGTACCTGCTTGGGATCAGCCGGATGGCGGCCTTGGCCGCTGCCGCGCCAAAGCACGGGCTCTCCCTTGAATACGATTTCGCCTTGCTGGCTGTCTTCCAGAAGGTTGGCGCAGCGCAGGATCGTCGACTTGCCCGATCCCGACGACCCGATCAGCGATACGACGTCGCCCTTGCGTGCCGTGATGTCCACGCCCTTTATGACCTCAAGCGCACCATATGCCTTGTGAAGGTTGCGGATTTCGATGACGGCGTTCTGATCGGGCAATGTCTGTCCGTGGTTTTGCGGTTTCTTTTCGTCCCGTAAATAGGACTGAAAAAATGGCACAATGCAACTTCCAAAACGAGGAATTGGCGCGTTTGGCGTCCGATCTGTCGATCATCGGCCACGAAACGGGCGCGGAACGCTCAAGGTGCCGGCGGAGTTGGCACCTCGAGATACCGTGCGGCCGGGATATCCACGATCCCGTGCAGGCAGAGTGATTTCCTGTGGATCGGTGACAACGCCCCGATCGCATCACCAAGCGCGGTCCGGATCGTGTCCGCCCTGTTTCCCGGCGCGGTGATGAAGGGCAGGGCAGGCGTGGGCGCGGTCCGGTCGATCACCCTCAGGTCGGCGCAGAACGCGTCATGCCGTTGTGCCAGGGTCCAGGTGACGACATCCAGCGCGGCAATGTCGGCCCGCCCTTCGGCGACTGCTTGGGCCGATTCCACGTGTCCGCCGGTTTCCAGTGTGTTTGAAAACCCGAATCCGAGCCCCCGTGCATGGTTCTGCGGTGCGGCCCACCCGCTTTGCGACAGCGCGTTATTGTATGCCAGGACGGCATCGGCAAAATCCCTAAGGTTCTGGCGAGGATCGCCGCGCCGGACCACGAACACGCTGAAGTAGTGCCCGGCGGGACACTCGGACAGGTCGTGAACCGGTGTCGCCACCAGCATTACCTTGCCGTGCAAACGGGCGCGATACGGATAGCCACAAGTCTGCGCCAGGACCAGATCGCGGCTTTGCCATGCGTCCCAAAGACCCGTGCCTCGGGATAGCTTTTCGGGGCCGTATCCCAATCGGTTGCGGACCTCCTGCCATAGTGAATCGTTCGCCGCCCGTGTTTCGGGGCGGTCATACATCGGTAGCAGGGCGATCATTCGCGGCCTGTCATGCGCTTGCGCGCGATGGCACTGTCGCGGTCACTGACGCCGAGAAGGTTGGCGGCCATCCGCAACAGCGCGTCCTCGTGATGATCGCGGACACCATCCGCAAGGACGACCTGCCACAGCGCTTCGATGACACCGACGCGGTCCTCGTAAGGCACGGCATCCTTGATCGCGCGTGTGAACCGGACCGTGTCGGGTGCCTCTCCCTCGATCACCTCTGCCTCGCGTCGCAGGGTCTTGGCATCTTCATGGGACAGCCCGAAGCGACTTTGCAGGATGCTGTCGATAAGCGCAATCTCGTCGGGGGCGTAATGACCGTCGGTGCGCGCCACCCGCACCAAGAGGGCACTGAGCGCACGCCGCGAATCCAGCGGGCTTAGTTCGGGGGGATCCGGCTGGATGAGGCGGGACAGGAAGTCTGCAAACATGTCCGAGATATAGGCCTTACAGGTCCCCGCGCCAATGGCTAATTGCCGGTCGCACGGGCGCGTGCCGCCTCGCTGTCGTGATGTGACAGCCCGAGTGCTTCGCGCGCCTCCTCGACAACCTGCATTTCCGCGCCATCCTCGACCCCGTCGGCTTCAACCACCTCCCACAGCGCCTCCAGCGCGTCGCGCCGGGCTTCGAACGTAACGGTTTCACGGATAAGATGAGCGAAACGGTCCGTGCCCGGCGCCTGCGCCTCGAGCCGCTCGCAGGTTGCCCGCATCTTTGCCGCCTCGATCGGCTTGAGGCCGTTGAGCCGCGCCAGAATGCGGTCTATGCGGCTGATTTCCTCGACCTGATAGGTCCTGTCCGATTTCGCCACCCGGACCATCAGCGCGCCGAGAGCGAGATTTGCATCCGGTTCGGGAAGCGGAGCGGGGCGCGGAGCACGGAAGTGGTTCAGAATCCGGGACAGCATGGGATGACAATAGGCATCCCGCGGCGGTGTTGACAAAGGAATTTCTCGAGGCTTGTCCACAGCCGTGTCGGCCCGGCCATCCGCTTGCCACAATTGCTCCGCAAAATCTTCGCGATCCGGGGTCACGCTCACTCCACCAGGGGATGGAAACGGAGAGCCGTCATGAAGAGCATGGGCGGGCTTGGTCGGGTCTGCGCGGATACGCAGGACCGCCTTGAACGGGTGCGGAAAACGAGCCCGGCCGAACAGAGAGAATTCGCCCGCGGCTGTGACTGGAGTCCGGGCACGACGGATGTGCTGGGGTGGATCATGGCGCAGCGGCACGTGGACCTGACCACGGCGGTATGTGTGTTCCTCAACGGTCAACCAGAGAGATTCAACTACTTTTCAAAACGTGATGTGCCCGAAGGGTTCGCAGCGGAGTGCCGGCTTCTGGACAACATATGCCAGCGTATCAATTGCGGCTTCTATCTGCCCGGCACCTCACCCGGACCGGAATTGATGGCGCGGGTCCGATCGTGGATGGCGGCTCAGGCCGAGGATCGCGCAGAAGCAAAGCGCGGCCGGTGGGTGCTCAGCGATGAGATACTCATGCCGGTCCTCGGATGTGACGAAGACGCCTGAGGGGCCAGGTGGCCGCGCCGCGGTTTCAGTTGCGTGGCGGCACGAGCTTGCCCGGATTGAGGATGTCGCCGGGATCAAGGGCCTGCTTGAGCACGCCCATGAGTTGCCAGGCATCGCCGTGTTCCGCCTCCATGAAACGCTGCTTTCCGACACCTATTCCGTGCTCACCCGTGGCGGTTCCACCAAGCGCCAGGGCGCGGGCCACCATTTGGTCGGCAACGTGGCGCGCCCGGGCCATCTCGTCCTCGTCATGCTCGTCCAGAAGAAGGACGGCATGGAAGTTGCCGTCCCCGACATGCCCCAGGATCGGCCCCTGAACACCTGCCTCCTCCAGATCGGCCCGCGTGCCTTCGATCGCCTCCGCAAGGCGCGATACGGGCACGCATATATCGGTGACCACGGCACGCGCCCCCGGCCGCAAGGCCAGAATTGCATAAAAGGCATTGTGCCGCATGGTCCAAAGTGCGGTACGCTCCTCCGGACGGGTGGCGCGGTCAAACCCGGTTCCGCCATGCTCCTGCGCGATGTCACCGAACGTTTCCGAGGTCTCCTTGACGCCGCTTTCGGAGCCGTGGAATTCCAGAAGCAGGTGCGGCATGACCGGCAGGTTGGTGCCGGAGAACGCGTTCACCGCTTCGATGCTGGCGCGGTCCATCAGTTCGATACGTGCAACGGGAAGGCCCATCTGTATGGTTTCGATGACGGTTGTGACGGCATCCTGGACCGACGGAAAGGCGCAGACGGCGCTGGCCACGGCTTCCGGCTGGCCGTGCAGGCGCAGCGTGAGTTCAGTGATCAGGCCCAGCGTCCCCTCGGCGCCGACGAAGAGCGACGTGAGGTCGTAGCCCGAAGAGGATTTGCGCGCCCGCGTCCCGGTTCTGATGATCCGCCCCTCCGCCGTCACGACCTCGAGCCCCAGTACGTTCTCGCGCATGGTTCCGTAACGTACAGCGGTGGTGCCGCTGGCCCGTGTGGAGGCCATGCCGCCAAGTGTGGCGTTCGCTCCGGGGTCGATGGGAAAGAAAAGCCCGGTGGCCCGCAGTTCCTCGTTGAGGGCCTCCCGGGTCACGCCGGGCTGCAGCCGAACGTCCATATCTTCCTGGTTGACCTCGATCACCCGGTTCATGCGGGAAAAATCCACGCTGACACCGCCGTGAAACGCCTGTGCCTGGCCTTCCAGCGACGTGCCCACACCCCAGCCGACAACCGGACACCCCTCGGCGACGCAGATCCGGATGATCTCGGCGACCTCCCGGGTGGTCTCGGGGTAGGCGACGGCATCCGGGGGCGCATCGTGAAAATGGGATTCGCTTCGCCCGTGCAGATCGAGATCGGACTTGGACCGGGTCAGCCGATGGCCTAGTAATGCCGACAGTCCGGCGATTGCGTCCTGAATGCCCATTGCGGCCCTCATGCCTGTTTTCGTTCGGCAACAATAGGCCACGGCGCGGTGAGGATAAAGCCCGCCCGGGCAGGTAACGGAAGGCCGATGTCGGAGCCGGGCAAGTCAATCTGGTCCCAGAAATACGCTGCGGCGATCAGCGGGACGCGCAAGGCGTGGCAAGTAATGCTGGACCGGGGGCCAAGCCAGTTCCAGTTCTGGTTGATTGCCCTGGTGATCGGGATTGCGGCGGGCTTTGCCGCGCTGGCGTTTCGAAAGGGCATCACCGCGTTGCAGGGGCTGGCATACGGCACGCAGGATCCGGGGCGCATTCACAGCATAGCCGAGGCATTGCCCTGGTACTGGCTTCTTCTCGTGCCGATCTGCGGCGGCCTTGTCGTGGGGTTGATCCTGCATCATTTCACCGATGACGGGCGTGTGAGGTCGGTCGCGGACGTGATCCACGGCGCGGCGATGGAGGAAGGCCGGGTCGAGGGCCGGGCGGGCCTCGCCTCGGCCGTGGCGTCGCTCGTGACGCTCGGAACCGGCGGGTCCTCGGGGCGCGAGGGGCCGGTCGTTCACCTGGCCGGCGTGATATCATCATGGGTGAGCGAGCGGATCAACGCCGACGGTATCACGGGTCGGGACCTTTTGGGATGTGCCGTTGCCGCCGCGGTTTCGGCGTCGTTCAACGCGCCCATTGCCGGCGCCCTTTTCGCGCTCGAAGTGGTGCTGCGCCATTTTGCCGTGCATGCCTTCGCGCCCATCGTGATCGCGAGCGTCGCCGGCACGATCATAAACCGGCTGGAATTCGGCGACATAACGGAGTTCAGCCTGCCACTGGCCAGCGCCCTTGAGTTTTACGTGGAGTTGCCGGCCTTCCTGATCCTCGGCCTTGTCTGCGGTGTCGTGGCGACGGCGCTCATGCATGCCATATTCTTTGCCGAGGACTGGGCCAGCCATGTCCAGATCCGGCTTAAACTGCCGCGATGGATGCGTCCCGCGCTGGCCGGGGCGCTTGTGGGTGCCCTGGCGATCTGGTTTCCCCACATAATCGGCGTCGGCTACGAGACAACGTCGGCGGCCCTGACAGGCGAGTTGATCCTGCACGAGGCGGTGATTTTCGCGGTCCTCAAGGTCGTGGCGGTTTCAATAACGATTGGCGGACGGATGGGCGGCGGCGTGTTTTCGCCCTCCCTGATGGTGGGTGCGCTGACGGGGCTGGCCTTTGGCCTGATCGCGACCGGGATATTTCCGGACGTGTCCGGATCGCATACGCTTTACGCGTTGGCCGGCATGGGCGCGGTTGCCGCGGCCGTTCTGGGCGCACCGATTTCGACGACACTGATCGTGTTCGAACTGACAGGTGATTGGCAGACGGGGCTGGCGGTCATGGTTGCCGTTTCCATGTCAACCGCCCTGGGATCGCGTCTGGTGCGGCGGTCGTTCTTCCTGACCCAGCTGGAAAGGCGCGGCGTTCGCCTGGCCGCCGGGCCGCAGGCCTATCTTCTCTCGATGTTCCGCGTGGGGCGGGTGATGCGGGCGCCCGACAGCCCGCGCAGCGCCCCGGCCGAACAGTGCTGGGAGTTGATTGAAGACGGCATTTACGTCGATGCGAACGCGACCCTCGAAGCGGCGATGCCGCTTTTCGACAAGGCGGGGATTGTGTTCATACCGGTCGTGTCGCTCAGAGGAGAGGGCAAACCGCCCGAACTTGCCGGGGCGCTGTTTCATGTGGATGCTCTCAAGACCTACAACCGCGCCCTGGCCGCCGTTTCTGCCGAGGAACACAGCTGATCGGCGTCGGCGCTTGCGGTGTGTCCGGCCTGCATGCTTCCCCGGCATGTCATGCGGGCCGAACGTGCACGAAGGTCGTGGCGCGACGGATCAGACCCTTTCGACCGTCACATCGTCGTTGCCGTGGAAGGCGAGGTATCCCTTTATCCGCTCCATACCGTCGAGAGGATTTTCATAGCTCCATGCGGCGTCGTCGATGGTCCGGCTCTTGGTGACGATGGAGTAATAGCTTGCATCCCCCTTGTGCGGGCAGTGGCTGGTGCGATCGCTTTCGTCGAGAAAGGCCGTGGCGATATCCTCTCGCGGGAAGTAGATCACGTCGGGGTAGCCGTCTTCGCTGAGTTCCAATGCATTTCTGCTTTCGCCCAGGACCGCGCCTCCGGCGCGCACCACCCAGGTGCCCTCGGCACTGCGTATCTTGATATCGGACATGTGGTTTCCTTCCATGTTCGCGAGAATTTCAGTGTTGCCCCGACTTCATGACATCCGGGTGTCAAAGCGGTGCAGTCGCTTCCTCCAACCATAGCCGCGCACGCGCCGATAGCCGAGGCCCGATTTTATCGCGGCATTGTGCATGGTAACCGTCCAGCCATTCACGCTCGGGCCGGCAGAGCATGTCAATCTCGACAAGACGGCGGTCAACGGGGACGAAATTCAGGGTTTCAAAGCACAGCTTTCCGTGCTGATCGCCATCGGGCAGGGGGTCGGCGGGTGTCACCACCAGCAGGTTCTCGATCCGGATTCCGAACGCCCCCTCGCGGTAGTAACCCGGCTCGTTCGAGACGATCATGCCGGGCCTTAGGGGAACCTCGCTTATGCGGGACAGGCGCTGCGGCCCCTCGTGGACACAAAGATGCACCCCGACGCCGTGACCGGTGCCGTGGGCATAATCCTGATCGGCCAACCAGAGGGGATGACGCGCGATGGCGTCCAGGTCGCGCCCGGCCAGCCCTTCGGGCCACCGGGTCCGGGACATGGCAATCATGCCCTGAAGCACACGGGTGAAGGCCGCGCGCTCGTCCTCTCCCGGATCCCCGACGGGCAGGGTCCGGGTGATGTCGGTGGTGCCATCCAGGTATTGCCCGCCACTGTCCAGTACCAGGATATCGCCCGCCTCCAGCCGGCGGTTCGAGGTATCGGTCACGCGGTAATGCGCCAGCGCCCCGTGCGGGCCACTGCCTGCAATCGTGCTGAAACTGATGTCCAGCAACTCGCCGGTCGCCCTCCGGCAGGCCTCGAGTTTCTGAACCACGTCGATCTCGGCAAGGGTGCCCTCGGGCTGGTCATCGAACCACGCCAGGAACTCGCACATCGCCGCCGCGTCACGCAGGTGCGCGTTGCGGGTTGCCGCGATCTCGGAGTCGTTCTTGCAGGCCTTGGGCAGGATCGTGGGGTCTTCGCCCCAGTCATGGGCCACGCCGGCCGCGTCGAGCTGTTGCACCACCCATAGCGGGACGCTGCCGCGATCAAGCCGTACCCGGCCCGTGAGACTGCGCAGGCCGGGACCGAAGGCTTCCGGCGGCCGGATTGTCACCTCGTCGCCCAGATGCCTGCGTGCCGCATCGTCCAGCTTCGCCGTCTCCACAAAGAACGTCAGATGGCCGTTCGCGTGAAGGATCGCGAAGCCATGCGGCACCGGGTTGTGCGGAATGTCACTGCCACGGATATTGAGAAGCCAGGCGATCGAGTCGCCCAGCGTAAGCACCGCGGCCTCCTGTCCGGCGGCGCCAAGTGACCGGCCCAGCCTGTCGCGCTTGGATTCGTGTGTTTCCCCGGCGAGGTTTTCGGCATAGGGCACGATCTTTCCGCACGGCGGGGACGGACGGTCCGGCCAGATCCGGTCGACCAGATTTTCCATCGGCTGCAATGTGATCGCGCTGTCGGACAAACGCTCTTCGAGGTCGCCGACCTGCCCGGCGCTGTAAAGCCACGGATCGAACCCCAGGGTGCCGCCATCGGGCAAACCGGCGCGCAGCCAGTCGGCGAGCCGGGTTTCGGGAAAGTCCACTGGGGTTATGACCGTCGTATCCACCTGCGTGCGTGCCTGTTCGCGATAGCGGCCATCCACGAAAAGACCGGCGGTTTCCGCGAGCACTGCACAAAATCCGGCAGAGCCGGTGAAGCCTGTCAACCAGGCAAGCCTTTCGTCACCGGGTGCCACGTATTCGCCCTGATGGGCGTCTGAGCGTGGTACCAGATACCCCGCGATCCCTTCCCGCGCCATGATCTCGCGCAGCGCGGCGATGCGCGGCGGCCCCTGATCGGGGCGGGCGGTATCTTCGAAACTCTGGAACATGGATTTTCCTGCACGCGTCCTGATCCCCGATTGCTAGCCAAGCGCGGCCGGAAGATCAATCGCGCCTTTGCCCGGACCGCCGGGCGGCCGGTCGGCAGGGGCGCGGACGAAGTTCAGATCTTCTTCAGGTAACCATTCGGCGCATAGGTCGCGTTCTGGCCGAACATGTCGCAGTACTGGCGGGCGATTTCGAACATCCCGGGGGCGTTGGCCATGAACTCGGCTATCGCGCGGTTGGGGCCGCCCTGGTAGCGTTCGCTGACCCCCAATTCGTCAAGCAAGCCGTCCTCCATCACCAGAAGGTCCCCAGAGACCATGTGCTGAGCAAGAAAATTCAGTGCGGCAAGGCAGCATGCGTGGGTATGTGCCGAATCCTCCAGAACGAACCAGGGGCGTGGCGCCTCGTGAAGGCCGTGTCTTTCGAAGGCCGGCCAGAGGTTCGTCACGTCCCCTTCGATGAAAATGATCCGATCATCCTGCAGCGCGGGAGGCGTCACGTCTATGGAATGGACGGGAGTGCCAAAGCCGTAGCACTGTAGCAGATCGGCCAGCCACAAGGCGCTCCCGCCTGCATGAGAGCCGATCTCGATCACGGTTCCCGGTTCCAGATCCCAGATCGCCCTTGCCTGGATGGCCATGTCAATCGGGCTTCGCAGGCATGCGATCCCGCGATAGCTATACTGCATTACGCCATCCTGATAGGCGCGCAGGAAGGTTTGCGTGAACGCGGAATCGAACGGTCGCATCGGGAGCCTCCGGCCTTTTCGAAGGCAAGGTTCGCACATGCGCCGCGTCAGTCCAGTCACGGCTGTTCACATGGTCGCGCACCGAAGGAAACGGGCGATCAGCCCGCTTTCTTGATACCCATCATCCGTGCCCGTGCTCTGGGATCGTGATCAAAGAGCGCCGCAAGTTGTTCGGTCATGGCGCCGGCGAGTTGATCGACATCCGTGATCGTAACGGCGCGGTCATAGTAGCGCGTCACGTCATGGCCGATGCCTATCGCCAGGAGCTCCACCTGGCGCCGCCGCTCCACCATCGCGATCACGTCGCGCAGATGTTTTTCCAGGTAGTTGGCGGGGTTGACCGACAGGGTGCTGTCATCGACCGGGGCGCCGTCGGAAATGACCATGAGGATCTTGCGGGCCTCGCGGCGCATCGCCATGCGCCGATGGGCCCATTCCAGCGCCTCACCGTCGATGTTTTCCTTCAGGAGCCCCTCTTTCATCATCAGGCCGAGATTGTCGCGCGTGCGCCGCATCGGCGCGTCGGCGGATTTGTATATGATATGGCGCAGGTCGTTGAGCCGGCCCGGCATCTGTGGCCGTCCCTCGCCAAGCCATGTCTCGCGGGAGCGTCCGCCCTTCCAGGCGCGGGTGGTGAAGCCCAGGATCTCGACCTTGACGTCGCAGCGTTCCAGGGTCCGGGCGAGCACATCGGCACAGATCGCCGCGATCGAAATGGGGCGTCCGCGCATTGAGCCGGAATTGTCCAGCAGCAGCGTCACCACCGTGTCGCGGAATTCGGTATCCTTCTCGACCTTGAAGGAAAGCGGCGTGGTGGGATTGGCCACGACCCGGGCCAGACGGCCGGCATCGAGAATGCCTTCCTCACGGTCGAATTCCCAGGCACGGTTCTGTTGTGCCTGCAGGCGCCGTTGCAGCTTGTTGGCCAATCGCCCCACGGCCCCCTTGAGCGGCTCCAGTTGCTGATCCAGATAGGCGCGCAGACGTTCAAGCTCGACCGGTTCGGCAAGCTCGTCGGCGCGGATTTCCTCGTCATGCTCGGTGCTGAACACGGCATATTCCGGGTCTGCCTCGGAAACGGGTTGCGGCGCGGGCGGTTCCAGCGGCGCCTCGCCCTCGGGCATCTCGGTTTCGTCGCCCATCTCGTCGTCGGCCATGTCATCCATGCTGACCTGCGCCTGGGCAGCATCCTGCTGCTCGTCCTGGGTCTGTTCGGGATCGGCCTCGGCATCCTCGGTGTCGTCGTCTTCTTCACCGCTGCTGTCGGGGTCTTCCTGTTCCTCGGCGGTTTCCTCGGCCTCGTCCTCCTGCTCGTCATCCGGCGCGTCCGGGTCCTCGCCCAATTGGTCGCCATAGCCGAGGTCACGGATGATCTGCCGGGCAAAGCGGGCGAATTCGGCCTGATCTGCAAGCCGCTCCTCAAGGCCGTCCAGAGTTCCGCCGGCTTCCTGTTCGATGAAGCCCTGCCACAGGCGCATGACGTTGCCGGCACCCTCGGGCATCTCGCGTCCGGTGGCCAGATGGCGGATCATGTAACCGGCCGCAACCGGGAGCGGCGCGTCGGCGGCATCGGTGATCTGGTCATATCCGCGCTTGCGGGCGTCCGAGGCTATCTTGGCGTCGATGTTGCCCGCCGTGCCCGGCATCTCGCGGGCGCCGACGGCCTCGCAGCGCGCCGTCTCCATGGCCTCGTACAGGTCGCGGGCCATTTCGCCATCCGGGCTGTAGCGCGCGTGCAGGGACGCATCGTGATACTTGTGCCTGAGCGCCAGAGCATCCGCGGCCCCCCGGGCCTGAAGCACCTCGTCTCGCGTCAACCTTCGACTGACCTGCGGCAGACGCATGGAATCGCCCGAAAGCCCCGCCGGATCCAGGCTGTAGGTGACCGAAAGATCCGGATCGTCGGCCATCACCTTGGTGGCTTCGGCCAGGGCCTTCTTGAAGGGGTCGGCGGGATTGTCGGAGCTGTTGCTCATGTCATTCTCCTTGCCGTTGATGCACGGCCGACCATGACGATGGATCCGGCGACGCCGGCGTCAAAGCGCCTTATCGGCAAGCCACGGATCAGCCCAGGCTCGCGCTGGCCGCCGATTCCGGCAGTTCCTCGTCAAAGCAGCGCTGATAGAATTCCGCCACCGTCTGGCGCTCCAGCTCGTCGCATTTGTTGAGGAAGGTCAGGCGGAAGGCGTATCCGACATCCCGGAAGATCGTGGCGTTTTGCGCCCACGTGATCACTGTGCGCGGACTCATCACCGTGCTGAGTTCGCCGTTCATGAACGCGGTGCGCGACAGATCGGCCACCGTGACCATCTGGCTGACGATCTTTCGGCCTTCCGCCGTGTTGTAGACCGGGTTCTTCGATAGGACGATATTCGTTTCGGCGTCATGGCTGAGGTAATTCAGCGTCGCGACCAGGCTCCAGCGGTCCATCTGGCCCTGGTTGATCTGCTGGGTGCCGTGATAAAGGCCCGTGGTGTCGCCAAGGCCCACCGTGTTCGAGGTTGCAAAAAGCCGGAAGCTCGGGTTCGGCGTGATCACCTCGTTCTGGTCCAGCAGGGTAAGCTTGCCATCGGCCTCCAGAACCCGCTGGATGACGAACATCACGTCGGCCCGGCCGGCATCGTATTCGTCGAACACGATCGCTGTCGGGTTGCGCAGTGCCCACGGCAGTATGCCCTCGTGGAACTCGGTCACCTGCTTGCCATCCCTCAGCTTGATCGCGTCCTTGCCGATCAGGTCGATCCGGCTGATATGGCTGTCAAGGTTGACGCGCACGCAAGGCCAGTTGAGCCGCGCCGCCACCTGTTCGATATGGGTCGACTTGCCGGTGCCGTGATACCCTTGGATCATGACACGCCGGTTGTGGGAAAATCCCGCCAGGATCGCCAGAGTGGTGTCCGGATCGAACTTGTAGGTCGAGTCCACGTCCGGCACACGGTCCGTGCGGTCGGCGAAGCCTTTCACGATCATGTCGGTGTCAATTCCGAACACCTCACGGACCGCGATGTCTTCGGTCGGTTTTGCGTTCACGTCGATGCTCCCATCAGCCATTCGGGGATCCTTCAATACGGTCATCCTGTTCGGTTTCGTGGTGCAACATATTGCGGAGGAGGGCAAGGGGAAGGGCACCCTTGCAGTGGTCGCTGTGGATTGCCGGCCCGGATTCGCGTAACAGGGAGGTCGGAAGCGTTCGGGATTCGCGAATGGAATCGAAGGATGAAATCGAAGCGCAGATCGCTCGTGTCGCCACCGGCGACCGCGATGCGTTTCAGCGTCTTTATTCATCGGTTTCGGCGAAACTTTTCGGAGTGCTGCTGCGTGTCTTGAATGATCGGGCCGAGGCCGAGGATGCGCTTCAGAACGTCTTCGTGAAAATCTGGCACAAGGCGGGCAGCTATCGCGCCAACGGTCTCAGTCCGATGACGTGGCTGATCACGATCGCCCGGAACGAGGCCATCGACCGCCTGCGCCGGCGCCGTCGGCAGGGCGAAGGGATGGACGAGGCCGCACTGGTGGCGGATGCCTCCCCGGGTCCGGAGGAAACGGTGATGCAAAAATCCGACCGCTCGCGGCTGCTCGCCTGTTTCGAGGAACTCGAGGCGGCGCGCGCCGAGGCGGTCCGCCGCGCCTATCTGCAGGGCGAAACCTATGCAGAACTTGCCGAGCGGTTCGACGTACCGCTCAACACGATGCGAACCTGGCTGCGCCGCAGTCTGCTGAAACTGAGGGAGTGCCTGTCGCGATGAGCGATGCGGACCAACCGGACCGGGAAGAGGATATGATCCTCGCGGGCGAATACGCCCTCGGGCTGTTGTCTGCCGACGAGGCGGCGGCATTCGAGGCGCGTCTGTCCCGGGAACCTGAACTCAGGGCGCATTACGCAGCCTGGGCCGAGGATTTCGCACGGCTCGCCGAGGAAGCGCCCCCCGAAACGCCGCCAACGAATGTCCTTGCCGAGATCCGGACGCGCCTGTTCAGACAGGAGCGACCGCCGTCGCTTCTGGCCCGGATCGGCTGGCCGAGGATCGCGGTCGGGCTGGGGGCCGTCGCGGTTCTTGCAGCGGTCGTTTTCGTCAATTCCAACGTGTTTGATCCCGGGCCGGTGCGGCCTCTGGATCCTGGTTTCGTCGCGCAGGTCGAGGCCGAGGATGGCAGCCTGGTGGTTTCGGCTGCGTACGACACGGTATCAGGCGCGCTCTTCGTCGACCGGCAGACCGGCGCGGCACGGCCGGGACGTGATCTGGAGCTCTGGCTGTTAGCCGGTGAAGACCCGCCTGTTTCACTGGGCGTGCTGCCCGATGCCTCCCGCGTCGAATTGCCGGTCCCCGACGACCTTCGCGAAAGGTTGCAGGACGGCGTGCTCGCGATCTCGGATGAGCCCGAAGGCGGGTCACCCACCGGGCAACCGACGGGTGATGTGCTGGCTGCCGGGCCGATCACGAACACGTGATCGCGGAATTCCGGACCGGGTGAAACTCGATCCCCGGTCCGCGCGTGTCTTCTGGCGAGTTCCGGGCGTCGGGTCCGGAACGGTACAGAAGGAGATACGAGATGATTACCAGAACGATTGTTACCACAGCTGCCATCACGCTTGGCGCGGTGTCGGCGATGGCCGAGAATCCCATGGTCGGTGGCGCGCCCATGTATGCTGACAAGACCATTGTCGAAAACGCGGTGAATTCGGCCGATCACGAAACACTTGTCGCGGCTGTCAAGGCCGCGGGTCTTGTCGAAACGCTTATGGGCGAGGGGCCGTTCACGGTCTTTGCACCCACCGATGACGCGTTCGGGCGCCTGAAGGATGGCACCGTCGAGGCCCTGCTGGAACCAGAAGCGAAGGATCAGCTGACACGGATCCTGACCTGTCACGTTGTCGGAGCCGACGCGATGTCGATGGCTATAAAGGGCATGATCGACGACGATGGCGGCATGCACGAGGTGCCGACACTTGGCGGCTGCACTCTCGAGGCCACGTATGACGGGGACGACATCATGCTGGAGGATGAGCGCGGCCGGACCATCAACGTCACGATCGCGGATGTCGAGCAGTCCAACGGCGTTATCCACGTGGTCGACCGCGTGATCCTGCCGCCGATGTAAGCTCAGGTCACGCAAAGTTGTGGGGCCGGCGGCTTGCGCGGCCGGCCCCGGCACCACATCTCAACCAGCAAAGGAGGATCCGATGACATCCATCAAGAGACGCTTCTTTCTAGGCGCCGGCATGGCGGCTTCCGCTGCATTGCCCGGTGTTGCGGTGGCCATGAACCCCGAGCCCGAAAACGGCGGGGCCTTCGAGGTGACCCGAACGACGGCCGAATGGCGCGAGAGGCTTTCGGACATCGAATTCGAGGTGATGCGCGAGAACGGAACGGAACCGGCCTTCAGCTCTCCGCTGCATGACAAGAAGACCACGGGCACCTATCACTGCCGTGGCTGTGATCTCGCGCTTTATTCCTCGAAACACAAGTTTGACAGCGGCACCGGCTGGCCGAGTTTCTATAAGGCGCTGCCCGGGTCCGTGGCGACCCGTCCGGACCGGTCATGGTTCATCACCCGGACCGAGGTTCATTGCAGACGCTGCGGCAGCCACATGGGCCACATCTTCGATGACGGGCCGGAGCCCACGGGCAAACGGCACTGTATCAACGGGGTCAGTCTGGAGTTCAGGCCGGCCTGACGGTCTTGTGCAGCCCCCCGTGCATTCCATCGCGGAGGCGGCCCGCCCGATTACTTGAAATAACGGCTTTCCTTGATCTGGTCCCAGGCCCAGACCACTTTTTGCAACTGCTCTTCCTGGCTTCTGTCTCCGCCGTTCATGTCCGGGTGCAGGACCTTGATCAGCGCCTTGTAGGCCTTGCGGATCTCCGCCTTGGCCCAGGTATCCCCGGCCTCGAGGATCTCGATCGCCTGGCGCTCGGCCGGGGGCAACTTCCGGGTGCCGGTGACAGTCTTGCCGGGATTGCGGGTCGCATTGACGCCCAGAACCTGGTGGGGATCCTCGATGCCAAGGCGTGCCCACGCGCGTTGTTCGGGATCACCCAGACGTTTTGTTTCCCGCTCCCACACCTTGTCCTTGGACATTTGCGCGTTCATCTCCGCCTCGGTGGTGCCGTCGAAGAAGTTCCATTTCAGATTGTACTCGCGCACATGCTCCTGGCAGAACCAGTAATAATCGTCGAGAACGTCCGGCGCCTTGGGCGCCCGGTACTTTCCGGCGCGGTTGCACCCCTCCTTTTCACAAACGCGGGTGGAGGTTTCAGACGCACCTGACATCCCGCGGCGGCCGCGCGGGTTCCGTTTCTTGGCTGAGGAAACGGACATATCGAAACCGAAGGGATCAGACTTTGACATCGCGCACCTTTTCGAGTCGGAGAACAGAGTTTAAGCTACTCGGCGGTGAATTGAAGGGGGGAACGGGAAAATATGAGCCGGGCAGCAGAAATCCGCGAAGCTCTGGAGGCGATGTTCTCGGTTGAACATATTGAAGTCATTGATGAAAGTGAAGCGCATCGTGGTCATGCCGGATATCAGAGTGGAGGTGAGTCACATTTCCGGCTGCGCTTGCGCGCGCCGGAGCTTTCGGCCATGAGCAGGTTGCAGAGGCACCGCGCCGTACATGCCGCCCTCGGCCCCGAACTTATCGGGCGAATTCATGCCCTTGCATTGGAGATCGACGCCTGATCAGGGGCCGCGGGGCGGTGTTTGATGACTCTCCGGACCGTGTTCGCCGGGGGTGTCCGCGTCATCTCCGAATTCAATTTCATCGTTATGTGCCAGCGGGTTGCCGTCTTCCTGCCGGTCTTCGGGTTCCGTGTTGTCGGTTGGCGCTGTGGTGGCGTCATCGGGCTGGTGCGGGCGGAAAAAGACAAGCACGCTGCGATAGACGGTCTGCGAAGAGGTCAAGCCCACACGCTCGGTGCTGGGCAGGATATCGGCACGCTGGTAGTGCCAGCCTCCGGCCGCCATGTCATTCATAACCTCTTGAATGGAATGCGCGAAACGCGCTTCCGCCCCCTTGACGCCCGGAGCTTTCCGGCCCTTGGACGGTGCGGGGATCACCTTGTATTCGTAACGCGTCATGGCACTCCGGGAATTTGCTGCGGGTGGACACTAGCCGGGCCGGCCCCGGACCGAAAGAGGGCGGGCGCAGGAAATCCGGGGCTGTGGCACGGTGGTTTCCCGAACAGTCCCGCCGGATCGCACGGGGGGCGTTGAAGAAAGATCCGGCGCTGCCCGCGCCGGCGCGCTGGCCGGGCGTTCGCGGGGATCGCAACAGCCGCGGCCCTGCCATCCGGGGTGGTCAGCAGTTGGGGATGTTGACGGCGAGCCCGCCCAGAGAGGTTTCCTTGTATTTCTCGCTCATGTCCTCGCCGGTCTGGCGCATCGTCTCGATGCAGGCGTCGAGTGGCACGAGATGCGTGCCGTCGCCCCTGAGCGCAAGCGAGGCCGCGGAAACCGCCTTGATGGCGCCCAGCCCGTTGCGTTCGATGCAGGGCACCTGGACCAGCCCCGCGGCCGGGTCGCAGGTCATGCCGAGGTGATGTTCCAGCGCGATCTCGGCGGCGTTCTCGATCTGGGCGGGCGTGCCGCCCAGCACCGCAGCCAGCCCGGCGGCCCCCATGGCACTGGCGCTGCCCACCTCGGCCTGGCACCCGGCCTCGGCCCCGGAAATGGAGGCGTTGTACTTTACCAGCCCGCCGATCGCCGCGGCGGTGAGCAGGAATTCCTCGATCCGGTCTTCGGTGGCGCCGGGGACGTGATCGAGCCAGTACCTGATCACCGCGGGCACGACCCCCGCCGCACCGTTGGTGGGCGCGGTCACGACCTGCCCGCCGGCAGCGTTTTCCTCGTTCACCGCCATGGCGTAGACGCTCATCCAGTCGTTGATCTTGTGCGGCGCGTTGAGGTTGGTGCCACGCTCGGCCAGCAGCGCGTCATGGATGCCCTTGGCGCGCCGTTTGACGTTCAGCCCGCCAGGCAGGATACCGTCGGTCTGCATGCCGCGGGTGATGCAATCGTCCATCACCTGCCAGATCCGGGCCACGCCGGTGCGCAGGGTGTCGACGCCGCTGCGCGAAACCTCGTTGTCGCGTTTCATCCGGGCGATCGACTTGCCCGATGTCTCGGCCATCTCCAGCATCTCGGCGGCCGACTTGAACGGGTAGGGGACCGGCGGTCCCTCTTCGCTGTCCTTGCCGCGGGCCAGTTCGTCCTCGGTCAGGACGAAACCGCCGCCGACCGAATAATAGGTTTCCTGCAGGATCACGTCGCCCTGCCCATCCGTTGCCATCAGGATCATGCCATTGGCGTGGCCGGGCAGGTTGGGGCCGAAATCGAAGACCAGATCCTCCTTGGGGTGGAACGAAAGTTCGGGCAGGCCCGGCGGGCGCACGGTGTGGGTCTCGCGGATCTGCTCCAGCACCGTTTCGGCCTTCGCCGCATCGTAATCCTCGGGGCGGAAGCCGGCGAGCCCGAGGATCGTGGCCCTGTCGCTGGCATGGCCGATCCCCGTGAAGGCAAGACTGCCATGCAGCGAGCCGCGCAGCCCCGCGGGTGTGAAGGGCGCGTTGCGCAATGTTTCGAGGAATCGTGCGGCGGCCACCATTGGCCCCATCGTGTGGGACGAGGACGGGCCGATGCCGACCTTGAACATGTCGAAGACGGACAGAAACATGCGCGCGCTCCCTTTGTGGCCTTATCTCCGCAGTGCCGCGCCCCTACTTGTCCGAAAGCGACCCTTCAAGGCCGCTCAGCCGCAACCGGGCCCGCGGAGTCGCTGCGCGGGCGGCTCATCGCCCCTTCCGGGGCGCTTCGCCCCGGGGCGGTTGGCGGGCTCATGTCGCCGACCCTTCGGGCGGTGCCGGCGGCTGCGGGGCGCTGAAGGGGGCGGCGCCCAGCCCCTCGGCGAGGGCGGCGGCGCGCACGGCCGGTGACGCCTCAAGCCGTGTGACCAGTGCCAGTAGTGCGGGGCGCCCCCGGAGCGTGAGGCACCCCGACTGCCCTTTCGGATAAAGGGCCGCCCACCGCAGCAGGCAGGCGATGTAGAAATCCAGCACCGTGGTGTTTTCATCCCCGAGCCAGGGGGGTGCTTTGGCTGCCAGCGCCTCGACGCGGTCCACAAGTACCGCCGCCTCGGCCTGCATGTGCGTGCGCAGCCGGTCCTGGGCGTCCGTGTCGGGGCCGATATACTGATCCGGGTAGAAGGTGATCCGCAGCGCCGGATGGAGCGTGTTGGCGGCGAAGAACAGCCATTTGAGAAAGCCCGCGCGATCCGGGCTGTCCGGGGCGGGGGCCAACGCCGCGTGACGGTCCGCCAGCCACAGAAGGATGGCCGCAGTCTCGAATATGGGGCCGTCGGGCGTTTCGAGAACCGGGATCAGACCACCGGGATTGAGAGCTAGGTACGTGGGCGATTTCTGTGCCCGGGCGGCGCGGTCCACGAGCGCCGTCTCGTAGGGCAGGCCCAGCGATTCGAGGGCCAGGCGCACCACGAGGGAGGCGTTGTCGGGCGCGTAGTGCAGGCGGTAGGGCTGTGTCATTACCCGATGCTGCACATGATGCGGGCGGTGCACGCGCCCGGAAGCGACGCGGTCCCGCCCGGTTCGCGTCATCTGTACCACTCGCCGATGCCTGCGGTGGTGCAGCGCGGACCGACCGGCGCGGTCGCACCATACTCCGGCGCGGCGCTGGAAAGAGCGGGAATTCCCCCTCGCGCCCGGGACGCAACTTGCCTATAACCGCGCACGAGGATCAGGGAGTCGCGGATCATGTCCGGAGAGTTGTCGCCGATCGACAAGGCCAAGTTCGTCGCCGCCAAGCGGGCGGTTGATTACGTGGAGGACGGGATGCGCGTGGGTCTCGGCACCGGGTCCACGGCGGCGTGGATGGTGCGCTGCCTTGGCGAACTGGTGCGCGAGGACGGTCTGCGTGTGACCGGTGTGCCGACCTCGTCGCGCACCGCGGCGCTGGCGCGGGATGTCGGAATCGAGGTCGTCAGTCTCGACGAGGCGCGGTGGCTGGACCTGACGATCGACGGCGCCGACGAGTTCGATGGCAATCTCAACCTGATCAAGGGCGGTGGCGGCGCCCTCCTGCAGGAGAAGATCGTGGCCACGGCGAGCGACCAGATGATCGTGATCACCGATGCCGGCAAGGAGGTGGAGCACCTGGGCGCCTTCCCGCTGCCGGTGGAGGTGGTTCCGTTCGGATGGCAAACCACCAAGGCGCTGGTCGAGGAGATGCTGGTGAGCGTCGATGTCCTGGGTCGCGATACGTCGCTCAGGATGAACGGCGACCGACCCTACATAACCGACGAGGGAAATTACATCCTCGATCTGCACCTGGGCCGGATCGGCAACGCGCGACAGCTTTCGATGGTGCTCAACCAGATGCCGGGGGTCGTTGAAAACGGTCTTTTCGTGGATATCTGCGACGTGGTGGTGATCGGTTATGGCGATGGCCGGGTCGAACTGCGTGACATCAACGAGGGCACTGTCGAGACCGACCGCCTGGAATTCGTAGAGGATGACAACCTGTTCAGGGATCTGACCGATTGAGCATGGAGCTGCACCGGCCGGGCAAGGAAAGCAACCGCATCGCGCTTTTCGCGCTGCTGCTTGCGGGGCTGGCGGCGTGGAACATCCGCGACGGGCTGCGCGACGGGGGGCCTTGGATCGCGGGGCTTGGGGTGTTCTTTGCCGCCTGGGCCGTTTTCCTGACGTTGACCCTCGTGCGGCGTTCGGTGATGGCGCGGATCTCCGAGGCGCAAGTGGACATGCAGTACATCACCCATACCAAGTCCATTCCCTGGGATCAGATCCGGTGGGCAAGGCTGGATCCGGAGGGCCGGGCGGGGCTGATCGCCTACCGCCGCCCGGGCGACCGGCGTGATCGCCTGGCGCCGTTCTCGATCCGCGCGATGGGACGCGACAATACCGTGGCGCTGCGTGATGCCGTGCTTGCGGCACGTCCGGACCTGCCGGACAACGCCGCCGCAGCGCGGACCCGCGGACCGGGTGACACAAAAGGAGACAGTGCATGAGTTTCGATTACGACCTCTTCGTCATCGGTGGCGGGTCCGGTGGTGTGCGCGCGGCGCGGGTGGCCGCGCAGGCCGGGGCGCGGGTGGCGCTGGCCGAGGAGAGCCGCTACGGCGGCACCTGCGTGATCCGCGGTTGCGTGCCCAAAAAGCTGATGGTCTTTGCCAGCGAGTATCCCGGTGCGATGGCCGACGCGCAGGCCTACGGCTGGACCGTGCATGCCGGCGGCTTCGACTGGTCGGCGTTTCACGGCAAGCTGGAGGCGGAACTGGATCGTCTGGAAGGCGTTTATCGCGGGATCCTTTCGGGCAACAACGTGACCACCTTCGATGCGCGGGCCACGCTGGCGGACGCGCATACGATCGAATTGAGCACGGGCGAGAGGCTCAGTGCGCGCCACGTTCTCGTGGCGGCCGGCGGGCACCCGGTGCGCCCTGACATACCGGGCGCCGAACTGGGAATCGTGAGCGACGATATTTTCAAGCTGGACGCGCTTCCCCGGTCGATCCTGATCGTGGGCGGTGGCTATATCGCCTGTGAATTCGCCTGCATTCTCAACGGGCTGGGCGTTCAGGTGACACAGTATTACCGTGGCGCGCAGATCCTGCGCGGTTTCGACGGCGAAGCGCGCGGGCTTGTGGCCGACGAAATGATACGCTCGGGCGTGGATCTGCACCTTGGTACCAATGTCCTCGGGATGGCGAGGGCGGAGGGCGGTGTGCGGGTCACGCCGACACATGGCGAGGAAAAGGTTTTCGGCGCTGTCATGTTCGCGACCGGGCGGGTGCCGAACACTGCCGGCATGGGCCTGGAGGCGGCGGGTGTCGAGCTGGGCCGCAACGGTGAGATCGTAGTGGACGATTACAGCCAGAGCACGGTGCCGTCGATCTACGCGATCGGGGACGTGACCGACCGCGTCAACCTGACGCCGGTGGCGATCCGCGAGGGCATGGCCTTCGTCGAAACGGTAATCAAGGGCAATCCGACACCCGTGGATCATGCGCTGATTCCCACGGCCATCTTCACCCAACCCGAGATGGGCACGGTGGGCCTGAGCGAAGAGGAAGCGCGCGATCAGGAACCGGTCGAGGTATACGCCGCATCCTTCAAGCCCATGCAGCAGAGCTTCGCCGGGCGGGATGACAGGGTGCTGATGAAACTGATCGTCAGTCGGGAAACGCGCAAGGTTCTGGGTTGTCACATCGTCGCGCCGGGTGCCGGGGAGATGATACAACTCGCGGGGATTGCCGTGAAGATGGGCGCAACCAAGGAGGATTTCGACCACACCGTTGCGGTGCACCCGACCATGTCGGAGGAAATCGTGACCATGTCGGCGCCGGTTCGCACGGGTTGAAATCCGGCGGCGTGCCTACAGGTAACACTTCAGGATGGCGTCCCGCGGGGGCGGCTGACAAAAAGGGAATATGACAGATGGCTGGACATTCTGGCGGCCCATGGGGCGGCGGCGGAAATTCGGGCGGCGGACGCGGCGGCGAAGGCGGCCGTGACGGCAACCGCGGCGGCGGGGACGGGCGACGCCCCCCCGAAGGCGGACAGATCCCCGAGATCGACGAACTGGTGAAAAAAGGCCAGGATCAGCTCAGGGTGCTGATGGGCGGCCGCGGCGGTGGCGGCGGTAATGGCGGGTCCGGTCCGGGAGGCGGCGGGCCGCGCATGACACGGGGCACGATCGGCCTTGGGGCGCTGGTGGCTGTCGGCCTCTGGGCATTTGCCAGCTTCTACACCGTGAAACCCGAGGAACAATCCGTCGAACTGTTCCTTGGCAAGTATTATTCCACCGGCACGCCGGGCCTGAATTTCGCGCCCTGGCCGCTGGTGACCGCCGAGGTGGTCAACGTCACGTCCGAAAGAACGGAAAACATCGGCGGCGGCCGCGGCAGTGTCGGGGGTGACGGGCTGATGCTGACCACCGATGCAAACATCGTGGACATAGACTTCCAGGTGGTGTGGAACATCAACGATCCCTCCAAGCTGCTGTTCAACATCCGCGATCCGCAGCTCACGGTTCAGGCGGTGTCGGAGGCGGTGATGCGCGAGATCATCGCGGCCACGAACCTGGCCCCGATCCTCAACCGTGACCGCGGGATCATCGCCGACACCGCCCGCGAAAACATCCAGCGGACCCTGGATGAATACGAAAGCGGGATCTCGATCGTCCGGGTCAACCTCGATACTGCCGATCCGCCGGGCGAGGTGATCGACTCGTTCCGCGAGGTGCAGGCGGCCGAACAGGAACGCGACAGGTTGCAACGGCAGGCCGATGCCTATGCCAACCGTGTTCTGGCCGAGGCACGCGGCGAAGCTGCGCAGGTTCTCGAACAGGCCGAAGGGTATCGTGCCCGCGTGGTCAACGAAGCCATCGGTGAAGCCAGCCGCTTCCTGGCCGTGGCGCAGGAATTCAACCAGGCGCCCGAAGTGACCCAGCGCCGGCTCTATCTCGAGACGGTGGAGCGGACACTCGGGGATCTGGACAAGATCCTGCTGGACGAATCCACCGGAGCCGCGGGTGAGGGCGTGTTGCCGTACCTTCCGCTGAATGAATTGCGCCGCTCGGGTCAATCGGGCAACGGGGAGTCGAACTGATGCGTATATCCGCCCTATTACTGCCAATCGTCGCGGTCGCCGTTATCGGCATCCTGTCCGCCATCTATATCGTGGACGAACGCCAGAAGGCGCTTGTCCTGCAATTCGGCCAGATCAAGCAGGTGGTCGAGGAGCCGGGCCTTGGCTTCAAGATCCCGCTGATCCAGGAAGTTGTCCGTTACGACGGGCGCATTCTGTCGCTGGACACCGACGCGATCGAGGTCACGCCGTCGGATGACCGCCGGCTTGTGGTCGATGCCTTCACCCGCTACCGGATCGCAGACGTCGTGCAGTTCCGGCAGGCGGTCGGCATCGGTGGTGTCGGTGCGGCCGAGGATCGGCTTTCCTCGGTCCTCAACGCCCAGATCCGCGAGGTGCTCGGTTCCGACAGGGTGACGTCGGATACCATTCTGTCGACCGAACGGCGCGAACTGGCGGAACGGATTCTGCAGCAGGCGCGTACCAGTGCTTCGGGGCTGGGCCTTGAGATCGTCGACGTGCGGCTCAAGCAGACCAACCTGCCGCGGCAGAACCTGGACGCGACGTATGCAAGGATGCGTGCCGAACGCGAGCGTGAGGCCGCGGACGAGATTGCCCGTGGTAACGAGGCCGCGCAACGGGTTCGTGCGGCGGCCGACAGGACCGTTGTGGAGACTGTCTCGAATGCCGAGCGGGAAGCCGAGATCACCCGGGGTGAAGCCGATGCGGAACGCAACCGGATCTATGCCGAAGCCTTTGGCAGCAACCCGGAGTTCTTTGCCTTTTACAGGTCTCTGAGTGCTCTGGAGAGGTCCATGAACAAGGAGAATTCTACGATCGTGTTCTCGCCAAAGAGCGGCTTTCTGGGACAGATGTTTGATTCCGTGCGCGCCGACGGGCTTGGAGAAATCGAGCTTGAGGAGGTCGATATCGACAAGCTGCGGGAGATGGCCCCGGAAAGCGAGATCTCGCCAGATCTGCCGGAATCCGAGCGCCGGCGGCTTGAGGAAGAAGGTGGCGTGGTACCCGATACCGACACGCAAGAGGACGCGACCAATTGATCGAGACCGGATTGCTTGCCCTCGGGCTTGTTCTGGTAGTGGAGGGGCTGGTCTATGCGCTGGCCCCTTCGCTCGTGGAACGGATGCTGGTGGCGTTGAGCACGCTGCCGGAAGAAACCCGGCGCATGATCGGGCTGGTGTCACTGGCACTTGGCGTGGTTCTTGTCTGGCTGGGCAAGACACTGGGCGCGTGATGTCAGGGTATGGCGCCTTCCCAGGGGTGGGCGGTGCTCCGCTCACAGGGGTGTGATGGCGCCTTGTGTTCTTTGCGATCGCGCGCGGCCTACCTACATTGAGGACGAGACGGGGCGCGGCACGCCCGGATTGCCTTTGATCCCGAGGCCGCGAT
The DNA here is from genome assembly GCF_003298505.1 of Roseovarius sp. TE539. Taxonomy (GTDB): domain Bacteria; phylum Pseudomonadota; class Alphaproteobacteria; order Rhodobacterales; family Rhodobacteraceae; genus Roseovarius. The sequence continues at coordinate 153,240 of NZ_QNGB01000007.1, forward strand.
ACCCGAATGCAGGATTGGAAAAGCAAGGAGACCGGGAGTGAGCACCCAAACCGCAACACATGGATTTCAACCCGTGGCCGCCCTGCGCGCCTTGTGGCTGACAGCAGTGACGCTGTCCTTGATGCTGGCGATGACGCTGGCTGCGCAGGCCCGGCCCGAAAGTTTTGCCGATCTGGCCGACAAGGTCAGCCCGGCAGTGGTCAACATCACCACTTCGACCGTGGTGGCGCGGGATGACCGCATGGCGCCGATCGTGCCCGAAGGATCGCCGCTGGAGGATCTGTTCCGTCAGTTCCGCGACCGCCAGGACGGGGAGCCGCGACCGAGGCGCACGTCGGCGCTTGGGTCGGGCTTCGTGATCTCCGAGGACGGCTATGTCGTGACCAACAATCATGTCATCGAGAAGGCGGACGAGATCATCGTCGAATTCTTCAGTGGCGAGGAGCTCGTGGCCGAGGTGATCGGCACCGATCCCAAGACCGATGTGGCGCTGCTCAAGGTCGAGGCCGAAAAGGCCCTTCCGTTCGTCAGCTTCGCCGACAGTGACACCGCGCGTGTCGGTGACTGGGTGATCGCCATGGGCAATCCGCTGGGGCAGGGGTTTTCCGTCAGCGCCGGGATCGTTTCTGCCCGCAACCGCGCCCTGAGCGGCACCTATGACGATTACATCCAGACCGATGCGGCGATCAACCGCGGCAACTCGGGCGGGCCGCTGTTCAACATGGATGGTGAGGTCGTGGGTGTGAATACCGCGATCCTCAGCCCCAGCGGCGGGTCCATCGGGATCGGCTTCTCGATGGCGTCGAACGTGGTGACCCGGGTGGTCGACCAGCTGCAGGAATTCGGTGAGACGCGCCGGGGATGGCTCGGCGTGCGCATCCAGGACGTGACCGAGGACGTGGCCGAAGCGATCGGCCTGGAGGAGGTGCGCGGCGCGCTTGTGACTGATGTGCCCACGGGCCCCGCGGCCGAGGCCGGAATGAAGGCGGGTGACGTCATCCTGTCCTTCGATGGCCGTGAGGTCGAGGATACCCGCGGCCTTGTCCGGCAGGTGGGCAACGCCGCCGTCGGAAAGACGGTGCGCGTCGTGGTGTTCCGCGACGGCGGCACCAAGACCCTGAAGGTGACGCTTGGCCGCCGCGAGGAGGCGGAAGGCGCGGTTCCGGCAGCGCAGGCCGGCCCGGATGGCGATCCGACCCCGGAAGAGGGCAGCTTCATGGGCCTGACCCTGAGCGCGCTGGATGATACGCTGCGCGAGCAACTGGAACTGCGGCCCGACGCGACCGGGCTTGTCGTGCAGGATGTCGATCCGGTGTCGGAAGCCTATGAGAAGGGCATGCGGGCCGGTGACGTGATCACCGAAGCCGGCCAGCAGAAGATCACGGCGATCTCGGATCTGGAGGCGCGTGCCGCTGATGCACGAGAGGCCGGGCGCAAATCCATCCTGCTGTTGGTGAGGCGGGGCGGCGAGCCGCGATTCGTGGCTCTTCCGCTTGAGAAGAACTGATCGGGATCGACGAGGTCCGCCCGTTTCCGACCGCCCCGCCGGCTTGTCCGGCGGGGCGGAATCATTTTGTCGCCCGGGTCGCCGCCGCGGCCGGCCGCCGCGGCACGCAGAGTGAAAATGTTGCCCCTCGCCCTTTCTTGTCGCTTTAGCGCCCAAAAATGACGCATTGGCTTGCAACCATGCGCGCAGCGTTGTTACGGTCCTGATCCGAGAGAGCGGACAGGGTGATACCTTCTCTTGCGATAATGAACCTGACCGGGCGCTCACCCGCGGCGTGCGGTCATTTGTCAGGGAGCGACGGCCGCCGCACCAACGAGATGTCCCGAATGCGCCAGGTGGAACGCCCCACCGGAAGAGGACACGAAAAGCGGCCCGGACAGCTAAGAAAGGGAGGCCATCATGGCCGATGAATCGACAAATCAGGGTATCCCGGCGCCGGAAGGGTCGTCGGATATCATCCAGACCGACTACGAGGTCGGTCAGGACAACATTCAAACGAAAATCGGGCCTTTCGGCCTCGACATCCACAATCCGGTCTTCGTCATTTCGGGGATCGTCATCATCGCCTTCGTCGCCTACGCGCTGGCGGCGCCGCAACAGGCGGGTGATTTCTTTGGCTGGCTGCGTCCGGCGCTGACCAGCACCTTCGACTGGTTCTTCCTGCTTTCGGCGAACCTGTTCGTGATCTTCTGCCTGTTCCTGATCGTGAGCCCCTATGGCTCGGTCCGGCTGGGCGGTACGGACGCGACGCCGGATTACGGATATGCGGGCTGGTTCGCGATGCTCTTTGCCGCGGGCATGGGCATCGGCCTGATGTTCTTCGGCGTTCTGGAGCCGGTCTACTACTTCGGTACACCGTGGGGCGACGAGCCTCTGGGCGTCGTGCGGCCCTTCGGTGAGGACGGCAACCTGATCGAGGCGAATATCGAGCCGGCACGCCGGATGGCGCTGGCCGCGACATCGTATCACTGGGCGCTTCACCCCTGGGCGATCTACGCCGTGGTGGCTCTGGCGCTGGCGCTGTTCACCTACAACAAGGGCCTGCCGCTGACCATCCGGTCCGCCTTCTACCCGCTCTTCGGTGACAAGGTCTGGGGCTGGACCGGGCACATCATCGACACGCTGGCGGTTTTCGCGACGCTGTTCGGTCTGGCGACCTCGCTGGGTTTCGGGGCGCAGCAGGCCAATGCGGGTCTCGAATACGTCTATGGCATTCCGAACAACGTGACCGTGCAGGTGATCCTGATTCTGGCGATCACGGCGGTGGCACTGATCTCGGTCCTGCGGGGCCTCGACGGCGGCGTCAAGGTGCTGTCGGAGATCAACATGGTCATCGCGCTCCTGCTGCTGGTGTTCGTTCTGTTCACCGCGGGCGCGGCGGCGATCTTCACCAACTTCTTCGTGGGCCTGGGGGATTATGCCAAGAACGTGCTGCCCCTCAGCAATCCGTTCGGACGCGAGGACACCGGCTACATGCAGGGCTGGACGGCCTTCTACTGGGCTTGGTGGATCAGCTGGTCACCCTTCGTGGGCATGTTCATCGCCCGTGTGAGCCGTGGCCGGTCGGTGCGTGAATTCGTCACCTGCGTGCTGATCATCCCCTCGATCGTCTGCATCTTCTGGATGGCGGTCTTTGGTGGTGCGGCGATCGAGCAGGTCATCAACGATCCGGCCACAAGCGCGGTCAAGGCACAGGTGATCGACACCTACAACCCGCCGCTGTCGCTTTTCGCGATGCTGGAAAGCCTGCCGCTGGCGGCGATCACCTCGACCATCGGGATCATCCTCGTGATCGTGTTCTTTGTCACCTCCTCGGACTCCGGGTCTCTGGTGATCGACACGATCACCGCGGGCGGCAAGGTTGACGCGCCGGTTTCGCAGCGTGTCTTCTGGTGCACCTTCGAGGGCCTGGTGGCCATCGCGCTGCTGGTCGGCGGCGGACTCGGGGCGTTGCAGGCGATGGTGATCTCCACCGGCCTGCCGTTCACGATCATCCTGTTGCTGATCTGCTTTGCGATCCTGAAAGGACTTGCGTCCGAGAAGCGCAACGCCTGACGGCAGAAGTCAAATCGGTTGGAAGGGCCCCGGCACGCACGCCGGGGCCTTTTTTCGTGCCGGGTTCCGTGCCCGGTGCCGAGCAGCGCCGGGCCTTGGCCATGGCTGCTTGACGGCAGGCGCAATCGGCGCTTTGGTAACCGCCATGACCCTTGATCTGACCTATGTGCGCGGACAATTTCCCGCCTTTTCCGAGCCGTCCCTTCAGGGGCAGGCGTTCTTCGAGAATGCCGGTGGATCCTATGCCTGCGCGCCGGTTATCGCGCGGCTGGAGCGGTTCTACCGCAGCCGCAAGGTGCAGCCCTACGGCCCTTTCGAGGCCAGCCGACTGGCCGGCGAGGAGATGGACGAAGCCCGCCGGAGGCTGTCCGGGTTGCTGGGCGTGGCTACCGACGAGGTCAGTTTCGGGCCGTCGACCACGCAGAACACCTATGTCCTGGCGCAGGCATTCCGGCAGTGGATGAAACCGGGCGAAGCCATCATCGTGACCGATCAGGATCACGAGGCCAATTCCGGCCCCTGGCGGCGGCTTGCGAACGACGGGATCGAGATTCGCGAGTGGCGTCTTGACCCCGATACCGGGCATCTTTCGCTGGCGGATCTTGAGCGTCTGCTGGATGACAAGGTGCGGCTGGTGTGTTTTCCGCATTGCTCGAACGTGGTGGGCGAGGTCAATCCGGTGGTCGAGATCACGGCCGCCGCCCATGCCGCCGGTGCCTTTGTCTGCGTTGACGGGGTCAGCTACGCGCCGCACGGCCTGCCGGGGGTGGGGCTGCTGGGGCCGGATATCTACCTTTTCTCGACCTACAAGACCTATGGACCCCACCAGGGCGTGATGGTGATCCGCCGGGAACTGGCCGGCACGCTGCCCAACCAGGGCCATGCATTCAACGCGGATGTGCCCTACAAGCGGTTCACGCCGGCAGGGCCGGATCACGCGCAGGTGGCGGCCTGTGCGGGCATCGCCGATTATATCGACTCGCTGGCGGCGCATCACGGGATCGCGGCAGAAGGGGCCTGCGCGCGCAACCGTGCTGTACGCGAACTCATGCAGGCCCATGAGCGCAGCCTTTTGCAACCGCTTCTGGATATGCTGGCGGCGCGCCATGATCTGCGTCTTCTGGGGCCAAGGATGGCCGAGAAGCGGGTGCCCACCGTGGCGGTGGCCCTGAACCGCCCCGGAGAGGAGGTGGCCGCGGCGCTGGCGCCACACGGGATCATGGCGGGTGGCGGGGACTTCTATGCCGTCCGTCCGCTGCAATCCATGGGCGTGGCCCCCGAACGCGGCGTTCTGAGGATGAGTTTCGTGCATTACACGACACGCGAAGAGGTGGACCGGTTGATGGCCGCACTAGAGACGGTTCTTTGATCCGTCCCGGCCCGCCCTGCGTAAACCGTTGCAAAGACGGATGTGCAGATGACTGATGCTCCCTCTCTCCTGTGGTTACGCCGCGACCTGCGCCTGAGCGACAATCCGGCGCTCCTGGCGGCCTGTGCCGATGGCGGGCCGGTAATCGCCGTCGCGATCCGTGATGGCCTGGCGGATCGGCTGGGCGCGGCGCCGAAATGGCGTCTGGGCCTTGCGCTTGAGGAACTGGCGCGGGCGCTGGAAGCGCGGGGCAGCAGGCTGATCCTGCGCAGTGGCGAGGCGCTGGAGGTGCTGCGCGGGCTGGTCAACGAAACCGGGGCGCAGTCGGTCCACTGGTCGCGTTTTTACGATCCGGATACCATCGCGCGCGACAGCCGCGTCAAGGCGGCGCTGCGGGAGGACGGGGTCGCGGCTCACAGCCATGCCGGGCATCTGCTTTTCGAACCCTGGGAGGTGCAGACGGGAACCGGCGGCTATTACAAGGTCTATTCGCCGATGTGGAAGGCGGTGAAGGACCGTGACGTGACGCCGCCCCGGCCGGCGCCTGACCGGTTGCGGGTACCCGCCACCTGGCCCGAGAGCGAGACCCTGGAAAGCTGGTCCACGGGGGCGGGGATGGACCGCGGCGCGGCCGTGTGCGCGCCCTGGCAGCGGGTCGGCGAGCAGGCGGCGCAGGCACGGCTGGGCTGGTTCCTCTCGGGGCCGGTCGAACACTACGGCACCAACAGGGACATCCCGGCAGAGGACGGCACCTCGGGCATGTCCGAGCACCTGAGCCTTGGCGAGATATCACCGCGCCAGTGCTGGCACGCAGGGCTGCGTGCCCGCGCCGAGGGCGCCGGAGGGGCTGAAAAGTGGCTCAAGGAACTGGTGTGGCGCGAGTTCGCCTATCACCTTCTCTACCACACCCCGCGGATCGTGTCGGACAACTGGCGCGAAGCGTGGGATGCCTTCCCATGGCGGACCGACTCCGACCGCGCCGAGGTCATCGCCTGGAAACAGGGGCGCACCGGCATCCCCCTGGTGGACGCGGCAATGCGCGAGATGTACGTGACCGGCAGGATGCACAACCGCGGCCGCATGATCGTGGCAAGTTACCTGACCAAGCACCTGATGACACATTGGAAGATCGGGATGCGCTGGTTCGAGGAGTGCTTGACGGACTGGGATCCGGCCTCCAACGCGATGGGCTGGCAGTGGTCCGCCGGGTCGGGGCCGGATGCCACGCCGTATTTCCGGGTCTTCAATCCGGAAACGCAGGCCGACAGGTTCGACCCTGACGGCACCTATGTGCGACGCTGGATCGCCGAGGGGCAGCGCGATCCTCCGAGGACTGCCCTGAGCTATTTCGAGGCGGTGCCCCGCAGTTGGAGCCTGTCACCGGACGCGTCCTACCCGTCTCCGGTGGTGGGGGTGAAAGAGGGGCGCGCACGGGCGTTGAACGCCTACGAGGCGCGGAATTTCTGAGGATGTGCAGAATGATCGGAAGGCCCATGAACGGCCACGAGAATGAGGAAATGACGCAATGATCCTGACCGAGACGACCGGGCAGAGCGGGCTGCCGCGATACTTCGCCCCGTGCTTTGCCGCCGCCAGGACCCTCAGGCATGGCCGGCTGGACATCCGCCTGCCCGATGGCCGGGTGTTCCGCAGCGACGGCCCCCACCCCGGCCCGGTAGCCGAGATCGTGGTGCATAACGGCGATGTTTTCGCACGGATGGTCCGGGAAGGTTATCTAGGGTTCTGCGACGCCTATATCGAGGGCTGGTGGTCGAGCCCCGATCTTCAGGCCTTCATGGATCTCGTCAACACCGGCAATGACGAGATGTACAACAGCTATCCGGGCCAGACGCTCGTGCAACTCTACGAGAAGATCCGTTTCTGGTTCCAGCGCAACACCAAGGCGCAGGCCAGAAAGAACATCAGCTACCATTACGATCTGGGCAACGAGTTCTACAAGCTGTGGCTGGATGACACGATGACCTATTCCAGCGCCCTGTTCGAAACCGGGCAGGAGAGCCTGGAGAAGGCGCAACTGGCCAAATACGCCTCGATGGTGGACCAGATGGGCGTGAAGCCGGGCGATCACGTTCTGGAAATCGGTTGCGGATGGGGCGGTTTCGCGGAATATGCCGCCGGGGAAAGGGGCCTCTTGGTGACGGGCCTGACAATCAGCCGGGAACAATTCGATTACGCGCAGGCCCGGATCCGGAAGGCGGGCCTGGCCGACCGGGTGAGCTTCAAGCTGCAGGATTACCGCGATGAGCGCGGTGTATATGACGGAATCGCCAGCATCGAGATGTTCGAGGCTGTGGGAGAACGCTACTGGCCGGTCTATTTCGACACCCTACGCGAGCGGTTGCGCCCCGGCGGTCAGGCGACCCTTCAGGTCATCACCGTGGAAGACAGCCGCTGGGATACCTACCGGAAGGGCGTGGACTTCATTCAGAAATACATCTTTCCCGGCGGTATGCTGCCCAGCCCGTCGGCACTGGTGACCGAGGTCGAGCGTGCGGGGCTCAGGGTGGCGCGCTCGGTCGAGTTCGGCAAAAGCTACAGCCAGACCCTCAGGCGCTGGCACGACAGCTTCAATGCCCGCTGGGACCAGGTGGCGAACCTCGGTTTTGATGACCGGTTCCGGAGGATGTGGAATTTCTATCTCACCTCTTGCGCGGGGGCGTTCGAGGGGGGAAACTGCGACGTGACGCAGATAACCATCGCGAGGCCCCGCTGATCCGATGCGCGCCATTGACCGAATGCCCACTGCCGGCCGTCTTCTTGCGGCGGTCTGCTTCGGCGGGCTTGCGTGGGTCGCTTCGGAAATGTTCCGGCCCCTGATGCAGGAAGGCACCGATTTCGGGTGGTTCAACTACGTGAACCTGACCATCGGTGTGGTTTGCGGGTGGTTCATCGTGGGCCGGCGGCTGCGTGGCGGCGGGCTGACGGACGCGATCAGTATCGGTTTGACCGGCCTCGGGGCGATGCTGTTCTGGGCGCTGCTCCTTCATTCCCTGTATGAAATGCTGAGCCGGTCGTTGGAGCGGCGCTACAAGGACCCGTTCGAGGCCCTTCAGGGAATGTTCGAAATCGCCCTGGGGTACATGCAGGTGATGCTGAACGCGCCGCTGATCGCACTGCTGGTCGGGGGGGCCATTGCCTCGGGTCTGATTTCCAATGGTGCCATGCGGCGGTGGGGTTAGGGCGGTTGCGGGACATTTTCCTTTTCGGAACGCTGCTTGACACCGGGCTGCGCGACATCGTGCTGGGACGCGGCGAGGTGCCGACCAAGGCGTGTGAATTGCCCGGCCACGCCGTGCGTTGCGTGGCAGACGCGTCCTATCCGACAATCGTCGAGGCGCCGGGGCAGGGCGCGCCGGGCATTTGCCTGTGCGGCTTGGACGTCGACGCCGTGGCACGGCTTGATTTCTACGAGGGGGCCTTCGGGCACACACGGCGGGAGGTGCGGGTCCGTGGGCATGATGGCGATTTCCGCGCAGAATGCTATTTTCCGCCCGCGGACCAGGAGGTGCCGGGGGACAAGGCATGGGATCTGGACGGCTGGCGGGCGGAATGGGCCCCGCTGAGCCGCAGTGCCGCGCGGGAGGCGATGAAGTATCTGGGTCTGCTGGATGCGGAGGCCCTTGGCCGGGCGATGCCGATGATACGGTCACGCGCGGCGGCGCGGCTGAATGCCCGCAACGATCCCGCCCCGGCCGGAATCCGCAGCACGATCCCGGCTTCGGCGGTGTCGCTGAAGCACGAGGAGGTCGCCCATATCGGTTTCTTCACCACCCGGGCCTACGAGCTTCATCACCCCCTGTTGGGCGGCGGGCAGAGCCCTCTTGTAAGGCGCGAGGTCTTCATGGCCACGGACGCGGCGATCGTGCTTCCGTATGATCCGCAGCGCGACCGGGTGCTCATGGTCGAGCAGTTTCGCATGGGGCCTTTCGGGCGCGACGATCCGCTGCCCTGGATGCTGGAGCCTGTCGCGGGCCGGGTCGACCCCGGTGAAACCCCGGCCGAGGCCGCGCGGCGCGAGTGCCGGGAGGAGGCGGGCCTGACGCTGAATCGCCTGGAACGGATCGGCGGTCATTACGCCTCGCCGGGGTGTTCGACCGAATATTTTCACTGTTTCATAGGCATTTGCGACCTGGAAGACGGTGCTGCCGGATTGTCGGGCGGTCTGGACGGCGAAAACGAGGACATCCGGTGTCATCTGCTGTCCTTTGACGCGGCGATCGCCCTGCTGGAAACGGGGGAGGCGGATAACGGACCGTTGATCGTGTCTCTTCTTTGGCTTGCGCGGGAACGTGCACGGCTGCGTGCATCCGCTTGAGTTCGGGCGCGCGCGGGCATAGATACGAACGGGAAAATCATCACGGAGACAGCCCGATGCGTATCGCGAAGGATCTGGCCGACGCTGTCGGCAACACTCCCCTGATCCGGCTTCGCCGGGCGAGCGAGGAGACCGGCTGCACCATTCTGGGAAAGGCGGAGTTTCTCAACCCCGGACAATCGGTCAAGGATCGTGCGGCCCTGTACATCATCCGCGATGCGATCGAACGCGGTGATCTTGCGCATGGCGGCACCATCGTCGAGGGGACGGCAGGCAACACGGGTATCGGTCTGGCGTTGGTGGGCGCGTCGATGGGGTTCCGGACGGTGATCGTGATCCCCGAAACCCAGAGCGAGGAAAAGAAGGACATGCTGCGCCTTTGCGGTGCGGACCTCGTGCAGGTTCCCGCGGCCCCCTACAAGAACCCGAACAACTACGTGCGGTATTCCGGGCGTCTGGCCGAAGAGCTGGCCCGCACCAGCCCGGGCGGTGCGATCTGGGCCAACCAGTTCGATAACGTCGCCAATCGACGTGCCCATGTCGAAACCACCGGTCCAGAAATCTGGGAGCAGACCGCCGGCCAGGTCGACGGTTTCATCTGCGCCATAGGATCGGGCGGAACCATCGCCGGGGTCGCCGAGGCATTGCAGCCCCGTGGTGTCAAGGTGGCGCTGGCGGATCCGATGGGATCGGGGATGTTCACGCTGTATCGTGACGGCGCCGCCGCGGCCGAGGGCGGTTCGATCACCGAAGGGATCGGGCAGGGCCGTATCACCGCGAATCTCGAAGGGTTCAGCCCGGACATGCTCTACCAGGTTCCCGACGAGGAGGCGCTGCCGGTGGTCTACGACCTTCTGGAGCAAGAGGGGCTGTGCATGGGCGGCTCAAGCGGTATCAACGTGGCCGGCGCGATGAAAATGGCCCGCGAGATGGGGCCGGGCCATACCATCGTGACGGTGCTGTGCGACTACGGCAACCGCTACCAGTCGAAGCTCTTCAACCCCGAGTTCCTGCGCGAGAAGGGTCTGCCGGCGCCTCCATGGCTTGATCGGGCGCCGCGATCCATTCCCGGGGTCTTCGCGGAATGAAGGGCACCGTCCGGACCCTGCTGCTGTGTGTGCTGCTGGCCCTGACCGCGGCAACGGCCCTTCCGGACGTGATCACCCCGGATGCGGCCCATGCCCAGCAGCCGCCGGAGGGGCCGAACTACGAAACATGGGACCTGACGGCCGACAGGGCAACGGAAGCGATCGAGGCCGCCCGCGCCTCCACTCCCGCACTTGAGGAACTGCGCAATCAGCTGGTGGACTGGCGCGAGAGATTCCTTGGAGCGCAAGACGCCAACACCAACGCGATCGAGACCGTGGAGGCGCAGCTCGAGGCGCTTGGCGCCCCCCCCGAGGAAGGCACCGAAGCCCCGGACATCTCCAAGCAGCGCGCGCAGCTCAACGAGCGGCTCGGCGAACTGCGCGCCCCCGTGAAAAGGGCCGAGGCGGCCTACAGTCAGGCCGACGGTCTGATAAAGGGAATTGACCGTATCATCCGCGAACGCCAGACCGAGGAGCTGACAGAGCTGGGGCCGTCGCCCCTCAATCCGGCGCACTGGTCGACAGCGCTGAACGCACCGGCACAGACGTTCCGGTCAATCCGCAGCGAGGTCATCAAGGCGCTGGAAACGCCATCGCAGCAGGATAAACTGCGCCAGAACATGCCGCTCGCGGTGGTATTGCTGGTGCTTGGCCTGGTCCTGATGCTGCGCGGACGGTACTGGGTCGAGCGTCTGGTGGGCGCGCTTCTGGGTGACAATGAAAGTTCGGCCCGCTGGATCATCACGCTTGTGATCTCGCTGGGCGAGATCGCGGTGCCCTATCTGGGGCTGCGCGCGGCGATCGAGGCGTTCTACACCACCGGTCTTGTCGGTCTGCGGGGCGATCAGTTCCTGTCGGCGCTGCATCCCGCGGTGCTGATCTTTCTCGTCGCACGGTGGCTGACGCTGCGATGTTTTCCACGGCTGGAGCAGCAGAATCCACCGCTTGACCTCGATCAGGGTCATCGCCGGTCGGGACGGCTGTGCGGTGGCGCACTGGCACTGGTGATCGCCCTCTTCTACCTGCTGCGGGACGTTTCGGAATTCGCCGGGTGGCCGCCGGAGGCCCAGAACGTCATCATCTTTCCCGTCATGGTGGTGGCCGGGTTGTTGTTGTTGCGACTGGCAAACCTGGTTGCGCTGCACAGCCGCACCGTGGCCGGCTCCGACGAGCTTCACGAGACCTACCGGAACCGCCTGACCCGCTTGATGTCGCGGGTTCTGGTGCTTCTGGCGGTGGTGGCGCCGCTTCTGGCCGCGGTTGGGTATGTCAAGGCCGCGCAGGCGTTGATGCTGCCATCGCTCCTGTCGCTTCTGATGCTGGCCGCGCTTCTTGTAATGCAGCGGATCGTCGGAAAGATCTATTCGCTGGCGACGGGCGATAGTGACGGGGCCGCCGACGATCTTGTGCCGGTTCTTGCCGGGTTCGTTCTGGTGCTTGTCTCGCTGCCGGTCTTCGCGCTGATCTGGGGGGCGCGGGTGGCGGACCTGACCGAACTCTGGTCGACCTTCATCAAGGGGGTCACGATCGGCGGGCTGCGCCTGTCTCCAACGATATTCCTGACCCTGGCGGTGGTCTTCACGCTGGGCTACGTGCTCACCCGCCTGCTGCAGGGCACCCTTGCCAACACGGTCCTGCCCAAGACGCGGCTGGATACGGGCGGGCGCAATGCCATCGTCTCGGGGGTTGGGTATGTGGGGATATTCCTCGCCGCGCTGATCGCGATCACGAGCGCGGGGATCGACCTGAGTTCGCTGGCCATCGTTGCCGGTGCGCTTTCCGTCGGAATCGGCTTCGGCCTTCAGAACATCGTCAGCAACTTCGTCTCTGGCATCATCCTGCTTATCGAGCGCCCCATTTCCGAAGGTGACTGGATCGAGGTGGGCGGGCAGCATGGCTACGTTCGCTCGATCTCGGTGCGCTCGACCCGGATCGAGACATTCGACCGCACCGACGTGATCGTTCCCAATGCCGATCTGATCAGCGGGACGGTGACCAACTATACCCGCGGCAACACGGTGGGACGCGTCATCGTGCCCGTTGGCGTGGCCTACGGGACCGACACCACAAGGGTCGAGAAGATCCTGCAGGAGATCGGAGAAGCGCATCCGATGGTCCTGGCCAATCCCGAACCCTACGTGGTGTTCCAGGGGTTCGGGGCCGATGCGCTGCAGTTCGAGATCAGGGCGATCCTGCGCGACGTGAACTGGGTGCTCAACGTGAAATCCGACATGAACCACCAGATCGCCCGGCGTTTCGCCGAAGAGGGCATCGAGATTCCCTTCGCGCAGCGCGATGTGTGGCTGCGCAATCCCGAAGTCCTGAACGGTGCGTCATCCGCGGCCGGTCCGGCGCCGGACGAAGGTGCCCTGACGCGCCGGCGCCCCGTGGAGAGTGATCTGTCGGAGTTGGATGGCGATGGAGGCGACACATGACGGAAATGCTGTTTCGAGACGACCCGTACATGGCCGAGGCCGAGGGCACGATCACCGCCCATACCGCCGAGGGCGGCGTTGTCCTGGATCGAAGTCTCTTCTACCCGACGGGCGGCGGACAGCCCGGCGACAGCGGCCGGCTGAGCTGGCCCGGTGGCGCGATGACCGTGGCCACGACGGTAAAGGGGCCGGACGGGGGGATCGTGCTGGTTCCGGCCGAACCGCAGCCGCTGCCCCCGGTGGGCGCGCGCGTCGCGCAGGCGATCGACTGGGACCGGCGGTTCGGCCACATGCGTGTGCATAGCGCGCTGCACCTGCTTTCGGTGGTGATCCCCCTGCCGGTGACGGGCGGATCGATCTCGGCCGCCAAGGGCCGGCTGGATTTCGACATGCCGGATGGCCCGCAGGACAAGGACAGTCTCGAGGCCGAACTCAACGCGATGATCGACCGTGACCTGCCTGTCTGCGAGGACTGGATCACCGAGGCCGAACTGCAATCCAACCCGCTGCTGGTCAAGACACTCTCGGTGGCACCGCCGCGCGGGTCCGGGCGCATTCGCCTGGTGGGTATCGGCGAGGGTGAGGATCAGGTCGACCTGCAGCCGTGCGGTGGCACCCATGTGGCACGCACCGGCGAGATCGGGCGCGTACGCCTGGGCCGGGTCGAGAAGAAAGGCCGGCAGAACAGGCGCGTGACTGTCCACCTGGACGACTGATTTGTGCCGTCGCGGCGGAATTATCCCTTGAACTTCAGTGTTGCGGAACTGTAAGCACTGCGCCACGGAGAGGTGGCCGAGTGGTCGAAGGCGCACGCCTGGAAAGCGTGTAGGCGGGAAACCGTCTCCAGGGTTCGAATCCCTGTCTCTCCGCCACTTGCCCTCGCCAAAGCGTTCTCCCGATGCGGCTGAGGTCGGATTTTTTCGTTGTTTTCGAGGGTTATGCGGGAGGGGCTGAGCACTGGCGCTGCCGCCAAGAGCCCCGGAAGCGGTCTCTCAGGGCCGATATTCTCCGGACCTCATGACTGCGCCGATTTGGTGAAAAGCTTGCAACCATATGAAAATGCGTTGTTTTTCTGGAATGCAGCTCAACACTTCGACGCCGGTCGTGTTCGCAAGATGGAACAGGCGTCGAACCACACTGTGCTCGAGTAGATTGCGGCGTTCTATCGGTGCTAGACAGCGGCGCGGACCTTCGAGCCAAGCGATCAATGGCGCATTCTGCTCCCAGCTCATGTAGGCTGTAGGACCATCCTGGCGACGCCAGTAAGCCGGTGAGGATCGGCGGGCGAGGTATTCAGGAGCATTGCCTTTCACACGCAGCTCGGTTCTTCCCCTGCGCAACCAGCTGAGGTCGCCGGGGTGATACTTATAGTCCGTGGACTCATTTGCAGTGAGATGATCCTTCTCCCCAGATGGAAGATACTGATCCCTCACGTGATTTCCGTGTGTTTGGCGCTACGATCAGGCGGCTTCGTGCGGACAGACGCTACTCGCAAGAGGGCTTCGCAGACGCCTGCGGCCTAGATCGTACGTACATTGGCGGGATAGAGCGTGGGGAGCGCAATCCCAGCCTAAAAAATCTCCTAAAGATGGCCCGCACGCTTCGCATTCCTCCGGCGGAACTTCTGCGAGACCTGGTTGACGAAGGTGGAGACGATTAATGCTCCGCTTCCCTAACCCGGGCTCTACGATGAGCAACTTCGTAGCTGTCTATGTCGCCGCCTTCGAGAGATATCGCGGTCAAGTCGTCACGCTCGACGATATTGTACGGGCAACGGTGGAGGCGAATCTTGCCACTTCGTCCGGACATATGGGGAGCGAGGCGATCACCCGATCAACACGCGCCGACCGGAGTCGAGATCCTCTTTATAACCAGCTGAAGATGTACGCAGAGCTGTTCCGGTCGCTCGGATGGCTTCGGTCTACAACCAGTTCCGCCCTCAGCTACACCTTCACCCTTCTGGGGGAGCAGGTGGTCGCCGCCGGCCGGCAGTGGAGGCCACTACTCGGAGAAACAGTCCTAGGGATCGCGTATCCGAGCCATGTGCTAGACGTTCGAGGCAATCACGACGTGCGCCCTTTCGCAACCATTTTGCGAACTATGCTGGCATGCAATGACGGGCTTGCTCGCGATGAGATGATTGTTGGGCCGCTAAGTGCTTCGTCCGACCGGAGCCCGGCCGATATGCAGGGGATAGCTCAGAGCATAATGAAACTAAGGGAGAGTCCGGCCAGCGCTAAGCAAGCTTTGGAAGCGCTCCAAATGGAGAGAGGCATCCAGGTCACCACACTGCGCAACTACACCCGCTGGCCCATTGCTATTCTGCGTGACCTAGGGTGGACCGGAAAGGACAGAGAGCCTTACCGCAAGGGCAACAAGACGTTTGAGGTCCACCGACTCACTCCGCTTGGGAAGGAGAAGGCGCAAATACTTGAAGAGATGGCAGACCTGCGAATTGACCAGGTTGACCAACTCCCATTCGCTCAAAAACGGGCGCTTTCCCGGCATGCGCACTTTGCCATGATGGAACGTGCGGGCTTTGACCTTGCTTCCGTATCGGACCAGCTGCAGCGTGATGAAACAGCTCGGCGTGAAGCCCTGACGACATTGGGGATTTCGAACGGAGAGGCGATCCTGTTCTCACCGTTCCAAGCACTGTCTATTAAAGATTCCAGCGATATATTTCCGACGCCGGAAGCAGCACCGGTAGGTCGGTCAGTGCAGGCTGTTATCGATGGTACTGATATCGGTAGAGGGTCCCGAGATCACCTATTTGTTGAGCCGACATTTGTAGAGAGCGAGGCGGAGGCCGAAGGAGCGGAGGTCAATGCACTAAAAGCAGAACTTCTCTCTTTCCATGAGCGACATTCCTCCTTGCGTCGTGCCGCCCAAGCTTTTGCTGAAAGTCGGCGGAGAGACATTCAGGGACAGTTCTATCCCTTGATCACGCACCTTTTAAGGCTTTTGGGTTTCGAGAGCGACTATTCTCGGGCTGGTGTGAATTACCAAAGGTGGGACGCCTGCGTCTGGCTTCATGGCTTCGCTGTCCCAATCGAAATAAAATCGCCGACAGAAGAGCTGTATCTATCAACTAAGGCAATTCGCCAAGCCATCGAAAACAAGGTCATTCTTCTCGCTCGGGGCGGACTTAAGACGCATCGCGATCTTTCTACATTGATTGTTGGATATCAGATACCGAATGAACGAGGGGACATGTCGACACTTATTGATGATGTATATGCTACCTGTTCCGTCCCGGATGATCACATAGCCCCTCGTCGATCCGCGCTTTTCATGGCACGATCTGTTTTGAACGAGGTGCGAGACGGGAGATCGGCATGCTGATCAAGCTTCACAGCCAAGCGACGACCA
>NZ_QNGB01000070.1 GCF_003298505.1 Roseovarius sp. TE539
CGCGCGGCCCGCCGCCCGAAGGTGGCCAAGCTGGCATCGAACGAAGCCCTGCGCCATTATGTTCAGGATCGCCTTGCTGGCCTGATCACGCATCCTGATGGGAAGGCGATCAAGGGGCCGAAGGTTGCGTGGAAGGGGCGACGCCACGGCCCGAGACAGGCACGGCGGTGGTCGATAGCTTGGAGCCCGGAGCAGATCTCGCGACGGCTTGAACTCGATTTTCCGGGGGAAACGACAATGCGGATTAGCCACGAGGCGATCTATCAGGCGCTCTTTATCCAGGGACGTGGGGCCCTGAAGCGAGAATTGACGGCGTGCCTTCGCACCGGACGCGCCCTCCGGGTCCCCCGCGCCAGGAGCACGGGCCGGGGCAAGTCCTTCGTCTCGCCAGAGATCATGATCAGCAAACGTCCTGCCGAAGTGGCGGATCGCGCCGTTCCGGGCCATTGGGAAGGGGATCTGATTCTCGGCCTGAACAGCTCGGCGATCGGCACGCTGGTCGAGCGGACAACTCGCTTTACCTTGCTCCTCCATCTGCCGCCCATGGCTGGGCATGGAACGGACCTGCGTCAGAAGAACGGCCCCCCGCTCGCCGGACATGGTGCCGAGGCGGTTCGCGATGCGATTGCCAGAAGCATCTCCGAACTCCCGAGCCATCTTCGCAGATCGCTTGCCTGGGATCAGGGTGCGGAGATGGCGCGGCATGCGGACCTGAAAATCCTCACGGGGCTGCCGGTCTATTTCTGTGATCCGCACAGCCCCTGGCAACGCGGCACCAACGAGAACACCAACGGCCTGCTCCGACAATACTTCCCGAAGGGCACGGACCTCGGCAAGCACAGCTCTGACGATCTCGAGGCCGTCGCAGTTGCACTGAACGGCAGACCGAGAAAGACGCTCGGTTGGAGGACGCCCGCAGAGGCGCTGGACGAGTTCATGATAATGGAACAAGATCGTGGTGTTGCGACGACCGGTTGAGACCGCC
>NZ_QNGB01000071.1 GCF_003298505.1 Roseovarius sp. TE539
CTACATGCGCGAGAAAGGTGGCGACCGGGAGTTTGTCGACCTGCTGCTGCTGGCACTTGAGCATGGCATCGACGTGGTCGAGATGGCCTGCGATCTGGCCGTCGAACAACGCACCCTGCGCTTGCCGGCGATCATCAATCTGGTCAATCAGCTGCTGGAGCCGACAATCGCGCCACTGGCGGAGACACATGCCTATCCACAGCTGACCCTGCGCCCAGAGGCCGATTGCAAGCGATATGAAGCGCTTTGTGCTGCGGGGAGGGTCGCAGCATGAACGCCCTCATCGACCAACTCGCTGCCCTCAGGCTTCATGGGATGGCCGCTTGCGCTCAGGATTTGCTTGCCACGCGCACGCCACCAAGCCTGACAACAGCGCTGAAGGCCTTGATCGAAGCCGAGACCAAAGAGCGGCGGGTGCGGTCCATCCAGTATCAGATGCGCATCGCCAAATTTCCCCATCACAAGGACTTCGCTAGCTTCGATTACAGCACGGCGACCGTCACGAAAGTGCAGATCGACCCGTTTTGCTCAGGCCAGTTCACCGATGACGCGCACAACATCATCCTCGTCGGTGGAACCGGCACCGGCAAGACGCACATTTCCATCGCGCTCGGGACCAACCTGGTCAATCGAGGAAAACGGGTGCGCTTCTATAATGCCGTCGATCTGATCAATGCCCTCATTGCAGAGCAGGCCGAGGGCAACACCGGGAAGATCATCAAGCAACTGACCGCCCTGGATTGCGTCATCATCGACGAACTCGGCTATATCCCATTCCCGAAATCTGGCGGGTCGCTGCTGTTTCATCTGATCAGCAAGCTGTATGAGACGACCAGCGTCATCATCACCACAAACCTCGAGTTCGGTGAATGGGTGTCTGTCTTCGGCGATG
>NZ_QNGB01000072.1 GCF_003298505.1 Roseovarius sp. TE539
TCGACGACCAGGATGTCGGGGTATCCCCGTTCACGGGTCACGCGTTCCAGCATCTCGACCACCCGCTCGCCCGGCAACGAGAAATCCACCTCGATCGCCGGGCACTCCCGGGTGCAGTCGTCCTTGAGGTTGGCAGTGCGGAACTTGCGGCCGTTGGCCAGAGCATCGCTGGTGAAGTCGAGCGACCAGCGCTGATTGGGCGCAATCGGGCACCAGGCCCCTTCACGCCCCTCGCGCGGGATCTTCTTGCGCTTGGTGCGGCGCAGCCACAGCCGTTCTTCGCGGTAGAGGCGCTCGACGACCTTGACGTTCACCCTGAAGCCCTCGCGGACGAGTTTGGCATGCAACATACGATACCCATACCTCCGGTGCTTGCCTGACAAGGTAATCAGGCGTTCCCTCAACCGCGCGTGGCGGTCTGGTCGGGCCTGATAGGCCAGGCTCGACCGTGAAATCCCGACCAGCCTGCACGCCCGCCGCTCTGTGAACCGATGTTCAGACATCAGCGTCTTCACCGCGGCGCGGCGGTGCGCAGGCGTCAGGAGTTTTTTGCCAGCAGCCCCTTCAAGCCCGCGTTGTCGAGCATCGCGTCGGCCAGGAGACGCTTCAGCTCGGCGTTCTCGGCTTCGAGATCCTTCAGCCGCCGCAGCTCGGACACCGTCATGCCGCCATACTTGGCCTTCCACTTGTACAGCGTGGCGTCCGACATGCCGTGCTTGCGGCACAGCTCCGAGACCTTCGCCCCGGCCGCATACTCCTGCAGGATCCCGACAATCTGTTCTTCGGTGAAGCGTGATTTGCGCATCGTCTGTTCTCCTCGTCGCTTTGAACGTTACGAGAACAAACTCTACTTTTGAATGGCCCGGTTTTGCGGGGGCAGGTCA
>NZ_QNGB01000073.1 GCF_003298505.1 Roseovarius sp. TE539
TGGGCGCAGCCGCTTGAGCGAGTTGATGGCTCCGCGCCTGCGCCCATTGCTCACGCCGCCGAATGATGGCAAACAAATGAGGAACAGACTCGACTTGCGAGTGGCCCTGAAAAATGGGGCAGGTCAGTCCGAGGCCCATGCCGGACGCGTTGTCTACGGCGTCTGTGCGATCTGCAGGGTCCTGCCGATCGCGCCGTCGACATATTACCACCGCTTGGCGTGCCTCGCTGATCCGTCCAAAGCTTCGGAACGCCATCAGCGGGATGCGGTGCTACGCCCAGAAATCAAACGGGTCTGGGATGAGAATTACCAGGCCTACGGGGTCTGCAAGGCGTGGCATCAGCTGACGCGTGAGGGCTTCGAGGTGGCACGCTGCACGGTGGAGCGACTGATGAAACAGATCGGCATCCGTGGGGCTGTGCGCGGCAAGGTGGTCAAAACAACCGTCCCTGACACGTCAGCGCCTTGTCCGCGTGACAAGGTGAACCGCGTGTTCCGAGCACCTGCGCCCAACTTACTCTGGGTCAGCGACTTTACCTACGTGTCGACATGGCAGGGTTTTGTCTATGTGGCTTTTGTCATCGACACATTCGCTGATCGCATCGTCGGATGGCGGGTCTCTCGGTCTGCCAAAACTGACTTTGTTCTCGATGCTCTTGAACAGGCCCTGCATGATCGACGGCCTGTTCAGAAAGGCGGCTTGGTTCACCACTCGGATCGCGGCGGGCAAGGCGGTCTCAACCGGTCGTCGCAACACCACGATCTTGTTCCATTATCATGAACTCGTCCAGCGCCTCTGCGGGCGTCCTCCAACCGAGCGTCTTTCTCGGTCTGCCGTTCAGTGCAACTGCGACGGC
>NZ_QNGB01000074.1 GCF_003298505.1 Roseovarius sp. TE539
AGATAGGCCTGCAGATCGTCGCGCAGGTCCGGGCGGGCCAGCGCGAAGGCCACCGTCGCCTGCAGGAACCCGGCCTTGGAGCCGCAATCGAAGCGCTGGCCGCGAAAGCGGAAGCCATAGACCTCCTCGCCATCGTCGCGGGCGTCCGCGATGGCATCGGTCAACTGGATCTCGCCACCGGCGCCGGTCTTTTTCTGGTTCAGTTTCTGCAGCACCCGTGGCGTGAGAATGTAGCGCCCGATCACCGCGAGGTTCGACGGCGCGCTGCCCGGTTCGGGCTTTTCCACCATCCCCTGCGTGGACACGATCGACCCCATGTCCTCCTTCACGTCGAGAATACCGTAGTTCGACGCGGTCTCGTCCGGGACCTCCATCGCGGCGACGATGTTGCCCTGCGTTTCCGCGAACGCCTCCACCATCTGCTCAAGGCAGGGCTTTTCCGCCGCGATCACGTCATCGGGCAGGATCACGGCAAAGGGCTCATTGGCGATGAGGCGCCGTGCGCACCAGACCGCATGGCCAAGCCCCAGCGGCTTGTGCTGGCGGACATAGGCAATTTCGCCGCTGTCCATGTTGGTGGATTTCAAAAGCTCCAGAAGCTCGTCCTTGCCCTTCTTGCGCAGCTCCTGCTCAAGCTGCGGGGCGTTGTCGAAATAATCCTCCAGCGCGCCCTTGCCGCGCGAGGTCACGAAGATGAATTCCTTGATGCCGGCCGCGCGCGCCTCGTCGATCGCGTACTGAACCAGCGGCCGGTCCACCAGCGTCATGATCTCCTTGGGCACCGATTTGGTGGCCGGAATGAACCGGGTCCCCAGACCCGC
>NZ_QNGB01000075.1 GCF_003298505.1 Roseovarius sp. TE539
CGCGCCGGGTGATCATCGACAACCCCAAAACCATGGTGACCTATGTCTCGCGATCGAAGGACCGGATCTTTCACCCACGCTTTCTGGCCTTGATGAACCACTATGTCATCGAACCTGTCGCCTGCACCCCCGCTTCGGGATGGGAGAAGGGTCAGGTCGAGAACCAGGTGCAGTTTCTGCGTGGCGAGCTCTTCACTCCCAGGCTGGCCTTTGACGATCTGGCGGCGCTGAATGCCTGGCTTCTGCTGCGCTGCGAGGAGCTGGCTGAACGCCGCCATACTGATCAACAGCATCGCACAATCGCCGAAGTCTTTGAGGATGAGAAGATCGAGCTGCGCCCACTGGGTCGCCCTTTCGACGGCTATGTCGAAAAAACTCTGCGGGTCAGATCCACCTGCCTCGTGCAGTATGACAGCAATCGCTACAGCGTGCCGTGCGAACATGCTGGGCGCCACGTCTCATTGCGCGCCTATGCTGATCGGCTTGTCATGATCGCAAACGACGAAATTTTCGCTGAACATAAGCGGCGCTTTACACGCAATATCAGTTACTTCGAGCCTTGGCACTATGTGCCGCTGCTCGATCGCAAGCCCGGCGCACTGCGTGATGGCGCACCTTTTGTCGGTTGGGAATTGTCGGTTGGGAATTGCCCAAATCGATGGAGCAGATCAAGGATCACTGGGCGGTCTCAACCGGTCGTCGCAACACCACGATCTTGTTCCATTATCATGAACTCGTCCAGCGCCTCTGCGGGCGTCCTCCAACCGAGCGTCTTTCTCGGTCTGCCGTTCAGTGCAACTGCGA
>NZ_QNGB01000076.1 GCF_003298505.1 Roseovarius sp. TE539
TCTACAACCAGCAGCTCCCGCAATCAGCCCTGGGCAGCAAGACGCCCTTGCAGGCGATGAAAGACTGGCACAAACTCAAGCCCGACCTGTTCAGGAAACGGCCATACTACCTTCCGGGATCCGACAGATAGCTCCGGGATTGTGGAATAGCCTGCCTTGATGGCGTCTGATCCCTCTGCGCATGGCTCATCGAGTTGCACCATGATGAATTTTCGATTGCCGCCGTCCCGAGAATTTAGCTGCATGATGGCCTGCGCGGATGAACACGAGCCGGCGAAAAAGTCCATGAATATGAATTCTTTGTCTTCGCTGTCGTTCACTACGAACGATGCAAAGTATTCAATCAACTTTGTTGGCTTTGGGAAACCAAAGACGGGCGTCTCGAAAAGCTCCTTTATTTCCTTGGTTCCATCTTGATTAAACGGCCCATTCAGAAGTGAAACTGGCTTTCCAAGCCGCTCTACCCCATTCTCATCACGCAAATATTGCTTCGATCGAACACTATATTTTCCGTTTCTTTCATTAATTACGATCTCACCGCGCGCATATGCTTTTTCAAATCTATCCTTCGACCAAATCCATTGCTTTTCTGGCCATATCTCTTTCCCCTCATGCAGAATTGGATAACGGAGATTTTGCCGTTCATCCTTGCTGTTAGTGGCTAGGTGTCGGATCCCGGAAGGTAGTATGGCCGTTTCCTGAACAGGTCGGGCTTGAGTTTGTGCCAGTCTTTCATCGCCTGCAAGGGCGTCTTGCTGCCCAGGGCTGATTGCGGGAGCTGCTGGTTGT
>NZ_QNGB01000077.1 GCF_003298505.1 Roseovarius sp. TE539
GTGCAGGCGACAGGTTCGATGACATAGTGGTTCATCAAGGCCAGAAAGCGTGGGTGAAAGATCCGGTCCTTCGATCGCGAGACATAGGTCACCATGGTTTTGGGGTTGTCGATGATCACCCGGCGCGGGACGCCGCCGAAGAACGTCAGCGCCCGCACAAAAGCATCGAGCACCATCTCCTGCTTCTCGTTCATATAGGCCACGACGAAAGGCTTGCGGCTATGGCACAGGCGGAAATGGGCGACGTGAACCTTGTGTTGGATACCGCCTAACAGGACATATTCTTCGCTCCAGTCGAACTGAAGCGCATCGCCAGGCGCGAAATAGAGCGGGATGAACGCATCAGTTCCGTCGGTTCCCGATGACTTCTTGAGCTCACTGACAAAACGCTGAACTGGCGAATAGGACCCCGTGTAGCCCTGCGCGACGAGCCCTTCATAGAGCTTCTTCGCTGTGCGCCGATCACGCCGCCGAAGGGACAGATCGTGCTCGAAAAGTTCCCGCAGGCGCGCCTCGAACTGCGCGTTCAGTTTGGACCCGACGCGCGGTTGCCGTCTGCGATATCGTGGTTGCTCCGGGTCCCTCAGATACTTCTTGATCGTCGTCCGCGAAATCCCCGTCTCGCGCGCCACGGAATGGATGCTGCGCCCATCCCCCAAGATCCAGCCTCGGATCTTCATTGACGTTTCCATCAGTAACACCTGCTCTTCCTCCGTGCCAAAGCGCACGGATGTTAAC
>NZ_QNGB01000078.1 GCF_003298505.1 Roseovarius sp. TE539
TAGGCGGCGTCTGCATTTAGCTGATCCAAGCCATTGCGCATGCGAGATCAACGAAGGCTTTGAATGAGCTGACGGATTTCTCGCAACGCAATGCGATCCTGCGGAAGCGTTTGATCTTATTGAAAAAGCACTCAACGAGGTGCCTTTCCTTGTACAAGCTCCAATCCGTTTCCGGCTGGATTGCGCGGCTGGGGTTGGGTTTGATCTGGGCGTTTGCGCCGAGGTCGCAAGTGATGAAACTGCGGAGATGGTCGGCATCATATGCGGCATCGCAAATGACATGCCTGACACCTCGCAGTCCTTCAATGAGCCCACGCGCCTGCGGGCTGTCGGCCCATTGGCCGGGGGTGATCGCCGTGCGGATGGGCAGACCGAGCGCATCCACCGCCGCATGGACCTTGGTTGTTAAGCCGCCTTTGGAGCGGCCAATACCGGCAGCTTCAAGCCCCCCTTTTGAGAGGTGGCATCGGCGTGTGTTTTGCAGATAGTGGCATCGACAAGGACGTATTCGAAGTCGGGGTCCGTGCTTAACGCTTTGAAAAGACTCTCCCAAACACCGGCAATGGTCCAGCGCCGAAAGCGGGAGTGGACTGTGCGCCAGTTGCCCAATTCGGGCGGCAGATCGCGCCACGGCGAGGCTCCCCGCGCCAGCCACAAGATCGCATCAAGGAAAAGCCGGTTGTCCGCCCCGGTCCGCCCGCGATCACCTTCCTTGCCAGGAACCAAAGGT
>NZ_QNGB01000079.1 GCF_003298505.1 Roseovarius sp. TE539
CTTCCTGCACGGCTTCGACGGGATCCTCCAACTGGACGGGTATACTGGCTACAATCGCCTCACGCGCCCCTCCCGCAAGGGCGGCGACCCGATCCGCGTGGCCCATTGCTGGGCGCACGCCCGGCGCAAGCTCAAGGAGGTGTTCGACCGCGATGGCGTCGTGCCGGAGGCACGCCTTCGGCGTGACGATCGCCGCCGAGGGGCTGCGGCGTATCGCCGAGATCTACAAGGTCGAGGCTGACATCCGCGGCTGCGCCCCCGGACAACGGCTCTCGGCCCGGCAAGCCCGAACGGCGCCCCTCCTGGCCGAGTTCGGCGACTGGCTGCAACAGCAGCGCCTGCGCGTGTCGGCGAAATCAAGGCTGGGCGAGAAGCTGACCTATATCCACCGTCACTGGGACGGCCTGCAGACCTTCCTCGAGGACGGCCGCGTCGAGATCGACTCCAACAGCGTCGAGAACCTGATCCGCCCCATCGCCCTCAACCGGAAAAACGCCTTGTTCGCCGGCCACGACGAGGGCGGCAAGGCATGGGGCCGCATCGCGTCGCTGATCGAGACCGCAAAGATCAACGGCGTCGACCCGTTCGCCTATCTCAAGGCCACCCTCGAGGTGATCGCCCGCGGACACCCCCAGAACCGCATCGACGACATGCTCCCCTGGAACTTCCAGCCGTCAAGCTGAAAAGCCCGTGGGGGCCAGCTGGCGCTTAC
>NZ_QNGB01000008.1 GCF_003298505.1 Roseovarius sp. TE539
CCGTGATCGTGGTTCCCGTCGGGCTCAGCGTCAGCGTATGGCTCGACTGTTTGCCGGAAAGAAAGGCGGTATCCCATCCCGCCCCCCCATCCAGAAGATCATCGCCGGCACCGCCCGAAAGGGTGTCCTCGCCGGCGAGGCCGCGCAACGTATCCGCACCATTGTCACGCGTCAGGCTGTCCGCACTTCCGGTCGGTAACCTGACAGGCCCGATCGTGGCCACCTGCGCCGCGCCGAGGGTTTCGAAGAACACGATGCTGCCGTCGGGAAACGCCACCATCGCGCCACGCGCGGTATCGGCGGCCGAGGCGAGCGCGCCGAGGATATCGGCATCCGCGCCATTCAGGCCACCAACGTCGAGGTCATCTTCACCGATCCGGAAATCGGTGATCACATCCGTGCCCCCGTTGGCGACGGTCGGCGCCGGCATGTTTCCGGGATCAAAAACCGCCGTACCTCCACCGGACCCGCCATCGAACCTCACCTCGGCCGGATCGATCATCGCGACCTCTGCGGCCGACAGCGCCTGGAACACCACGATATCGTCATCCAGAAACACGGCGGCGCCATTGCCCGTATCCACCGCTGCGGTAAAGGCGGTTGCGATTTCGCGACCCGTCATGCCGACACCGTCAAGAACCAGACGGTCCGTCGTGACATCGAAGTCCGGGATCAGGACGGGACCACCGCGACTGCCGTCCGCAGATGTTCCCCCGAGGCTGAACCTGTCGCGACCTGCCCCGCCGGTCAGCGTGTCGTTGCCATTACCGCCGACAAGGGTATCGGCACCGCCCGAGCCGTCGAGGCGATCATCGCCGTCATCGCCCATCAGGCTGTCATCGAAAGGCCCGCCTTCAAGCAGGTTGCCGTCGTCGTCCCCGAAAACTGTCGCCATGAAAATCGTCGGCTCCCATCCGTGTTACGCCACCCCGCCGCAAGCATAGCCGGCAAATCCTTAACGAATTGCCCAACATGGCCGGTGACTCACTCACGACAATGCAGGGCGTGCCGGCCGCGACCGCCATTCTTGGCCCGGTAAAGCGCGCGGTCGGCGGCCTCCTTCAGTTCCGCCGCAGGCGCCGCCGGACAATCACCCGACAGGACGGCCCCGATACTCGCCGACACGACACAGGTCTGCCCTTCGAAATCGATCGGTTCCTCAAGCCGGGTGATGAGCCGCGCCGCGATCCGTGCCAGCCGTGTCCGATCCGCCAGGCCGTCGAGAATCAGGATGAACTCGTCGCCGCCCACGCGTGCCACCATGTCATCGCCGCGGGTCTCCTCGACCATGCGCCGCGCAACCTCCTGCAGCACATGATCACCCGCGGCGTGACCCAGCCGGTCATTCACGCCCTTGAACAGATCCAGGTCCAGCGCCAGCAAGGCGAAATCCCGTCCCCCCGCAAGCTGCCGGTACAAAACGCAGTCCAGTGCGCGACGGTTCTTGAGCCCGGTCAGCGTGTCGGTAAAGGCCTGTTCCTCTGCCGCGATCTTGGCCCCCTCGAGACGCAGATTGAGCTTGCGCGACGCCTCCATCGCCGCCGATTTGGCCTCCACCAGATACAACATCTCGATGGTCAGGTCCGTGGCCGCGAAATCGGCGCTGGTAAGGGCGTAGTCGCGCACCGCCTCCACCACCGAGATGCCCAGCGACAGGTCGATCACCGCACCGGCCCCGTCCGGCAGCGGCGCCAATACACCCTTGAGTTGCGTATGCGGACGGTCCCGGAGCCGCAAGTGAAGCTTGCGCCCGGCCGCCGCCATCAGCGCACTCATCGAGCCATCGCCGCGCGGACGGCGCAGTTCCATGACTTCGAGAAACCGCATGCCCTCAAGGCGATGTCCGGGGCGCAGCTTGCACAGCGTCGGACCCGCATGGAGGATATGCCCTGTCGGGCCGAGCCGCGCATGCATCGGGCAAAGCAGATCAAGAAGCGCCGTCACCGCGGAGCCGTCGAGATTCGGCGCGGTAGTCATAACACCGCTCCGCCAAGATCGAAGGCGCGCCCGTCCGAGAAACCGGCCTCCAGGAGACGGATCTCCACAATCTCGTCGGGGCCGCGCGCACCCTTGTGCTCGATGAGCACCAGCGCGCCGTAATCATCTGCCATGGCCCGCAGCAAACCCACCACCACATGGCCGAAGCCGCGCACCTGGCCGCGACAGGCGATACTGAACGCCCCTGCGCCATGTTCGTGGAGGTCCAGTTCCGGCAGGCCGAGGTCGGGCACCGCCAGCCGTGCCCGTTCGGGCAGATCGTCAAGCGACTGCAGGAACTCCTCGAAATCCACGCCGCCGAAACGCAAGAGCCGACGAAGCGTTTCCAGCGCCGGGTGCGACACCAGATAGGTGCCTATATCCTCAAGGATATCAGCCCGCGGCTTGCCAAGGGTCGCGCACAGCGCGTCGAGAACACGCACTGTCGTACCCTCCGGGTAGGTCATCATCGACTCGAATTCGTCGGTGCCGAGCTCCGCGCGGCGGGCCACCTCGGGCCAGGTTTCGGGTCCGTAGGTGTCGCGGGTGAACCGCTCGATCGCCCGGTTTATCAACCCATGCATGGCCCACTCCGCGAAAGTTCGGGGTCAGCCTCGCAGGATCGGGTTAAATTTCAGCGAACGGCCCCGGGTGGAACCAAATCCGGCCAAGCGGCCCGCTCACCGGCCTGTGCGGTCCGGCTTGCGTCCTGTCCGGAGGCCTGTTATGCGGAGCTCATCCGTTGGGGTGCCCCGCTGGGGCTGAGAGGCGACACCGCCAACCCACCGAACCTGATCCGGTCAGTACCGGCGGAGGGAACGGAGCATCCAAAGGGCACGCAGGCGTGCCGCTCTTCCTCCATCGCTGACCCGGCAACGCGAGGAAGATACGATGCAGATTGCGATTCCGCACCCTCATGCGCGCCCCGCGTCCTGCCGGCCTCATCCGATGGACAACCCGACGGAGACGCACCAGGAACCGCAATCCCGAGGAGACCCAGAATGAAACCTTTGGCCCCACTGGCCGCCGCGCTGCTGGCAGCGCTGACCACGTTCAACCCGCTGCCCGCCGCCGCGCAGGACAAGATGACCGTCGTGCTCGACTGGTTCGTGAATCCCAATCACGGCCCCCTGATCATCGCGCAGGAGAAAGGGTATTTCGCCGATGCCGGACTCGAGGTCGAGATCATCGCACCCGCGGACCCGTCCGCGCCCCCGCGCATGGCCGCCGCCGGCAAGGCCGATCTTGCCCTGTCCTACCAGCCACAACTTCACCTGCAAGTGGCCGAGGGGCTGCCGCTCAAACGCGTCGGCACCCTGATTGCCAGCCCGCTGAACTGTCTACTGGTTCTTGAGGACGGACCGATCGAGACAGTGGCCGACCTGAAAGGACACAAGATCGGTTTTTCGGTC
This sequence comes from Roseovarius sp. TE539, assembly GCF_003298505.1. Lineage (GTDB taxonomy): Bacteria > Pseudomonadota > Alphaproteobacteria > Rhodobacterales > Rhodobacteraceae > Roseovarius. The sequence goes on from NZ_QNGB01000008.1 coordinate 3,390, forward strand.
GCCGGTGTGGAGGAAGCGTTGCTCTCCAAGCTGCTCGGAGACGCGGACCTGTCGCTCGACGACGTGGAACTGGTCAATGTCAACTGGTCGCTCTCGCCCTCTCTGATGTCAGGGCAGGTCGACGCGGTGATCGGCGCCTACCGCAATTTCGAACTCAACCAGATGGAAATCGAGGGGGTGCCGGGCAATTGCATCTATCTCGAGGAATCCGGTGTGCCCACCTATGACGAACTGATCTATGTCGCCAACCCGGACACCGTGGACCACGACCGGGTGCGCCGCTTCCTGAAAGCAACCGAACTGGCCACCCAATACATCGTCAACCATCCCGATGCGGCCTGGGATATCTTCGCGGCGACCGCGGAGGAATTGCAGGACGACCTCAATGCGAAAAGCTGGACCGACACGATCCCGCGCTTCGCGCTGCGCCCGGCGGCACTCGATTTCGGACGCTATGCCAACTTCGAGGCTTTTCTGCACGAAGCCGGCCTGATCGAAACCGTCCACCCGGTTTCGGACCTCGCGATCGACCCGGCGGCAACGCAATGACACCACCCCCCGCCCTGCGCTTCGAGGGCAGCGCCCGGATCGGCGGCACGCCGGTCTTCGGGCCGATCTCGCTATGCGCCGGGGCGGGGGAATGGACCTGCCTTCTCGGAACCTCCGGGGTTGGCAAGACGACCTTGCTGCGCCTTATCGCCGGCGTCGACGAGGTGACCGAGTTCAGCGGAATGATCCGCGCCTCCGACGGGGTGCCACTGCACGGGCGCCTGGCACTGATGGCCCAGGACGACCTGCTGATGCCGTGGCTCTCGGTCATCGACAACGTGCTGCTCGGCGCCCGCCTGCGCGGTGAGCAGCCCGACCGCACCCGCGCGGCAAAGGTACTGGACCAGACCGGCCTCACCAGGCATGCGGGCAAGAAACCACGGGCACTCTCGGGCGGGCAGCGTCAGCGCGCCGCGCTGGCCCGCACACTCATGGAGGACCGTCCCGTGCTGCTGCTCGACGAGCCCTTCTCGGCACTGGACGCCGTGACACGCGCGCAAATGCAGGATCTCACGGCACGTCTCCTCCGGGGGCGTACGGTTCTGATGGTTACGCATGATCCGGCCGAGGCGGTGCGCCTGGGCGATGCGATCCAGGTTATGGCACCGGACGGCCTGAGCGCCGTCCCGCCGCCATCCGGCCCGGCGCCACGCCCGGCCGACGCCTCCGAAGTGCTCAAGGCGCAGGCCGCCCTGCTCGCGAGTCTGAGGCAGAGCGCATGACCACCGGCAGCACCTTTCCCCGGCAGGCGCGCCGCGCGGCCTGGCTCCTCGGGTCCCTTGTTCTGGCATTGGGACTCTGGCAATCGGTGGTGTGGCTGGCGGTGCCGCCCCCGTACATCCTGCCCGGCCCCGTCGAGGTGGCGGCCGAATTCATCGCCAGCGGCCAGATGATCCTGCGCCACGCCGGCTTCACCCTGACCGAGGTGATCCTGGGGCTGCTGCTGGGCACCGTGCTCGGGGCCGGCTCGGCCGTGGCGCTGGCGGCCTCGCGAGTCGCGCGCGCCCTTTTGCGGCCGATCATGGTCTTCAGCCAGGCCATACCGGTCTTTGTCATCGCCCCGATCCTGATGCTGTGGTTCGGTTACGGCATCTGGCCAAAGGTGATGATGGCCCTGCTGATCATCTATTTTCCCGTCACGTCGGCTTTCTTCGACGCGCTGATGCGCACACCCCAACCCTGGCTGGATCTCGCCCGCGTGATGGGCGCGCACCGCGGCCGGGTCATGCGCCATGTCCGCATTCCCGCTGCTCTTCCCGGTCTCGCCTCGGGCTTGCGGCTGGCCGCCGTCTATGCCCCCATAGGAGTGATCATCAGCGAATGGGTCGGCGCCTCGCGCGGAATCGGCTACCTGGTGCTCTGGGCCAATTCACGCTCGAAGGTGGATCTGATGTTCGCCACGACGATGACCCTGGCGGCCATGACCCTGCTCCTGTATGCCGCCGTGGATGCCGCTTGCCGCCGGTGGCTCGATCGTCCCGGCTCCTGAATACCGGTCTCCATTGGCGGAGCGCGCCAGGGGCGCGCGCAGTCCTGTCTCGTTGCCGGCCTTCGGCCACCGCCTCGGGATGCCTCCGGCGGGAGTATTGCGGGAAAGATGAAGACGGACCGGGGGCCTTCATCTTTCCCTAAATACTCCGGGGGAGGTTGTCGTTGTCCCGCCAATGACGCCGGAAACGGAGGCGACGATCAGCGCCCACGGGGTCTGCGTGGGCCGAACGCAAAACAGACTTGGGTGGCGCAGCCGCGCCTTGAGATCACGCCGAATCTATCCTTCGGGCCGGCGGCGGGCACCGTCATGTACCCTCACGGCACCGTATCAGAAATCGGTCGGCGCCCCGCCTTCGGCCTTGCGGCGGGCCACGAAGTCAGACAGCTCTTCCCGGTTTGTGCTGTCCATCGGCGGCGCCTCGAAGCTGGCAATGATATCCCGGAAGGTCTGGTGCGCGCGCTCGGCGGTCCAGATGCCGCCCGCCGCCTCCCACGCCTCGTAGTTGCGCCAGTCGCTCAGGAAGGGCTGGTAGAACGCCGTGGTGTAGCGGTCCTGCGTATGCTGGATGCCGAAAAAATGGCCCTGCCCGCCAACTTCCTTGATAGCCTGCACGGCGATCTCCTCGGGACCGGTGGCACAGATCGCCGGATCCATGTAGCGCTGGATATGCTGAAGGATCTCGCAATCCATCACGAATTTCTCCGGGCTGGCAATCAGACCGCCCTCCAGCCAACCGGCAGCGTGGTAAACCATGTTCGCCCCCGCCTGGACAGCTGACCAAAGGCTGTTGGACGTTTCCCACATCGCCTGTCCATCGGGCACGTTGGCCGCGCAGACACCCGAGGCCCGCATCGGCAGCTTGTAATACCGTGCCATCTGCCCGGTCATCTGTGTGGCGCGCATGTATTCCGGCGTTCCGAAGGCAGGCGCGCCGGATTTCATGTCCACGTTCGAAGTGAAGGTCCCGATCGCACAGGGGCATCCCGGATTGATCACCTGGGCCAGCACCACTGCGCTGAGCCCTTCGGCGAGCGACTGTGCCACGGCCCCGGCCATGGTCACAGGCGCCATCGCACCCGCAAGGGTGAACGGAGTCACCACGAGGCCCTGGCCACGCCGCGCCAGCCGCATCCAGCCATCCATCATCGGCAGGTCATGCTTCAAGGGCGATGTCGAGTTGATATTGGTGTACATGCGCGGACTGGCATCGAAGTCCTCGTGGCTGAGGCCGCCGGCGATGCGCACCATTTCCATCACGTCCTCGACCCGTTCACGCCCCAGCGAATAGGTATGCGCCACCTTGTCGGTCAGGGTGAGCTTGTCATAAAGCACATCGAGGTGCCGCACACCCGCATGGATGTCCTGCGGCTCCACCGGGTAGCCGCCGACGAAATGGATGCAGTTGAAATACTGGCTGAGCTTGAGGAGGTTGGCACACATCTCGCGGGTGCCGGTCATCTTGCGCCCCAGCGACAGGTCCCAGTAGCTCGGCGGCGAGGAAACATTGCCGAACAGCATCTGCCGCCCGCCCATCGTGACAGCGCGGTCCGGGTTGCGCGGCGTGATCGTCCAGGTTTCCGGCGCCTTGCCGATCATCTCCATCACGAAATCGCGGCCCATGCGGACGTTCTCGCCCTCGATCGTACAGCCACCCGAGCCGCGCAGGATCTCGATTGCCTCCGGATTGAGGAATTCGATCCCGATCTCTTCCAGGATGCGCATGGCGCCGTCATGGACTGCGGCGATCCCGTCCTCGTCGAGCGGCTCGGTCGGGCGGTCCACGTTGACCGGCGGGTTCCAGGGCATCTGCTCGATAACCGCCGTGCCGCGCCGATCGGCGTTTCCGGCGCGCCCGCCGCTTCGTTTCCTGCGTCTGCTTTCCGCGGCCATGCTGTCCTCCCGGTTCACGTCTCCTGCACATGGAAGCACCGGCCACCGGCCCGGGTATGCCACTTTACGACGCGATGTGTCGCATTCCAGATACTGCATGTCGGGTTTCAGGCTCCGCACCGTCATGGCCCCGGGAGCCGCGGTCACATTGCCCGGCGCCGCGCCCGGCGTCCGACCAGCCCCAGATAACCCGCGAGACTGCCCACCACGATCATTCCGCCAAGGATCATCGCCGGGGTCGGCACCTCTCCCAGTCCCAGCCAGACCCAGAACGGGCCGAGGACCGTCTCCAGAAGCATGATCAGGCTGACATTGGAAGCATGCGTATGCCGGGAGGCGAGCGACAGGCCGAAAAAGGAGCATGGCAGGATCACAAGGCCGGTGATCGCGATCGCCCAGACCGTACCTTCGGTCATCGCCGCGGGGCCGGTCACTACCAGGCCGGTTCCCCCCGCCAGGCAGGCCCCGATACCGATCACCAGCAGGATCGGCAGCGTCGGGCGCGCGCGCAGGATCACGAAATTCAGGGCCAGGGCCATGGCCACACCCAGCCCCGCCAGCGCCCCCAGAAGGGTGGCCCGGTCAAAGGTGAGGGTGCCGGCTTCACCACCCAGGACCGCGATGCCGATTCCGCTCAGCACCGCGATAATCGTCACCCATGTTGACGGGCGCGTGGGCTCACCGATGATGATCCTGGCGAAGATCGCAGCGAAGACAGGCACCGTGGCGACACCGAACAGGACTACCGGCACCGGCGCCACGGCGATGCCGGTGGCAAAGAAGGTGGCGTTGAAATACTGGCAGGTCACGATCACCAGCCCGCCCCCCGAGAAGAGCGCCACGAGGTCCGCCCCGCGTTTCCGGCTTGTGGCCGCCCAGGCCAGCAGGAGCACACTGCCCATCAGAAGGCCGCGCCATCCAACCATCTGGTATCCACCCATCCCCGAGGCCCGCATCAGAAGAGCGTCCGGCGTCAGGACCAGGGCCGCCGCGGTGGCCAGGGCAAGACCGAAGAGCGGATGATGCCTCATGCGGCGATCCAGGCGGTCAGGTGCCCGATATCAGGAAAAACGTCATCGGCATGCGGGGCCAGTTCGGCGCGTGCCGCCATACCGGTCAGGACACCGAGCACCTGCATGCCCGCAGCACGCCCGGCAAGAAGGTCATGAGTGCTGTCGCCCACCATGACGATCCGCTCGGGTGCAAGACCAGATTGCGACGCGAAGGCCAGCAGCGGACCGGGATCCGGCTTGGCCCCGTAGCCGCTGTCAAATCCGGCGATGAAATCGAAATGCGTCTCGACACCCGCCACCGAAAGATGCGCGCGGGCGCCGTATTCGGTGTCGTTTGTCATCACGCCAAGGCGCAGTCCGACGGCCTTCAGGCCGCTCAGAAACGGGGCCAGCGGGACCGCGGGGGCCAGGGGCGCCTCGGCCGAACTCAGCATCAGGAAACGCTCGATCTCCTCCACGTTGCGCCCGGGCAGGGCCGCGGCGGCGCATTCGGCCGCCTCGCGGTTGGTTCCCGCGATGACGGGGCTTTCCTTTTCGAACCTCCCCGCATCAAGATCGTAGAGAAGCGCCGAGGCGATGCGCCGCGCCGCGGTTTCGTCATCGCCGGCCAGCTCACGGATCGCCTGAGCGGCCCAGACATTCCAGGTTCCGTGGAAATCAAACAGGGTGCCGTCCTTGTCGAAAATGATCCCGTCGACCCGATTGGCGGACCGGGCAGACGTCGCATGCCTGCCGCCGGTCATGTCCAGTTGACCTGTGTGCCGCCGGGCAGGGCCGCGCGGGCCTGCATCGGAACCTCGGGGGCGAGGCCGGCCCCGGTGCAGAAAGCCATCACCCAGGCGTCGTCCATCATCACGAAGTCCAGCACGGACCCCAGGAATTCAGGGTCCGCGGCACGGTCGCGAAGATCGTTCTCGGAGGCGCCCGTAGCGCCGAGGAAAACCGGCAGAAGAACATCATTGGCAGCCAGCCACCCAAGGCAGGTCAGCGCGACGGTCTCGGCCCGGTCCTGTGTCATGGTCATCTCGGTTAATTCCCGGAAAGGATTTCTTAACCTCTGCCACGGATATTGGCGACAGGCAAAGGGCAAGTCAGAAAGGCGCAAAGCCTATGTCAGGAAGAATTCTGATCGCGGACGATGTCGCCACCAACAGGATAGCCCTCAAGGCGAAGCTGTCGGTGGCCCATTATGACGTGCTGCCGGCCGCTTGCGGGGCAGACGCGATCGCCCGGGCCGAAGCCGAGCACCCCGACCTTATCCTCGCCAGCGCCCGGATGGCCGACATGGACGGGGCCGACCTGATCCGCGCCATACGCTCCCGTCCGGCGCTGGCCGACCTGCCGGTGGTGCTGATTCTTCCCGGGGACACGGCAGCGGCCCGTATCGCCGCGCTGCGTGCAGGGGCCGATGACGCGATCACCAAACCGGTCGGCGACCGGATGCTTCTGGCCCGGCTGCGCGGGCTGCTCCGGCGCCACCGCGGCACCCGGGAACTGCGGATCAACGCCGGGACAAGCGGCACCCCGGGCCTTGCCGAGGCCGCCACCGGATTCGACAGCCGGGGACGGGTCGCGGTAATCGCGGCCGACCAGGACCGTGCGCTGTGCCTTCGCACGCGCCTCAAGCCCCATTGCGGGCACGAGCTGACCACCATCGGCACGCATGATCCGGTGGGGGCGCTGGCATCCGGCCTGCGGGCGGATGTCTTCGTGGTCATGATCGGGGCGGACAAAGCCGGTGACGGGCCGCGCCGGATGGCCGAATTGCGCGCCGCGCCACATGCCGGGCACAGCCGGATCGTCGCGGTCATGCCGCGCGAAACGGAGACGCTTGCCGCCGCGCTCCTCGATACCGGCGCCGACGATGTCGTGACCGCGGGCCTCGACCCGCGGGAAATATCCCTGCGCCTTGGCACCCAGGTCCGACAGAAACTGTCTGCCGACAGGCTGCGCGACCGGCTGAGAGATGATCTGCGCGCCTCGGTCATCGACCCTCTTACCGGGCTTCACAACCGGCGCTATGCCCTGCCCTGTCTCGACCGCATGGTCGAGGCCGCGATGCGCACCCATCGACCGCTGGCGGTCATGGTGGCCGACCTGGATTACTTCAAGCGGGTCAACGACACGCTGGGGCACGCGGCGGGCGATCACGTTCTCAGGAAGGTGGCCGGCCTTCTGGGCGAAAACCTGCGCGAACATGACCTTATCGCGCGCATCGGCGGCGAGGAGTTCCTGATCGCGCTGCCCGAAACAAACCGTGCCCAGGCGCGGCGGATGGCTGGGCGGCTTTGCCGGCTCGTGCGCCGCTCCGGGATCGAGGTGCCAGGCCGCAACGAGCCGGTGCAGATCACCGTCAGCATCGGAGTCACGCTGGCCCGGTCCGATCCCGAAGGCACGCGCCCGAGCGTGGACATGCTTCTGGGGCAGGCGGATCGCGCCCTTTACGCCTCGAAGGCCGATGGCCGCAACACGGTTACCTTCGCCGCCCGCACGGCCGCCTGATCGCTGCGTCACCTGCGGTGGCCGCGGCGCCTTTCCAGATGCGATTCAACGCGGTCGGCAAAGTCCGCTCTTTCCGCGTCGCTCATTCTGGCCAGACGCTCAAGAAGCAGCCGCTGCCCCATCTCCATCCGCTCGCCCAGGATGGCACGGTGACGCGTCAGCCGCGCCCCGACCTTGTCCGGATCGAAGGGAGACGCCCGGAGATCCGCAATAAGGGCCCCGAAATCAGGGCGCTTTCGGGCGCCGCCGTGGTCTCCGTCCCGGAACGCGCGGCGCATCTCCCGTCCGATGGCGCGCCGGTCCTCACGGTCGAGTGCCCGCGTAAGCGGGCCGCCGATGCCGCGCGCATGGTGGGGATGAGCCCCGTGCCCCCATGTGAAATAGGCAGTACCGACAGCGCCAAAGACCAGAAGGTTTACAGCCAGAGAGACTGCCAGAAGCACGCGCATCCACCGCCCGGTGCTGCCCTGCGCGGGTGGGTTGGGATCTGTCATAGCGATGCCTCCCCGATCAGGTCCAGCCCGGTACCGGGCATGATGTCGATCACATGCGCATTTTGCACCTGATCCAGCGAATCCCGCGCCCACGCCTGCAGGTCGCCGGGCGGATCGAAACCGATCCACATCCCGGCCAGGGTCGCCGCGGCCAGCCCCGCGGCCGCCGGCCAGCCACCGAGCGCGTCGAGAAACTGCCGCAGGCGCCCGCTTGAGCGCCGCGCATGTGCCCGCACTCGGAAACCCGCCTGCGTCGCATCGGCGTCCGCGGCGATACGGGCCAGCAGTGCCGCGGAAGGGTCCGGGGTCCGCTCCCGGGCTGCCTCGAAGAAAACGTCCAGGTCGCGTTGATCGTCATTGCCCGCCATCGGTATACCCCAGTTCATCCTTTCTTTGCGTCAGATCCGCCGCCAATGCCCGCTTGCCGCGCGCGATCAGGCTTTCCACGGCCTCGATCCCGGTGTCCATGATCTCGGCGATCTCGGGATTGGCAAGCCCGTCGATATGGCGCAATTCCACGGCCTCCCTTTGCCGCGCCGGCAGCCGCGCCAACGCCGCGCGCAGGGCCTCGGCCCGGGCGTCGTCCTGCATTCTCTCTTCGACACCCGCCGCCGGATCAACCGGTTCGGCGACCGCGCTCAGGGCCACGCCGCGCGTCCGCCGCTGCCGGTCCGTGCACAGGTTGGCCACCACGCGGTACAACCAGGTGCTGACCCGGGCCGAACCGGGCTCCCAGCGGGGGGCCACCTTCCACAGGCGCAACATCGCCTCCTGGGTCACATCCTCGGCCTCCGCCCGGATGCCAAGACGGCGCGTCGCCTGCGCAAGAACCCACGGCGCCAGCCGGGCCATGAGCACCCGCGCAGCAACGGCATCGCCGCCCGCGTACCGCACCAGCAGGGACTCGTCGGAAAGTTCATCCATCGCATCGTACGGCATTTCCATGTCCCGTCGCGGTATCTCCTGCTGGCGTATCTGGCAATGCCACCGCCGGGCCGGTCGCACAGACCCGTCCGGCCGACGGCGCCGGCCCTACTGGGCGCCCTCGGAGCCCTGGTCATTCCAATCATGCTTGCCATGCTGTCCGTGACCGCCATGCCGGCCCTTCATGCCGTGGCGTCCGTGAGACCCTCCGCGCATCGCCTCGAACTCCGCCTGCGTGACGGTTCCGTCCGAGTCCGCATCAAGGCGCCCGAACATCCGGTTACCGGATCGCATCCGCATCTCGTCAAAGCCCAGCTTGCCGTCACCGTCGGCGTCGTGGCGTTCTATCATCCGCGAGGTCCGGCGTTCCATGCGCGCCTGCATCCGGGCGATCATCTCGGACTGTGACAGGGCCCCGTCGCCATCGGTATCCGCGGCGTCGAAACGGGCCCGTGCATGGGCCTTCATCTCCTTGCGGGTGATCCCCCCATCGCCATTGGTGTCCAGGTCCGAGAAGGAATGGCGCGGCCCGTGGCCCATCTTGCCCCCGGCCCCTCCCTGTGCGACCGACCCGGTTGCATTGACCATGAGGATAGCCGCGCTCAACGCGCAGATCAGGCTCGAATTCGTCATCGGGACTCTCCTTTGATATCTTTTCTGTCCAGAACCGGGCCGACTGCCCGTCTTCCACCCGTTTTCACGCGCCACCGGCACGGTTCCGTCGCCGCCGGCCGCAAATTTCCATCCCGCGCGACATGGCGCCGCAAGGCCGCCGCCATATCTTTATATTCACCGGGACATACCCCACACTCACTGCCTGATCCGCAAGAAGGCCACCGAAACATGACCGAAAAAGAACTCCCGGGCCCGCAACATGAGCGCCCCCTCTGGCCGGCCCTGATCAAGGGTTTTCGGCGGCGCTGCCCCAGCTGCGGCAGCGGGCCGATGCTCAAGAACTATCTCAAGGTGCGAGACACCTGCACCGTGTGCCGCGAGGATCTGAGCCACCACCGGGCCGATGACGGGCCGGCCTACCTGACCATCCTGATCGTCGGTCACCTGATGGCACCGCTGCTTCATGTTTTCTTTACCACGTTCCGCCCTGAACCTTTGGTCCTGTTCACCGTTTTCGCTGTTGGCTGTGTCGGCCTGTCGCTATATCTTCTGCCCAGACTGAAAGGGGCGATCGTGGCCTTCCAGTGGGCCCGGCTGATGCACGGCTTCGGCGGCCACGCCTGACATCGCCACAAGCGAAAGAGCACCGAAAACTTGGACAAGTCCGCAATCCGAGACGCCGCTACCGTGATCGCCCTGCGGGATCGCCGCGGTGATCCGCATGTCCTGATGGGTCAGCGTGGCGCCACGGCGGCCTTCATGCCCAACAAGTTCGTTTTCCCCGGTGGCGCAGTCGATGAAGCGGATGCCGGTGTTCCGCTGGCAGATCCGCTGCCGGCGATCTGCGCGGATCGGCTGCTGGAGGATACCACGCGGGATCTGTCTCATGCGCTGGCCGCCGCGGCCATCCGCGAATTATGGGAGGAAACGGGCCTCGTGCTCGGTCGGCCCGGGGCATGGCCCGGTACGCCCCCCGCGGACTGGGCGGATTTCGCCGCGCGCGGCTGCGTCCCCACGGCGTCCGCCCTGCAATTCTTCTTTCGCGCGATAACCCCGCCGGGTCGCCCGCGGCGCTTCGACGCCCGGTTCTTCCTCGTCGACGCCGAGAACGTCGCCGGCGATCCCGACGATTTTTCCGCCGCCTGCGAGGAACTTTCGCACCTGCAATGGGTGCCGCTTGCGCGGGCTCGCGATTTCGATCTCCCCTTCATCACCGAAGTGGTGCTGGCCGAGGTCGCGGCGCGGGTCCACGATCCCGATCCGCCGGCCTCCGTCCCGTTCTTTCGCAACGACGACGAGGCCAGCCTTTTTCTGCGCCTGCGCGGCGACGCGGCGCGGCCGGATGACTGACATCCGGCGATGCCGGCCCCGCGCGAGACTGCCCGCAAGGGCGGACGAGCGGCCCGGTCAGGCCACCGCCACCAGCACCAGGATGCTCAGGCTCACCAGGCCGATTCCCCCGAATTCCCGCCAGGTCATGCGTTCGCGGAAAATCAGGACCGAGGCCATCACCGAGAACACCACCTCGACCTGCCCAACGGCAAAGACGTAGGCGGCGTTCTGCAACGTGAACGCGGTGAACCAGCACAGGCTCCCGCACATGCCGGTAATTCCGATCCACACCGCGGTGCGCCGCGCCGCGAGGACCCGGCCCAGCTGCCCGGTCTCGCGCCATGCCAGCCATGCCCCGAGCCCCAGCGTCTGTGCCACGGTCACCACCGCCAGCGCCACGCCCGCGCGCAAAAGCGGGTCGTCGCTTCCGATCTGCAGGGTCGCGCCGCGATAAGCGACCGCCGAAACCGCGAAGAAAGCCCCCGATGCCAGGCCGAGCGCCGCCGCACGATTGATCAGCCGGCGCACCCACAGGCCCGGACCCGCAGCGTTCTCCGACAGGATCAGCACCCCGACGAGGCCGAGCAAGATCGCACCCAGGCCATGCAGGCTCACGCTGTCGCCCAGCACGATCAGTCCGGCCAGCGCGGTCTGGATCACCTCGGTCTTCTTGAACGTGATGCCGACCGCGAAATTCCGCTGCGCGAAAAGCGCCACCACGCACCATGTGGCAAGGATCTGTGCGAGTCCGCCGCTCAGGGCAAGACCCCAGAATAGCGGCGTAAGCCGGGGTACCACGGCCCCGGAAAAATGGATATGGACAAGGCACAGCGTCACCACGAACGGCGCCGAATAGGCAAAGCGCGCAAAGGTGGCCCCGCCGGCTGACAACGCCGAGGTGCTCAGGTGTTTCTGCAGCATGAACCGCAGCGTCTGGAACGCGGCAGCCGCCACGGAAAGGATGATCCAGGCCTCCATGAGGCCGGTATCGCCGGAATTTACCGGTCAGGCCAGAGCGGATGCGGCACCGGATCCTTGGCATGCAGGAAATGCTTGCGGAAAATCTCGGCATAGGACCGATAGTAGTACCCGTCGTTGCGCCGCAGATAACGTTCCCGGTTTTCCGCGAAAAGCCGTGGCAACCGGTACCACGCGACCTTGGGGTGCATGTGATGCACAACGTGGAGGTTATTGTTCAGAAACAGCAGCGCCAGTGGCCCCCGATCCTCTATCACCACGGTTCGGCCGCTGGCACGTTCATGGGCGCGATGCTCCAGGAAGGTGCGGATCTTCAGGATCGAGAACCCCGCGTAGGCCGCGATGAAATACGCCCAGAACGGCATCGCAGACAGGGCCACCGCTGCCAGCACCAAGCCCGCCGCCGGAACCTGGAGAAGCCATCCGTTCAGCACCGCCCGTTCGCCAACGCGGATCGCGCGCCAGTCGGCAACGATCATCGCGTGCATGCTGATCGCCGGACCCAGCAGCAGCCGCCCGGCCAGCGTGTTGTTGATCCTCAGCAGCCCCTGGATGAAACGCGGCAGCCGGTGCCACACCGCAGGATCCATGTAATTGGATTCCGGGTCGTCATAAGGATCGGTCAGGATCGAATCCTCGTGATGCGCAAGATGCAGATCGCGGAACCGTCGATAGGGCACCATCAGACCCAGGCAGGGAAACACCAGCGCCTCGTTCAGCGTCTCGTTGCGGAAGGGATGTCCGTGCAGCACCTCATGCGTCAGCGAGGAATGCAACGCGATCGCCAGCACCGCCAGCACGATCCCCAGCGGCAGCCAGGCGGCGGCGGCAAATGTCACCGCGACCACCCAGATCCCGTAACAGGCAACCAGCAGGGCCAGCGTGGGCCACTCCGCGTCAGGGCGTGGCAGCTTCGGTTCAGCCATGCGAACGCCCCCAGGTGATCCGCGCCCAGACACGTTCATAGATCACGTAGGTGGTCAGCCCGATCCCCGTGTTGATCAGCGCCATCGTGCCTCCCACAAGCGCCGAACCGGTCATCACGAGCCCCACCAGGCCCATGACAAGCAGCCCGATACCATTCCACAGAAAGGCCTTGACCACAGTGCGTTTCCGCGTCTCCATCCGCATCTCCGTATTGTCCGATTGTGCCTTGCGACAGGTCCCCTGATACTGGGTAAAGCGCGGCCAAGGGATTCCGAATGTAGTTAACATTTCCCCGCAATGATGATATTAATCACCATATGAGGGAAAAAACCGACAAGCGGGATCGTGCCGCGCTGTTCCGCCTCCGGCTGAACGAGGCGATGCGGGAAAAAGAAACCAGCCAAAGCGCGCTGGCGCGCAGCATCGGCGTCGACCGGTCCACCGTGTCACAGCTTCTCAATGGCACCGGTGCAAGGTTGCCCAATGCGCAGGTGGTCGGGGAATGTGCCGGCGCACTGGGAATCTCGGCCGACTGGCTCCTGGGGCTGACCGACCGGCCCGAGACCGCGGCCGACATCCTTGCCAACACTCTGTCACTCACCGAGGCGCCACGCGCGCTGGTCGATGAACAGATCTTCCAGTGGCACAAAGAGGCGGCGGGATACAAGATACGCCACGTTCCCGCCGGCCTGCCCGACATGCTCAAGACACGCGCGATGCTGGAATGGGAATATGCCCCGCATCTCGGCCGCAGCACCCAGCAGGCGATCGGCGCCTCCGAGGATCGTCTCGCATGGATGCGCGACACGCAATCGGATTACGAAATCGCCGTTCCGATATTCGAACTTCATTCCTTCCTGCACGGCGAAGGCTATTACAGCGGCCTGCCGCATGCGGTGCGCGCCGAACAGGTCGAGAACCTGATGACGGTGACCGAGCAACTCTACCCGCGGCTGCGCATCTACCTCTACGATGCGCGGCGGCTCTTTTCGGCGCCGGTGACGATCTTCGGTCCACTCCTGGCCGTGGTTTACATCGGTCAGAACTACATGGCGTTCCGCGATACAGAGCGGGTTCAGGCCCTGACCCAGCATTTCGATTACTTGGTGCGCGAGGCCGCAGTCACCGCCCGCGAACTGCCCGGCCATGTACGCGATATATGGGCATCGGTCGATACCGCCTCCCGCACGGTCCCCGCCGGAACCTGACGGGTCCCGCGGCAGACCGCACGGCGCAGTCCCGCTGCCCCGCCGCGGGGCATGTCACCGCCGCACGGTCAGGGCCATGGCGCGGCAACTCCGCACAGCCCTCATCGAGGCCGGAGCGCCCCGCCCTCCTTCATCTTTCTCCAAATACTCCCGCCGGAGGCATCCGGCGCCGGAACGGCCGGAATCGACGCGGCCATCATCCCGGACCTTCCGGTCAACGCTACTCGAAGAGCTTCTCAAGCTCGTCCAGCGCCCTGTCTTCCAATTCGCGCTTCAGCGCATCCTCGGCCGATTCGCCTTCCTGTTTCTCGATCCCGAACTCCTTCTCGATCTCGCGAATCGCCTTTTCCTCCAGCTTTTTCTTCTCGCCCTCGAAGTTCAGCTCCAGGGCCCTTTCGAGATCCGGCGTGATGCGCGGGTCCGACCAGGATCCGCGGATACGCACCGGAATGGCGAGGCCGCGGCGCGTTTCTCCTTCCAGCAGGGTCGGCGTGAAAAGGTAATCCAGGTCCTGCGCGCCCAGGCCGATGCGCCCCTCGCCCTCGGCGCGTGCCAGCGGCAATACCATCAGTAGATCGTCGTTGAAGGCGTTGCCTTCACGGAGATCGAAAGAGGCGCCGAGACGGTCGAACACGGTGGTGCCCCCGGTTCCGTCACCGGAGCGCATCAGCCGATCAAGATCGAAACCGCTGATCACCCCGCGCCCGGTGCTGACAGAAGCGCTGCCCTGCAGGCTGTTCATGATCGCATCGACGGAATTTCCCACCCCGAGGAAATCCAGCGATGCGTCCCCGGTGGTGGAAAACCGCGTTATACCGGCAGCATCGGTCAGGAAGGGTTCCATCGCGATCCCTGTCGCCGTCATGTCTCCGCCCACCGACAGGCCGCTCCGATTGTTGATCACGAACTGCCCGGTCACCGTGCCGTCATAACCCGAAAGCTCGCGCAGGTCGAAAACGGCACGCGCGTCGTTCAGTGTCATCAGGATCCGGGTCGCCCCGAAACGGAAGGTGCCCATATCAAGGCTTTCGGCGTTGAGGGATACCTCCGCGTCCAGAAGCCCCAGCGCGCTGGCATCGATGGGGGCGGTCGACCAGCCCGCGCTGACCGGATCACCACCGCCCGCGTCACCGTCCCCGCCACCGCTGCCCAGCGCCGAAAGATCCAGCGCGCCGGCCGAAAGCTGTGCGTTCAGCTTGGGCCTCGTCCCGCCCGGCAGGACATCCGCCGCGCCCGAAAAGGTGTTACCATCCAGGACGATGCGTGCGTCCCGCATCGACAGGCGCGGCCCGTCGGTCAGGGTGACCCGGCCCGTCGCGGTCACTGATCGGCCCAACCCCTGCGGAATGTCCGGGGCGCCGGCGCCAAGGGCGGATGCAAAGCGCGCCGTATCTCCGATATCAACGTCCAGATCGCCTTCCAGTTCCGGCTTGGCACCCCCACGCCCCTCGAAGCTCAGGCTGCCGCCGGGCGCCGTGACCGCCATGTTGAAGCCCGACAGCCCCCCTTCGATCACCGTGCCGACGCGCAGGACACGCCCCGAGACACGCACCGCGTCACCGGACGGCCGCAGAACCGCCTCGAAACTCGCCTCGCCCTCGTAATCGGGCCAGCGCAGATCCAGGTCCATGTTCTCCATCACCGTCCGGGTGCCGGCACCGTGATCGGCATAGCTGACCGTCGCGCCGGTGATCAGCGCCCGGTCCAGCGTCAGGGCCAGCGGGTTTTCACCTGCGGCTGTCGCCTCGGACACCTCGTCACCCGCGGTCGACACGCCCTCGACTCCAAGTTCCCAGTTGACCCGCCCGTCGGCGGCACGCTCCAGCCGGATGACCGGGTCGACAGCCTCCAGACCCGTGATGCGCACATCCCCCGACATCAGGGCGACCGGGTCCACACCCACCTTTAGGCTTTCGGCCTCGATCATCGGACCGGCATCCGACCAACCGGCATTGGCCACGCTCAGCGTGCCGGTACTGATGCCAAGCACGGGATAGAGGCTGATGCGCGTATCCCCGGTCATCTCGACCTGACGGCCGGTGGTCCCGGAGATCTGGTCCGCGGCAATCTTCGCGATCCGCTCACCGGGCAGCAAGACCAGCGAAACGCCGGCAATCACCACGATCAGCACCACTATACCCAGGATCCGCAATATCCATTTCATTTCGGTCTCTCCTCACCGGCCACGAGGCGAATGTAGGCCCCTGCCGTGCAACCAACAACAGCTTTTCCCTTCCAGGGCCGCTGTCGCTCGGGTATAGCGCCGCCATGAGCACCAATCCCCCCGATCTGCGCCCCGACCTCGCCCGCGCCCGCCCGTCCGGCGATGCCCCGCGTCCCGGACAACCGACAATCGGCATGGTCAGTCTCGGATGCCCCAAGGCGCTGGTGGACAGCGAACGCATCCTGACCCGGCTGCGCGCCGAAGGCTATGGCATTTCCTCGGCCTACGAAGGCGCCGACGCGGTCATCGTGAACACCTGCGGCTTTCTGGATTCGGCCCGTGCCGAAAGCCTGGAGGCGATTGGCGAGGCGCTCTCAGAGAACGGGCGCGTGATCGTCACCGGCTGCCTCGGCGCCGAGCCTGATTACATCACCGGCGCCCATCCGAAGGTGCTGGCGGTCACCGGCCCGCACCAGTACGAACAGGTGCTCGACGCGGTACATGCCGCCGTGCCGCCCGCCCCGGATCCGTTCATCGACCTGCTGCCCGCCTCGGGTGTGTCGCTGACGCCGCGGCATTACAGCTACCTGAAGATTTCGGAAGGGTGCAATCACAAGTGCCGCTTCTGCATCATTCCCGACATGCGCGGCCGCCTTGCCTCAAGGCCCGCCAACGCGGTGCTGCGCGAGGCAACGAAGCTGGTCGAGGCCGGGGTGCGCGAATTGCTGGTGATCTCGCAGGACACGTCCGCCTATGGCACCGACTGGGACCGCGAGACACGCCTGCAAGGGCGCGGCGAGCAGCCGGTCACACGTCTCGCCCGAGATCTGGGATCACTCGGGGCCTGGGTGCGGTTGCACTATGTCTATCCCTACCCCCATGTCCGTGAGCTGATCCCGCTGATGGCCGAGGGGCTGGTCCTGCCCTATCTCGACATCCCGTTCCAACACGCCCACCCGGACACGCTCAGGCGCATGGCACGACCCGCCGCTGCCGCTCGCACCCTTGACGAGATCGCGGCATGGCGCGCAATCTGCCCCGACATCGCATTGCGCTCGACCTTCATCGTTGGCTATCCTGGCGAGACCGAGGCGGAGTTCAGGACGCTTCTCGACTGGCTTGACGAGGCACGGCTCGATCGCGTCGGATGTTTCAAGTATGAAAATGTCCCCGGCGCACGGTCGAATGCCCTTCCCGATCACGTGCCCGAAGAGGTCAAGCAGGACCGATGGGAGCGGTTCATGGAAAAGGCGCAGGCGATTTCAGTGGAAAAACTGGCCGCCAAGGTCGGATCATTGCAGGAAGTGATCGTCGATGACGTCGATGCCGACGGCATCGCCACCTGCCGCACAAGCGCTGATGCGCCCGAGATCGACGGCTGCCTCTTCATCGACGAGGGCGCGGAGGCACTGTCGCCCGGCGACATCGTCACCGTCGAAGTGGACGAAGCCGGAGAGTACGATCTCTGGGGGGCCCTGCGAAGCTAGGTACGTCCTGGCCGGCCGGCGGCGGCCCCGCCACGTCAGGCAACCTGCGGACATGGGCGACCTTTCGCACCGTGCCCCGAGTGATGTGCACCACCCCCGTTCGAAACATCGTTCTGAACAGGGATCCCCTACTCCGCCTCGCGGTCGCGCTGCGCTTCCAGTTCGCGGAACTTCGCCACGTTGGCATTGTGCCCGGCCAGCGTTTCGGCAAAGGCGTGACCGTCCCGGGGATTGAGGGTCCTGGCCACGAAGAAGATGTAATCGGTCTTTGCCGGGTTCACTGCCGCCTCGATGCTGGCGCGGCCGGGATTGGCGATCGGCGTTGGAGGGAGACCCTGTATGACATAAGTATTCCAAGGGGTTGCGCGCCTCAATTCGCTTTGCAGAAGTCCCCGGCCAAGGGGGCCCTTGCCCTCGGTCACGCCATAGATCACCGTCGGGTCCGTCTGCAGGCGCATTCCTTCTTCCAGGCGGTTCGCGAACACGCTCGCCACCTTGCGCCGCTCTTCGGGCACCCCGGTTTCCTTCTCTATGATCGAGGCCAGGATCAATGCCTCTTCCGGGCTGTCGATCGGCAGGTCATCGGCCCGGCTCTCCCACACTGCAGCCAGTATGAGATTTTGTTTCTCCTGCATTCTCTCTATCAAGCCGGCGCGGTCCGCACCTGCGCGCAACTCGTAACTGCCGGGGGCCAGGCTTCCCTCCGCGGGCACCTCCTGCACCTCGCCGGTCAGCGCATCCACTGCCTTGAGCCCCTCTACGGCCTGCCAGCTTGTCGCACCTTCGGTCAGAACCATCCGATAGCGTGTATCCGATTGCGCCCGAACGGTTTCATACCCTTCCGGCGGTGCCTCCTCAGAGGTGGGATCAAAGGCCAGCTTCTCCTCGTAGCGGCCCGTGGCCGTATCCAGTTCCCGGACCTGAACCTCGATCCGGGCCACCCCGATCCGATAGACGATTTCCGTACCGCAGGTGCTTGCCCCGCCACGGGTAATCAGGTCGGTGATCTCAGCCATACTCGCCGCCGCCGGCAATAGCCAGCTACCGGCCTTCAACTCCGTATCCTTGTTGGTATAGTCGGCACCGATACGGAAAATCGCTGCACTTGTAACCGCCTCTTCGGCCTCGAGCCGGCGGGATATTTCCTGCATCGAGGCGCCCGATTCCACCCTCAGGCAGATCTGTTCCTGCAAGGGGCCTTCGGCATTGTAGGTGTTCTGGCCCCAAAGGATGACCCCTCCAAGCAGAAAGGTCAGAACCACGAGGAATGTCAGCGCGTTGGAGGCAACATGCCGCCACATCAGCGGACCGGCCCCAGACACAGGCAGGCGTTGGTGCCCCCGAAGCCGAAGCTGTTGGACAGGGCCACATCGACCTTGCGCTCGCGGCACGTGTTAGGAACCAGGTCAAGGGGCGTGTCGACCGCCGGGTTGTCAAGGTTGATCGTCGGTGGCACCATCTGGTCGCGCAGCGCCAGGATCGAGAAGATCGCCTCGATCGCGCCGGCCGCGCCCAGAAGATGCCCCGTCGCGGATTTCGTGGAACTCATCGTCGCCGAGGCCGCGGCATCGCCAAGAAGACGTTCGACCGCCTTCAGTTCGATCGTGTCCGCCATGGTCGAGGTCCCGTGGGCATTGATGTAATCCACCTCCGCCGGCGCGATCCCGGCATGCCCGAGCGCCATTTCCATCGCCCGAAGGCCGCCATCGCCGTCTTCGGCAGGGGCCGTGATGTGGTAGGCATCGCCCGACAGGCCATATCCGAGGATTTCGGCATGGATTTTCGCACCACGCGCCTTTGCGTGCTCGTAATCCTCCAGCACGACGATACCCGCACCCTCGCCCATCACGAACCCGTCGCGATCGGTATCATAGGGGCGGCTGGCCGATTTGGGATTGTCCGCATGCTTCGTGGACAGGGCCTTGCAGGCGTTGAACCCGGCGATCCCGATTTCGCAGATCGCCGCCTCGGCACCGCCAGCGACCATCACATCGGCATCGCCGAACATGATGAGCCGCGCGGCATCGCCGATCGCGTGCGCCCCGCTTGCGCAGGCGGTCACCACGGCGTGGTTCGGTCCCTTGAACCCGTAGCGGATTCCGACCTGCCCGCTGATAAGATTGATCAGGGCCCCGGGAATGAAGAACGGTGAGACGCGGCGCGCGCCCTTGTCACGGATGACGAGAGTGGTTTCCTCGATGAGGCGCAGCCCCCCGATACCGGATCCTATCATCACGCCGGTACGCCGCAGGCTTTCCTCATCCTCGGGCATCCAGCCGGCATCCCGCACCGCCTGATCAGCGGCCGCCATCCCATAGAGGATGAAATCATCGACCTTGCGCCGCTCCTTCGCCGACATGTGATCATCGGCATTGAAGGTTCCATCAGTACCGTCACCAAGCGGAACTTCGCAGGCGTATTTCGTGATGACATTGGCGGGATCGAACCGGGTGATCTGCCCGGCACCGGACTGCCCGTCGAGCAGCCGCTTCCAGCTTTCCTCGACCCCGGACGCCAGCGGCGTGACCAGCCCCAGCCCCGTGACAACAACGCGACGCATCATGCTGCCCTTTCTTCTCGTTTCCGGAAGCTCTTAGCGCGCCTCGCCCCCAAGGGGCAAGCCCGCTGCCGTCAGTTCAGGACGGTCGCCCCGCCAAAACACGACAGTTTTACTGGAATTCCGCCGTGGGTTCGGCATCGGGTTGAGCAATGGCAAGTGCCTCTTGCAGATCAATATCCTTGGCCAGCAGGGCGCGCCCTATCAGAGCGCCCGAAATATTGGGTACGTATTTCAGGCGCGCGATGTCATCCTTCACACGCACGGTGCCGCGCGCGATCACCGGATGGCGGGTTTGCGCGGCGATACCCGAGATGACGCCGATGCTGCCTTCCGTATCCTGAATGTCCGCGTCTATGTCGGTCACGATTATACCCGCCAAGGGGGCTGTATCGAACGCCTTTATGTAAGTTTCCGGGGTGAATGCGCTGTGGGTGCGCCACCCCTCTGTCATGACATGCCCCTGAAACACGTCGACGGCAAGCACGATCTGATCCGGGTGCCATTTGGCCATTTCGGCCAGAAAATCGGGATCATGGGCTGCCATGGTACCGATCACGATACGGCCTGCCCCCTTGTCGATCCAGCGTTCCACGCGTTCGCGGGACCGAAAACCGCCGCCAAGCTGCACGGGGATTCCCGCGGCGCGTATGATCTCTGACACGAGTTCATCATTTCCGTCCTCGCCGGCAAGGGCGTTCATGTCGGTAACGTGCATCCACGTCGCCCCGGCCGCCGCGAAGCCGCGCGCCGTTTCCACCGGGTCCACATGCCAGATCACCGGCTCGTCAAGCCGGCCCCGGGTCAGCGACACGCATTTTCCGTCATGCAATTCGAGGGTCGGGTAGACGATCATGGTGCACGCACCTCTTGCTGAAATGACCTCCGCACGGTTTGCGAAGCAAGCTCATGATGTAGTGTAATCCAGCCGCCCGATATCTCCAAATCGGCATCGTGGCGTCTGTTCGCGGCCCTGTAACGGAAAAGGTTCCCGCACCGGGCGCGGGAACCTTTCAGAACGGCCAATCCCGACGGGATGGCGCCTTGTGTTCAGGACGCATCCGAAATGAACTTCACCGCATCGCCGAAGGTCTGGATGTTCTCCGCGGCATCATCGGGAATCTCGATCCCGAACTCCTCCTCGAATGCCATGACCAGCTCGACCGTATCGAGGCTGTCAGCGCCCAGATCGTCGATGAACGAAGCGTTTTCGCCCACCTTGTCCTCTTCCACGCCCAGATGCTCCACAACGATCTTCTTCACGCGGTCTGCGATATCGCTCATGTCGTAATCCTCATTGTCTTACTGGGCACGTTCCGGCCCGTTGTGCCCCCGCCCGAGCCGGGAAGTGGCCTTTTGATTGCCCGGTCGGGCGGTTTTCATTGCCCGCCGAAGACGGATTGCGGGTGCTGATCGCGAGCCCCCGCGCGCAAACTGCGCCGCCTATAGCACATGGCGCGCCTCAGGCAAATGTTTTCACGAAGAGTCGGGCGCTTGCAAGCACGGGCTGGGCCGGCGCCCCGGGAGCCATCAATCGACCGGCTTCACATCCTTGAAATCAATAGGGTTTCCATATTCCCGGAGGCCACTGCCCCGGGTGCTGAAATGCTCGTGGCCCGGGCCGTACGGTCCGGCATGTGCGCCAAGCCTCGCTGGCCCCGGAAGGCACGTGATTCCCCGGATCGTGTCACAGCATTGCCATTCCGCCGTTTACATGCAGCGTGGCTCCGGTGACATATCCTGCCTCGGGGCTGGACAGATAGAGCACAGCCGCCGCGATCTCCTCGGGCGTTCCCATTCGGGCCGCCGGAATCTGGGCGTTGATCTTGTCCTTCTGGTCATCACTCAACTTTTCGGTCATCGCGGTGGCGATGAAGCCCGGCGCCACCGAATTGGCGGTGATGCCGCGGCTTGCCACCTCGTAGGCGATGGACTTGGTCATGCCGACCATCCCCGCCTTGGACGCGGCATAATTGACTTGTCCGGGATTGCCGGTCGTGCCGACGATCGAGCCGATGTTGACGATCCGACCCCAGCGAGCCTTCATCATCGGGCGCATGACGCCACGGCACAGGCGCATCGTGCTCGTCAGGTTCACGTCGATGACGTTCTGCCATTCGTCGTCGGACATCCGCATGAAGATCTGATCACGGGTGATGCCAGCGTTGTTGACCAGGATATCCAAACCGCCCATGGCCTCGATTGCCTGCTTTGGAAGGGCATCGACGGCCTCGGCATCCGCCAGGTCGCACGGCAGGACATGCGTCCGTTCGCCCAGTTCCTCCGCCAGCGCCTGCAACGGCTCCACGCGTGTCCCGCTCAGGCCGACAGTCGCGCCGGCATGGTGCAGAACCCGTGCGATCGCGCCCCCGATGCCGCCGGAGGCACCGGTGATCAGCGCAGATTTTCCCGTCAAATCGAACATTTGAATCCCTTTCCCAGTTTCTGCCGCAATCCAGAACCAACCTTGCAACCGCTCCGATTGGCTCAGGCGGTGACCGTCACCGCGGCGTCCTTGATCTCGTCGGGGGTGCCGACAGCGCGGCAGGCGATCGACCGGTGGATGCGTCGCACCATGCCCGAAAGCGCCTTGCCTGCTCCTATTTCCCAAATCTCGTCAATACCCTGCTGCGCCATGAACAGAACGGACTCGCGCCAACGAACCGATCCTGTGACCTGATCAACCAGAAGCGCCCGGATCGCCGCCGGATCGCTGACTGAGTCCGCAACCACATTGGCCACGACCGGTACGGCTGGCTCCCGGATATCGACCTTGCCCAGGGCCTCGCGCATGGCTTCAGCCGCCGGCTCCATCAACGCGCAGTGGAACGGGGCGCTCACAGGCAGAAGCATCGCGCGCCGGGCACCCCGAGCCTTGGCAATCTCCACAGCGCGCTCCACCGCCGCGCGGTGGCCCGAAACGACTACCTGTGCGGGGTCATTATCATTCGCGGCCTCGCAAATCCCGCCTTGCGCAGCCTCCTGCGCGACGGCGCGGACAGTTTCAAGGTCGAGGCCCAGCACAGCCGCCATCGCACCCTGACCGACTGGCACCGCTTTCTGCATCGCCTGACCGCGCAGCCGCAGCAGCCGCGCCGCGTCAGACACGCTCAGCGCGCCAGCGGCGGCAAGCGCGGAATATTCGCCCAGCGAATGCCCCGCCACGCAGGACGCCGCCTTTATCGTCACGCCTTCCGACCCCAGTGCGCGCATCGCGGCCAGCGACACGGCCATAAGCGCCGGTTGCGCGTTCTGCGTCAGCGTCAGCGTATCCTGATCTCCCTCCCAGATCGCTGTGGACAGACTCTCGCCAAGCGCCTCGTCCACTTCCTGAAAAACTGCCCGGGCTTCGGGGTAGGCGTCCGCGAGATCCTTGCCCATGCCAACGGTCTGCGTCCCCTGCCCCGGAAAAACAAATGCACGGCTCATCGCTCATGCCTCCCTCTCGTTGTCCGCCCCGGATAGCGCGCGAGGCCGGAACAGGCAACGACCTTGATCGTCTTCGCATCATTGCACGGCGCATGTGCGGTGCTGCCTTGTTGTTCTGCCGCTGTCATTGTCTATTTCCCTGACAAAAGTTGATCGATTTTCAGAGCAGGACAGACACATGCCCCTCACCAACACTCCGAAGGCCTATGGCGCGGTGACCAAGACATTTCATTGGCTTACCGCCATATTGATCTTCACGGCCGTACCTTTGGGTTTCTTCGCCAACGATCTTGCGCATCAGGTGCGCGACCCGGCAATCAGCACGACCGACGCGACCGTGGCCCGGGCGGCCTTATTGTTTTCCCTGCACAAAACCGTTGGCGTCACCATTTTTTTCGTGGCGCTTGCCCGTATCATCTGGACCCTCGCGCAGCCGAAACCGGCGCTCCTGAACGGCGACCGGCCCGCGGAGGCCCGGCTTGCCGAAACCGTTCATTGGCTGCTTTACGGTTCGCTTGTCGCGGTACCCATGAGCGGATGGATACACCATGCCTCGACCACCGGTTTCGCCCCGATCTGGTGGCCGTTCGGACAAACCCTGCCCTTCGTGCCTCGTGATGCGACGGTGGCTGAAATATCGGCCACTGTGCATTACGTCCTGCAATGGGTTCTGATCGGCTCTGTAGGTCTGCACGTCGCGGGCGCCCTGAAACACCATGTTCTCGACGGCGATGCGACCCTGCGCCGGATGCTGCCGGGGCACCATCCCGCGGAGCCGACCCGCGATCAGCCCGGACATGCCTTGCCGATTATCGCCGCGTTGGCCGTCTGGACCGCCGCTCTTGGCGGGGCCGCGTCTCTGGGGTGGTTCGCGCAGGACGGTTCGGCACCGGGCACCGCCGCCCTGCAACAGGTCGAGAGCGACTGGCAGGTCGAGACCGGCTCGCTTGAAATCACTGTCACGCAGATGGGTTCGGAGATTACCGGCAGTTTCGCGGACTGGACGGCAGATATCACGTATTCCCGACAGCCGGATCCTGACGGGAAGCACGGTTCGGTGGATGTCACGATCGCCATCGGGTCGTTGTCGCTCGGTTCGGTCACCGATCAGGCAATGGGAAAGGATTTCTTCAATGCAGAGGAATATCCCACCGCGCAATTCGAGGCTGATATTCTGAACGCCGGTGAGGGCAAGATCGCACGCGGCACCCTCACGATCCGCGGACAGACGGTACCGGTGGAAATGCCCTTCACACTCACAATTGACGGTCAGACGGCCGATGCCCGTGGCGGTTTGACAGTGGACCGGCGCAGTTTCCAGATCGGCGAGGGGGTTTCCGATCCGGGATCGCTGGCGTTCGAGGTGGTTATCGCATTCGACCTGACCGCCACCCGGTCCGAAAAATGAAAAAGGCCGCCGGCAGTGTCTACCGGCGGCCAGCGCAATTCGTTTCCGGGGTCTTCACTCGGCCTTTTGGGCTTCGATCGACAGCGTGACCTCGACTTCGTCGCTCACCGCGGGTGCGAATTTGTCAAGGCCGAAATCCGAACGCTTCAGCATGGTCGTCGCGCTGAACCCCGCCCATTCCTTGTTGGCCATCGGATGAGTCCCCGTCTTGTTGAGTTCGGCATCCAGAACCACGGACTTGGTGACACCGTTCACCGTCAAATCCCCCGTGATATTGGCCGTATTGTCCCCGGTCACTTCGATGCCCGTCGAATTGAAAGTGACCATGTCATCTTCACTGGCACCGAAAAAATCGTCCGACATGAAGTGATCGAACCGCTTTTCCCAGCCGGTGTACATCGACATCGTCGGAATCGAGACGGTCACGGAGGAGTCCGCCGGGGCGTCCTGATCGAACATGATCTCGCCTTCGAACCCCGAGAACATGCCCCAGGTCGTCGAGAAGCCCAGATGCGTGTAGGAGAATATCACCTGGCTGTGACTGGGATCGAGAACGTACTTTTCTGGTGCGGCTAGGGCGCCGGTCGCTGCCAGGGTCACCGCGGCAGCAAGAATTGTGCTTTTCATCATGATCTCCGGATAAGTTGAATGAGTTTACGGCCTAGATGATAACGCTCACAACAGCCCGCACAATACCGCAGAACTCAACAAGACTTGTGGCCTCGCGAACACCGGAAGGACCGTGGTCTGTTCGCCTTCATGTCCTGCGCCCGCCAGAGCCCCCCAGCAATACAAGCCCCGCCATTGTCAACAAAAGCGAAAGAAGCATGCCTGCAAGGCTCTTGACGGGGTCATCCGGCATCACGGGAACGATCCACAAAAGGATCGCCGCCAACAATGCCGACACCCCGCCACAGGCCATCGCCAAACCGCGCAAAGGGCAGGCGTTTTCACGTCTTTCCGGTTCCGGCCTGTCGGTCATCGTGGCTGTTCCCTCTGTCGGTCTCGGCCCATGTCCAGATCATGCAGACGGAGGTGGGCGATATTCAGGCGGGGGCGGGGCTGCCGCATGGCACGTATGCAACGCGGAATGTACCTTGCGCGACAAAAGGATCCGTCGTATAGGCGCCTTTCCTTTCGCATGACGTCATGAACCGCGCAGTCTCTCGTGGACGGGTCGCGAAAGGCCAAAATGACCCGCCTTTGAAATGCGCCCGGAAAGAAATGGAGATCGCATGCCGCTTTACGAGCATGTTTTTATCGCGCGCCAGGACCTGTCGAACACGCAGGCCGAGGGGCTCATCGAACACTTTGGCGCCATTCTGTCGGACAATGCCGGCACACTCGTGGACAGCGAGTACTGGGGCGTCAAGACGATGGCCTACAAGATCAACAAGAACCGCAAGGGCCACTATCTCTTCCTGAGGACCGACGCGCCCGCACAGGCCGTACAGGAAATGGAGCGCCTGATGCGCCTTCATGATGACGTGATGCGCGTGATGACCATCAAGGTCGATGCGCATGACGAGGGCCCTTCGGTCCAGATGCAAAAGAAGGAAGAACGCGACACGCGTCGCGAACGTCGTTGATCCAAGCCTGACGAAAGGACACAAACCATGGCCGCAAAACCGTTTTTCCGCCGCCGCAAGGTCTGCCCCTTCTCCGGCGACAATGCACCCAAGATCGACTACAAGGACACCAAGCTGCTGCAGCGCTACATTTCCGAACGCGGAAAAATCGTGCCGTCCCGCATCACCGCCGTGTCCGCCAAGAAGCAGCGGGAGCTGGCCCGGGCAATCAAGCGCGCCCGTTTCCTCGCCCTTCTGCCATATGCCGTGAAGTAAGGAGAGACCGATGCAAGTTATCCTTCTGGAACGCGTGGCGAAACTTGGCCAGATGGGCGAAGTCGTCGACGTAAAGCCGGGCTTCGCACGCAACTACCTTTTGCCCCAGGGCAAGGCGCTGTCGGCCTCGGACCGCAATATCGCCGATTTCGAGGCCCGCAAGGCCCAGCTTGAGGCCCGCAACCTTGAAACCCGCAAGGAAGCCGAGAAACTGGCCGAATCGCTGGACGGCAGAAAATTCGTCCTGATCCGGCAGGCCGCCGACTCCGGAGCTCTTTACGGGTCCGTATCGACCCGGGACGCTGCCGAAGCCGCAACCGAGGACGGATTTTCACTCGACCGCAAGCAGGTGGCCCTGTCGAAACCGATCAAGGAACTGGGCCTGCATGACGTCACCGTCACGCTGCACCCCGAGGTCGAGGCGACGATGACGCTCAACGTGGCCCGCAGCCCCGAAGAGGCCCAGCTTCAGGCATCCGGCAAATCCATCCAGGAACTCGCCGCCGAGGAAGAGGCGGCCGCCGATTACGAGATCGCCGAGCTTTTCGACGATATCGGGTCGGCCGCGTCCGACGACGACGAGTTGGCCGAAGTGGTTGAGGAAGTCCTGCCCGAGGAAGACGACAGCGACAGCTGAAACCGCAGGACTGGAAACGTGAAAGGCCGCGCGGGAAAACGCGCGGCCTTCCTGGTTTCGTCTTTGGGGAACGCATGTCGCGTCACGCCATTCCAAGGGCTTCCTTGTACATCTCCAGCACCGCCTCTTCCTCTGCGATGTCGTCCTTGTCCCGTTTGCGAAGCGCGACGACCTTGCGCATGACCTTGGTGTCGTAGCCACGCGCCTTTGCCTCGGCCATGACCTCCTTCTGTTGGTCGGCCAGTTCCTTCTTTTCGGCCTCAAGCCGTTCGAAACGCTCAATGAACTGGCGAAGCTCGTCGGCGGTAACCCGGTAGTTGTCTGCCGTGTCGGTGTCGCTCATCTTGTACTCTCCGCATCAATCGGGGCCTGACTAGCCCCCGGCGCGTGGACCCGCAAGCCCCGTTCCAACCCATGCCGTGCTTGCGATCAGCCGACACATGTTCTAGGCGACGTCAGCAGGACGGGCGACGAAGCGGAGAAGACGATGGAAATCCTGATCTGGATGGGGGCGAGCGTTTCGCTTGCCGGGTTGGCCGGGCTCGTCTGGTGCATCGTAAAGGTGTGGAAGGCCCGAAAGGCCGGGCTCGCGGATTCAGACCTGCGCGCGGTTCTCCGGAACGTCGTGCCGGTGAACTCCGCCGCTCTTTTCCTGTCCGTGATCGGATTGATGATGGTCGTGATCGGGATCCTGTTACAGTAAAAGTGTCTCAGACCGGCATGTTGTCGAACTGCGCCTCGATCGCCTCGCCAAGGAGGGTTTCGTTCAGATCCCGCAATTCCGGCGGCACCGGTGCCGAGGCCGCCTCAAGTTCATGAATCAGCCTTTCGAGCTCTGGCTGCAAGCCATGGCGCGTACCCGGTTCAGCTGCGTTGATGCGCGCGGTCAGTTCGCTTATGCGCTTTTGTTGGTCAGTCATCGTTTCCTCCCGTGATCATTCCCTGGCAGAGACGGATGTGGGGTCAGACTGCGGCTGCGCAAGTCCGGCACAGGGGTGTCTCGGGCAGCACCTTCAGCCGCTCGACCGAGATTTCTTCACCGCAGCGCGTACAGATGCCATATTCCCCGTCACGCATCCGCTGCAGTGCGGCGCGGATTCGCGCGATCTCGTCCTGTCCTTCCTGGCCCAATTGTTCCAGAACCTCGTCCCCCTCGCGTTCGACTGCAAGCTCCTCCCAGTCCTTGGATTTGGGTTCATCCAACTCGGATTCGATCCTGTGCAGGCGTGTGTCCAGCTCGGCCAGCCGCGCAAGAAGGGCTTTTTTGTAAGGTTCATGTTCCATCAGGTCATTCTCCCAATATGCAGGAATGATGACAGCCCCGAGACCGCAATGCTTTGATCGGAATCAAGTCCGGCAATGTCTTGCGGATAATGAACTGCCGGGTATTACCGCAAGCAGGTTCGGGCAGCAAGTGATCAGGCATCCTGTTGCAGTTTCGCCGGCTGTTCAACACCGGTGCGCCCCGGGCCATCTTCCGCATCGTCAGCCGGACGCTCACCATTGCGCGGCGGCGGCACAGGTTCTTTCACGGGTGCCGGCTGCCCGTGCACACCCGCCGCGGATGAAATGGCCCCGCCCGGGCTGAGTGCATCCGCCCGGTCCGGTTTATCGGCAAGAGACAAGCTCGAAGCGGGAAAACCCGGCTCGACCCTGCCGTCACCAAGGAGGCGGATCGCGCGCATGCCGTTCAGCCGCCCCAGTCGCGCCTTGGCAACAAGATGTTTCTGGGTACTTTCCAGGCGCAATTCCATGCGTTCGGCGGACAGCGGCACCAGATCGCCGACAGCAAGGCGGCAAACGCGCTGAAGCGGCATGCGCACCCGGTCCAGGACGGAGTCCAGCCGCGCGGGCGCAAGCAGCACGGTTTCCGCAAGGGCCGCCCCTTCGGCTGCGGGATCAGGCTCCCGCGCTTCCTGCGAACTGTCCCATCCGATTGGCAGAACAATCTCGAGCGTGCCCGTCTTGGCCCCGTCCGCGATATCGACCTGAAATGATGTTTGATGGAATTCGGGCGCTTCCAGGGCCAGGCACAAGGTGCGCGCATCCTCGATCATCACCCCGAAACGATAGCGTGCGGGCAACGCATCTCGGCATTCGGCCATCTGCCGCTCGTAGCGTTCCAGCATGCCGTCGATCAGCGGCGCGACAATCGCGGCGTCCGTTCTGGTCAGCGGCCGATCCCGGGCCTGCCGCCGCGTGACACTGCCGATTGTCTGGACCTCGATCAGGGCGTTGACGAGCTGCATGTCCAGCCAGGCGGCACCGCGGCGCCCCTCCTCCCCTTCCAGAAGAACAAAGAGGCCACCGGACCCGAAGCGGCTTTCCAGATCGGCAAGAGCGGAGCTGGTTTCACGGATTTCGCCTGTTTCCAATGCGAGTTCCCATATCGCCATGGCGGTGCGGGAAAGCGCCCGGCGCAAAGCCTTCGCCGGCGACATGTCACGCGCGCGCTGTTCGTCCCTGGTTGCGCGCGCCTTTTGTCTGAGCACAGAGTTGGATTGGTCCGATGACATTCTGCCTGACGCTCCGGGTACTTTAAAACCTGTCTCGGCAAACAGACTATCGGCACGGGGTTACCAGACCGTTGATATCATCCCACCAGATCACTGTGCGGCCAGGCGCGCCTCAAGCGGAAGCGATACGCGAAAAGCCGCGCCGCCCTGTCCCGGAAGGTATGTTATCGTGCCACCAAGCCGCGCCATGATCTCGCGGCAGATCGCGAGGCCAAGCCCGGCCCCCGACGCCTTCAGATCACCGACCCGGGAGAATTTTTCAAAGATCACATCCTGATGGTCCATCGCGATGCCGCTTCCGTTGTCGATGAAATCGACGATCAATATGCCATTGTCATTCTTCGCGGAGATCGAAAGTTCGGGCTCCTGCGCGTCACAGTATTTCCGCGCGTTGGTGATCAGGTTGATGAAGACCTGCGCGAGACGATCCAGATCTGTGTGAAGATGTATGTCCTCGGTGGATCTGTCGCGGTGAATCCTGAGCGCCTCGGTCGTGCCGCCAGTCGCGGCCACGGCGCGGTCCAGCATCGCCGAAAGACTGCCATGCTGATTGTTGAGTGTCACCTGGCCGCTTTCCAGGACGCTGAGCATCAGAAGATCGTCGAGCAGGCGGGTAAGGCGAACGGTCTCGTCATGGATGATCGAAGCATACTTGGCCTGGTCGGACGCGCTCAGTTCCTCGGTGTCGCGAAGGATTTCCGAAAATGCCCTGATCGAGGTCATCGGGGTGCGCAATTCATGACTGACCTGGCTGAGAAAAGCATCCTTCTGAACCGAAAGCTGGGTCAGCTTCTGGTTCGCTTCGCGCAGTTGCCGTGCGGTACGCGCCTGTTCCTCGGACTTGGCCTCGAGCCGATTGGAATATTCCATGATCTGGGCAGTTTCATCGGCCACCGCCATCAGATCCTCGACCGAAACCGTGGCGCCGCCCATGATCTGTGAAACCATCGCGTGGGCTGTGGCCGCGCCAACGGATCCGGAAAGTTCGCGCTCGAGGTCCTGAAGGAAGTCCGGAGACGGTTCGGGCAGGTAACCGCCGATACCTTGCCTCCGGGCCGCTGCCGAGAAGAAGGCCTGCGCATCCCTTGCCCCGATGATCCGTTGCGACATAATCAGCAGGTCCTCGCTCTGTGCGAGGCCCCCGGTCCAGCTTCCCCGCGTCCCCGAATGCTGAAACACGTTGACGAACTGCGCCCCTTGCAGACGCTCGATCGGGCGCGGGAAGCTCAACAGTGATACTATTATGAATGCCGCAGTGTTGAGCAGCATGCTCCACATCACGGCATGAACAACCCCGTCCATTCCGGCGGCCCCGAAAAGAGCTTGCGGTCGCAACCAGCTGAATCCGAAAAGGCC
This sequence comes from Roseovarius sp. TE539, assembly GCF_003298505.1. GTDB lineage: Bacteria > Pseudomonadota > Alphaproteobacteria > Rhodobacterales > Rhodobacteraceae > Roseovarius. The sequence goes on from NZ_QNGB01000008.1 coordinate 34,712, forward strand.
GTGATCCAGAACAGTCTGTGGCAGAACCACCGAGGGCCCGAACGACGGCAGGAACAGGCAGTAGAGCCAGATCACGAACCCTGCAAGCAACCCCGCCAGAGCCCCGGCTCGGGTCGCGCCGCGCCAGAACAGCCCGCCCATGAGCGCCGGCAGGAACTGCGCCACGCCGGCGAAGGAGACCAGCCCGATCGCGGCCAGCGCCGTGCCTCCGCCAGACACCCGGAAATAGAGATATCCCAGCACGACAACCCCGGCGATGGACAGTCGCCGGGCCCGCAAGGCGACACTGCGCACATCCCCCGAGACCATGGCCGACCCACCGGTCGCATACAGCCAGATCGGCATCACGATATGGTTGGACACCATCGTGGAAAGCGCGATGGCCGCAACGATCACCATGGACGTGGCCGAAGAGAACCCGCCAAGAAACGAAAGGATCGCCAGCCCGTCCTGACCGGCCAGGAGTGGCAGAGTGAGAACGAACATGTCCGGGTTGGCCGCGCTCGGGAGAAGATCAAGCCCGACCGCGGCGATCGGAACAACGAACAGGCTCATCAGCATCACGTATGCCGGAAAGGCCCATGACGCGGTACGCAGGTGGCGCTCGTCCTCGTTTTCCACAACCATGACCTGAAACATGCGCGGCAGGCAGAGAAACGCCGCCGCCGCCAGCATCGTAAGCCCCACCCAGCGGCTGCCCGGCACCCGCCATTCGGCTATCTCGGACGCATCAATGCGCGCCAGCGTCGCCGAGATCCCGTCACTCATCCCCCAGACAACGAAGGCCCCGACCGCCAGCAGCGCGAACAGCTTGACCACCGCCTCGAGCGCAATGGCCATGACGACACCGTGATGACGCTCGTTCGCGTCAAGGTTTCGGGTGCCGAAGAGAATGGTGAAAAGCGTGAGCCCCACCGCCACCAGAAGCGCGGTGGAATCCCGGTCCGGCACAACGGTGGTGGTCAGGTCGTTGCGGGCGAAGGTGGCGACCGAAAGGGTCACGGATTGAAGTTGCAGGGCGATATAAGGGGTCGTTCCGATCACCGCCAGAAGCGTGACAAAGACGGCCAGGAGGTTGGACTTTCCATAGCGCGAAGAAATCATGTCGGCGATGGAGGTGATACGCTGGCTGCGCCCGATCCGCACCATCTTGCGAAGGGTCCACCACCAACCGATCATCACCAGCGTCGGCCCCAGGTAGATCGTCAGATATTCAAGCCCCGAACGCGCGGCAAAGCCGACGGCGCCGTAGAACGTCCAGGCCGTGCAATATATCGACAGTGAAAGCGTGTAGACAATCGGCGAGCGAAGCCACGTTATGCGCCCTGCGCGCGCCGCACGGTCCGCCGCGAACGCGACCGCAAAAAGCAGCGCAACGTATAGGATGCAGACCACGACAAGAAGATTGAGTGTCGCCATCAGGGTCGCTCCGGCGGGTCGCCCTGATGCGTGTCATCGTCCTGGTCGTCGTCCAGGTGGCGCGATATGACAGCCGAAAGCCCGGCCAGCCCCGCCCACACCACGAAAAGGTAAAGCATTACGCTGCTGGTGCGGGTCGGTGCCTCGGGCGTACCCTGCCAGAGCAACGGAACCGAGAACAGTATCGCGCCCAGGAACGGCAACAAGCGTGCCGCGTCCTTGAGGCGCCTGCGCCGGTATGTCCGGCGCTGAAGAAAGACGGGCCCGGCCTCGCCGCTCATGGCCCGGCCAGCGCCCTTACTGCATGAAGCACGTCCGCGTTGGAGAACGGCTTGGTCATGTATCGGCTGACCCCGGCGCGCTCGGCCATCTCGCGATCCTTGACCTGACCACGCGCCGTGAGCATGAGAACCGAAATCTCCCCATAATCGGGATCGGCACGGATCTGTTCGAGGATCTCGTACCCGCTCTTGCCCGGCAGCATGACGTCGAGAATTATGAGGTCCGGATCGTGTTCACGGACCGCCCGGATCGCGTCATGACCGTTGGAATGAGTTTTCACCTGCCACCCGTCACGGGCAAGAATGAAACTTATTGCCTCGATGATGTTCGGCTCGTCTTCGATAAGAAGAACAGTGTTTCCCATTCAATCGGCCTCCCCTCCGATCAAATGCGCGGGCTGTGCGCCGGACCACTATCGTCAAAGGCACGCTGACTGTCAAAACCCGTCCTGCGTGATCGAAGGCTCGCGTCTTGCCGCGCAATCGCCCCGCGGGCAGATACGGCAACTTGTCCCGACTTCCTCCGGTTCTTGGGCCATGTCGTGGCCCTGACGATCCGGCATGAGAAGCATGTAACTTCTCAGGATCGGGGCAGAATTGTATCGAGCCGCGGCCACGGGTTCGGCCACCGCCACGGCGGTGACCGGTTCCACCGCCCTGCCGGCCTGCCTGATGCGCAGGCAGAACGGAATCTGCGGTTGTGCCAGCGCGCGGAAAAGGGGCCACGCGGGGCACGCACCGGCCATGCGTGACACCGCAAAGTCATCGAAGGGCTTGTGCATGATGAGGGTTCCGGAGGCATCACAGACCAGAAGGCCGGTGGGCCCCGCGGCCTCGGACGGCAGCATCGCAAGGCGCCGCAACATGCAAGGAAGATCCACGCCGAAATGCATGGCCAGTTCCGCCGGGTCGACACCACTGACCGCGATTGCAGAAATCAGTGGCTTCAGGGGCACCCTGCCGGCATCCGCCTGGTACCGGTTGAGAATGTCATGCGCTATCTTGAGCGCCGGTGCGGATTTCAGCAACCTGTCTTTCGCCAGGAGCTGGTCCACCCTTTCTTCATCCTTGCCATCCGGTGCCTCCAGCGATGGAAAGTGGTAGCCGTGCGCGTCCAGGAAGGCGTCCACTTCATCCTGCGGAGACTTTATGTCGGCCTCGGTGCCGGGGGCGGCATCAAGGTAACGCACGAGGGATTCTGCACCTTCCGCCAGCCGCTGACTGTCCTCGTTGATATTGCGGTGGAACCGCGCCTGCCACTCCGCCTCGAGCGACCGCGTGTCGGCGAGGATCGAGGCGGTGGATCGGATCGCGGTCACGACCGACAGAACTTCATGCAGCGACTCGGCCAGATGCGGATCATGCGCCAGACGGTCGGTCAGGGACTCCACGCTGCGCTCGAGTTCCACATTCCGGCGATGAGTGTCGGTCAGCAGCTGCGCCCATCCCGGAAACCGCCCGGCGAATTCCTCGACACTGTCCAGTTCGACACCTCGCGATTCCTGGTCGCCAGCCGCCTCGCGCAACCCCGCGACAAGGGTCGCTTCGGCGCCCTCCGAGATCACCGACGGATCGACATCAAGCACTCCGGCGATGCGGAGCAGAAGCTTGCCGCCGATTCGGCGCCTGTTATGCTCGATCAGATTGAGATACGAGGCCGAAATCCCGACCTCCCGCGCAAGATCGGTCTGCCTCATGCCGGCAAGCTGACGCCGATCCCGGATCCGGCTCCCTGCGATTGAACTCCCGGTCATGAAATTTCCTCTGGGATTCAAGAGGCTTCCGCCACGTCATGGAAAGAATTTTACAAATCCTAACATATCGCTGTTGAGATTTTTACAAAAAAAATCTTCTGCATGAGGTGGTTGTTGAGAATTTTTCTTTCGTCCTGCATGATCCCTTTGCACATCAGTGCGATCTGGAAGGCGCAGAGGAGGCGGCTTCCACGAATTTTTTAACGGGAGGATATCCATGTCCAAAACTAACCTGACCCGCCGCGGCGTGCTCAAGACCAGTGCCATCGCGGGCGCCGGTCTCGCCGTGCCGACAATCTTCACGGCCTCGTCGGCATCGGCCTTCACCAACGAGCCGATGGGAAGCACCGTGACCCTTGGTTTCAACGTGCCGCAATCGGGCCCCTATGCGGATGAGGGCGCCGACGAGCTGCGTGCATACGAACTTGCGGTCGAGCACCTCAATGGTGGTGGCGACGGCGGGATGATGAACACCTTCAGTTCCAAGGAGCTGCAGGGCAACGGCATCCTTGGCAAGAAGGTCGAATACGTCACCGGCGACACGCAGACGAAATCGGACGCCGCTCGCGCCTCGGCCAAGTCGATGATCGAGAAGGACGGCGCCATCATGATCACCGGCGGATCAAGCTCGGGCGTGGCCGTGGCCGTCCAGGCGCTGTGCCAAGAGGCCGGCGTCATCTTCATGGCCGGTCTCACCCACTCGAACGACACCACCGGCAAGGATCGCAAGGCCAACGGCTTCCGCCACTTCTTCAACTCCTACATGTCCGGAGCGGCGCTGGCGCCGGTGCTGGCGGCCGAGTACGGCACCGACCGCAAGGCCTATCACCTGACAGCGGACTACAACTGGGGCTACACCACCGAGGAAGCCGTGCGCGCCTCCACCGAAGCTCTCGGCTGGGAAACCGTGAACGCGGTCAAGACGCCGCTGACGGCCACGGACTTCTCGGCCTACATCACGCCGGTCCTGCAGTCGGGCGCCGACACGCTGGTCCTGAACCACTATGGCGGCAACATGGTGAACTCGCTCACCAACGCCGTGCAGTTCGGCCTGCGCGACAAGCAGGTGAACGGCAAGGATTTCCAGATCGTCGTTCCGCTCTATTCGCGCCTGATGGCGCGTGGCGCCGGCGCCAACGTGAAGGGCATCTTCGGTTCGACCAACTGGCACTGGTCACTTCAGGACGAAGGCTCCAAGGCGTTCGTCAAGTCGTTCGGCGAAAAGTACGGGTTCCCGCCAAGCCAGGCGGCGCACACCACCTATGTGCAGACGCTTCTCTATGCCGACGCCGTGCAGCGCGCGGGCTCCTTCGCGCCCTGTGCCGTGGCCGAGGCGCTGGAAGACTACGAGTTCGACGGCCTGGGCAACGGCCCGACGCTTTATCGCGCCGACGACCACCAGTGCTTCAAGGACGTTCTGGTCGTGAAGGGCAAGGAGAACCCGCAATCCGAGTTCGACCTGCTCGAGATCGTCGAAGTGACCCCGGTGGAACAGGTCACCTATCCGCCGGATCACCCGCAGATGGGCGGTGCCGACGCGACGCTGGGCACCTGCAACAACGGCGCCTGATAGAGCGCCTTTTCACGGGGCGGGCCACCCTGGCCCGCCCCGACATCGCGCCGTCGCGGCGCCTTCCCAAAACTCCGTAGAGGCAGACCGATGGAAGCAATCATCCTGCAAATTCTCAATGGCCTGGACAAGGGCTCGGCCTATGCGCTGATCGCTCTCGGGCTGACCCTGATCTTCGGCACACTGGGCGTTGTGAACTTCGCGCACGGCGCCCTTTTCATGATCGGCGCCTTCTGTGCGGTCACCCTCAGCCGCATCCTCACCGCGTCCCGCACGGTCATCGACGAGACCAAGACCGATTTCCTCGGCAACCCGCTGAAAGTGGATGTCCCGCATGTCTACGACTGGTTCGGGGAAGCGGCAGGCGCGACAATCATCGACTGGGCGGTCCCGCTTTCGATTCTCTTTGCCATTCCGGTCATGATGCTGATCGGCCTGATCATGGAACGCGGCCTGATCAAGCACTTCTACAGCCGCCCCCATGCCGACCAGATCCTCGTGACCTTTGGCCTTGCCATCGTCCTGCAGGAGATCATCAAGTATTTCTATGGCGCCAATCCGATCCCGACGCCGGCTCCGGATGCCTTCCGTGGATCGTTCGATTTCGGCGCCGCCCTCGGCTTCGATCCCAATGTCATCATCTATCCCTACTGGCGGCTGGTCTACTTCGCCTTCGCCGCGGTGATCATCGGAGCGGTCTTTGCCTTCCTCCAGTTCACCACCTTCGGCATGGTCGTCCGCGCCGGCATGGCGGACCGTGAAACCGTCGGACTGCTGGGCATCGACATCGACAAACGCTTCACCCTGATGTTCGGACTCGCCGCAGCGGTGGCGGGGCTTGCCGGTGTCATGTATGCGCCGATCAACTCGCCCAATTATCACATGGGCATGGATTTCCTGGTTCTCAGCTTCGTGGTTGTCGTCGTCGGAGGCATGGGCTCGCTGCCCGGTGCGGTCGCGGCGGGCTTCCTGCTGGGCATTCTCGAAAGCTTCGCGTCGATGGGCGCGGTGCTGGAGGTCCTGCCGGGCATCAACCAGATCATTATATACCTTGTGGCGATCATCATCCTGCTCACCCGTCCGCGGGGGCTGATGGGCCGCAAAGGCGTCATGGAGGAATAAACCATGCTCGGACTGAACAAGAAAGACCTCAAACTGCTGCTGATCGTGGCTGTCCTGGCCATCCTTGCGCCATTCATCCTGAACCCCTTCCCCGAAGACAGCGCGATGGCGCAATTCAACGCCGGGTATCCGGACCTGATGCAACGCTTCGTGATCTTCGGCATCTTCGCCATCGGGTTCAACATCCTGTTCGGTCTGACCGGCTACCTCAGCTTCGGACATGCCGCCTTCCTCGGGGTGGGGTCCTACGCCGCAATCTGGATGATGAAACTGCTGACCATGAACGTGATCCCGGCCATAATGCTGTCGGTCCTTTTCGCCGGTCTCTTCAGCCTGATCGTCGGGTGGATCTCACTGCGCCGATCCGGCATCTACTTCGCCATCCTGACGCTGGCCTTCGCGCAGATGTCCTATTCGCTGGCCTACTCGGTGCTGACACCTATCACCGGCGGAGAAACCGGCCTGCAGCCCAAGGTCACCGATCCGCGAATTCTCGACGGCACGCTGCCGCAGGGTGAAACGGCGCGGGCGAATATCTTCGGCTTGGAGATGAACTCCAGCTACGATCTCATTGTCGGAGGGTGGCTCTTCACCTTCAACGTGGGGTACTACATCGCGGCGATCGCCATGCTGGCAAGCTTCTACGTGGCGATCCGGATCTTCCGTTCACCTTTCGGCACCATGCTTCGCGCAGTGAAGTCGAACCAGACGCGCATGTACTACACTGGTCTCAACGCGAAGCCCTACACGCTGGCGGCCTTCGTGATCTCGGGCATGTATGCCGGTCTTGCCGGAGGGCTTCTGGTCGCGATGGACACGCAGGCGGGCGCCGAGCGGATGTTCTGGACCGCGTCCGGCGAGGTGGTGCTCATGACCATCCTTGGCGGCGCCGGCACGTTGATCGGCCCTGTACTGGGTGCGGGCCTGATCAAGTACATGGAGAACATCCTTTCCAAGATCAACAAGGACATCCTGCACCAGTGGTTCGCGTTCCTGCCCGACGGGCTTGAGGATTTCATCATCACGATCGTATATCCCTTCATCGGGAAGGGCTGGCACCTGACACTGGGCCTGATCTTCATGGGCGTGGTCATCTTCCTGCCCGGCGGTCTGGTTGAAGGGGGACAACGCATCGCGCGTCTCTTCCGCGGCAAGAAGGCCAAGGAGAGCGACTCCGACAAGTCCACCCAATCCACCCCTGCGGAATAAGGAGAAGCACCGATGGGTATTCTCGAAGTCAAGAACGTCAACAAGCGCTTCGGCGGTCTGCAGGCCCTGGGTGACGTCAACCTCAGCGTCGAGGAAGGAAGCGTTCATGCAATCATCGGCCCCAACGGGGCTGGCAAGTCCACGCTCCTCAACTGCCTGATCGGCAAACTCATCCCCGATACCGGCAGCGTGATGTTCGATGGTCAGAGCGTTCTGGGGCGCAAACCCTACGAGATCAACCAGATGGGTATCTCTCGCGTCTTCCAGACGCCGGAAATATTCGGGGATCTCACGGTTCTGGAAAACATGATGATCCCGATCTTCGCCAAGCGTGACGGCGCGTTCCGGATGCATGCCATCGAAAGCACGGAAAGGGAATCCGGGATCATTGAACAGGCCGAACAGATGCTGGAAAGCCTGAACATGGCCGACCAGCGGCACAACCATTCGGCATCGATGTCGCGCGGCAACAAGCGCCGGCTCGAGATCGGGATGTGCCTTGCCCAGAACCCGCGCCTTCTGCTGCTGGACGAGCCGACCGCGGGAATGGCGCGCGCCGATACCAACAATACAATCGACCTTCTGAAGCAGATCAGCGACGATCGCGATATTACCATCGCGATCATCGAGCACGACATGCATGTCGTGTTCAGCCTTGCCAACCGGATCACGGTTCTGGCGCAGGGCACACCGCTGGTCGAGGATACGCCCGACAAGATCAAGGGTCATCCGAAGGTTCGCGAGGCTTACCTCGGCGAAAGTGCCTGACACGGTTCCGCCGGTTCATCGGGCAAGCCCCCGGAAACCGGCGCCACTAAAAGAGGTCCCGGCAAATGTACGGGACGGGAGAGAGAAAAATGAACGTCAAACCGGACTTCTCGAAGGGCAAGAACGTTGCCGAAACAGCCCCGGCCTTCCTGTCGGTCTGGGAACTGCAGGCCTATTACGGCGAGAGTTACATTGTGCAGGGTATCAGTTTCAACGTCCACGAAGGCGAGATCCTCGCACTTCTGGGCCGCAATGGCGCAGGCAAGACGACCACGTTGCGCGCCATCGCGCGCATGGACAATCCGCAAGTGATGCACGGTGAGATCTGGCTCGACCACAAGCCGCTTCACAGGATGAAAAGCCATCAGGCTTCGGTCGCCGGTATCGGGTTGGTGCCCGAAGACCGTTGCATCATCCCCGGGCTGACCGTCGAGGAAAACCTGCAACTCGCACAGATCGCCCCCCCGATGGGCTGGTCACTGGAACGCATCTATGAACTCTTCCCGCGTCTCGCGGAACGCCGCAAGCAGGAAGGCGTCACGCTTTCGGGCGGAGAGCAGCAAATGCTGGCCGTGGCCAGGGCGCTTGCGCGGGACATCAAGGTCCTGCTGCTTGATGAACCCTACGAGGGGCTTGCGCCTGTCATCGTGGACGAGATCGAGAAGACCCTTCGAGTGATCAAGGAACAGGGAATTACCACCGTCATCGTGGAACAGAATGCCGTTCGCGCGCTCGAACTGGCAGACCGCTCGGTCATCCTCGATACGGGCGGCATCGTCTTCGACGGTACCGCAGACGAGGTGCTCGAGAACGAGGAGCTGCGCGCCGAATACCTCGCGATCTGAACCGCATGGCCTGACCGGACCCGCAGTTGCGTGATCAAGGTCAGGCTCCTACCCTGCGACCGCACAAACACGAACAGAGGCCAGAAATGTCCGACAAAACCTATCCGCCATCCGATGAATTCGCCGCCAACGCACATGTCGATGCGGCCACGTACAAGAAGATGTACGCCGCGTCGATCAACGATCCCGAAGCCTTCTGGGCCGAGGAGGGCAAGCGCATCGACTGGATCAAGCCCTACTCGCGGGTCAAGGACGTGAATTTCGACTTCGGCAACGTGTCGATCAAGTGGTTCGAGGACGGAACCCTGAATGTCGCGGCCAATTGTATCGACCGCCACCTGAAGGACCGCGCCGATCAGACGGCCATTATCTGGGAGCCGGACGACCCCTCCGACCCGGCCATGCACATCACCTACAGACAGCTTCACGAGAATACCTGTCGCATGGCCAATGTCCTCAAGGGGATGGGCGTCGACAAGGGGGACCGCGTGGTGCTGTATCTGCCGATGATCCCCGAGGCCGCCTATGCCATGCTGGCCTGTGCACGTATCGGGGCCATCCATTCGATCGTCTTCGCCGGGTTTTCACCCGATGCCTTGGGGGCACGGATAAACGGGTGCGACGCCAAGGTGGTCATCACCGCTGACGAGGCGCCGCGCGGGGGCCGCAAGACAGCGCTCAAGAGCAACACCGATCAGGCCCTTCTTCATGTCGATCACGAGTGCAAATGCCTGGTGGTCAAGCATACGGGTGGACAGACCACTTGGACCGGGAACGATCACGACTACAATGCGCTCGCCGCCGAGGCGTCCGCGGAATGCGATCCCGAGGAGATGGGCGCCGAGGATCCACTGTTCATTCTCTATACCTCAGGGTCAACCGGGCAGCCCAAGGGCGTTGTCCACACGTCCGGCGGCTACCTTGTCTACGCGGCGATGACCCACAAGCTGACCTTCGATTACCATGACGGTGACGTCTTCTGGTGCACTGCGGATGTCGGCTGGGTAACCGGGCATAGCTACATCGTCTACGGGCCGCTCGCCAACGGCGCCACCACGCTGATGTTCGAGGGCGTGCCGACATACCCGGATGCGGGACGTTTCTGGGCGGTTTGCGAAAAGCACAAGGTCAACCAGTTCTATACAGCGCCCACGGCCATCCGTGCGCTGATGGGGCAGGGTGATGAATACGTGACCAGATACGACCTGAGCGACATCAAGGTGCTTGGCACCGTCGGCGAACCGATCAACCCCGAAGCCTGGAACTGGTACAACGATGTTGTCGGCAAGGGGCGCGCGCCCATCGTCGATACCTGGTGGCAGACGGAAACCGGCGGGCATCTCCTCACGCCGCTCCCGGGGGCAACCGCGACCAAGCCCGGCTCCGCCACCAACCCGTTCTTCGGCGTCCAGCCTGCCGTTCTCGAAACCGAGAGCGGAAAGGAAATCGAGACCACGGAGGCCGAGGGCGTGCTGGTGCTCAAGGACAGCTGGCCGGGCCAGATGCGCACTGTCTGGGGCGATCATGCACGTTTCGAATCGACCTATTTCCAGCAATACAAGGGCTACTATTTTTCCGGTGACGGCTGTCGCCGGGATGCGGACGGCTATTACTGGATCACCGGGCGCGTCGATGATGTGATCAATGTCTCGGGGCACCGGATGGGCACGGCGGAAGTCGAAAGCGCGCTTGTCGCCCATGGCAAGGTGGCCGAGGCCGCCGTGGTTGGCTACCCGCACGACATCAAGGGCCAGGGCATCTATGCCTACGTGACGTTGATGAACGGTGTCGACCCTTCCGAGGAGCTTCGCAAGGAGCTGGAAAAATGGGTCCGCACCGAGATCGGGCCGATCGCCAAACCCGACCTGATCCAGTGGGCGCCCGGCCTGCCCAAGACGCGCTCGGGCAAGATCATGCGCCGTATTCTGCGAAAGATCGCCGAGAACGACTACGGAAGCCTGGGCGACACCTCGACACTCGCCGATCCGGGCGTTGTGGACGAATTGATCGAGAACCGCATGAATCACGGCTGATCGCGACTGGCCACATCAGTCCTGTCACGGGAGAACAAGGCCGACCTTTCCGGTCGGCCTTTTTTCTTGAAGTCGCGGACATGGATATTACCCGGAATGGTTACGCCGCGGGCAAGGCGGGGATGCGCGCCTGTCAGCCGCGGCCGCGATAGGGTGGTACACCCTGATCGGGAATCCAGACGCCTTCGGGCATCGGACCGGTCTGGTAAAAGACGTCGATCGGGATACCGCCACGCGGATACCAGTAACCTCCAATCCGCAGCCATGCAGGTTCCAGAAAATCCGCCAGCCGGCGGGCGATTGTAATGGTGCAGTCCTCGTGAAAGGCGCCATGATTGCGGAAGGCGCCAAGAAACAGCTTCAGCGACTTGGACTCGACCAGCCAGTCGCCCGGCACGTAATCAATGACCAGATGGGCGAAATCGGGCTGCCCGGTCATCGGGCATAGCGAAGTGAACTCGGGCGCGATGAACCGGACATTGTAGGCCACGTCCGCCTGCGGGTTCGGAACGCGTTCCAGCTCGGCCTCATCGGGGCTTTGCGGAAGCCGCAACTCTCCACCCAACTGCTTGAGGTTACTGTAAATATTTTCTTCACTCATGTTTTCCTCCGTTCATACCCCACGCTTGTTGCCCCACAGCATGACGTGAAGCTGCGGCAGCACGCGGGCCTCGAACCACCGATCGCCGGTAACACGCTCGACCAGCCATCGCATGCGCGCATCCACACCGTCCTGATCCACCGTCGCGGCATCGTCCTCCGGGGGCGGTGGCGTGTGGTTGCCGGGCTGAAGGTAGACCGGCAATTGCGGATAGCGGGCAGCAACGTCCCGCGCATAGGCGTAGTCTGCCTCGTCGAACACCACGATCTTGAGAACTGTTTGCGCCCCTTGTGCCGCATCCACGCAACCTCTGAGCAACGCCCAGTCGGTGTCCATCCCGCTTGACGGCGGCTTCGGGCTGAGCACCAGCATGTCGAGATTGGCAAACCAGTCCCGCGCGACTGTCCCCTGGGTTTCCAGAGCGAAGCGGTAACCACGCGCGCGGCCCATCCCGATCAGACGCCCCAGCGGCTGGATCGCCGGGTTTCCCCCGGAAAGCGATACCATCAGGGGCCGTGCGCCGGAAAGAGCCTCGATCCTGGTCATCACCTCGGACGCCGACATCGCTGCCCACGTGTCGCGGTAGGAGCTGTCGACAGCGTGCAGGCTGTCGCACCAACTGCAACGGAAATCGCATCCCCCGGTGCGCACGAAAACCGTCGGCACCCCGATCAACGCGCCTTCACCCTGAATCGTCGGGCCGAACACTTCGGCGACACGGATCGTTCCTTCGCTGGTCACGGGCGATATTCCGCCCATGTCTTCGGCGTTTCGCTGACCCGAACCGCCGACACCTCGGGCCATCGGACGCGCGCCCAGTCGAAGAAATACTTTGCCAGACGTTCGGCTGTCACCATGTCGTCGCCCAGCACATCATTCAGATGCCGGTGATCCAGCTCGTCATCAATATGACTTTTGAACGCGGCGAGGTCGAGGTAATCGCGAACAAAACCGTGCTCGTTCAGCGCGTCACCGCGCAACTCCAGAACCACGATGTAATTGTGCCCGTGCAAACGCGCGCATTGGTGCTCGGGCGGCAGGCCATGAAGCTGATGCGAGGCCGAAAAATGAAATTCCTTGGTGATCGTGAACATCACGCATCCGCCTTTCCCGTGACACCGCGCCAAAAATCGGGATCCGCATACTCGGTGGGATCGGGCAGGCCGGCAAGGTCGAACGCTTCGCGCCGTTCGACGCAGGTGCCACAACGCCCGCAATGGATGGCCCCGCCCTTGTAGCACGACCAGGTCCGCGCGAACGGCACTCCGTTCCGCGCCCCGTCCGTGACGATATCAGCTTTGGAAACATCCACATAGGGCGTATACAACCGCGGTTGGGTCAACCCTTCCAGCGCCCTGTCCTGCATCGTCTGGAAGGCGTCGATGAAAGCGGGGCGGCAATCGGGATAAATGAAGTGATCGCCACCATGCACGGCCGCGCCGACGGCCTCGGCCTCCCGCGCCGCGGCGATGCCGAAAGCGATGGCCAACATGATCGCATTGCGGTTGGGCACCACGGTGACCTTCATGCTTTCCTCTTCGTAATGGCCGTCGGGCACCTCCCGGTCATCGGTCAGGGCCGAGCCGCTCAGCGCCTTTCCAACGCCGCTGATATCAACGATCTCGTGAGTCACGCCAAGCCTGCGCGCGCAATCGGCGGCGAAATCAAGTTCCTTGCGATGCCGCTGTCCGTAATCGAATGAAAGCATCGCCTGCAGGCGCTGTTCAGCCGCGACCTTGTGGGCCAGCGACACCGAATCAAGCCCGCCGGAGCAGATGACGATGGTATCCATAACTGAGTCCTTGTTTTGAGCGGGTAGGCTGCGACCGCTGGGCAGGCATCTAGAGGTTTTGCCCCACAGAAACAAGGTATGGTTTACCAACGGCGCTCCTTGACCCTTGGTCTCGGCAGTTGCGGCTGTTGCCGGATCATTGGCCAATGCCGCGCAGGTGCCTTGGGTGGAGACCGTCGACATGGATGTTCGCGGACGAGGCACCCCCGGAACCGTCGGCTTTCCGAGTTCAGTCACTTGGCCCACCTTGGGCAACACGACGACGCTCCCTTGATGCGAAAACCCTCCGACCCGCGATTCCATGAAAGTACCTTGCACCGGAGAGGGATACCCGCCCCAAGGTGGGGATGGGCGCGTGACCCTCTCAGGACTTTTTCCTTTGGAAGCAAAATATTATAGGATTTTACTCCGGTGCACTTCGCCTCCAACATGTCCTGCGCCGTCATTCTGGCGCGTTCGGGAAGCAGCGCACCGGTGAACAACTGCGCGGGCACCAAGGCCGCCGGCAGCGCGACAAGCCTGAGTGGTTTCAAATGGCCCGTCCGTGGGCACCCGATCGCACACCCTGAACATGCATGGCCGAACCGGGGACAAATCTCGCAGGTTTCGTGCCCATTCTCGCCGGCGATCGGCAAGACGAGGTCAGCCCCGGATGCACCGCGAGCCCGAATCCCGGCGCAATTTGCTTGGACCGGCGCAGAGGGCGCGTCATAACGGGGCATGGATATCGGAACGCTCGCCTTCGATCACGCGCCGGTCGGGCTGGCCGTGCTCGAACACCGGATCATCCGCGTCTGCAACCGGCAATTCGCCGCGATCTTCGGCGGGGAACCGGGGGACTATGCCGGGGTGCCGTTGGCGCGGTTCTACCCCTCGATCGAGGATTACCGCCGGATCGGCTCGGACGCGCTCGCCGTCATGCGGCGCACAGGGCGCTACGCCGACGAACGGGTCATGAAACGCCATGACGGGGCGCTTTTCTGGTGCCGGGTACGGGGCCAGTCCCTGACACCGGAAGACCCATTCAGGCGCGGTGTGTGGTCCTTTGCGGACTTGTCACAGGAACGCCCGCTGGTGGCGCTCACGCAGCGCGAGCGTGAGGTGGCGATCCTGACCTGCCGCGGCCTGACCTCGAAGGAGATCGGCCTGGAACTGGGGCTGAGCTACCGCACGGTCGAGGTTTACCGGGCGCGGCTGCTGGAGAAGTTCGAGGCGCGCAAGCTGGCGGAACTTGTGGCCAAGCTTTCCGGCATGCCCCTTCTGGATTGACTCTTTGACGTACGGCAGGGTTTCCGCGCCCCGGCCCTCGCAATCGTGACGCACAGGCCCCATCTATCCGTGAAAAGGCTTCTTTTCTCCCCGTGCAGCATGGCATATAAGCAGCGAAAACGCGTGCGCGGGCCAAGGAATGACGGAGCCGCCACAATCGGTCGAGGAACCTGATGACGAACAAATCCCACGATGACGACGTATCTTTCATCAAGGCGCTGGCGGAGCTGCTGAACGACAACGACCTTACCGAGCTTCAGGTCAAGCGCGATTATGGCGCCGATGACAGCCTGAATGTCCGCGTCAGTCGCCGTCAGGAGCCTGCACCCTCGATGATGCCGGCCCCCGCACCGGCCGCGGCGCCCGCCCCTGCGCAATCACCGGTGCCAGCGCCCGCCGCCTCGGCCGCCGCGGACTCGCCGGCCGAAGACCCGGCCAGCCATCCCGGCGCGGTGCTGTCGCCTATGGTAGGCACCATTTACATGCAGGCCGAACCGGGTGCCCCCAGCTTCGTGGGAATCGGCGATCAGGTGTCGGAAGGGGACACACTGCTTATCGTGGAAGCGATGAAAACCATGAACCACATCCCGGCGCCGCGTCCGGGAACGGTCAAGCGTATCCTCGTCGAGGACGGTGCGGCCGTCGAGTTCGGCGCGCCCTTGATGATCATCGAGTAAGGCGCGCGCATGTTCGACAAGATACTGGTAGCGAACCGAGGCGAAATCGCCCTGCGAGTCATTCGTGCCGCGCGGGAAATGGGAATCCAGACCGTCGCGGTGCACTCCACCGCTGACGCAGATGCGATGCATGTGCGCATGGCCGATGAATCGGTCTGCATCGGGCCGCCGCCCTCGACCGAGAGTTACCTGTCCATCCCGTCGATCATCGCGGCGTGCGAAGTGACGGGCGCGCAGGCGATTCACCCCGGTTACGGTTTTCTGAGCGAGAACGCCAATTTCGTGCAGATAGTGGAGGATCATGACCTGACCTTCATCGGCCCCACAGCCGAACATATCCGCGTCATGGGCGACAAGATCACCGCCAAGGACACCATGAAAGCCCTTGGTGTACCCTGTGTTCCGGGTAGCGAGGGCGGCGTGGCCAGCCTGGACGAGGCGAAAAAACTGGGCGAGGAAATCGGGTATCCGGTCATCATCAAGGCCACCGCGGGCGGTGGCGGACGCGGGATGAAGGTTGCGCGCAATGCCTCGGAAATGGAAAGCGCCTACATGACCGCGCGGTCCGAAGGCAAGGCCGCCTTCGGAAACCCGGATGTCTATATCGAGAAATACCTGTCCACCCCCCGCCATATCGAGATCCAGGTGTTTGGCGACGGCAAGGGCCGGGCCGTGCATCTGGGCGAGCGGGACTGCTCACTTCAACGGCGTCACCAAAAGGTGTTCGAAGAGGCTCCGGGCCCCTGCATTACCGAAGAGGAGCGGGCGAGGATCGGCAAGGTTTGCGCCGATGCGGTGGCCAAGATCGACTATGCCGGTGCCGGCACGATCGAGTTTCTTTACGAGAATGGCGAGTTTTTCTTCATCGAGATGAATACCCGTCTGCAGGTCGAACATCCGGTGACCGAGGCGATATTCGGTGTCGACCTGGTGCAGGAGCAGATCCGCGTGGCCGAAGGATTGCCGATGTCATTCACGCAGGACGACCTGAAGATCATCGGCCACGCAATCGAGGTGCGGATAACGGCCGAGAAACTGCCGGATTTCGCCCCGAGGCCGGGGCGGATCACGCAGTTCCATGCCCCTGGCGGCCTCGGCGTCCGCATGGATTCGGCGCTTTATGACGGGTACTCGATACCACCCTATTACGACAGCCTGATTGCCAAGCTGATCGTGCATGGTCAGGACCGGCGCGGGGCGCTGACCCGGCTCAACAGGGCCCTGGGAGAGCTGATCGTGGATGGTATCGACACGACGGTGCCGCTTTTCCACGCGCTTCTGCAGGAAGAGGCGATCCAGACAGGGAATTACAATATTCACTGGCTGGAACACTGGCTGGAGACCAACCTTCAGGCCTGAGCGGGGTGCAGTCGAGATGACGGATCCCGCCGACCGCACTGTGACACCCGAACTGTTGCTGCAGGCCTATGCGGCCGGCATTTTTCCAATGTCGGAAACCCGTGACGACCCCGCGATATTCTGGGTCGACCCGATGCGCCGCGGAATAATCCCTCTGGACGGATTCCATATCTCGCGGTCACTGGCGCGCCGCATGCGCCGCGGCGGCTACGAGGTTACGCTGAATCACGATTTCATCGGTGTCATGGATGCCTGCGCGGACAGGGAAGAAACCTGGATCAACGCCGAAATCCGACGCCTGTGCATCGCGCTGCACGAAACGGGCCACGCGCATTCACTGGAGATATGGCAGGACGGCACCCTGACGGGCGGTGTGTACGGTCTGTGCCTTGGCGGCGCCTTCTTCGGCGAAAGCATGTTTTCACACCACACCGACGCCTCGAAACTGGCCCTCGCGCACTTGGTCGATCATCTGCGCCGCTGCGGTTTCGTGCTGTTCGACACGCAGTTCATCACCCCGCACCTGGCCTCTCTTGGCGCCATCGAGGTGGATCGTGCCGACTATCGCGGGCGTTTGGCGCAGGCGCTCCGGGTCGAGGCCGATATGCGGCGCTACTCGGTCTGTTCGGATGGCGCCGCGGTCTGGCATCGCAACACCCAGACATCGTAACGGGGATGCTCGAGCGCGTTAAGCGCCGGGGAAGACGCGATCATCCAGCCCGCAAACACGGGCCGCTCTGCATCCCGGGGGGTGATGGTGAGAAACGCGAAGGCATCCGCCGCCGGATCTCCGGACGGGTAACGGCATTCCCCGAGCGCGATCCGAAGGTGCCCGAATTCGGCAGTACCGCCATTCTTCAACGTGATGTTTTCGACGTCGCCACTGACCTTTTCGAGGCCACGAAGCACCGCTCCGGTGCCGAGATCGACCTCTTGCGCGGTTCCCGACGTGGCCACCATGCCCAACAGAAGCGCAACCTGGGCATGCGCCTTCATTCCCCGGCCTCTTCACCGTCTCCGGCAACGAACTTGGCCAGCAGCGAAATCAGGCTGACCGATCCTTGGGTGAATTCGATTTCCGCGCCGGGTTCCAGGTAGAACGGCGACCCGCCTGGCAACAGTTCGACAAAATTGCCGCCCAAAAGACCTTCGGAGGCGATCGAAACCGCGCTGTCTTCGGGAACCTGAATACCCTCCGTCACCGTGAAGACGGTGTGGGCGCGGTAGGTTTGCGGATCAAGTTCAAGATCGGTTACACGCCCCACCTTGACCCCGGCCATGCGCACATCCGTGCCGATATCGACGCCATTTGCGCTTCTGAAGCTGGCATTGAGTTCATACCCCGGATCGGCACCGACGGTCCCCGTCGCCTGTGCCGCATACACAAGAAATCCTGCCGCCACGGCAACAACCATGCCGCCAACGACAATCTCTGTCTTGCTTTCCGACATTCCAGGCCCCTATTCCGGCGACCACGCCTCATAATCGCGGCGCGGCGTGGGTTCGGTGCGGCGGATCGAGCCCGCGGGCGCATAGGCCAGGGCGGTACCGGTGAGGTTCTCCTCATGCGGTTTCTCCCATGCCTTGTGCGGCAACGGCTTGTCGGTCGGCGGTTCATCATAGGTGTGATGCAGCCAGCCGTGCCAATCCGGGCTGACGCGGCTTGCCTCGGCTTCGCCATTATAGATCACCCAGCGGCGCTTGTCCTCGCGGTCACGGAAAAACACGTTGCCCTGATCGTCCTCGCCCACGCGCACACCCTTGCGCCAGGTGTGAATCTGGGTGTTCAAAGTCTGGCCGTGCCACCATGTGACCGCGCGCAGCAGGGTGTTGAGAATGCCCATCGGAACCTCCGCCTGTCCTTCTCTCCCGTATGGCGCATAAGCGCGCAAAGGTCCAGCCCGCGCAGACCCGGCAGGACGCGTGGCGGTCATTTGCGTGGGGCCAGGGCCGTCACCTCGATCTCGATCCGGTACTTGGCTTCGATGAGTCCGCATTCTATCATCGTCGCGGCCGGTGGAGCGTCGCCAAATGCCGCGCGCAGTTCGGGCCAGCAAGCCGGAAAGTCGGCGCGGTCCGGAAGGTAGTACGTCACCCGCACCACGTCGGCCAAGGTCGCGCCGGCCTCGGCCAGGGCAGCTCTTATCTTCTCAAGGGCTGCACGGCACTGCAATGGCGCACTCTCGCCTTCGCCAACCGTACCGGCGACATGCACGAAACCGCCCGCCACCACCGCTCTTGCGTAGCCGACCTTCTTCTCAAACGGGCCTCCCGAAAAAATCCGCTCCATTTCGGCCTCTTGAAAAAAAGGGCGCCGATGGCGCCCTTCCAATTGGTTCCGGCTGATGCGGGCACGAGACTCAGCCGGCGCTCGCACCTTCTTTCTTCGCATCGGCATAGATCATGAGCGGCGCGGCCTCAGAGGTCACGGCCTCCTCGTTGACAACGACCTCCTCGACATTGTCCATGCCGGGCAGGTCGAACATTGTATCCAGCAGGATATCCTCGAGGATCGAGCGCAGGCCGCGCGCCCCGGTCTTGCGCGCAATGGCGCGCTTGGCAATCGCCTTGAGCGCGTCGTCCGTGAAGGTCAGCTGAGCCTCCTCGAGTTCAAAAAGGCGCTGATACTGTTTCACAAGGGCATTCTTGGGCTGCGTCAGAATAGTTACAAGCGCATCGTCGTCCAGATCCTCAAGCGTGGCCACGACCGGAAGCCGACCGACGAATTCCGGGATCAGGCCGAATTTCAACAGATCCTCCGGCTCCAGATCGCTGAGAATCTCGCCGATGCCGCGATCCTCCTCGTTGCGCACATCGGCACCGAACCCCATCGCGCTGCCTTTGCCGCGCTGCGCGATGATACGGTCGAGTCCGGCAAAAGCGCCCCCGCAGATGAACAGGATGTTGGTTGTGTCGACCTGCAGGAATTCCTGCTGCGGATGCTTGCGCCCACCCTGTGGAGGCACCGCGGCGACGGTCCCCTCCATCAGCTTCAACAGGGCCTGTTGCACCCCTTCGCCGGAAACGTCGCGGGTGATCGAGGGATTCTCGGATTTGCGGGTGATCTTGTCGACCTCGTCGATGTAGACGATGCCGCGCTGTGCGCGCTCAACATTGTACTCACTGGCCTGAAGCAGCTTGAGAATGATGTTTTCAACGTCTTCTCCCACATACCCCGCCTCGGTCAGGGTCGTGGCATCGGCCATTGTGAAAGGTACATCCAGAATGCGCGCCAGCGTCTGGGCCAGGAGCGTCTTGCCGCAGCCGGTAGGCCCGATCAGGAGGATGTTGGACTTCTGCAACTCAATATCGCCGGATTTCCCGGCCTGGTTGAGTCGTTTGTAGTGGTTGTGAACCGCGACCGAGAGAACCCGCTTGGCCACGGCCTGACCGATCACGTAATCGTCCAGCACCTGGCATATTTCCAGCGGGGTGGGAACGCCCTCGCTCGATTTCAGACCGGCATTCTTGGTTTCCTCGCGAATGATGTCCATGCAGAGTTCGACGCATTCGTCGCAGATGAAAACGGTCGGCCCGGCGATCAGTTTTCGGACCTCGTGCTGGCTTTTCCCGCAGAAGCTGCAATAGAGGGTGTTCTTGCTATCGCCGCCAGAGTTATTCGACATGACGTACCTTTCGGTCTCTGCGCTGCATGTTCACGGCCACGAGGGCGCGTGCTTCATCCGTTCGTCGGGCCAGCTTAGGACAGGTGCGAATGCTCCACAATCGCAAATTTCCCGGCCCGGCAGGCCCGTGCCGGCGAGGCGTTCAGGTGTCCTCGGCCTTGGCACGGTTCTCCACGATCTCGTCGATGAGCCCCCAGTCCTTTGCCTCCTCGGGGGACATGAAATTGTCCCGTTCAAGGGCGTCCTCTACCTTTTTGAGGGTCTGGCCAGTGTGCTTGACATATATTTCGTTGAGCCGCTTTTTCAGCTTTAGCGTCTCTTCCGCGTGGATCATGATATCCGTTGCCTGTCCCTGATACCCGCCCGACGGCTGGTGAACCATGATCCGGCTGTGCGGCAGGGAGAATCGCATCCCCGGCTCTCCGGCCGTCAGGAGAAGCGACCCCATCGAGGCCGCCTGCCCGATCACAAGTGTCGACACGCCGGGACGGATATACTGCATCGTGTCGTAGATCGACAGCCCGCTCGTCACCACGCCGCCCGGGCTGTTGATGTACATGCTGATTTCCTTGGACGGATTTTCCGCCTCAAGATGCAGCAGCTGCGCCACGATCAGGCTCGACATCCCGTCATGGACCGGGCCGTTGACGAAAATGATCCGCTCCTTCAGCAGCCTTGAGAAAATATCGTAGGCGCGCTCGCCGCGGCTGGTCTGCTCGACCACCATCGGCACAAGGGTATTCATGTATGTCTCGAAGGGATCCGTCATTTCTGCCTGCCTGCTGAAGTGGGGCCGATCATTATCGGTCAGATGCTAACGGAGTCTTAGTCCTGCAGCCCGGGGGCTGCAAGGGCATGTGGCAAAATCGGCGGCAGCCGGAAAAAGCGCGTGCCCCGCACAGGGCGGGGCACGAAATCGACAGGACGCGCCGGCGGCCCGGTGCCCGGTTACTGTCCGACCGCCTCGCGGGCGATGTCGTCAAGAAGGGCCTGCACCTCCTGCATCGGGCCTTCCGGCATGTTGCGATAGCCCACGGAAACCTCGCCCTCGCGATCAGTCACGAAAATGCCGTAGGGACAATGAGCGATGTTCATCGGATCGGTCTCCATCACGCTTCGGGACGTGACCGCAGAGCAGAAGATGAAAATGTCGGCAGCGTCGAAGATGGTCACATCGCTGCCCACATCCTCGCGGGTGCGGTTGAGCATGTCACCAACATGGCTGACATAGTCAATCACCAGGCCCTGTCCGACGATCGCGCTCTCGACCGAGAAGATGGCATCGTCGAAACTTCCCTCGAAATCATAGGTTGTCACACCGTCCTGCGCCGATACCGGCGCCCCGAGAAGAAGCGCTGCGGCGGCGATGGCGGCGGTGAATCCTCTTTTCATGGTCGTTCCTTTCCTTGTGAGATGGCCGAAGCGCCGGACCCGGCCCTGATGGCCGGGCCCTTCGCGATCAACCGAACATGTCCTCGGTTATGCCGGCATACCAGCCGACCGATTCCTCGTAGGTGGCCTGCCGCAGGGCGGCATCCTCGCCGGTCTGGCTGATGAAACCGTCAACCTTGGCGATCTTCTCGTCGGTGGCCTCGTAGGAGGCGCCCACCTTGACGCCATCCCCTTCGTCGATGAGTGACCAGCAGGTATTCGAGAAGCGTGGCGGAAACACCTTGGACCCCGTGAGAGCGCCCCGAACGGCCATCGCAGCGACCTTGGCTTGCGAATTGGCCGAGAAACCCGATTTGGGCATGTCGCCCTGGCTGGTGGCGTCCCCGAGGATGTGTATGTTCTCGTCCTTGCGGCTCTGCATCGTTTGCGGCACCACAGGTGCCCAGTTGCCGTCGGTCAGCCCGGCCATTTCGCAAATGCGCCCGGCTTTCTGGGCGGGGATCACGTTGCAGGCATCCACGTTCTCGACCACCCCGTCGATATCCACAGTCATGGCTGCGGGATCGACCGAGACATTGCCACCCCCGAAATCCGGGCCCAGCCATTCGATCATGCCGGCGTAGTGATTGCGCCAGCCCTCCTGGAAAAGCGCCATCTTCGAGAATTTGGGCTTGGGGTCGGCAACCAGTATCTTGGCGGTCGGGTTGATCTCCTTGAGGACATGGGCAACCATGCTGACACGCTCGTATGGGCCGGGCGGGCAGCGATATGGATTTGGCGGTGCCACCATCGCGAAAAGCCCACCTTCGGGCATCGCCTCGATCTGACGTTTCAGCAGTTCGGTCTGGCTGCCGGCCTTGTAGGCGTGAGGCATCGCATTCTGCGCGGCAAGATCCCAGCCGGGCACGGAGCCTTCGACAAAGTCGATGCCGGGGCTGAGGATCAACCGGTCGTAGGGCATCACGCCACCACCCGCCAGCGACACGGTCCTTGCATCACGGTCGATACCGGTCGCCCAGTCATGAACGACATTGATCCCGTATTCGGCGGCCAGAGTGCCGTAGCCGTGCCCGATGGAGGACATTTCGCGGAACCCGCCGATATACAGGTTGGAGAAGAAACAGGTGTAATATTTGCGCGTCGGCTCCACGAGCGTGACGTCGATCTCGCCCTTGCTGTCCTTGGCGATGTAACGGGCCGCGGTTGCACCGCCGGCACCGCCGCCCACCACAACGACCCTGGGCTTGCCTTGCGCCATGACCCGCGGTGCCGCCAGCGTAGTGGCTGCCGCGGCCGCGCCCCGGTGAATGAATGCACGTCTGTTGAGTGTCATTTTTTTCTTCCTCCCTCTGATCGTGCCGGGAATGTCCGGCACATTGGGGCCGGTTCAATCCAGCCCGGCGAAATATGCGGCCAGGGCCGCGATCTCATCGTCGGTCAGCCGCGCCGACATCATCTGCATGACCGGGTGGGGACGAAGCTTGCGCTTGTAGGCATGCATGGCCACCACGAAATCCTCCTCCGGCCAGTTCGTGATCGAAGGAATGCCCTCGGCATTACCGTCGCGCTGGTGGCAGGTGGTGCATTCACTCGAAAGATATTCTCCGTAGGCCGGATCCCCGACAATGGCGAGGATCTCCGGAGGCAGTTCAACTTCCGGCTTGCGTGCCGTCGGGTCCGCCTCGGGGATGTTGGCCGGATCGTCTGAAAAACGGCGCAGATACGCGAGGAGATCCGCCCGTTCTTCCGGATCCTCGATTCCGCCGAAGCTCATCCGGGTATCACTGACCAGGGCCTTGGGGTTCTCGATATAGGCGTCGAGGGTGTCGAGGTGCCAGACCAGCCCGTCGGCCCCCATGCGCTCAAGACCTTCCGAGTAATAATAATCGCCGGCGACAGCACCCGCCCGGCGCCCGAAGATGCCGTTCAGATGTGGCCCGATGCCGTTCTCGGCACCCTTGCCGACCTCGTGACAACCCGCGCACATCTCGAATATCTCGGCGCCACGATCGGCATCGCCGATTTCATCCGCGGCCCCCGGACCAGCGGCGAACAGCGCCACCAGAGACGCTGATATCGTACTCCTGCCAAGCATGGCGCACCCTCCCAGTTCACCTTGCCTTCACGTATCGCGCCTCCCCGTGCGATACATACCGGGGCCGGCAGGACGCCGCCCCCGGTACCTGCCCGCTATTGCGAGAAGGATTTCAGGTACTCTGTCACCGCCGCGATCTCCTCGTCGCTGCGCAAACCGGGGAAAGACATCTTGGTGCCTTTCACATAACTTCTTGGTTTGGCGAGGAATTCGGCCATCGTCTCTTCAGTCCAGACGATGCCCTCCTCGCCCATTTCCTCCATCGTGGAAGAATAGCGGAAATCCTCCGCCGCACCGAGTTCACGACCCATGACGCCATTGAGCTGAGGCCCCACACGATGGCTGGCGCCATCACCGACCTGATGGCAGGCCTTGCACTTTCGGAACACCTTTTCCCCCTCGTCCACAAGCGCCATGTCAAGCGCAGGCGTCTCGGCGTCCTCGGCGGTGTCCGCTTCGGCTTCGGTGGCCGCACCGTCATCGGCTGCGGCCATGTCGGTGCCATGGTCCTCGCCGGACTCTTCCATGGTCTGCACGGCTTCGTCCGGCGTCACGTCAAGGACTGCCGCGCGCATCGTGATCTCGACACTCTCCTTGCAGTTCTCCATACAAGGGTCGCGGGTAAACTCGGGAAGCTCCAGCTCTTCACGGTCATCCATGTAAAACCCGTCCTCGTTGGGCAGGGTCACTTCGGAAAAGTTCTCGTGGCTCAGTTCGAAATCCCCGTCCACGAGCCCGTTCATGTTGAGCAGATAGGCAGTGATCGCGTAAACCTCGTCATCGGTCAGCGACTGTGCGTTACCGAACGGCATCGCACGATGTACATAATCCCAGACGGTCGAAAGATAGGGCCAGTATGATCCGGTGGTCTTTACCGGACGCTGATCTGTCAGCGTGTCGAAACCACCGGTCAGGACGGGCCAGCGGCCCACGCCCTCACCGAAATCCCCGTGGCAAACGGCGCATTGCTCGACAAACACCCCCTCGCCATCCCAGACATTGCCACGACCCTCGGGCAATCCCTTGCCGTCGGGGCGGATGTCGATATCCCAGGCTGCAATTTCCTCGGGCAGCGCCTCGCGGCCCAGCCCGAATGGCCCCTCGGCCTCGGCGCCGCTGGCGGTGGCGGCGGCGATGAACATCGTATCGGGAGATTCCGGTGCCGCCCCCATGACCGCCGCATTTTCCGGAAGCTGGGTGATGTTGCGGTCGGCGAAATTCATCGCTCCGGTAAGGATAATCGCCGCGCCCAGGGCGGACCCTGCATAGAGCTTAAGAGATTTCGACATTTTCGGCGATTCCCTCTTCGTTGACATACCAGGTCTGGATGCCGTTGTTGTGGTAGATGGAATTCACACCGCGGAACTCGCGCAGCTGATCCTTGGTGGGCTGGACATAGCCGGTGCTGTCATGGGCACGGCTCTGAAGGTACAGCGGTCCGCCGTCCCAGTCGAACTCGTAGTAGAAACGGTGCATCGACTTGTCGAGGCTGGGTCCGGAGATGCGCGCCTGATGCCAGGTGATGCCGCCGTCTGTGGTGACATCGACCCGCGGGATCGTGCCACGTCCCGACCATGCCATCCCGGTCAGGACCGTGGGGCCCTTTCCATGTGTCAGCGGTGCCTGCGGGCTGGGATTGGTTATCACCGATTTGGCGTCCATCTCCCAGGTGAAACGGCGTGCCTTGCCGTCGGCCAGGAGATCGGTGTATTTCGACGTCTCCTCGCGATGGTGCCAGGGCTTGTCGCCGACCTCGATCCGGCGCAGCCACTTGACCCACATGTTGCCTTCCCAGCCGGGCACGACCAGGCGCACCGGATAGCCTTGTTCGGTCCGCAGCGCCTCGCCATTCATCTTGAAGGCCACGAGGCAATCGTCGAGCGCCTTTTCCATCGGAATCGAGCGCGTCATCGCCGCGGCATCGGCCCCCTCGGGCAGGATCCACTTGCCCTCGGTCTTGACACCTGCCTCCTGCAGGAGAAGCCGCAGCGGAATGCCGGTGTACATCACGTTATGGATCATGCCGTGCGTGAACTGACAGCCGTTCAACTGAGAGCCGCGCCATTCCATCCCCGAATTGGCCGCGCATTCGAGAAAGTAGACATGATTCTCGCGCGGGAACCGCATCAGATCCTGCATGGTGAACACCAGAGGTGTTTCGACCAAACCGTTGATCATCAGCCGGTGTTCAGCCGGGTCGATATGCGCGGCACCACCGTGGTGACGCTCGAAACACAGGCCATTGGGCGTGATGATCCCGTCAAGCTCGTGCAGCGGGGTGAAATTGATCGAACTGATCGGATCCGCGGTGAGCCACTCGACGGTGCGGCGCTTGACGTGGGATTCGTATTCCGACGGCATTCCGTACGGAGCCACGTCCACTCCGTCCCCAAGCTGCTGGGTCCATGGCTGCAGTTCGGTTATTGCCGGATCGCCGGCGGCGCGGGCCTGCGCTGCGACAAAGGTTCCGGCTCCGGCCGCGGCCGCCCCGGACAGGAACTGGCGGCGCGACGGCTTGGTGCCCTTGAAGCTGGTCGTCATCTTTCTCTCGATGCCTCCTCTTGAAGTGCCGCGCCCGGATCATGTGGCCCGGCGGCAAAAAGATTTCCTTCGGCGCGCGGGGCAGGCGCTCAGACGCCCGCGACCGTCACGGTATCGTTGGGCGCCACACTGACGGTGCCGGCCTTGCGGATATGGCTTTCGACCACGTCCCAGATCGGCGGCCCTTCGGTACCCTCGTTCACACTGGCCCATCCCGCGACCACGTAATTGCGCGCGGGGTCTATCGCCTCCCCGGTGCTGAGCAGGGTCATATCCGAGATCCGCTCACCCTGTGGCTTGCCGATGTCGATCCGATACCCCATGCCACCGATGCGGACCATGTCGCCCCCTTGCTGGTAATACGGGTTGGGGTTGAAAATGTTGTCAGCCACGTCCTCGAGGATCACCTTGATGAATTCACCGGTCATCTCGGTGCGGTAGGCTTCCGGGTAGGTCATCGATGTGACGTTCCAGATGTCTTCGCGGGTGATGTCCTGCCCGGGTATCAGCGAAGGCCCCCAGCGGACTCCGGGCGACATGGAGATTTCCGCATCACGCTCCGAGATCAGCGCCTCGCAGATCAGATCGTCCCAGGTACCGTTGAAATTACCGCGGCGGTAAAGCAGGCTGTCACTCTGCCCGATCACCTCGGCCAGGGCATTGGCATGGGGCGCGCGCTGCTCATCGATCAGGGCGGTCATTGCCGGGGCGGGCGCGATCACGTCGGAAAAGATCGGAATCAGTTTGTGGCGCAGGCCCTGCATCCGTCCGTCACGGACATCCAGATCCACCCGGCTGACGAATTTTCCGTTTGAACCGGAGGCGATGATGAACGTTTCGTTCACCTGCACCGGTTCGGGCAGGGCATCATGAGTATGACCCGAAAGGATAACGTCGATGCCCGAAACGATCCCGGCCATCTTCTTGTCCACGTCAAAGCCGTTATGGCTGAGCACCACGACCAGTTCGGCGCCCTGATCACGGACTTCGTCGACCATCTCCTGCATGCGCTCGTCGCGGATTCCGAAGGAATAGTCGGGGAACATCCAGCCGGGATTGGCGATCGGCATGTAGGGAAAGGCCTGCCCGATCACCGCGATCTTGGTTCCACCCCGCTCGAAGAACTCGTAGGGCGGGAACTCTGCCGCGGGTTCATCCCACATCTTGTCAAAGATGTTCTGGCCGAGCGCCGCGAAAGGCAACCCCTCCACGATCTCGCGTACCCGTTCCTGGCCGAGGGTAAACTCCCAGTGAAAGGTCATCGCGTCCGGCTCGAGCGCGTTCATCACGTTGACCATGTCCTGCCCCTGCGAATGGTAACAGGTATAGGAACCATGCCAGGTGTCGCCGCCATCCAGCAGCAGCGCATCGGGCCGGTCGGCACGGATCGCGTCAATGACCGTGGCGACCCTGTCAAGCCCGCCGACACGGCCGTATTGGCGGGCCAGGGAGGTGAAATCATCATAGGTCAGCGCGTAGTCGAGCGGGCTGCCGTCCGCGATGCCATAGAGCTTGCGGAAATCGGCACCGGTGACATGGGGCACCGCGCCCTTGTTTGAGCCGACCCCGATATTGACCTCGGGTTCGCGGAAATAGATCGGCTTCATCTGGGCATGGATGTCGGTGATGTGGATCAGGCTCACATTGCCGAACGTGTCGAATTCCAGCAGCCGGTCCTGGGTCAGGCTTTGCTGCGCGGCCAATCTCGCCCAGTTGCCGAAACCGCTCGCTCCCAGAAGGGCCGATGCGGCCATGCCGACCTGAAGAAAATCACGGCGGGATATCATGCTTTGCCTTTCTTCGCCCGCTTAACATGCGGAACTTTGAATGTTTCCAGGTGGACAAAACCCCGCATCGCGCCGGCGATGCGGGGTTTCAACTCAGTTGCGGACCGACGGCCCCTCGACCGAGAGGCCATTGCCGCGGCTGGCCACGTAGAGCTCCAGCGCCACGAACTCGGGGCTGCCTGGCTTGTAGGTCTCGGCGCGGGTGTCACGCACGCAGCCCTTGAAGCGCGCATGCACGGTGTTGAGCTTCGCGTTCTTCAGGCGATAGACGGGAAATCCGTTGATCTGCCCCTGGCTGAGGTGATCGGCGCGGATCATGTTGCCGTAATTGTCCTCGTGGCAGTTCGCGCAGCTCAGTTCAAGCTGGCCGGTGCGGGTGTAGTAGAGTTCCTTGCCGCGCTCCCACGTCTCGCTGACCGGGCCGTCGATGGCCACGTTGACGGGCATGCCGCGCGACTGGACTGCGATCAGCGCCTCGATGTTGGCCATCTCGCCGCTGGTGTAGCCATAAGGCTCGGCGTCCATTCGGCTCTTGCGGCAATCGTTCACCTGCATCGCGAGCGTCTGGACCTCATCGGCCTCCGCGTCCCATTTCGGATACGTGGCGCGCACGCCCTCCATGCTTTCCTCCGGCGTCCCGTGACAACTGGCGCAGGATTTTCCTTCGCCGCCCTCTGCCGTGTTCCACTGGTCGCGGCCGATATCGACGAACACCATGCCGGAGTTATCGAAATCGTCCATCTGGAGCGATTGCGTCTCGTCCGAGCGGAAATGCCATCCCGACATGATCGTGTCGACATAGGTGTCGGACATGTGGTCGGGCGCTTCGGTCTTGGTCACCATCTCGATCTCGCCATTGACGACCAGCGTGTCATCATCGGGATCGGCCATGGCGAACCCCGGCGCGAGAAGCATCGCGGCCACGGCTGTGAGTGTTCTGGTTTTCATGCAGTTTTTCCTCCCTGGCGTAACCCCGCGCCCGCTTGACACGGACGCGGAGGCTGGCTGACCTGCGTTCAGGCGACCTCGATCTTCTTGGCGGTCTCGTAGACGGACCCGTCATCATCATGCCAGGTGAACTTGAATTCACCGGATTCGGGAACCGTGGCCTCGAACTCGAAATACGGATTGGTCGAGATTGCCGGCTCCATCTTGAAATCGACAACGTTCTGGCCGTTGAAATCGCATGTGAAGCGATGGATGATCGAGCGCGGGATCACATTCCCGTCGCTATCCTTGCGCTGACCCGATTCCATCTTGTGGCTGATCAGGGTCTTGATCGTGATGATCTCGCCGGCCTCGGCCTTGCGGGGAACCTTCACGCGGGGACGTACACCTTGTGCCATCTGTTCAACTCCTCTCGTTTAGCCGCCGCAGCCGCCGATTGTGACCTTCACGGTCTTCGCCGCCTTGGCGTAGCTGCCATCGGCCATCTTCGCCACGGCGATCACGTCCTGCGTGCCGGCAAGGCGGATACGTGTCTTGGCCCTGTGCGCGCCGGCCAACGGGCCGAACCGAAAGGTTGCGACCGGAGGTTCGGGGTTGCCGGCGGCAAGGACCATGATCGCCTCTGCCCCTTCGGCCCCCACCTCGATCGGAACGGTATTGCCGTTTTCCGCGATCTCGGGGGCGTCCAGATCGACACCGCCGTCCGCCACATCGGCACCGCCGGTGAACTCCTCGATCAGGGCATCGGCCTTGGAGGCCATCGCCGGCATCGGAATGGTCACCACCATGGCGGCAGCGGCCCCGACGGCCAGTGTTTCTCTTCTCGTGAATTCCATGATGTCAGTCTCCTTGTTCGTTTGGTTCCAGCCCGGTCACTGTTCCTTCTGGGTGGACAGGAAAGCGACGACATCCTCGACCTGCTGCGCGGTCAGCAATGGCGGCAACGGCTCTTCGGCCGCTTTTCCCGTAAAGGCGTCGCCGGGGCGCACGTATCCGTCGACCTTGTAATAGGCCGGCATCATCGTGCCCGGGAAAGTCTTCTTCGCGTTCACCAGAAGCCCGCGCAGCTGCGCCTCGCTCCAGCGATCACCGGCACCGTCGAGAATCGGGCCGATCTCTCCGTGGAACGGTGCGTCCTTCAGCGCGGAAACCTCGTGACAGGAAATGCAGTTGCCGACGGATTTTGTCTTCATGACAAGGGCGCCATTTTCAGGATCGCCCGGCTTGCCGGTCAGGGACTGTTCGACAGCCCCGTATTCCCCGAACGTGACGTCCTTGGGCGCGACCTCTCCGGCGGTAGCCGCCGCGCTTGTCGCCAGCACGGCCAGTGCTGTGGTGATCAGTGGTTTCATGTGTCCTCCCGTGGCTACCCGTCACTCTCCACCGTGACAGCTTGACGTATACCGTAGTTCACAGCGGCGTGACGACGCAACAACAAATTCACAGACTTGAATTCTTAGGACGCTTCAGTCGAAGCTTCCGTTATCGCGCTCCTGGATGCGACGGGCATGGTAGCGCTGAAAATCTTCTCCATTATCAAGAAGGTATCGCTTTTCCGCCACCCAGGTGAACATGTCGATCGACGTGCCCTTGCCGAAGGCACCCGGCATTGTCGCAACCGCCACCTCCGAGGCCGTCGCGCCCTCGGGCACCTCCTCGGGCAGGAACAGGATCGTCGGCGTGAAGAGAATCCCCCATTTGCGCGCCATCGCCTTTTCGGCCAGCATGTCGCCATCGAAATCCGTCACCTCGATATCACCGTGCAGATTCAACTGCACCACGAAGTAGTTTTCGGCGATGTAATCCGAAATCGCGGGGTCCGAGAAAACCTCCTCGTGCATCTTGCGGCAGTAGATGCAGCCGCGCTGCTCGAAAAAAAGCACCAGGCGCTTGTCCTCGGCATTGGCCTCGGCCAGATCCTCACGCAGATCTCGGAACGTGTCGCGCATCCAGGGCTGCTTGTGCAACCCGTCATCGCCCAGTTCGGCTGCGGCGACCGGCATCGCGAGCCCCAGCATGAGCCCCAGCACCATCAGTAAACGTGTCATGTCGTCCTCCCCATTCGTGGTTGGTTCATCCAAGCGACCGGAAGCCGGGCATCCAGCGCAGCATCGCATCGGCAATCAGGTTCACAGCATCGGTGGCGATCAGCACGGCAAATACCACAAGCATCCCGCCCATCACCTTCTCCACATGGGTCAGGTACTTCCGATTGCGCTGCATCCAGCCCATGAACGGCCGCGCGAACAACGCCGCCACGACAAAGGGCGCAGTCATCGCCAAACCGTAGACCAGCAGCAACGCGGCACCGCGCCATATGTCGCCCATGCCGCTTGCCACCATGAGGATCGCCGCCAGCGCCGGGCCCACGCAGGGCGTCCAGCCGAATCCGAAGGCCAGTCCCATCAGGTAGGCACCGATCATGGTCGTTGGCTCTGCACCGCTTTCCACCCGCGCTTCGCGGTACAGCAACGGGATGCGCACGATTCCGAGGAAATGAAGCCCGAAGAGCAGCAGTATCGCGGCGGCAACATAGCTGAGCGGTTGACGGTATTCCGCAAATGCCTGCCCCAGGGCGGTGGCCCCCATGCCCAGAAGCACAAAGATCGTGGTGACACCCAGTGCGAACATCACCGCCGAGGTGATCAGCCGCGCCTGCGCCCCCGGCGCGATCGCACCGTCGCCGCGCATCTCGGTCATCGAAATCCCCGCCATGTAACACAGGTAAAAGGGCACCATCGGCAGAATACAGGGGGTGAAGAACGACAATGCCCCGGCAAGCGCCGCCCCCGCATAGGAAATGTCCAGCATCGGCGATGTCCTTGATCAATTCAAATATTCATATTACGTTGAGTGATCTGAATTCGTCAATCGGGTGCCCCATGCGTCTTTCGCGCCTTGCCCCGGCGGCCGCTTGTGCGTGGCTGTCTCTTTGGTCCGTCACCGGCAGCGCCGAGGCGGCCGAGTTGATCATGGTGGAGGAGGACGGGTGCCACTACTGCATCGAGTGGAAGCAGACACTCGGCCCAATTTATCCCAAGACCGCAGAAGGCCGGTTCGCGCCACTGCGCATGGTGGATGTGGATGATGGTGCGCCCGAGGGAGTGACGTTTGCACGCAGTATCAACTTCACGCCCACTTTCGTTCTCGTCGAGCAGGGGCAGGAACTGGCCCGGATCGAGGGGCACCCGGGCGAGGATTTCTTCTGGGGGTTGCTGAACATGATCCTGAAGGAAAAAACCGATTTTGCACAAGCCGCTGAAACCGACTAAAGAAGAGTTCGATGAAGCGCACAGCGCCCCGGCTCGGGCGGGAGAGGCGCAGGAAACCAGACGGGCTTGCAGCATGGGACTACCGGTTTTCGACGGCTCTTTGGACGAAGAAGAGATGGACCGCATGGTCGAGAATGCGACGCGCGCATCGAACTTCCTCAAGGCGATCAGCCACGAGGGACGCCTGATGATTCTGTGTCACCTCGTTTCGGGCGAAAAATCCGTGACCGAACTGGAAAGTCTGCTTTCCGCAAGGCAGGCGGCGGTGTCGCAGCAGCTTTCACGGTTGCGTCTCGAAGGGCTGGTGGTTCCGCGGCGCGAGGGAAAGGTCATTTATTACCGCTTGGCGGATGAACGCCCGCGCCGTATCCTGGAACTGGTCTATGAACTCTTTTGCGCCGAAGACGTCGAGGAGGGACACTGACACATCGAGCGATCGGGGGAGGAGAGCACGATGTATGACTGGATCACGGACGGAACGTTGGTGGCCCTTCTGGGAGCGCTCACCGGTGTGGCCCTCGGCCTTGCCGCGAGGCTGGGGCGCTTTTGCACCATGGGCGCGATAGAAGACATGCTCTATGGCGGATCCGATGTGCGCATGCGCATGTGGATCCTCGCCATCGGCGTCGCGGTAACCGGCACCTTCGCCTTGTCGGGCCTTGGCTTGATGGAAACCGAACGGTCCTTCTACCTGTCGATCCGGTGGATGCCGCTGGCCTCGGTGCTGGGCGGGCTGATGTTCGGCTACGGCATGGCGCTCGCGGGGAATTGCGGGTACGGCGCCATCGCGCGTCTGGGTGGCGGCGACATGCGCTCCTTCGTGATTGTTCTCGTGATGGGGGTGTCGGCCTATGCGGTGTTGTCGGGTCCGCTGGCGTATCTGCGAACCCGGGCGTTTCCGCAGGCCGACGTCACCGCAGGGACGCATCCCGGAATCGCCCATCTGCTGTCTGACATCGCGGGCCTGCCGCTTGTGGGCACGGGGCTTGCGATCGGACTGTTCATCATGCTGATGGCCCTCGCCTCGCGACGCTTCCTTTCGGATCCGCGCAGTATATTCTGGGCTGTGGTCGTCGGGTTGGCGATCACCGGTGGATGGGCCGGGTCCTACTGGGTTGCCACGCACGGATTTTCCGCCATGCCGGTGGTCTCGCACAGTTTTTCGGCACCCCTTGGCGAAACTCTTCTCTACACGATGACAGGATCGGCACGGCCGCTTTCCTTCGCGGTCGGATCGGTCGCCGGTGTGGTCCTCGGCGCGTTCATCGGTTCGCTCTTCAAGGGCCATTTCCGCTGGGAAGCCTGCGAGGACCCGCGCGAATTGCGGCGGCAGATCGCAGGTGCAGCTCTCATGGGGGCCGGCGCGGTGATCGCCCTCGGGTGCACCGTGGGACAGGGCCTGTCGGCCTTTTCGGTGCTCAGTTTCTCGGCGCCGGTCACCTTCCTGTCCATCTTCGCGGGCGCCGCTTTCGGCTTGCGTCAATTGATCGAGGGGTTCCAGCCGGCCGAGTGACCCCCGGCCGGCGAAAAACTGCTCTACGCGGCCGCCGGAACCTTGTGTTCTGCAAAGGCGTCATCGACTTCGGGCTGAACAACATGGTTGCTGTAGTTTGAAATCGTCTTGACGGCCATAGCGAGTATGATTTCGAGCACATGAATGTCTTCATACCCGGCCGCCTTGAAGGCCGCGGCCGCGTTTTGAGTCGGCAATCCGCGTGTCTCCCACATGTGATGAGTGAACTCCGACAGCGCCTGCAACTTTTCATCTTCCAGCCGCTTGCCCTCGCGCAGTGCCGCCGTTTCCTCGGCGCTCAGGCCCGAAGCATTGACAGCCAGCATGGAATGCGCCGCTGTGCAGTAGTCACAGCCATTGGCGCGTGACACGGTCAGGAACACGGTTTCCTGCTCGCGCGGGGTGAAATTGCCCTGCTCGCGGAAGTGCTGGTAGCCATGGAGATAGGTGGACAGAAGCCCCGGATTGTTGGCCATGCCCCGATACATGTTGGGCACGAATCCCAGTTTGGCGCGCGCGCCATCCATCATCTCCTTGGCTTGGCCTTGTGCCTCATCATCGCTCAGCGGGCGAGTTTCGGTTCTGAATTCCGCGGTCATTTGAGTGACTCCTCTGGTCCGGTTGCGTTCCACCGCCAATTATGATGACGCGCCGCCGCGCACCACCGCCTCGTCGGTCACCATCGCGTGAGAGTGGCGAGAGAACCGCGACGGGCGCGCGCCCTTGCCGCACGGTTTTTCTCGGGATTGGCTGGCGCCCGGCGCCGCTTTGTGGCACCCCTTCCGGCCAGACACCGGGCTATTCGGAAGGGGCGCGCCGCGCCATGGGCGAGAAACTGCTGCACAGGCTTGCATGGGTGGTTGCCGCGCTTTGCGTGGCCCCGATCGCCGCCGCCGGGCTTGCGGCCTTCACCGGCGACCTGTCCACCTGGAGCGACGTGCTGGCGCCGGTATTGCCGCGCTACGTTCGTACCACCCTTGCACTCGTGATGATCGTCGGCGTCTCGACCGCTGCGATTGGCACCGTCACGGCCTGGCTGGTCACCGTCTATCGCTTTCCCGGGTCGCGGTGGCTGGAGATCGCGCTGGCACTGCCGCTGGCCTTCCCGGCCTATGTTCTGGCCTATGCCTATACCACGCTGCTGGACCATCCCGGCGCCGTGCAGACCCTTCTGCGCGATCTTACCGGGTGGGGCCCGCGCGATTACTGGTTCCCGGAAATCCGGTCGCTCGGCGGGGCGGCGGCGATGCTGACCATCGTGCTCTACCCCTATGTTTACCTGCTGGCGCGGGCCTCCTTCCGGCAGCAGAGCAGCAACGCCTTCCTCGTGGCGCGTACCCTCGGACGATCGCCGGTCCGGGCGTTCCTTCGGGTGGCCCTTCCGATGGCACGCCCGGCGATCATGGGTGGCGCCCTCCTGGCCATCATGGAGACGATAGCCGATTACGGCACCGTCGCCTTCTTCAATGTGCAGACATTCGCCACCGGCATCTATCAGGCGTGGTTCAGCCTCGGAGACCGGGCGGCGGCGGCACAGCTTTCGCTGTGCCTGCTCAGCTTCGCGCTGCTGCTGGCGGGTCTGGAACGGGCGCAGCGTGGCCGGGCGCGCACCGCCGGGCGTGGCGCGCGGTTCGAAACGATGGAACGGCCACGCCTGCCGGGCTTGGCCGGCTGGGGCGCCACCGCGATATGTGCCGCCCCGGTCCTGGTGGGGTTCATCATCCCGGTGATAATGCTCGGCGTCATGGCCCGCGGATCGGGGCAGAGCCTGCTTTCGGAGCGTTACATGGGACTGATGGGCAACTCCGTGACACTGGGTAGCGTCGCCGCGGTCCTGACCGTGGCCGGCGCGATCGTGATCGGGTTCCGGGCCCGGACACGCCCCGGACCCGGCTCAAAGGGGTTGGTGATCGGCGCGGGGCTTGGTTACGCAGTGCCGGGCGGGGTCATCGCGGTGGGGCTCATGGTGCCCATGGCAGCGTTCGACAATTTTCTCGACAGGGTCATGGAGGCACGTTTCGGCATCGACACCGGCCTGCTGATCACCGGATCGATCTGGTTGATGGTGCTGGCCTACATGGCGCGGTTCATGGCGGCGGCCCTCAACGCCTATGACAGCGGTATGGCCACTGTGCCCGGCCATTACGATGCCATCGGGCGCTCCCTGGGCCAGCCGGGGCCACGCCTTCTATGGCGCATCCATCTGCCGGTCGCTCGGACCTCGGTTCTGACCGCACTGCTGATCGTTTTCGTGGACGTGATGAAGGAGTTGCCAGCCACCCTGATCCTGCACCCGTTCAATTTCCAGACACTCGCGGTGCAGGCGCACAGGCTGGCCTCGGACGAGCGCCTGTCAGAGGCCGCCGTGCCGTCCCTGGCACTGGTGGGGTTCGGCCTCATTCCCGTGCTGATCCTGTGCCGGTCCCTTGGCAACCGTGGTGGCGACCGACGTGCAGCACGTCTCGGAGCCGCGATGAACGCGGGGTGAGCGCGGGCGGCGAGGCGCCCGCGCCGGGACTCAACGGTCGAGAACCCGGGCTTTCTCCAGATAGACCTCGGCCACACCGCTCAGGCGCGCCGGGTTGTCACCTTCCGAGGCCAGGTGCACCTCTTCCAGAACCGGGGCCAGTGCGCCCAGTTCCTCGTTGATCTTCGCGAGGGCCACCTCGACGGTGTAGGTCAGGCGATGGACCTCCTCCATGTCGCTCACTGTCAGCGGATCGCGGGCCAGGACTTCCGCCATCCTGTTGTTGTAGGTGATGAAGTTCTCAACCGCCTCGGCCAGTGTCTTGGAGGGTTCCGGCGCGTAATGGTCCACTGCCTCGTCGGCCGCTGCGGTGGTGAGTCCGCCAAGTGTCACGGCCATCGTCGTCGCCAGGATGTGAAATCCTTGTCTCATCGGGTCTTTCTCCTTCAATCGGTTTGACTCGGTTTGCTGCCATCCGCGCGCTGTCCCGTCATCCGTCGGCCCACATGCGGTAAAGGTTGCTCTTTGCCTTGAACAGGCGGTCGAAGGCCGGCGTCTTGCCGTGCTCGTCGAAGATCGCGCGGGTCGCCACATCCAGATCGTGCAGCACCTCCCGCCTTGCCGGATCGCGCACCCAGCTGGTGACCCAGCCGACGATCGCCATGCGCTCGCCATCCGCCACCGGCTCCACCCTGTGCAGGGCCGACGTGGGGTACAGCACCATGTCACCCGCCTCGACGCGGATCACCCGCTCCTCGATGCCGTCATCGAGGATCAGCCCGCCACCCGCATAGTCGCGGAGCGGGGCCAGCGGCAGGGTGAACGAGAGATCGGTGCGCGCGTCCTTCATGATCGGATCGTCCACGTGCAGGCCGTATTCCATCCCGGTGCGGTAACGCGACAGCAACATCCGGGCGACCTTCCGCGGCCGCGCCGCCGACTTGAAGACCTCACTGGCCCAAAGCTTCCCGCGCACCGTTGCGAAGATCGCCTCCAGCTCGTCCGAGGGCCGGGCCTGCAGGTTCTCTTTCACATCGCGCGCATAGCGGCCCGCGGTGGACTTGCCGTCGGTATATTCGAGCTCGGCGGCGGCCTCCCGGATCGCCGCCAGATCATGCTGGTCCAGAACGTTGCCGATGACGAGGAACATGCGCGGTCAGAGTCCCGAAGCCGCCAGTTGCATCCGCGCCGCGGCGCCGTAGATCACACTGGCATCCATCTCGAAATCGCCCCCGCCCTGCAATTCGCCGAAGACGGCGTCGGTGGCCCCGAGCGCTTCCAGCATCCTTTCGCCCGCGCGGGCCGCCGCCGGATCGCCGCTGCCGGCCAGGTCCGACGCCTCGTCCGCAACCACCTGGAGGAAGCCCCAGCTGTCCTGGTATTCATGCAGGTTCGATACCTGGCCGCCCTCGGTCGCGACGGTGTATTCATCCGCCGCCACCCGGGTCAGCGCAACAAGCCCGGCGGCATTGCGGGCCGCGGAAATGCCATTGCGGCCCTCGTCGATGGTGGCCAGTACGGTATCGTAATGCGCGGCGACTTCATCCGCCGGCGCACCGGCCTCGGCCGCGGCCACGAGCGCCCCGAGCTCCTGCTCCAGCCGCCCCAGGCCGCGCGCGGCGAGGGGCTCTGCCACGGCGCCGTATTTCTCCTCGATCGGATGGCCCATATGGGTTTTGGCGGCGGCAAGGTCGCCGGCGCGGTAAAGCGCCATCCCGGCCCGCAGGTGCCCTTCCATGAAGCCGAGATCGCGGATCAGGGCGGCTTCGGCGTCGAGCATGGCCCCGCCGCCCTCACCCTCTCCTTCGCCTTCTCCTTCTCCCTCACCGTGGGATGCGGCTTCGCCTTCTCCCTCTGCGGAGGCCACCTGAATCCAGTCCGGTACCTCGGACAATTCCTGCGTCACCTTCCCGGCGGCTTCGGCCGCTCCGCCCAGCGTGGTCGCCGCGATTGTGCCCATTGCAAGGGTCCGCCGCACCGTGACAGTCCGGCGCTTTTTCGGGGTTTCATGTGTCATCCTGACCTCCCAGCCACTGGTGAATCCTAAATCCGACTGTTTTAGTGGGTAAACTTGGCCGCGATACCTGTCAATATTTCTTATAAAAATAGTCAATTATATGGACCGCTGCGATCACTGCCTTACGTAGCGACATCCCGACAACGACAGGCAATCGCCTTTACACTGCTCGGGAATTGAGCAAAATTGTCGCAGTTCGGGTGTCTGCCCCCACGGGGCGGGAAAGGAACCCGTCAAGACAGGGAGAAAAACATGAAATCGCTACGACAACTTGTAACCGCAACGGCAATGGTGCTGGGCGCGGCGGGCATCGGCTCCGCGCAGACGCTCAACTTCGCCTACGACGCAGACCCGGTATCGCTCGACCCGCATGAACAGCTTTCGGGCGGCACATTGCAGCTTTCGCACATGGTCTTCGATCCTCTGGTGCGCTGGAACAAGGATCTGGGCTTCGATCCGCGCCTCGCAACCGGCTGGGAACGCATCGACGATACCACCATGCTTTTCGACATCCGCGAGGGCGTGACGTTCCATTCCGGCAACGAGATGACCGCCGAAGACGTGGTCTGGACCATCGACCGGCTGAAATCCTCGCCGGATTTCAAGGGCATCTTCAACGGCTGGACTTCGGCGCGCGCGGTTGATGACTACACGGTCGAGATCAAGACCGAAGGGCCAAGCCCGCTGATGCTGCACACCGCCACCTATGTCTTCCCGATGGACAAGGACTTCTACGAGGAAGGCGGCGCCGAGATCGCCAAGCACGGCGACAGCTTCGCCAGCCAGAACCTTTCGGGCACCGGCCCATTCACCATCGCGGAGCGCGAACAGGGTGTGCGCGTGGTGTTCGAGCGCAACCCCGACTACTGGGATGAAAACAGCCCCGGCAACGTTCAGACCGCGGTCCTGACAC
The DNA here is from genome assembly GCF_003298505.1 of Roseovarius sp. TE539. Classification (GTDB taxonomy): domain Bacteria; phylum Pseudomonadota; class Alphaproteobacteria; order Rhodobacterales; family Rhodobacteraceae; genus Roseovarius. Next base: position 73,982 of record NZ_QNGB01000008.1, read on the forward strand.
CGATCAAGGAGGCCCCGACACGCGTCGCGGCCCTTCTGTCGGGCGACGTCGACTTCATCGCGCCGGTTCCGCCGACCGATCTGGATCGCATCCGCGAAAATCCCGAAACCAAGTTGGTGACGATGACCGGCACGCGGATCATCACGCTCCAGATGAACCAGAACCGGCATGAGGCCCTGGCCAATCCCAAGGTTCGCCAGGCAATCGCCTACGCGATCAACAACGAGGGCATAGTCGAGAAGATCATGAAGGGCTTCGGCACCGTGGCCGCACAGCAGTCCCCGGAAGGATACATCGGCCACAACCCGAACCTGACGCCGCGCTTCGACGTCCAGAAGGCCAAGGCCCTCATGGAGGAAGCGGGGTACGCGGACGGTTTCTCGGCCACGATGATGTGCCCCAACAATCGCTACGTGAACGATTTCAAGATCTGCGAAGCGTCCGCCGCGATGCTGGCCAAGATCGGGATCGACATCGACCTGACGACCATGCCCAAGGCGCAGTACTGGCCCAAGTTCGACGAGCGCGCGGCCGACATCATGATGATCGGCTGGCATTCGGACACCGAGGACAGCGCCAACTTCAACGAGTTCCTGACCATGACGCCCAATCCCGACACGGGCCGCGGCCAGTACAACTCGGGCGCCTATTCCAACGAGGAGGTCGACAGCCTGACCATCGCGTCGCTGACCGAAACCGACCCCCAGAAGCGTGCCGACATGCTGCAGCGGGTCGAGGCGATCCTATACGAGGAAGCCGCTTTCATCCCGTTCCACTGGCAGGATCTCGCCTGGGGGGCCCGCAACGGGGTGATGATCGAAGACGTGGTGAACGTGATGAACTTCCCCTACCTGGGTGATCTCGTCATCGAGGAGTGAACCCTGGCGGCGGGGGGGGCCCCCCGGGCGGCCCCCCCCCCCCCCACCGCGGCGCCGACGCCGGGGGGCACACGCGGGGACCCGCCGA
>NZ_QNGB01000080.1 GCF_003298505.1 Roseovarius sp. TE539
CAGAAAAAGCAAAGCCCACAGACGAGCCTGCTATATGGGGGGCGCTCGCCTGTGGGCTTTGCTACCCCCCAGGTGGGTCATTTTTAAATGATCACGATGGGTCAGTTTTGAATGCAGATTGACACCCGAGAGCGCCGGGCGCTGAATGCCCTCGATGAAATCAGGGGGAACAGGTAAGAAGTGTCAGACTCGGAACACTAGCAAGAAAAGCTGTCTTAAGGGACACCCAACCAAAGATGACCAATGGGATTTCTAAAATAACGTTCCACCAAGACCAGCCGCTCCAGACAAGCGCGAAGACCAAAATAAAGCAAAATATGCCAATAAGAAATGGTACATGCCTGTTCTTTTTCACTGGTCTAACTCCCCTGTGCTTCTCTGATTTCTCACCCAATTTATACCAAAGTCTTCGCTCGCCCAAGTGCTTCACTGATGTTGCTGTCACTACTATGTTACGTTCTCAATAAATCAACGACTTAAGTGCGTCTAGGAGCGTGTCTCAAAGACGACCCAGTTGGTGTCGGCCTGCGGCGGTTCCCTTACCCTGCCTCCGGTTAGAGTGAACGAAGTATTGTTTGAGCATAGCTGTCGGATCCCGGAAGGTAGTATGGCCGTTTCCTGAACAGGTCGGGCTTGAGTTTGTGCCAGTCTTTCATCGCCTGCAAGGGCGTCTTGCTGCCCAGGGCTGATTGCGGGAGCTGCTGGTTGT
>NZ_QNGB01000081.1 GCF_003298505.1 Roseovarius sp. TE539
ATGGGCGCAGCCGCTTGAGCGAGTTGATGGCTCCGCGCCTGCGCCCATTGCTCACGCCGCCGAATGATGGCAAACAAATGAGGAACAGACTCGACTTGCGAGTGGCCCTGAAAAATGGGGCAGGTCATGGTCAGCAAATACGCAGACCACCTCCCGTTATACCGCCAGAGCCAGATGCTCGCCCGGTCGGGTGTCACCATAGACCGCGGCACTCTGGCCGACTGGGTCGGCGTCGCCGCATTCCATCCACGGCCCGTGGTCGACCGGCTGGCCGAGCATCTGAAGGCGTCCACCAATCTGTTCATGGATGAGACGACCGCGCCGGTTCTCGATCCCGGACGCGGCCGGACCAAGACCGGCCATCTCTGGGCTCTGGCGCGTGACGACCGCAGCTGGGGCGGTGCCGATCCGCCCGGCGTGGTCTTCTTCTACGCGCCCGATCGAGGTGGCAAGAATGCTGAAATCTTCCTGCACGGCTTCGACGGGATCCTCCAACTGGACGGGTATACTGGCTACAATCGCCTCACGCGCCCCTCCCGCAAGGGCGGCGACCCGATCCGCGTGGCCCATTGCTGGGCGCACGCCCGGCGC
>NZ_QNGB01000082.1 GCF_003298505.1 Roseovarius sp. TE539
TCGCCTATCTCAAGGCCACCCTCGAGGTGATCGCCCGCGGACACCCCCAGAACCGCATCGACGACATGCTCCCCTGGAACTTCCAGCCGTCAAGCTGAAAAGCCCGTGGGGGCCAGCTGGCGCTTACAGTTCAACACAACAGGATCAGAACCGGTATGAGCGGAGCCGTGTGCGAAACTTGCACTCAACTCGACAAAGCGCGATCGACGGCTTGCCCAAAAAAGCGCTTTTATATCAACATGGTGCGGGTGGAGGGATTTGAACCCCCACGCCTTGCGGCGGTGGCACCTAAAGCCACTGTGTCTACCGTTCCACCACACCCGCAGCAACGACGCTCGTATGGCAGGGCAGCCCGCCAGTCAAGCGCGGTACGTCATACCCCCAAAGACAGTCCCACGACCATCCTCGTCGATCTTCTGCTGCAGCGACCGCTCGATGGCGGCGAGTCGAAGCTATGTGTTCCGTCCCGGATGATCACATAGCCCCTCGTCGATCCGCGCTTTTCATGGCACGATCTGTTTTGAACGAGGTGCGAGACGGGAGATCGGCATGCTGATCAAGCTTCACAGCCAAGCGACG
>NZ_QNGB01000083.1 GCF_003298505.1 Roseovarius sp. TE539
CAATAAGATCAAACGCTTCCGCAGGATCGCATTGCGTTGCGAGAAATCCGTCAGCTCATTCAAAGCCTTCGTTGATCTCGCATGCGCAATGGCTTGGATCAGCTAAATGCAGACGCCGCCTAGGCCGCTTCCAGCGTTTCGGTTCCCGGTTGATTGTTTTGCTTCACGCGCTAGCGGCACATGAACAATGCACCCTAAAGTTGAGAGTCGTGGAATTTTCACGATTAATCCCACCATTTGCCTTAATGATCCCGGAATATTCGTGTTACAGAATGCCCGTGCCACGCAGGGGTGGGTTCGGGTCAGTAAAGAGGTATGAAAATGCGTAACAGGGTCACCAAGGCAATTTTTCCGGTCGCGGGTCTGGGGACCCGGTTCATTCCGGCCACCAAATCGGTGCCCAAGGAGATCATGACGCTGGTGGACCGGCCGCTGGTTCAGTACGCGATCGACGAGGCGCGCGCGGCCGGCATCAAGGAATTCATCTTCGTGACCTCGCGCGGCAAGGGCGCGCTGGAGGATTATTTCGACAACGCCCCGCAGCTTGAGCAGGAGC
>NZ_QNGB01000009.1 GCF_003298505.1 Roseovarius sp. TE539
TTGTTTCTCGTTTCTTCCGTGATCACGCCGCGGTCGGGGCGCCACCCTCGGGCCCCCCCCGCCACTCCCGAGCGTCTCCGCCACGCCGTTGCGCAACGGCAGGACACGAGGATTGAAACGAGGCCGCCCGCAAGGGCGGACGAGTGGCAGGCCCTTAATCCCCGGCGCAAGAAAGTTTGAAGTCCCGACCATGCACATTCTCGCATTCCTCATCCGCCGGAGCCTTCAGGCCGTGATCGTGATGTTCGTCATCTCGCTGATCGGCTTCTCGATCCAGGACAATCTCGGCGATCCGTTGCGCGAACTGGTGGGTCAGTCCGTCTCGGAAGAGGAACGCGATGCCCTGCGCGAGGAGATGGGCCTCAACGATCCCTTCCTCGTGCAATACGTCCGTTTCCTCGGCAATGCGGTGCAGGGCGATCTGGGCACATCCTACTTTTTCAAGCGCCCCGCCCTCGACGTGATCATGGACAAGTTCCCCGCCACCTTCGAACTCGTGATCGGCGCGGTGACGATCTTCCTGTCGCTGTCTATCCCGGCCGGGATCTACTGCGCCATCAACCGGGATTCGTGGATCACCCGGATCATCATGACAGGCTCCATCATCGGGATCTCGATCCCGGTATTCCTGACCGCGATCGGCGCGGTCTGGCTTTTCGGGGTTGAGCTGGGCTGGCTTCCCGCCTTCGGACGCGGAGACACTCTGGAGCTGCCCTGGGGCTGGGAAACCGGCTTTCTCACCCTTGACGGGCTCAGCCACCTGATCCTGCCCTCGATCACGCTCAGCTCGATCATGCTGCCGCTCTTCATCCGCCTCATCCGGGCCGAGATGATGGAGGCCATGGGCACCGACTACGTGCGTTTCGCCCGCGCCAAGGGGCTCAGTCAGCGCCGTGTGCGCTACGTGCATGCGTTCCGCAACACTCTCCTTCCGGTGGTCACGGTGGGCGGACTGATGATCGGAACGCTCATCGCCTACACGATCCTGACCGAAACGGTGTTCCAGTGGCCCGGCATGGGGTTCTTGTTCCTTGAGGCGGTCAACCGCGTCGATACCCCCCTGATCATCGCCTACATCATCGTCGTGGGGCTGATCTTCGTGATCGTGAACACCATCGTGGATTTCGTCTATACGCTCATCAATCCGATGGTGAAACTTCCGGGGGCCAAGGGCTGACATGATTTCCTTTTCCGCCTTCGTCAAACGCTTCCTGTCCGATCCGGTCGCCATCGGGGCCGGTCTGGTGCTTCTGGTTCTGTTGCTCATGGCGGTCCTCGCGCCGCTTCTCGCACCGCAGAACCCCTATGACCTGATGCAGCTGTCGATCATGGACAGCGAAATGCCCCCGTCCTGGAAACCCGGCGGCGATGACCGCTTCCCGCTGGGGACCGACGCACAGGGCCGCGGGGTGCTCAGCACCATCATGTACGGCACCGGCATATCGCTTCTGATCGGCCTCGGTGCGGTGGTCGTCCAGGGGGTTCTGGGGATCACCCTGGGCCTGGTGGCGGGTTACAAGGGCGGCTGGATCGACAGTTTCCTGATGCGGCTTGCCGACATCCAGCTTTCGCTCTCGACCCTGATGATGGCGATCATCGCGCTGGCGCTCTTTCAGGCGGCCTTCGATGCCAATGTCTATGCCGATTACGCGATCATAATGCTGATCCTCGTGATCGGCATCGCGGAATGGCCGAAATTCGCCCGCACGGTACGCTCCTCCGTCCTCGGCGAGAAGAAGAAGGAATATGTCGATGCCGCCCGCGTCATCGGCCTTCCGGCGCGCAAGATCATGTGGGGCCATATCCTGCCCAACACGCTGACACCGGTCCTGGTGATCTCCACCATACAGGTCGCCGAGGCGATCATGATCGAGGCATCGCTCAGCTTCCTCGGCCTCGGAATGCCGGTGGACCGCCCCTCTCTGGGCTCGCTGATCCGCTCGGGGTTCGAGTTCATATTCTCGGGATCGTGGTGGATCACCCTCTACCCGGCGATCGTCCTGGTGGTGCTGATCCTGGCGCTCAACCTCATGGGAGACTGGCTGCGCGACGTGCTGAACCCGAAACTGCGGCGAGGGGAAGACTGATGGCGATGCTCGATGTAAGCGACCTGCACGTGGCTTTCCCGCGTGGCAAGTCCGAGGTCGAGGCGCTGCGCGGCGTCAACCTCACGCTCGAGAAGGGCGAACGGCTTGGCGTGGTGGGTGAAAGCGGCGCCGGCAAGTCGATGCTGGCTTTCGCGATCCTCAACCTCATCGCCGAACCCGGCCGCGTCTCGCAGGGGCGGATCGAATTCCACGGCGAGAATCTGCTGGACCTCAGCGAACGCGACATCCGCGGCATCCGCGGCAACCGCATCTCGATGATTTTCCAGGATCCGATGGTCACCCTCAACCCGGTGCTCACCATCGGCACACAGATGGTCGAGACCCTCAAGGCCCACAGGCGCATCACCGACGCCCAGGCGCACCGCCTCTGCGTCGAGAAACTCAAGCAGGTGGCGATCCCCTCGGCCGAAAGCCGGCTTGACGCCTACCCGCACGAGCTTTCAGGCGGGCTGCGTCAGCGTGTGGTCATCGCCATCGCCCTTCTCACCGACCCCGAGGTCATCATCGCCGACGAACCCACCACGGCCCTCGACGTGACGATCCAGGCCGAGATCATGGCGCTGATCCTCAAGCTCTGCCGTGACAACGACGTGGCGTTGATCCTGATCACTCACGATCTCGGCGTCGTGGCCGAGGTGACCGAGAGGATCATGATCATGTATGCCGGGCTCTGCGTTGAAACCGGTTCCACCCGGGGCATCATCCGGGCACCCCGCCACCCCTACACCGCCGGTCTTCTGAAGGCTCTGCCGCAATTCGCCGGGCGTGGCGCGCGGCTCTACCAGATTCCCGGCTCGATGCCGCCGATCACGGCCCTGCCGACAGGCTGCGCCTACCACCCCCGCTGTGACCGCGCCACCGCCGAATGCAGGTCGCGGATCCCGCCGCTGGAGCATGGCCATGCCTGCTTCCACCCCCTCGACCAGACCGAGGCCGCCTCATGACCGACCCCATCGTCGAGACCCGCGGACTCGAGATGCGTTTCCCGCTTCCCACGCATTTCCTGTCCCGCGAAAAACCCGTTCTGCACGCGCTCAACACCGTTGATGTCGCCATCCAGCCGGGCGAGAGCTTCTGCGTGGTGGGCGAGTCGGGCTGCGGCAAGACAACGCTTGGCCGCGCCATCATGGGCCTGCTGGACCCGTCCGCGGGCGAGATCCATTTCAACGGGCAGCGCATCGACACCATGGACGATGCGGCGCGCAAACCCGTGCGCCGTGACATGCAGATGGTGTTCCAGAACCCCTATGCATCGCTCAACCCGCGCCGCAACGTCTTCGAGACGCTGGCCGAGCCGATCCGCCACCTCATGCCCGAAAAATCCGCCGCCGACGTCCGGGCGCAGGTCGAGGCGGTGCTCGACGCCACCGGCTGCGACCAGAGCTGGCAGCGCAAACTGCCGCACGAATTTTCCGGTGGTCAGCGTCAGCGCATCGCCATCGCCCGGGCGCTTGTCACCAACCCGGCCTTCATTGTCGCGGACGAACCCATTTCTGCGCTCGATGTCTCGATACAGGCGCAGATCCTCAACCTGATGACGGACCTGCAGGCCGATCGCGGGCTCACCTATCTCTTCATTACTCACGACCTGTCAGTGGTGGAACATTTCGGCACCCGGGTCGCGGTGATGTATCTGGGCCGGATCATGGAACTGGCCACCGCCGAAGAAATTTTCGCGGCCCCCCGCCATCCCTACACGCAGCTTCTGCTGGACGCGATTCCCAAGCTCGAGGGCGGGTCCTTCGACAATCCGCGCGAACCGGGCGAACTGCCCGATCCTGTCAACATGCCACCCGGCTGCCCCTTCGCGCCGCGCTGTCACATGGCCCAGTCGCGCTGCCGCTCCGAACGCCCCGAGCTGCGCGAACTTCCCGGCGGCACCCGGGCCGCCTGCCATTTCGCCGAATGACGCGTCTCGGCGCGCCGACGTCCTTCATCTTTCCGGAAATACTCCGGGGTGAATTGCCCCGGCACTGCCGGGGCAAGAGGGGCCGCGCCCCTCACCCGGTTCCTAACCTTCCGCGTCGGCGGGGCTGGCGTTGAGCAACCCGTAGTGCTCCGCGCCAAGGTTTTCGTACAGGTCCATCTGCGTCTCGAGGAAGTCGATATGGCCCTCCTCGTCCGCGATCAGCTCCTCGAAAAGCGCCTTCGAAACGTAATCCTTGACGCTTTCGCAATGATCCCGCGCCTCGATATAAAGCGTGCGCGCCTCGTGCTCGGCGGCAAGATCGGCATCCAGCGTCTCGCGCAGGGTCTCTCCGATCCGCAACGTGTCGAGTTTCTGAAGGTTGGGATGCCCGCCAAGGAAGATGATCCGCTCGATCAGCTTGTCGGCGTGATGCATCTCCTCGATGCTTTCCTCGCGGGACTTCGCCGCGATCCGGCCATAGCCCCAGTCGTCCTGCAGACGGTAGTGCAGCCAGTACTGGCTGACGGCGGTCAGTTCGCTCCTGAGCGCCTTATTCAGATATTCGATGACTTTCGTGTCGCCCTTCATCGTCTTCTTCCTGTGTCCCTCGGCGGCCCTCGCCGCCCGTGTCCATCGGTATCACGAAAGTGTCACAATTGCGCATCGTGTCAATGAAGAGCGGCAGACATCCGCCACAATCGGCCTTCTTGCCGAGGGCGCGATAGATCTTGCCCGGCGTGATCAGGGTGTCGGCATCGGCCGCGCGCATCCAGTCCACGGCGGCGCGGATGTCACGGTCGGTGATCGACATGCAATGGCAGATTATCATTTCGTCGCCTCCCCGGGCCATCGCCCCGGAACTTTCACGTCCGGATCATGACCACGATTCGATCCACTTTACCAGACCCTTTTTGTCAGAATTGGCCACTGCGCAAAGATGACACAGCCACCGGTTCAGTGCACTGTCGCACCGGCATGCCCGGACCGGTCCCGCCGCCCTGCCAGGTCGGCGCGGCAGAGCACAAGCCCGGCCGTCCGCGCGGCATCGACAAGGGGCAGAAGAAGCGGCCCGTCGACCATCAGGGACCCGATCAGCATCGCATCCTCCCGTTCGCCCGTCGCGGCCGTCATGACAAGATGCGCGAAAACCGCCTCGTCCGCACCGACGCAGGAACAGTTCGGCCGGTGCCGGACCAGCTTGCGCCGGCCATGCCGTGCGAGGATGCCAAGAACGGCCTCCAGGGCCTGACGGCAGCGCATCGCCGCCGCCGGCGCCATCCATGCCCGGAGCACCGGGCCGATACCGTTCCCTGCTTCTCGAGCCTCATCCGGCCAGCGTCGCAGCACCGCGACCAAGGCCTGTTCCGGTCCCGAAAGATCGTCATACGTGGCCACGGGGAAGCCACCGCGCATGTCAGTTTCGTGCTTCATTTGGTCAGGATAAGCTTGCCGGCGCGCGTGATCCGCAGCACGTAGCGGGTTCCGTCAAGAACGATCGTCGCCGTCTGTCCGCCTCCTGTCAGCACCCTTGCGTCAAGCGCCTGCCCGGCAATCCCGTCCGTGCAGTCGCATTGCATCCCCGGCGCGTCCGCCCGGCCGTCGTGCAAGGTGCCTTCCCCTGACTTTCCTGTCTTGCGCGCATGGATCATGGCCGCGCCTCCAGCCGGTCGATCAGCGCTTCCAGCCAGCAGTCGCCCCCCATTCTGCCCTGAAAGGCCTCGTTGAGTATCTCCACCACCCCGGCCTGACCCGACACGGGCTCTGGCGCCGGTGCGGGCACGGCAGCAGGGCAGGCTTGACGGCACCCTGTGATATCCTTGAGGACCATCGCGGCACTCCTTTCACCTGATATTGAAATGCCGGGCTGAACCGAGTCGGGTGGCTGGGCGTGTCTGACGACAATTTCTGACAAAAATACTTTGTCTTGTCAATTCACCGCGCACCGGCGCCGTCATCCCCGCGCAGGCCGGGTGCCGGCATCGTCGACGGCCGCCGCGGCACCCGGCCGGGCCGAATTCACGGCAAGGAGCGTGACATCTCGCCCCGGGGCCACCACATCTGCCCGAAAAGCATGCGCCGAACACCACCGGTCGAAGCATTTCACCCGAAACCACTGGCACTGAATCGCCAATTCTGCCTATAATGGCCTGAGCACGTGGCAGAGCAGGCCGCATGACGGGACGGGCAGGAATGACCCTTCAGGGAACCAGACAATTGCCTCTGAACCTCGGCAAGGGGCAAAAGACCGACGTGCGGACTCAGTTCGCCGCGCTTTGCTATCGCATCGTGCGCGACAAGCCGCAGGTCATGCTGATCACAAGCCGCGGTTCGGGACGCTGGATCATCCCCAAGGGATGGCCGATGGATGGCCGCAGCCCCGCCGAGAGCGCCGCCATCGAGGCGTGGGAAGAAGCCGGAGTGCGCGGCAAGGTTCACGAGCGTTGCATCGGGGTTTATGCCTACCAGAAGATGCTCGGCCCCGAACAAGGCATTCCGTGCCTCGCCATGGTCTATCCCCTGCGGGTCAAATCGCTGGCGGCGAAATTTCCCGAGTCCGGACAACGCAAGCGCAAATGGATGACCCGCAAGAAGGCCGCCGCCCGGATAGACGAACCCGAACTGGCCCACATCCTTCGCCGGTTCGACCCGTCGCTGCTGCGTCGGTGACCACCGCGCGGCTTGAATTCGCCGGCGTCCTGCCTACCTGTCGTTAAATCCCCACCGGAACATCTCGATGATCAAGTTCACCCTCAAATGCGCCGACGGGCACGAATTCGAAAGCTGGTTCCAATCCACCGCAGCCTTTGACAAGCTCCGCAGATCCGGGATGATATCCTGTGCCGTCTGCGGCAAGACGGGGGTCGAAAAGGCCCTCATGACCCCTCGTGTACACGCCGGCCGCAACGTCGCGCCCGCCGCGACAGAAACGGAAGCGCCAACGGCGCCCGCCGAAACCCCGCTCGCCCGGACTGACGCCGAACGCCGCATCGCCGCGCTGCGCCAGAAAATCGAGGCAACGGCGGATTACGTCGGCGCCGATTTCGCGACCCGTGCCCGCGCGATACATGACGGCAGCGCGGCGCCCCGCCCGATCTATGGCGAGGCCCGCGCCGACGAGGCCCGCAAGCTGGTCGAGGACGGGGTGCCGGTGGCTCCCCTTCCCTTCATGCCCAAGCGCAAATCCAACTGATCCGTCCGAAGCCGCGATTCGCCCCTGAAAATCCTGTTTTGCCGGGCATGCCGGTGGCGATTGGGGTAATCTGCCGGCAGCCGCCGGATCGTCGTGCCCGGCCGAACTCGTTGTCCTGCACCCCGCCGAGGATCCTCTGCAGGCGTGACGCGAGCGGCTTGGGCGGACAGGACGGGCCGTGATCCGTCAGGGGCAAACCTCCCGCACGTGCCGGGCAATGCGCCTGGGGCCACGCGGGCCAAGGGGGCGCTGCCCCCCGTCGCACCGGGGGTGCGACTCCCCCCGGGATATTTCCGGCCAAAAGAAGCGCCGGACGAATCGGCAGGGCGTGCGGGCTCTTGCCCTCGGGTCCGGTGGCGCGTAAACCGCGCGCGATCAGAAGGCCAGGACAAACGCATGCCCGTTCTCGTGATGAAATTCGGCGGCACTTCCGTCGCCTCGCTCGACCGGATCCGCCGCGCCGCCAAGCGAGTCGGCGTCGAGGTCGCCAAGGGGTATGACGTGATCGTCATCGTGTCGGCCATGTCGGGCAAGACCAACGAACTTGTCGGCTGGGTGAACGAGACGTCGCCATTGTTCGATGCGCGCGAATACGACGCGGTGGTGAGTTCGGGCGAGGTGGTTACGGCGGGACTGATGGCACTCACGCTGCAGGAGATGGATGTGCCGGCGCGATCCTGGCAGGGCTGGCAGGTGCCGGTGCGCACCACCAGCGCGCATTCCGCCGCCCGGATCGAGGAGATTCCCACCAGCAACATCATCGCGAAATTCGACGAGGGGATGCGCGTTGCGGTCGTTGCCGGATTCCAGGGGATCAGCCCGGAGGGCCGTGTAACCACCCTCGGCCGCGGCGGATCGGACACCACCGCGGTGGCCTTCGCCGCGGCATTCGGTGCCGAACGCTGCGATATCTATACCGATGTCGACGGGGTTTACACAACCGATCCGCGTATCGCCGCCAAGGCCCGCAAACTTGACAGGATCGCTTTCGAGGAGATGCTGGAACTTGCAAGTCTCGGCGCCAAGGTCCTGCAGACGCGGTCGGTCGAGCTGGCGATGCGGTACAATGTGAAATTGCGAGTGCTGAGCAGTTTCGAGGAACAGTCGGACGAGGCGGGCACGCTTGTCTGCGCCGAGGAGGAAATCATGGAATCCAATGTCGTCAACGGGATCGCCTATTCGCGCGACGAGGCGAAGATGACCCTCATCTCCGTGGCCGACCGCCCCGGCATCGCCGCCGCAATCTTCGGCCCCCTGTCGGAGGCGGGCGTGAACGTGGACATGATCGTGCAGAACATCTCGGAGGAAGGGCGCACCGACATGACCTTTTCGTGCCCCACCGACCAGGTGCTGCGGGCCGAGAAGGCGCTGGACGCGGCTAGGGTGCGCGGCGACATCAATTATCACGATCTCGTGGCCGACACAGACGTGGCAAAGGTCTCGGCGGTGGGCATCGGGATGCGCAGCCAATCGGGTGTGGCGGCACAGATGTTCAGGACGCTGTCGGACGAAGGGGTGAACATCAAGGTCATCGCAACCTCCGAGATCAAGATTTCCGTCCTGATCGACCGGAAATACATGGAACTCGCGGTTCAGGCCCTGCATGATGCCTTCGAACTGGAAAGGACGGCCTGAGCCCGCTCTTTTCCGCCAGGAGACGCGGCACGCCGCCGATCAGGACCACAGGCCCGGAAGGGCGCGCAGAATGACCGAGGACTTCCAGACCGACAGCCGGCAGATGCTGGGCCGACTTCGCGGTGTCATGGCCGAGGACGCCGCGGGGCAGGCGCGCCTTGACCAGATCACACGGCTCATCGCAGAGGAGATGCGCTGCGAGGTATGCTCGATCTACCTGTTCCGCGACGAGGACACGCTGGAACTGTGCGCCACCGAAGGTCTCAACCCCGCGGCGGTGCATGAGACGCGGATGCGCCTCGGCGAGGGCCTTGTCGGACGTGTGGCACGCAGCGGCAAGGTGATCAACTCCGACAACGCGCCGGCCGAGCGCGGGTTCCGCTTCATGCCCGAAACCGGGGAAGAGGCCTATTCCTCCTTCCTGGGCGTGCCGGTCCGGCGGTTGGGCGAAAAGCTTGGTGTCCTGGTGGTGCAATCGCGGGACGCGCGCCTTTTTTCCGAGGACGAGGTCTATGCCGTGGAGGTCGTCGCCATGGTGCTGGCCGAGATGACCGAACTTGGCGCCTTCGTGGGCGAAGGCGCTGCGATGTCGGCGCGGCACCAGCAACAGGTCGCGATCCGTGCCACCTCGGCGCAGGAGGGCGCCGCGCAGGGCCATGTCTGGCTGCACGAGCCGCGGGTCGTGGTCACCAATCCGATCGCCGAGGATCCCCATACCGAACTCAACCGTCTGCGCGACGCGGTGGAGCAGCTGCGTGTCGGCGTGGACAGGATGCTGTCAAACGCCGCCACCGGCGATACCGAACAGCTCGAGGTGCTCGAAGCCTACCGCATGTTCGCTAATTCCAAGGGCTGGTTGCGGCGCATGGAAGAGGATATCAGCCGCGGCCTGAGCGCCGAGGCGGCGGTGGAAAAGGAGCAGTCCACCGCGCGGGCCCGGATGGAGCAGGTGACGGATGCCTACCTGCGCGGCCGCCTGCACGATCTGGACGATCTGTCCAACCGGCTGCTGCGCATCCTCACCGGCCAGGGCAACGAGACGGGCGCCGAGATGCCGTCCGATCCGATCCTCGTTGCGCGCAATATCGGCCCCGGCGAATTGCTGGATTACGGGCGCAGCCTCAAGGGCATCGTTCTCGAGGAAGGCGCCGTTGGCAGCCATGCCGCGATCGTGGCGCGGGCACTTGCCATACCGTTGGTGATCCATGCCGACCGCATCACCACCGAGGCGCTGAACGGCGATCACATCATGGTGGATGGTGATCAGGGAATGGTGCATCTGCGCCCCGACGACACGGTCGTCGCCGCCTTCCGCGACAAGATGGCGATGCAGGCCAAGGCACAGGAGCGTTATGCGTCGATCCGGGACAAGCCGGCCGAAACCCGCGACGGGGTGCATGTCTGCATGCACATGAACGCCGGGCTGATGGCCGATCTCCCCAGCCTTCAGGGTTCGGGCGCCGAGGCAGTGGGCCTTTTCCGGACCGAGTTGCAGTTCCTCGTGCGCAGCCATATGCCCAAACGTGCCGAACTGAGCGGGCTTTACGCACGGGTCATGGACGCGGCCGGCGACAAGCGTGTGGTCTTCCGAACCCTCGATATCGGCTCGGACAAGGTTCTGCCCTACATGAAGGCGGTGTCGGAACCCAACCCGGCGCTTGGGTGGCGCGCAGTGCGCGTCGGGCTGGACAAGCCCGGCGTGATGCGCATGCAGCTTCAGGCGCTCATTCGTGCCGCAGCGGGCCGGCCCCTCTCGGTGATGTTCCCGTTCGTCGCGCAACGCGAGGAATTCACCGCCGCGCGGGCGGAGATGGACAAGGCGATGGAACGCGAGCGAATCCTCGGCCATCCCCTCCCCCGGACACTGGAAGTGGGGGCGATGCTGGAGACCCCTTCGCTGGCCTTCTCGCCAGACAGCTTCTATCGCGAGGTCGATTTCCTCTCGATCGGCGGCAACGACCTCAAGCAGTTCTTCTTCGCCGCCGACCGCGAGAACGAGTTGGTGCGCCGTCGCTACGACACGCTCAATGTCAGCTTCCTGACCTTCCTTCAGAGTATCGTGACGCGGTGCGAAAACACAGGCACACCTCTGTCCTTCTGCGGCGAGGATGCCGGCCGCCCGGTCGAGGCCGCCTGCCTCGCCGCGATCGGCTTGCGCACCCTCTCGATGCGCCCGGCCTCGATCGGGCCGGTCAAATCGATTCTGCGCCGCACCGACCTTGGCGAACTCCTTGAGGTGATCAATACGGCGCGTGAACGCGGCGATCAATCTGTACGTCCTTCGGTTATGGATTACCTGCGCGGCAAGCTTTGAGCAACTTTCGTTGATGACGACCCAAGACAGGGTGGCCGACCCGGAAAGTCCCACAAGTTGTTGTGGAGAAGACAGCTGAACCCTCCTCAAATCATTGTTTATCAAGTGGAAACAGGGCGGGCTTGAAAATATTTACTTGTGGATAACTTTTCAATTCCGTAACTTTACGTAACGTAATGACTGGATCGGCATCATGGGTTGCATCGCTTTTCGTCCACAATCTGTCGGCATTCGCCGCACCCCGGGCCGGCGGGCGTCCGGGCCGGGTCGCATTGAAGTCCGGCAGGCGGGGTGACATCATGTTCGCAGACTCCCCGCGCGCCAACCCTCTTGCTCTGCTCTTTCGGCTTCCGTTCCGTATCGGTCGTTCTGCCGATGTCGCGCCCCCCAAGCCGTCTCGGGATGACCCTCAGGCGGCCTGCGGTGTCATTGGTCTGACCCGTGAGGAACGGGTGCGCGCCGCTTTCAGCGAAGTGCCGCCCAACGATCTCGAACAGCGGGCGCTACGTGCGCTTCTGGACAATCCCGGCGCCACCGGCCCCGCGCTCAGCCGCAAGTGCGGTTGGGTGGATGTGGGCTGGCAGACACAGATGATCCTGATCTGTCAGCGCCGCCGCCACATCCTGTGGCCCGGCGGCCCTGGATCGGACGCCACCAACGGTATCATTCTGAGCGCCATCGTGGACTATGATCCCGAGACGCTGCAATTCCGCTGTCGGCGTGAACTGGCCGGCATCATCCGCAGGTCGCTCACCCCGGGACGGCAGGACAGAAAGACCGCCTGACAGAGGGCCGCGTGTTGCCTTCCGGACCGCCGCGTCCGGGGTGCCGAGTGTCAGGTAGAAACGCGTTTCAAAATCTTCGGAATGTCAAACACGTGCTCAGCCCCGGCGCGGCGCCCGCAGCGCGCTCAGGCGCCGGAACTCCATCACCAGATCCGCATGGTCCCGGTCCGCGTCGATGGCGAGGCGACGCAGCCCGAAATGCACGTGGGCCATCTGTTGATAGTAGCTGGTATAGGCATAATTCGTTGCAGCGCCCGCTGCTGCACCCAGAACCGGTATCGTCTGCGCCGCCAGCTTCTGGCCCAGCACCGTCGCCAGGCGCGGAGCGACCCGTGCAATCAGTGCCTGCACGGTTGCACCTGTGACCGCAATCCTCGTGCTCAGGAACGCCAGATCCGCCCCGTCATCGTTCTCCAGCGGTCCGGCGGCGGCGAAGACCTGCACGCAGTCGAACCTGACTCCTTGTTCATGAGGCTCGAATCCGTATTCCACCGCAACGTCCTGAATCGCCCGCAGAAGCACCGTGGTGGTCATCGGCAGTTCTGCCAAAGCCGTGGGAAGCCCGCCGAAACCGCCCGCGGCCCCCATTGCCGTGGTTGCCGCACGACTCATCCAGCCGGGGCTGTCGCCCACCAGGCCGCGGGATCGGTGGGCCACTTCCATCGCGTTTGCGAGTGCAGTCTCCGTCGCTTCGCCCAAGCGGGCACGCGCAGGTGGCGGCAACCGGTCAAGCAACGTCTCGGTCTGCCCGCCGATCAGGTTCAGAAGCCGCATCCCGGCGTTCGAGGCCCGCGCATGGCGCAGCGCGAGTGCATCGAGCCGCTTCGCCAGATCAGCGTCATCCAGTTGCTTTTCGATGATTTCCATGCCCGATCCACCCGGCTGCATCCCTGTTAGGGATCACTACGCCGCCCACCGTTGTCAAGCGCCGGGCTCCACACGACCCTTAACATCGCACCACGCGCCAGGCACCAGATCGGCACCCAGAACCCGTGCAGGATTGGTGGGAGGAGGCATTTCCACCCCTTCGAGGCGCCGGAATCCGAACCGCCCGTAATAGGGCGCATCGCCAACCAGAAGCACCCGCTCCCAACCCATGCCGACAGCCCGGTCGAGACTTTCGCGGATCAACCAACCGCCCAGTCCCTCGCCCTGGCGGGTGGGATGCACCGCCACCGGCCCAAGCAACAGCGCTTCGTGCCCCCCGGCCCGCACCGGCCAGTAGCGGACCGCGCCGGCCAGGATACCCGCCGCGTCGCGTGCGACAAGGCTCAACCCGGGCACCGGCGGCACGCCGTCACGGAGCCGGTAGGAAGAAAGCGCCTCGCGCCCCGGCGCGAAGGCAAGATCATAAAGCGCCTCCACTTCCCACCAGTCGGCAGCGGCTTCGGGTTTCAGGTCAAACAAGCGGAACGCCTCGAGAATTCAGGTGGCGTTGCGCCTAGCACGGCGTTATGTCCGGCACAAACCACTTAGCGAGGCAAGATGTTCTACCGACCCGAGGATGGCCACGGCCTGCCGCACAACCCGTTCAACGCCATCGTCGCGCCCCGTCCCATCGGCTGGATCTCCTCGCGTGGCAGCGACGGCGTCAACAACATCGCGCCCTATTCTTTCTTCAACGCCGTGGCCTATGTGCCGCCTCAGGTCATGTTCGCGTCGAACGGAAACAAGGACAGCGTGCGAAACATCCGTGAAACCGGGGTCTTCTGCACCAATGTCGTGGCTCACGAGATGCGCCATGTCATGAACGCGACCTCCGCCACCCTGCCGCGCGAGGTCGACGAGTTCGATCATGCCGGCCTGGAACACGCCGAATGCGCCACCATTGCCTGTGCCCGGGTAAAGGGGGCGCCGGCATCGATGGAATGCCGCGTCACGCGTATACTGGAGCTTGAGGGCGCGGACAACTTTGCTGTCTTCGGGGAGGTCACCGGCGTGCACATTCGCGAGGACTGCCTTGTCGAAGGGATGTTCGACGTGACCCGGTTCAATCCGCTGTCACGGCTGGGGTATCGCGATTATGCAACCGTGCGCGAGGTTTTCTCGCTGCCGCGCCCCGACGACTGAGACCGCGCCGCGTTCACGTCCGGTCACGCGTCCTTGCGAAACGTCCGGGGGGACTGTCCCCATTCCAGGGCAAAGGCGCGGGTGAAGGCGCTGCGGCTGCGGAATCCCACCTTTTCGGCAATGCGCTTGACAGGCTGGCGCGTCTCGGCCAGCAATCGCGCCGCCCGGGCCAGCCTGAGCCGACGCAGAAACACCATGGGCGCATGCCCGTAGGCGGCTTGGAACCTTGCGGCAAACCGCGTCCGGCTCATCCCGGCGACCTCGCTCAGTCTTTCCAGTGAATGCGGCGCCCCGGGATCATCCAGCATCCTGCGCAGCGCCTGCCACAGCCCCGGGTCAGCCAGCGCGCGCAGCCACAGAACCGCCGGATCGCCCGCCTCCAGGCGGTCGCGCAAGAGTTCGATCATGCATTGCAACAGCAATATCCGGATCATCGCACCACGGCCCGCGCGCGGGCAGGTCATCTCGGCCATCAACGCGCGCATCGCGCCGGCGGCCGTGGCCGATTGCGCCACATCCATCCACAGAGGGGTGCGCAACAGGTCGACAAGGCCATGCGTATCGCGCATCCCCAGCGTCACGTGACTGCACAGCACCAGCATGTTGCCGTCACCCGTGCCCGTCGCGATATGCCGCTCCAGGTCCAGCCCGGCGGGCTCGCAGGCCGGCAGTCCGATCTGCCCGCCGCCGTCGTTCATGAGACTGTGCCCGAGGCTTGCCGGCACCAGAACCAGCCGCCCGGGCAAGAGCGTCAAGGGCGCCAGTGTCTGAAAGGTGATGCGCCCGCGGCCACCCAGTACGTAATGAAGTGTCGACCCGGGACTGCGGCCAAGCCCGAGACTGCACGCCCCCTCAAGGGCACAGACCGCGAATGGATCGGCGTGAATATCCAGTTCGCTCAGTATGCGGTCGTGATCAGCGTCGGCGGCCATGATGCATCCTGTCACAATCAGGCCTGAAGGGCACGTTCACGTTTTTGTTTGCCACAAATTCGGGACGCAAAGGCACAATACGCATGGCAACCTGCTCAAAGTCGATATCCGGCAAAGGAGCGAAAGAATGTGTGATAACCATGATCAAGACCCGAAACTCACCCGGCGGCAGGCCATGACAGGCACGGCTGCCCTCGGGGTTGCCGCGGCGGGGCTTTCCGCAGGCACTGCCCGTGCACAGGACAACGATCCCTATGCGCCACCCGCGGAACCGGCCCTGCCGCCAAGCGACATGAAGCTCGACCCGTCCCGCGCGGCCCTTGTCGTCACCGACCCCCAGAACGATTTCCTCAGCCCCGACGGCGTCTCCTGGGGTGTCGTTGGCGCCAGCGTGCAGCACCACGATACCGTCGCCAATATCGAGAGTCTCTTCAAGGCCGCCAAGGCGGCCGGGATCACCGTGGCGGTCTCGCCGCACTACTACTACCCCACCGACAAGGGCTGGCGCTTCGAGGGCGCGCTTGAAAAGCTGATGCACAAGATCGGCATGTTCGACCGCGAGGGTCCGCTCAGCCTGGAAGGGTTCGAAGGGTCGGGCGCCGATTTCCTCGAACAGTACAAACCTTACATCAACGATGGAGAGACGATCGTCACGTCCCCGCACAAGCTCTACGGACCCGAACACAATGACCTCGCGCTCCAGCTGCGCAAGTCCGGCGTCGATCAGGTCATCCTGGCGGGAATGTCGGCCAACCTGTGCACGGAAAGCCACATGCGCGAACTTCTGGAGCAGGGGTTCGAGGTTGCCGTCGTCAAGGACGGAACCGCGGCCGCGATGCTTCCCGAGGGGGACGGGTACCTCGCCGCACTGACCAATTTCCGCTACATGGCCAATGCCGTCTGGACGACAGAGGAGGTCGTCGGCATGCTGGGATGACGAGGATCCCGGTGATCCCGACCGGGTCTTCATCTGGCCGGAAATACCTTCGGGGGTGAATGGCCCGCAGGGCCAGAGGGGGCCGACGGCCCCCTTTTCCCCCGCCCGTGCGGAGCAGGATTTCCTTTTCCGCCGTTCTGTCCTATTCCAGCCAACAGCCAGGTGGCGGCACGGGGTGACGGAACCATGGGACAAACCATGATCGGGGTGATCGGCGGATCGGGACTCTACAACATCGACGGGCTCGACGGGGCTCGCTGGAGCCCCGTCGAAACACCGTGGGGTGCCCCGTCCGACGAGATCCTCACCGGCCGCCTTCACGGCACGCCGATGGCCTTCCTGCCCCGCCACGGGCGCGGGCATGTCCATTCCCCGTCTTCGATCCCCTACCGCGCCAATATCGACGCCTTCAAGCGCATTGGCGTGACCGACGTGATCAGCGTATCGGCCTGCGGCTCCTTCCGCGCGGAGATGGCGCCGGGCGATTTCGTCGTCGTCGACCAGATCATCGACCGTACTTTCGCGCGGACGAACTCCTATTTCGGCCACGGGTGCGTGGCTCATGTGGGCCTCGCAAACCCCACCTGCGGGCGCCTTGGAGGAATCTGCGCGACGGCGGCGCGGGAGGCCGGCGCGCATGTGCACGGGTCGGGCACATACCTGACCATGGAGGGGCCGCAGTTTTCCACCCTCGCGGAATCGCGCATGTACCGCGGGCATTGGGGGGCCGACGTGATCGGCATGACCGCGATGCCCGAGGCAAAGCTGGCCCGCGAGGCCGAGCTTTGCTACGCCACGGTGGCAATGGTCACGGATTACGACAGCTGGCACCCGGATCATGGCGCCGTGGATGTTGCGCAGGTCATTGCGACCCTCGGGGCCAATACCGAAAAGGCCCGCTCCCTGGTGGACGGGCTGCCCGGGCTGCTGACACGCGACCGGACGGCCTGCCCACATGCTTGCGACCGGGCGCTCGACAACGCCGTCCTCACCGCCCCCTCGGCGCGCGATCCGGAGCTGGTGTCGCAGCTGGCTGCGGTGGCAGGCCGGGTCCTCTAGCATCCGGCCCGCCTTGCGCGATCACGCACACACACATCGTCGCGAGGCGGCTCGAGTGTCGGCCCCTGCCGTGTCTAGATGCGAGTCATGACGGACTGGATCACACGACTTTCCGACGAGAACGCGCGGACCGCCCTGGGCCAGCGCTTCGAGGCACTTGCCGACGAGGCATTCAATGTCGTGCGCTGGACGGTGGTCGTGGGCTTCGCCCGCTTCCTGTCCACCCAGACCGGCGGCATCTGGTTCAGCGTGATCCATTGGGCGCTTGGCGGTCTGTTGCTGGCCTACATCGCGTCGCGATTCCTGTTGCGGCCCGAGGTGCCGGTTTTTGCCCGGACCGACACACGCTGGAAACGTATCGTGCAAACGGTGCTCAACATCCTCCTCTGCATGGCCGCCTTCATTCTGGTGATGCTGGCACTGGAAGTCCTCGTGGATGCCATTGCGACCTATCGGTTCGCGCCTGCGGCCACATGACGGGCGCCTGCGGCCGCCGGCCACTTGCACCATCGCCCGCCATCGGACAAACCAAGGGAAACGCTACAACCAACGGAACTCAGCCGATGCCAGACCCAAGGACCGTCCGGGACTACATTCGCACGATCGCGGATTTTCCCCACGAAGGGATCATGTTCCGTGATGTGACCACGCTCTTCGCCGATCCGCGCGGCTTTCGCATGGCCATCGACCAGTTGCTTCATCCGTTTGCCGGGCAGAGGATCGACAAGGTCGTCGGTCTCGAGGCGCGCGGTTTCATCATAGGCGGCGCCATCGCCCATCAGCTCAGCCTCGGCTTCGTGCCGGTGCGCAAGAAAGGCAAGCTGCCGGGCGCGGTGATTTTCGAGGAATATCAGCTCGAATACGCAGATGCGGTTGTCGAGATCCACGATGACGCCATCGCACCCGGTGAACCCATCCTGCTTGTCGACGACCTCCTGGCCACGGGCGGCACCGCCGAGGCCGGCATACGGCTGATCGAACGCCTTGGCGGTGAAATCGTGGGGTGCGCGTTCATCGTCGACCTGCCCGAGCTTGGCGGGCGCGCCCGGATCGAGGGAATGGGCCTGAACGTTCACACGCTCTGTGCCTTCGAGGGGGCCTGAAGCGCAAGTACATCAGATCGGCCGGGTCAATGCCTGGCCGGATGCCCGGTTGGAATTGACCGCCGGGTCGACGCGCCACGCCTGCAGAACGCCCTCCGGTGCCGGGTGCATGAGCCGCGCAGCCCCCTTGCCCGCCTCGCCCAGCCACAGCGCCCGGTCCTCGGGCGCCACCACCACCGGCATCCGGTGATGAATATGCGCGAGGTCCGGGTTGGCATCGGTCGTGATGATGGCGCAAGTCGTCACCGGCCGGCCATCGTCCCCCTCCCACAGCTGCCAGATACCCGCAAAGGCCAGCGGTGCACCGTCCCGCGCGGTAATGTACCACGGCAGGCGCCGGCCATCGGCGTCCTTGGTCCATTCATAGAACCCGCTGGCGGGGATCAGGCAGCGCCGCTCTCGTGCGGCGGTGCGGAAGGCCGGTTTCTCGGCCACCGTTTCGGCCCTTGCATTGATCAGCAGCGGTCCATCGTCGAGCGTCTTGGCCCAGTGCGGCACGAACCCCCACCGCATCGCCACCAGCCTTCGGGCGTCCTCCTGCGCGATGACGGAATGCACCCGGTTGGTGGGGCAGACGTTGTAATTCGGCACTTCCGGCAGGTCGTTGGCCGGCGCCGCCGCGAAGAGCCGCGCCATCGCGTCATCCGGCAGGGTGATGGCGAAACGGCCGCACATGCGCTCAGCGCAACAGGCCGGAGTAGCGCAGCAGGCCCCAGCCCGTCAGCACCGACTCGACACGACTCCAGACTGCGCCGGTGCCGATCGGATCCGTCCCGCTCGCGGCGAAGATCTCGGACAGGCTATGCCGTCCGTCCACCCGCGCAATGAGGGGCGCGGCGGCCACCGGCAATTGCAAACGGCCGGACATTCCGTTGAACGTGACCTGCGGGGCCTTGCCCTGCGCCACGGCCTGCGCCAGCGGTCGCGCCTCGATTCCCGTCAGATGCGGCACCAGGCTGCGGTTTCGGCTGCTCGCCGGCGTCTGCCCCGACCCGGCGGCGACGGCGTAGCCGACATGGGTCTTGATGGTGCCACGCAGCATTTCGGCCACGGCCATCGCCTTTTCATCATCCATACCTTCGGGGCGCGGCGCCAGCTCTGCAAGGTCATATAGTACGGGCATGGTGAACCCGGCCAGTTCCCAGCATCCCGCATCCAGCTCCGACAGCAGCGCGGGAATGTCGAAGGCCCGGTCCTGCGAATGCAGCAGAAGATCGTAAAACCCCGCGTCGCTGTCGCGGTGATCGCCTAGGTTGGGGTTGGTGTTGAACGGATGGCCGGCGGGCAGCCGGGCCATCACCTCACGCGCCGCGGCCAGTCTTGCCTCGGGCGCCAGAGTACCGAAAAGCCTGCCGAATGCCTCCTGCAGCGGATAGACCCCGGACCGGCCGTACGGAGCATAGACCATGAACCCCATCCCGCCTCCGGGCGCCAACGCGGCGCGCAGGGCAGCGAACCCGGCGGCCGGATCGGGAAGGTGATGCAGCACCCCGCAGCAATCGATGTAATCGAATTCCCCCATTTCGGGCGCCTCCAGCAGACTGCCGGTGACGAAGGTGATCATTCCCTCCAGTCCTCGCGCGGCGGCGCGGTCCTCGGCTATCCTTCGCGAGGCCGTGGATAGATCCACATAGGTGATCTCGCATGGCTTGCCGGCCTGCGCCATGATCTGGGCAAGCTGAATCAGCGCGTCGCCGGTGCCACCGCCCGCAACCAGCGCCCGCAATGGCATAGACCAGTCACGACAGCCTCCGAACACGAAATGGTCGATCTCCAGCGGATGCGAGGGGGATCCGGTGATCAGCCGCCTGGCCTCGTCGGCGGGGTTACGATCCGGGTAGGGATATGCCTCGTATTGCTCGGTAACCTGGTCCATGCGCGCCTCGCCGATCATTGCACCAAATCATATGCCCGTCGGGCGCGGGAATGCAAAAGCCGTTGTCAGGCTCGCGCACCCCGAACGCACACACGGGGCATCACGATCGTCTTCGTTCACCAGCCGAAGGCGCGCAGGAACTCAGACCGGAATCAACGCCCAGTAATCCAGATCCAGCAGCACGCCGGGAAGATACTTGCCGTCGTCCCCCTTGAGCTCACCCGCCGCCGGCCCCTTGGTCGCCACAAGCCTCAGGCGCAGCGCACCGACCCCCGGTGCCGATGTCCCGCTCCGGTCCAGCACCTCGCTCCAGGCCCGGATCGTGTCTCCGGCAAAGCAGGGGGCCGCATGCGCGCCACCGTTCAGCGCCACGATGACCTGCGCGTTGGCCAGCCCGTTGAAACTCAGCGCGCGCGCCATCGAGATGACATGCCCGCCATAGATCAGGCGCTTGCCGTCCTCGCGCAACGTGGCATCGAAATGCACTTTCGCGGTGTTCTGCCAGAGGCGCGTTGCCATCATGTGCTCGGCCTCCTCCACGGTCACGCCATCGACATGGTCGATCACCTCGCCGACCTGGTAATCGTTCCAGCGATGCGGTTCGCCGGCCAGGGTGAAATCATACCCGGTGAAATCCAACCCTTCCGGAACCACGAGGTCATCCGGTTCCAGCGCGTCCTTCAACTCGGGGATCACGGTTCGGGGTGCAGCACCATCGGGGTCGCGCTTGCGCACCATTGCCCAGCGGACATAATCCAGAACTTCATCACCGTCCTGGTTCATGCCCCGCGTGCGGACCCAGACGACGCCGGACTTGCCATTGGAGTTCTGCTTGAGCCCGATCACTTCGGATGTGGCCCGAAGGGTATCGCCCGGCCAGACCGGCTTTAGCCAGCGGCCCTCGGCATAGCCCAGGTTGGCCAGGGCATTGAGCGAGATGTCGGGCACTGTCTTGCCGAAGACCATATGGAAGGCCGCCAGATCGTCGATCGGTGCCGCGGGCAGCCCGCAGGCACGAGCGAAGGCATCCGAGGACTGCAGCGCATGCCGCGCGGGGTAAAGCGCGTGATAAAGCGCCCGTTCGCCCCCGGATACGGTGCGCGGCACGGCATGATGAATGACCTCACCGACCGAATAATCCTCGAAGAAACGTCCGGGGTTTGTCTTGGCCATGATCACTGCTCTCCCAGCTTGAGATCCGGACTGTACGTGCCGCCCTCGACCTCCTTGACCACTGCCTGGCCACAGCGCATGACGCCGTTCGCCTGATCATAGGCATAGGTCGGGCCGCCATGCAGCGACCAGCCCTGGTTGATCGCCGCTGTGACCTTGTGACAGAACGCCGGCGTGTCGTCGTCGGTAAGGAAACGATACAGCTTCATCGTCTCACCGCGGGAATGGCCACACGCCCAGCCAGGCGTGGATGAAAGCGATCAGCGCGAACATCACCAGCGTGATTGCCACCAAAACGAAATCCTTTTTCGCAGGCCCCGGCTCGGGACGCACCCAGTCTTCCGAGCGGTTGATGACGATCACCTCCAGAACCGCCCAGGCCAGAAGCCCGCCGAACAGGATCAGCGAGGCCAGATCGCCATTCACCAGAAGGTGCGCAACCGCCCAGATCTTGACGGCGGTCAGCTGTGGATGCCGCATCGCCCCCCTGAGACGGCCAGTGGTGGCACTCATCCCGTAGACGAACACGGCCAGCAGCATCAGCAGATTGTTCAGGTGCACAGTCCAGGCCGGCGGGAACCACAGGTTGACGAACGCGGCGCGCTGATACCCGACGACCATCAGAACCAACGCGCCCAGAATGGCGACGGCCACCGCGGCCTTTCCGGCCATGCCCATCGACGCGCGCAAATCCGGCGCGACACGTTTGAACAGATGCGCCGCTGTCCAGAGTGCCAGGCCCAGGATAAGATATGTCATTCTGCTGTCCTCACTCCGCCGCCATGTCGCGTATGGCATCCGCCTTGGCCAGGATACGCTGCGCGGCGACAACATGCAGGTTTTCCACGATCTGACCGTCCACCACGGCAACCCCCTGTCCCGATGCCTGGCTTTCACGATAGGCCGCGATCTGACGTTCGGCCAGTTCGATTTCCGATTGCGTCGGCGCGAATGCGGTGTTGGAGATCTCGATCTGCGCCGGGTGGATCAGGGTCTTGCCGTCGAAGCCGAGGTCGCGGCCCTGCTCGCATTCCGCTTTCAACCCGTCACCGTCGCGAAAGCGATTGTACACCCCGTCGATCGCCACCACGCCGCGCGCCGCGCGCGACGCCATCACGATCATCTGCAGCGCGCTCATTAGCGGCAGGCGGTCGGCACGGGCGCGGCAGCCCAGATCCTTGGTCAGGTCATTGGTTCCGGTAACCAGCCCCGTCACCTGCCGATGCGCCGCGATCTCGCGCGCATTGAACACGCAGAGCGGGGTTTCCATCATCACCCATATTGGCATGTCAGGGTCCAGCATGTCCGCCAGGTTGTCCACATCCGCCGACGTGTTGACCTTGGGCAGCAGGATCGCATCGGCGCCCGCATCATGCAGGGCGCGAACATCCTCCAGCCCCCATTCGGAGGTCAGGGCATTGATGCGTACGATCTTGGTGCGCTTTCCGTATCCGCCCTCACGCAGGGCGGCGGCCAGCGTGGCCCGTGCCGGCGCCTTGGCATCGGGCGCCACGGCATCCTCAAGATCGAATATGATCGCATCGGTGGGCAGGCTGCGCGCCTTGTCGAGCGCCCGCTCCTTGGAGCCGGGAATGTAGAGCACCGAACGGTAGGGGCGCGTATTGCTTTCCATCTGCCTGTCCTCCCGAGTCGACTTCCGCAACTTTCTTGCGCAGACATGCCATTTAACGGAGGAAATGTTCAAGGCTTTTTTCGCCGCGGCGCAGAATCCGTCACGGGGTCCCACGACCGCCCGCGGGGTTAACCCAAGGTTGACCGTCCATTCCACATGCTCGACCCGACGGACCCGGCAACAAGAGGATACAGGAATGATCGGAAATTCGCCCCTTGGCCCGGTCGCGGCTGTCACACTCGGCCTTCTCGGCGCGACGGCGGCCGCGGCCCAGACCTGCGCACCGCGCGAAATAGTCGTTGACCGTCTGGCCGAACGTTATGGCGAGACGCGGCAATCCATGGGTCTTGGCTCCAACAACTCCGTGGTCGAGGTCTTTGCCTCGCACGACTCCGGAACATGGACAATCACGACCACGATGCCCGGCGGCATGACCTGCCTTGTTGCCAGTGGGCAGGCATTCGAGACGGTGACCGAAATGCCACCGCCGGGCGATGACGCCTGAGGTCGGCCATGGCCCCATGGGCCTGCGCACCGCACCCGCCCGTCAGGACAGCCCGTCGATGATCAGTCTGATCCCGGTAACCGTCAGCAGAGCATAGGTGACCGCGAAAAAGACCCGCTCCGGCACCAGCCGGTGCGCAACCACCCCCAACCACGCGCCCAACAGCGCGAACGGCAACAGCAGAAGATCCAGCATCAGTGTCTGGACCGTGAATATCCCCAGAAAGCTGTAGGGGACGAACTTGGCGATGTTGATGAGCCAGAAGATCAGCACCGTGGTCGCCTGGAAACGGGTCTTGTCGAGGCCCCGCGACAACAGGTAGACGGCCGCCGGCGGGCCGCCCGCATGGCTGACAAAACTGGTGAACCCCGCAACCAGGCCGGCGAACATGCCCGCACCCGTCGAAAGGCCGCCGCGCGGTGGCCGGAACAGACGTGCCCGCACGCCGAGTTGCCAGATCACGAAAGCCAGCGATATTCCACCGATCAAAAGCCGGAAATGATCCGGTTCGGCCACCCGGTACAACGCCGCGCCGACCGCCACCCCTGGCAGCGCACCCAGCACCAGCAGCCGCGCGTCGGGCCAGCTCCAGCGGCGCCAGTAGGGCCGCAACGTCGCCAGATCGATTGCCATCAACAGCGGCAGCATTATCCCCAACGCCTGTCCGGGGGGCACCACCAGCGCCAGAATCGTGGCCGACGCAAATGCCGCGCCGGACCCGAAACCGCCCTTCGAAACCCCGGCGAAGACCACCGCAGGCACCGCCACCGCAAAAACACCGATCTCCGCCCCGGTCATGATGCCTTCCCGAAAAACCGCGTGATGCTTGAGCCTTAGCCCGCTGTGGCCCGGTCCGGCAACCCGCCGCAGAAACAATGCCGCAGCGCAGCACTCTTGCGCCGCGGCTTTGAAAGGACTACCCCCGGCGGCGACTTTGTAAGGACCGGAGGCAATTCCCATGGCCAGACCCAAGATCGCGCTGATCGGCGCAGGACAGATTGGCGGCACCCTCGCCCATCTCGCCGCCCTGAAGGAACTCGGTGACGTCGTGCTCTTCGACATTGCCGAAGGCACCCCCGAGGGCAAGGCGCTCGATATTGCCGAAAGCGGCCCCTCCGAGGGCTTCGATGCCGACCTGAAGGGCACACAGGATTATGCGGACATCGCGGGCGCGGACGTCTGCATCGTCACCGCCGGCGTGCCGCGCAAGCCCGGGATGAGCCGCGACGACCTTCTGGGTATCAACCTCAAGGTCATGAAGGCCGTGGGCGAAGGCATCAAGGCCAATGCCCCCGAGGCCTTCGTCATTTGCATCACGAACCCGCTTGATGCGATGGTCTGGGCACTTCAGAAATTCTCGGGCCTGCCCAAGGAAAAGGTCTGTGGCATGGCCGGCATTCTGGACAGCGCCCGCTTTCGGCATTTTCTCAGCCTCGAATTCGACGTCTCCATGAAGGATGTCACGGCCTTTGTGCTTGGCGGGCACGGCGACACGATGGTCCCGCTGGTACGCTATTCCACTGTCGCGGGAATTCCTTTGCCCGACCTGGTCAAAATGGGCTGGACGACGCAGGAAAAACTCGATGGCATCGTGCAGCGAACCCGCGATGGCGGCGCCGAGATTGTTGGCCTTCTGAAAAGCGGGTCGGCTTTCTACGCGCCCGCCACAAGCGCCATCGAGATGGCCGAAGCCTATCTCAAGGACCAGAAACGCGTGTTGCCATGCGCGGCCCATGTCAAGGGCGCCTACGGGCTTGACGGGTTCTATGTGGGTGTACCCACCGTCATCGGCGCCGGCGGGATCGAACGCGTCGTGGAAATCTCGATGAACAAGGACGAACAGGCGATGTTCGATCACTCGGTCAGTGCGGTCAAGGATCTCGTCGAGGCCTGCAAGGGAATTGACAGCGCACTGGCCTGACACACTGCACGTCATGTCACATTGACCGGGGCCGGCACAGTCCGGCCCTGATTCTTTGCGATGCACTCTCCATGACAGGTCGCAGCTTTTGTGATCACAGCCCGGTGGCTGTGATCACAAAAGTGGAAATTTCCCTCCAAATGACCACGAACAGGAGAAAATCGTTTAAATACCGTTCCGGCTTGTGGGTATATCTGGGCCGAGCTTATCAGGAACGGGACAGATTCATGAATATCCACGAGTATCAGGCCAAGGCCTTGCTGCGCTCATACGGCGCACCGGTATCGGACGGACGGGTGGTTCTGCGCGCCGAGGAAGCCAAGACCGCGGCGGGAGAACTCGACGGACCGCTCTGGGTGGTCAAGGCACAGATCCACGCCGGCGGACGCGGCAAGGGCAGTTTCAAGGAACCCGGTGCCGGCGAAGCGGGGGGCGTGCGATTGGCCAAATCGGTCGAGGAAGCCGCGGACGAGGCCAAGCGCATGCTCGGCCGTACCCTTGTCACCAAGCAGACCGGCCCGGACGGCAAGCAGGTCAACCGGATCTACATCGAGGACGGGTCGGGAATAGAAAGCGAGATGTATCTCGCCCTGCTGGTCGATCGCGGCACCTCGCGCGTTTCCTTCGTCTGCTCCACCGAGGGCGGCATGGACATCGAGGAGGTCGCGGCAAAGACCCCCGACAAGATCCTGAGCTTCTCGGTCGATCCCGCCACCGGCTATCAGCCCTTCCACGGCCGGCGCATCGCCTTCATGCTGGGCCTCACCGGCGGGCAGGTGAAGCAATGCGTGAAGCTGATGGGCACGCTCTACCGCATGTTCCTGGAAAAGGACATGGAGATGCTCGAGATCAACCCGCTGATCATCACCGACCGGGGGGATCTGAAGTGTCTCGACGCCAAGATGGGGTTCGACTCCAACGCAGTCTACCGCCATTCCGATATCGGCGAGCTGCGCGACGTGACCGAGGAGGATCCCAAGGAACTGGAAGCCTCCAAGTATGACCTCAACTACATCGCGCTCGACGGCGAGATCGGCTGCATGGTCAACGGAGCAGGGCTTGCCATGGCCACCATGGACATCATCAAGCTCTATGGCAGCGAACCCGCCAACTTCCTCGACGTGGGCGGCGGCGCCACCAAGGAGAAGGTGACCGAGGCGTTCAAGATCAT
This sequence comes from Roseovarius sp. TE539, assembly GCF_003298505.1. Taxonomy (GTDB): domain Bacteria; phylum Pseudomonadota; class Alphaproteobacteria; order Rhodobacterales; family Rhodobacteraceae; genus Roseovarius. The sequence goes on from NZ_QNGB01000009.1 coordinate 26,322, forward strand.
CACCTCGGATGACAACGTGAAGGGCATCCTCGTGAACATCTTCGGCGGCATCATGCGCTGCGACGTGATCGCCGAGGGCGTTGTCGCCGCGGTCAAGGAAGTGGGCCTGACCGTGCCCCTCGTGGTGCGTCTCGAAGGCACCAATGTCGAGGAAGGCAAGGAGATCATCCGCAATTCCGGCCTCAACGTCATCGCCGCCGACGACCTGAAGGATGGCGCCCAGAAGATCGTGAAGGCGGTGAAGGGGTAACGCGTTGGCTAGCCGCGAGCACCTCCAAACGCCATTCTTTGTCTCGTGTGCTGATTCGCGCACAAACGAGATAATCGACGATGAAGAATGGTACTACCCGACTTTGGACGAAGCGAGGGCACAGTTCAATCAGGTGCGCGATCAAGGTAACCGTCACGTTTATCTTGGGGAGATCGGAGTGTTTGCGGCCGATAACGATGAACTCAAAGTCGACTACATGACTTTCGATACAACTAACAATGACTGGTGGCGCGAATGCTCGCCTCTCAATCGCCTAAATACTCGCGGTTTTGGGCGTGCTTGGGTACATGAAGCTTATGCTACAATTTACATGCCCGTCGCCGACTATAACTGGAGGCTCTAATGGCCGTACTCGTAGACAAAAATACAAAAGTGATCTGTCAGGGCCTCACCGGCTCGCAGGGCACGTTCCACTCTGAACAGGCGATCGCCTATGGCACCAACATGGTCGGCGGCGTGACGCCGGGCAAGGGCGGCACCACGCATCTGGACCTGCCGGTCTTCAACTCGGTGCACGAGGCAAGGCACGAGACCAAGGCCGATGCGTCCGTCATCTACGTGCCGCCCCCCTTCGCCGCGGACAGCATCCTCGAAGCGATCGACGCCGAAATGCCGCTGATCGTGTGCATCACCGAAGGCATCCCGGTGCTCGACATGATGCGCGTGCAGCGGGCGCTGGAAGGCTCCGCCTCGGTGCTGATCGGCCCCAACTGCCCCGGCATAATCACGCCCGATGCCTGCAAGATCGGTATCATGCCGGGCCACATCCACAAGCGCGGCTCCTGCGGGGTCGTCTCGCGCTCGGGCACGCTGACCTACGAGGCAGTGAAACAGACCACCGATGTGGGCCTTGGCCAATCCACCTGCGTGGGCATCGGCGGCGACCCGATCAAGGGGACCGAGCATATCGACGTGCTGGAATGGTTCCTTGCCGATGACGAGACCGAGAGCATCATCATGATCGGGGAGATCGGCGGCTCGGCCGAGGAGGACGCGGCGCAGTTCCTCATCGACGAGGCCAAGAAGGGCCGCAAGAAACCGGTTGCCGGGTTCATCGCCGGGCGCACCGCGCCGCCGGGCCGGCGCATGGGTCACGCGGGGGCCATCGTCGCCGGTGGCAAGGGCGGTGCCGACGACAAGATCGAGGCCATGCGCTCGGCCGGCATCGTCGTCTCCGACAGCCCCGCCGGCCTTGGCGAGGCGGTGTTGGAGGCGATCGGCTGACAATGCTGAACCCTTGTCCACAAGCGCTGAGGGCAGCCCCCGACCGTGGGTGGGGGAGAAGCCCCCGCCCGTCAAACCAAAGGTTTGCCTTCGGCAAAACGGGGCGGTCGGGGACTGCCCGGCGTGAGCGCCGGGCGGGAGGCCTGTGATGGGGCCGACGCAAGCAGTCCGAGCGGGTCTTGAACAGGCATTCACTTTTCGTGGACGTGCGTCACGCTCCGAATTCTGGTGGTTGGCACCGTTGAACGGCGTGGTCGCCTTGAAAGCAGGGCAATGGGCAGGGTCTTACCTTGTCTTCCTTGTGTTTCTTATCCCCCTTCTGAACGCCAGCGCGCGACGATCACGTGATGGCGGTTATGATCCCATATGGATGGGATCTGGCATCGCCGCAGTCTTGATTGGCTGGGGTATCGTAATTGTTGGCATCTCCCCCTCGGGTGGCAACCCGACGGTGTGGCCTATGGTGACCGGAATGTGCATTTTGAACGTTGGCCTGCTGGCCAGCCTATTGGTTCTGATATCCCCCTCAAAACCCGATCCCAACCCTAACGAGGTCCCAAAATGACCGACCAATCCCCCAACGACCTCTTCCACGCCTCCTCCTTCATGCAGGGGGCGAACGCCGAATACCTCGAACAGCTTTACGCCCGCTACGCCAATGATCCGGGCGCGGTGGACGATGCCTGGGCCGAGTTCTTCCGACAGCTGGGCGACGGCGAGGTGGACGTCAAGAAAGAGGCCGCAGGCCCGTCCTGGGCTCGCGCCGACTGGCCGCCGCAGCCAGATGACGACCTGACGGGCGCACTGACCGGCGAATGGCCTGTCGCCCCGGCGGAAACCCGGGAAGCCGCGAACAAGATCAAGTCGAAAGCGGCCGAGAACGGAGTGGAGATCACCGACGAGGCGGTCCAACGCGCCGTGCTCGACTCGGTTCGGGCGCTGATGCTGATCCGGGCCTACCGTATCCGCGGCCACCTGATCGCCGATCTCGACCCGCTCGGCCTGCGCGATCACGGGCCGCGGCCGGAACTCGATCCCAAGTCCTACGGCTTCACCGAAGCCGACATGGACCGCCCTATTTTCATCGACAACGTGCTGGGCCTTCAACTCGCCTCGATCCGCGAGATCCTCGAGATCGTCAAGCGTACCTATTGCGGCACCTTCGCGCTGCAATACATGCACATTTCTGATCCCGAGGAAGCGGCCTGGCTCAAGGAGCGGATCGAGGGGTTCGGCAAGGAGGTCAAGTTCACCCGCGAGGGTCGAAAGGCGATCCTCAAGAAGATGGTCGAGGCCGAAGGCTTCGAGAAATACCTCCATGTCAAGTACATGGGCACCAAGCGGTTCGGCCTGGACGGCGGTGAAAGCCTGATCCCCGCGATGGAGCAGATCATCAAGCGCGGCGGCAGCCTGGGCCTTGAGGAGATCGTGATCGGCATGCCCCATCGCGGGCGGCTCAGCGTTCTGGCCAACGTGATGGGCAAGCCCTACCGCGCGATTTTCCACGAATTCCAGGGCGGCAGCTTCAAACCCGAGGACGTGGACGGATCGGGCGATGTGAAATATCACCTCGGCGCGTCATCGGACCGCGAATTCGACGGCAACAAGGTGCACCTGAGCCTGACCGCGAACCCGTCCCACCTCGAGGCCGTGAACCCGGTGGTCATCGGCAAGGTCCGCGCCAAGCAGGACCAGTGGAATGATACCGAGCGCACAAAGGTCATGTCGATCCTGCTGCATGGCGATGCGGCCTTCGCCGGACAGGGCGTTGTGGCCGAATGTTTCGGGCTTTCCGGGCTCAAGGGGCACAAGACCGGTGGCACGATGCATATCGTCGTGAACAACCAGATCGGGTTCACCACGGCACCGCATTTCAGCCGCTCCTCCCCCTACCCCACCGATATCGCGCTGATGGTCGAGGCGCCGATCTTCCACGTCAACGGAGACGACCCCGAGGCGGTGGTTCATGCCGCCAAGGTCGCCACCGAGTTCCGCCAGAAATTTCACAAGGACGTGGTGATAGACATCATCTGCTACCGTCGCTTCGGGCACAACGAGGGGGACGAGCCGATGTTCACCAACCCCCTGATGTACAAGAAGATCAAGACCCACAAGACCACCCTCAGCCTTTATACCGAAAGGCTGGTCAAGGACGGGCTCATTCCCGAGGGCGAGATCGACGACATGAAGGCGGCGTTCCAGTCCTACATGGCCGACGAGTTCGAGGCGGGCAAGAACTACCGCCCCAACAAGGCTGACTGGCTGGATGGGAAATGGTCCCATCTCGACACCAAGGACGAGGATTACCAGCGCGGCGAGACCGCCATCAAGCCCGAAACATTCCAGGAAATCGGCCGCGCGCTGACCACCGCGCCCGAGGGCTTTACCCTGCACAAGACCGTGGGCCGGCTGCTGGAGGCCAAGGCCAAGATGTTCGACAGCGGAACCGGATTCGACTGGGCCACCGCCGAGGCGCTTGCCTTCGGCTCGCTGCAGCTCGAAGGGTACCCCGTCCGCCTTGCCGGGCAGGACAGTACCCGCGGCACCTTCAGCCAACGCCATTCCGGCCTGATCAACCAGGAAACCGAGGAGCGGTATTTCCCACTCAACAACATCCGCAAGGGCCAGGCGCAATACGAGGTCATCGACTCGATGCTGTCGGAATACGCGGTGCTGGGCTTCGAGTACGGCTTCAGCCTTGCTGAACCCAATGCGCTCACGCTCTGGGAGGCGCAGTTCGGCGATTTCGCCAACGGCGCGCAGATCATGTTCGACCAGTTCATCAGTTCCGGCGAAAGCAAGTGGCTGCGCATGTCGGGCCTTGTCTGCCTGCTGCCGCATGGCTACGAGGGCCAGGGCCCCGAACACTCTTCGGCGCGGCTGGAACGGTTCCTGACCATGTGCGGCGGCGACAACTGGATCGTGGCGAACTGTACCACGCCGGCCAACTACTTCCATATACTGCGCCGGCAGTTGCATCGCACCTTCCGCAAACCGCTCATCCTCATGACCCCGAAATCGCTCTTGCGGCACAAGATGGCGATCAGCCGGACCGAGGAATTCACCACCGGCTCCAGCTTCCACAGGGTGCTGTGGGACGATGCCCAATACGGCAATTCCGATACCGAACTGAAGCCCGACGACGAGATCCGCCGCGTCGTCCTGTGCTCCGGCAAGGTCTATTATGACCTGCTGGAGGAACGCGACGCGCGCGGCCTCGACGACGTTTACCTGATGCGGATTGAACAATTCTATCCGTTCCCGGCCATTTCGATGGTCAAGGAACTGGGGCGTTTCAAGACAGCCGAATTCGTCTGGTGTCAGGAGGAACCCAAGAACCAGGGTGCCTGGGCCTTCATGGAACCGAATATCGAATGGGTCCTCACCCGCATAAAGGCCGGCACGACGCGCCCCGAATATGCCGGACGTCCGGCCACGGCTTCGCCCGCGACGGGCCTCGCGGCGCAGCACAAGCAGCAACAAGAGGCGCTGGTGGATGCCGCGCTGACCATCAAAGGGAAATAACCAATGTCGACAGAAGTCCGCGTCCCCACCCTGGGCGAATCCGTGTCGGAAGCCACGGTTGCCACATGGTTCAAGAAACCCGGCGATCCCGTTGCCGCAGACGAGATGCTGTGCGAACTGGAAACCGACAAGGTCACGGTCGAGGTTCCCGCCCCCGCCGCCGGCACCATGGGCGAGATCGTCGCCCAGGAGGGCGAGACCGTCGGCGTCGATGCCCTGCTGGCCACCATCACCGAAGGTGCCGGCGCCGGCAAGGACGAGGCCAGGACATCCGGCGGCGCCGATGAAACGGCCGACAAACCCGCCACCACCGCCCCCGACAAGGGCGACAAGGGCAATATCGACGTGATGGTGCCAACGCTGGGAGAGTCTGTCTCCGAAGCCACCGTCTCGACCTGGTTCAAGAAGGTCGGTGACAGCGTCAGCCAGGACGAGATGCTGTGCGAACTGGAAACCGACAAGGTCTCGGTGGAGGTCCCCTCGCCCGCCGCGGGGACGATCACCGAGATCCTCGCCGGCGAAGGCACCACGGTACAGGCCGACGCGCGGATCGCCGTGCTCTCCGGCTCCGCGGACGGAACCATGGAACCGGCCGAGCGCCCCGAACCCGGATCCGGCACGTCCGGCGACACGCCCCCGGCCGAGAGCGCAAGCGATGCCGATGTCGAGGACGCGCCTTCGGCCAGGAAGGCCATGGCCGAGGCCGGGTTGTCGCGTGACCAGGTCGAAGGTTCGGGCCGTGACGGCCGCGTGATGAAGGAAGACGTGGCCCGCGCCGCCGCCGCCGGCACCGCCGCGCGCGGCTCGGGTTCACAGGCCCCTGCCCCCGCCGCGGCGCCCCGCGCCCCCGTAAGCGCCGACGATGCCGCGCGCGAGGAACGTGTCAAGATGACCCGCCTGCGCCAGACGATCGCCAAGCGCCTCAAGGACAGCCAGAACACCGCCGCGATGCTCACCACCTACAACGAGGTGGACATGGGTCCGGTCATGGACCTGCGCAATCTCTACAAGGACGAGTTCCTCAAGAAGCACGACGTGAAACTGGGCTTCATGTCCTTTTTCACCAAGGCCTGCTGCCATGCCCTCAAGGAGGTGCCCGAGGTCAACGCCGAGATCGACGGCACCGATATCGTCTACAAGAACTTCGTGCACATGGGCATCGCCACCGGCACGCCCACGGGCCTCGTCGTGCCGGTGATCCGCGACGCCGATTCGATGGGTTTCGCCGCCATCGAGAAGGCCATCGCCGAGAAAGGTGCCCGCGCCCGCGACAACAAGCTCAGCATGGCCGAAATGCAGGGCGGCACCTTCACCATCTCCAACGGCGGCGTCTACGGCTCGCTAATGTCCTCGCCCATCCTCAACCCGCCGCAATCGGGCATCCTCGGCATGCACAAGATCCAGCAGCGGCCGATGGTGGTCAACGGCGAGATCAAGGCCCGCCCGATGATGTATCTCGCCCTCAGCTACGATCACCGCATCGTCGACGGCAAGGGCGCGGTGACGTTCCTCGTGCGGGTCAAGGACGCGCTGGAGGACCCGCGGCGATTGCTGATGGACTTGTGAGCGATCCGGATTACGAATGGGACGCCGCGAAGGCCAAGCAGAACTTGGCCAAACACGGCGTACCGTTCGAGACGGTCACCGGGTTCGACTGGCGCACGGCGATCGAGGCCGAGGACACCCGCTATGATTATGGCGAGACGCGGATGCAGGCCCTTGGCAAGATCGACGGCAGATACCACGTACTTGTCTACGCTTGGCGCGGCGACCGTATCCGCGTAATCTCGCTGCGCAAGGCCAATCGGAGGGAAATCCCATGACACCCCGCCCCAAGCCACCAGAGGACTATGACGACAATCCGCCACTCGATGCGGATTTCTTCTCCCGCGCCCGCCCCGCCGCGCCCGGCGAGGCCGCCCGGCTACGCGCCGTGTTGGAACGCATCGTCAAGGCGCATGAGGAGGGCCGTCCCGTGGATGAGGCGATTGCGCAGGCGCGTGAAACGCTGGCGGATGCGGAGTGATTGGGTTGGCAAACCAGTCATTTAGGATGGGTGCCAACCTACTTTGAGTGCTGCCTCAATCTGGGGAGTAAGTGAATTGGATTTCGTAGCGCTCCTTACAGCATTTGGTGTAGGTTCAGTAGTGACAGCCATCATTCAATTCTGGCTATCTAGCCGTGCCGCCGAGAAGCAACGCATGTACGATGAACGCAAAGACGCCTACATTGGTCTTCTTGAATCATGGAGGGAATTCGAAAGCACAGAACCGAGTGAGAGAGGCAAGTACGAAATAGGACATTGGTTGCTACGTTCGCAATTGGTTGCCTCTAAGCCAACTTTGCTCCACCTAAATAATTGGGAACAAACGATCCCTGGTAGCCAAGAACGCTTTGAAGCAACGAAGGCGCTTAAGACCGCTATGCGGAAAGACTTGTGTTCGTTTTAGCCTTGATGGATCAAATGACCCCCGAACTCACCGCCCTCACCCTCGCCGCGCTCCTGCAGGTCGTCCAATACCTGCTCTACGCCATCCCGGCCAATCTCGAGCTTGGCCCCGGCTACACAACCTCGCCGCGCGACCACGATCCGACAACACCGATGTCCGACGGCACCGCCCGGCTGGGCCGCGCGCTCGAAAACCATTTCGAAGGGCTGATCCTCTTCACCATCGCCTGCGTCACGGTCACGCTCGGCGACAAGTCCAACATCTTCACCGCCGCTTGCGCCTATGGCTACCTCGCCGCCCGCATCGGCTACATCCCCGCCTATTATTACGGCCTGCGCCCGTGGCGCTCGCTGATCTGGGCAGTGGGCTTCCTCGCCACCGTGCTCATGCTCTTGGCGGCACTCGTCTGATGCTTCATCTTTCCATAAACACTCCGGGGGAGTCGCGCCCCCGCGCGACGGGGGCAGCGCCCCCAAAACCCCACCGACGCGATACCAACAAAATACCGACGCGCAAAAACGAAAGGACTCTGACCCATGGCCTCCTATGACGTGATCATCATCGGCTCCGGCCCCGGCGGCTATGTCGCTGCCATCCGCTGCGCGCAACTCGGCCTGAAAACGGCTTGTGTGGAGGGCCGCGAAACCCTTGGCGGCACCTGCCTGAACGTGGGCTGCATCCCCTCCAAGGCGCTCCTGCACGCCTCCCACCAACTCCATGAGGCCGAACACAACTTCGCCAGGATGGGCCTCAAGGGCAAGGCCCCCTCGGTGGATTGGAAGCAGATGCTCGCCTACAAGGACGAGGTCATCGGCCAGAACACCAAGGGAATCGAGTTCCTGTTCAAGAAGAACAAGATAGACTGGCTCAAGGGCTGGGGCTCGATCCCGGAGGCGGGCAAGGTCAGGGTCGGCGATGAAACCTTTGACACAAAGAACATCATCATCGCCACCGGCTCGGAAACCTCGCCCGTGCCCGGCGCCGACGTGACCGTGGACGAGAAGATCGTCGTCACCTCCACCGGCGCGCTGGAATTGTCCAAGGTGCCCAAGAAGATGACTGTCATCGGCGCCGGCGTGATAGGGCTCGAACTCGGCAGCGTCTATGCCCGCCTCGGCAGCGAGGTGACAGTGGTGGAATTCCTCGATCACGTCACCCCCGGCATGGATGGCGAGGTTCAGAAGAATTTCCAGAAACTGCTCAAGAAACAGGGACTTGAATTCATTCTCGGCGCGGCTGTCCAGTCGGTCGAGGCGCTCAAGACCAAGGCCAAGGTCCATTACAAGCTGCGCAAGGACGACAGCGAGCACCAGCTTGACGCCGATGTCGTCCTCGTGGCCACCGGGCGGCGCCCCTTCACCGAGGGGCTGGGGCTCGGGGAGCTGGGCATCGAGACCACCAAGGGCGGCCAGATCAAGACCGACAAGACCTGGCAGACCAGCGTCAAGGGCATCTATGCCATCGGTGACGCCATCGAGGGTCCGATGCTTGCCCACAAGGCGGAGGACGAAGGCATGGCCGCGGCCGAGGTGATCGCCGGCAAGCACGGTCACGTGAATTACGGTGTCATCCCCGGCGTGATCTACACCCACCCCGAAGTCGCCGCCGTGGGTGAAACCGAGGAAACCCTGAAAGATCAGGGGCACGCGTACAAGGTCGGCAAGTTCTCGTTCATGGGCAACGGCCGCGCCAAGGCCAATTTCGCCGCCGACGGTTTCGTCAAGATCCTTGCCGACAAGGAAACCGATCGCATTCTGGGCGCGCATATCATCGGCCCGATGGCCGGCGATCTCATTCACGAGATCTGCGTGGCGATGGAATTCGGCGCCTCGTCAGAGGACTTGGCGCTGACCTGCCACGCCCATCCGACCTATTCCGAAGCGGTGCGCGAAGCGGCGCTTGCCTGCGGAGACGGGCCGATCCATTCCTGAGGGCTGGCCGCTCGCCCGTCCTTGCGGTCCCGCCTCGCCGGATACGCAAACGAAAGTGGGTCGAGCGGTCACCGGTTTCGCGTTTCGGCAAATTCCGGCAAATGCGGCATGCCCGGTCAGAGTCAGGGCGCGAACCCAGCCTCCTTCATCAGGCGGTTGGATGCGGTTTCCACCTCCGCCTCGAGCTGTTTCATGAAGGCCTTCCTGTCCAGCCCCTCGCGGATACGCGGCAGGAATTCCACAACCGCGAGACCCGGCTTGCGCAGGATGCCCTTTCGCGGCCAGAAGACGCCCACATTCGTTGCAACCGGCACGCAGTCCTGCCCGAGTTCACTGTACAAGACCCCCGACCCGACCTTGTAGGGCGCGGATACGCCCGGTGGTATGCGGGTGCCCTGCGGATAGATGATCAGCTGCCCAGGCTGCTGGCGCCCCCTGGAAACATCCCGCACCATCCCCTTTATGGCTTCGCTGCGCTTGCCGCGGTCGACCGGTACGCACCCGATCTTGAGGGCATATTGCCCGATAACCGGCGCCCACATCAATTCGCGTTTCATAATGAACTTGCCGGCCGGCACCGCGCCGAAAATCAGTATGATATCGAGAAATGACTGATGTTTGGCCGCGATCAGAACTTCGTCCTCAGGCGGTATTCCGCGCACTTCCGTCCGGATTCCCACCATCCAGCGGGCTGTCCAGCGTACCCACCGGCACCAGGTTTGGCAGGCGGTCAGCGCACCCCGGCGTGAAAAAAGGGCCCAGGGCAGGAACGCGATGCCGATCACCCCCATCATCACGTAGATCTGCACGACGAACACCAGCGACCGCAGCCATTGCAGCACATGCTTCATGTCATTGCCTCCAATGTCCGTGTCGCGGCTGCACGGGTGGCCAGAAACGCCACCACGGCGGCCACCGGTGGCACCAGCAACGGCCACAGCCAATGCCAGCCCTGAAAGCCGAGTCCGGTCAGGAAACCGCCTGCCGGGTCCGCTTCGGGCAGTGCCAGGACCGCACCGCAACCCAGAACCATGCCACCCGAGGCACCGATCAGCGCCCTCAGCGTGAACCGACGCTCGAACGCCCGGGCGATATAGGAATCACGCGCTCCAACCAGTCTCAGCACACTGATGACCTGGCTGTTGGCTGCCAATGCGGCATTGGCCGCAAGGGTGATCATCGCGCCCATCGTGCCCCCGATCAGAGCCAGCGAAAGCCACCCCAGCAGGCGCAATCGATCGGCGGCCTCCACCAGGGGCCGGCGCCATCTCGTGTGATCGTCCAGCACCGCGCCCGGAACCTCTTCGGACAACCGCAATCGCAAACCCGAGGCGTCATAGCCTTCACCTTCCTCGATCACCTCGATCAGTCGCGGGATCGGCAGGCTGTCGACTGGCAGGTCCGGGCCGAACCACGGTTCCAGGAGAGCGCGCTGCTCTTCCTTCTCCAGCACCCGTGCCGAGGCAATGCCCGGCGTGGACTCCAGAACTCGCAATGCGGCCGCGGTCTGCTCGGTCATCTGACCTTCGGGCGCCGAGATCCGCAGCGTGGAACTGCGCGCCAGTTCCTCGCCCCAGCGGTCCGCAAGCCTTGATGTCGCAAGCGAAAGCGCGAGGGCGAAAACAGCCAGAAAGGCCATCGTGGCGGCACTGAACAGGGTGAGCGACGCGGTGAACCCGGTTGGCGGCACGACGCGATCAGCCTGCGCGTCCCCGGCGACCCAGTTGATCACATTGCCGCGTTCCTCGGTCACAGATCCGCCCCCGCAAGTTGAAGCCGGCGATTGGAAATCCTGAGCACCCGGGTCTGAACGTGGGATTTGGCGGCGCGGATCAACGCCAGATCATGAGTGGCGATCATGACAGTCTTGCCCATCCGGTTCAGCTCGATCAGCAGGCGCATGAGCCGCTGGGACATGTCCCAGTCCACGTTGCCCGTGGGCTCATCGGCCAGGATCACGTCCGGCGACATGATCACCGCGCGCGCCAGCGCGGCGCGCTGCCGTTCGCCGCCCGAGAGTTCCGGCGGCAGGGCGTCGGCGCGGTCCTTCAGGCCGACCCAGCCAACCAGCTCGCGCAGGTTCGCGACCTCGTCAAGGGTATCGCGCCCTGAAACGGTGAGCGGCAGGGCGATGTTGTCGGCCACGGGCAGATGGTCGAGGAACTGGCAATCCTGATGTACCACACCGATCCGCCGCCGCGCCAACGCGATGCCGTCCCGGTCAAGCGTCCGCAGGTCCTCGTCGAAGAGCCGCAAGGTCCCCGCGGTCGGAACAAGAGCGCCGTAGCAGAGCTTGAGCAGGGTTGTCTTTCCAGCCCCCGACGGGCCGGTGAGAAAATGGAACGAACCGGGCTGCAGCTTGAGCGATATCTCACTCAGGAGCTCACCGCCGCCATAGCTGTAGGCCACGTCTTCCAGTTCGATCACGGCTTGTCCCTCATCGCCAATGTCACCCTAAATGCCCGAGGGCGCGATCGCATGCAATCGCAACCACAGGCGCCATGCCTGGCGATCGCCGACAGACACGCATCCTTTGCACTTTTCCGCCGGTCGGTTACACCCTATGCTGACCAACGGGGACAAGCGCCCGCGGAAAGGGACTGGCGACAGGTGACGAGATGAGGCTGACTTGCCCGAATTGCGGTGCCCAGTACGAGGTGCCCGACGAGGTTATCCCGGAATCGGGCCGCGATGTCCAATGCTCCAATTGCGGCGATACGTGGTTTCAGCACCACCCCGATCATGCACCGGCACCTGCGGAGGCTTCGCCCGAGAGAGATCCGCACGGATGGTCCGAGCCGGAACCGGAACCTTCGCCCGAGCCCGCCCACGCGGCCACGGAAAACGAGGACGAACACCGGGATCCGCCGCAAGCACACCCGCGCCGTGAACTCGACCCGGATGTCTCCAGTGTCTTGCGCGAGGAGGCCGACCGCGAAAGGCAGGCGCGGGAGGCAGAAGGCCGTGGCGGGCTGGAAACCCAGACCGATCTGGGCCTCGACGACAAGTCCGACAACGGCGAACGGCGTTCGAGGGAAGCGCGGGAACGCATGGCACGCCTGCGCGGCACCGGCGAAGGCGACAACGAACAGGCTGTCGCATCCGGGCCGCAGCCGCAAACCGGACGTGGTTCCCGTCGCAACATGCTTCCCGACATCGACGAACTCAATTCATCCCTGAGTTCGGAGCGGGCGGGCACCGCCGGGGCGGGGAAAACCTCCGGTGCCTACAATGGGCCTGACGACCCCGAGGACCGCAGCAGCTTCCGTCTGGGTTTCATGCTGGTGATGCTGATCGTGGTGCTTCTGGTCATGGCCTATGTTTTTGCAGGCGAGATCGCGGGTACGCTTCCGCCGGCTCGTCCGCTTCTCGCGCAATACGTGGCCGTGGTGAACGAGGGCCGCATCTGGCTCGATACGCAGGCGACGACAGTGATGCAGTGGCTTGAGGGTTTCACCGCCGATCTGGGAGGCTGACCCGCGCACCCGCCACGGGTTCCGGCAATTCATTTCATGCACCGTGCCCGTCAGAACCGGTCGAGGAGACGCTGCAGGTAATCCAGTTCGATATCCGGCCGGTCCCCGTCTCCGGACCGGCGGCGCAATTCATCCAGAAGCTCACGGGCGCGGCGATACACATCCTCGCCCTGAAGCAGGCTGTCCCGCGTGCCAACCTGTCCGCCACGCCCCGGCGTCCGGCCAAGCGGATCGGATTGCTGATCCCCCGGCTGGCCACGCGCCTGGCCCTGGCCGCCCTGCTGGCGGCGTTGCGCGTCGGCCATCGCCTCGCCAAGATTGCGCATGCCTTCCCGCAAGGCATCCATTGCCTCGGATTGTTGATCAAGCGCCTCGGCAAGATCATCGCCGCGCAGCGCCTCCTCGGCGCCTTCCATCGCGCGGCCGGCCCGGTCGAGCGCATCCCGCGCCGCGTCACCTTCTTCCGTGCCGGCGCCGGGCATCGATCCGCGCTGGCGCTCTAGTTCCCGGCGCAGCGCCTCTTGCCGGTCGGCGAGGGATCCTTGCGCACCGTCACCCGGCTGACGCCCGTCGCCACTGCCCGTTCCGGGTTGACGCTGATGGCTCTCGCCACGGCCCAGGCCGCCGTCGCGGCCTTCGTTGCTTTCGGATTCGCCCGCCTGAGCATTCGGGTTGAATTCTTCCTGCAAGTCGCGAAACGCCTGATCCGACAGGCCTTGCTGCTGACGCAGGGTGTCCGCCAGACCCTCCATCGCGTCCTGGCCCGGCGACTTGCCCTGCTGGCCCTGGCCTTCGGTGACGCGCATGTTCTCCATCATCTGCTGGAACTCGCGCAGCGCCTGCTCGGCCTCGGCCATGCGGCCCTGCTCCATGAGTTCCTGGATACGATCCATCATCTTCTGGAGATCATCCTGCGTCATGCGCATTCCGTCCTGTGGCGGTTGTTGGCCGCCTTCGGGTCCGTTTTCACGCGCGGTCTGCTGCTGCTTCTGGCGCAGGTAATCTTCGGTGGCACGGCGCAACTCCTGCATGAGTTGCGCGATTTCCTCGTCACTGGCGCCGTTGCGCATCGCCTCGCTCAGGCGCTCCTGTGCCTGGCGCATCCTTTCAAGCGCATCGCCGATGTCGCCGTCCTCCAGCAGGACCGCCAGATCCCACAGGGCTTGCGCCGTCTCTTCCTGCGCTTCATCGGTAAGGCTGTCGTGACGAACCAAGGTATCCAGACGACGCAGGATCACACGAAGCCTGAGATAAGCCGTTTCGGAACGAAAAAGCCCCTCCTCCGGACGATGGGATACGGCCCGCAACACCCGCGTCACCCGTTTGCCGTTGGATTTCGACCACAGGAGATCGCGGCGTTGTTCGATCACCGCGGCGGCCAGGGGATCGAAGAACCGCCTGGCCGGCAAGTCCATCCGCCGCGGTTCGCTCCGGCCGGCCTGATCACGGGCGTCGCGTACCCGCAACTCCAGTGTCACCGGCAAATGCGCCCACGGGTGTTGAGACAGGTTTTCGACAAGCGATTCCGTGAACTCGGCCCGATCACCGGTGATCGGCATCGGCAGATCCAGTTCGATCGGCTCCCTCGGGTCAGGTTCGGCGGCCAACCCGTGGCGCCTGTCCACATTGTCCAGATCGAGCCGGAAAATCGCCGTGCCACCGGTGACACCATGATCGTCCCGGGCCGCGAAAGGTTGCGTCATCTGTCCGTCGAAGGTCGTGCTGGCTCCGTCCTGCACGATTTCGACATCCGGCGCGCGATCCGGCGTGACAACGACATCCCATTCACGCCCGCCTGCCCCGGAAATTTCAAGCGTTCCGTCGCGGCGGATGTCAAAGCTCTGGTCCGCCCCCGTCTGCGCGGCACCATCCGCGGGGTCATCCGCCCGCCCCGACACGGTTTCGCGAACCCCCAGGGCGCCGGCCTCGCCGTAAAGGCGCAAGGTGACCCGACTGCCTTCCGGGGCCTTCACCGTGTCTTCCAGATCGTTGAGGTAAAGGCTTGGCAGCCCGGTATAGGCGGGTGGTTCAACCCAGCCTTCCCATGCCGGCCCGGTCGTGAGATCGGCGCCGTTGCGGGGTGCTACCTGCGCAACCGTACCGACGCGCCAGACCGACCCGAACAAAAGCCCGACCACCAGGAGCATGAGCGCCACATAGCGCAAACCGAACGGATCGCGCCGCGCAAGCCTGAGGTCCGGCTCCACTGCACGGGCGGTCGCGGCCCGCGTGGCCATACGCGCCTGGTGAGCCTTCCAAAGATCCTCGGAGGCGTCATCACCGGCGCCAACCGCCTGCACATCCGCAAGCGCCGCCAGAGGCCGGCCCGGCAGCGTGCGATCGATTCGCGACAATGCCTCGTCCCGCCGCGGCCGACGGAAACGGGCGGCTCCGTGATACAGCGCCCAGAGCGCGCAGAGGCCGGCGATTGCCGCCACCGTCCGCACCGCGGACAGTGCGACCAGATCATGCATCCCAACCATAAGCAGACCGGCCACGACCGCGACCAGGCTCCACAACGGCCAGAAAGCGCGTGCGATGCGTTCCGCCCACAGCCCTGCCCAGGTCAGCATCAATGGCCCGCGCAAGCCGGCCTCGATAGGTTCGGGAAGGGAATTTCTTCGTGCCATGCGCCACTCCGATGGGCCCTGATCGCAACGACCGCGTCAGAGCCACCTAGGGATGGTATCGCGATTTATCATCTCGTCAAAGGTGGGGCGGGCCCGAATGACGGCGAATTGATGCTCATTGACCAGAACCTCGGGCACCAGCGGGCGGGTATTGTATTCGCTCGCCATCACTGCACCATAGGCTCCGGCGCTGCGGAAAGCGACCAGATCACCGGGCGAAAGTTCGGGCATCATCCGTGCCCGTGCAAACGTGTCACCCGTCTCGCAGACCGGACCGACCACGTCATAGGGCACCTGCTCGGCGCCGGGCGGCGGTTCGTTCACGGGCACGATATCATGGTGCGCGTCATACATCGCCGGTCTGATCAGATCGTTCATTGCACCATCAATGATGAGGAAATCCCGTCCCTCACCCGACTTCACATAAAGCACGCGGCTGACCAGGAGTCCGGCATTGCCGGCCACCAGGCGCCCCGGCTCGATCTCGATCTCGCAGCCCAGGTGCCCCAGCGTTTCGCGAATCAGAGCACCGTATTCGGTAGGAAGCGGCGGGGCCTCGTTGGAGCGCGCATAGGGGATGCCGAGCCCACCGCCCAGGTCCAGCCGGCGTATATCGTGCCCATCGGCGCGCAGAAGGCCCGTCAGGTCCGCGACCTTTTCGTAGGCTTGGCGGAACGGTTCCAGATCGGTCAGCTGACTGCCGATATGCACATCCACGCCGACCACGTCCAGACCGGGCAGCGCCGCGGCCCGCGCATAGACCTCTCGGGCGCGCCCAATCGGGATTCCGAACTTGTTTTCCGATTTTCCGGTCGCGATCTTGGCGTGTGTCCGGGCATCGACGTCGGGGTTCACGCGAATCGTTATCGGGGCGCGCAGTCCCATTTCCAGGGCCACGGCATTGAGCAGGTCGAGTTCCGGCTCGCTTTCGACGTTGAATTGCCGCACACCGCCGGCCAAGGCCGCACGCATCTCGTCGCGGGTCTTGCCCACCCCCGAAAAGACAATCCTTTCGCCGGGCACTCCCGCGGCCCTTGCCCGCGCATACTCGCCGCCGGACACCACGTCCATCCCGGCACCGAGCGCGGCAAGCGTCCTGATGATCGCCTGGTTGCTCGCTGCTTTCATGGCGTAGCAGACCAGATGTTCCAGCCCTTCCAGCGCCTCGTCGAACAATCGGAAATGTCGTGTCAGAGTGGCCGTCGAATAGCAGTAGAACGGCGTGCCGACGGCCTGTGCGATCTCGGTCAGCGGTACTTCCTCGGCGTGAAGCTGCCCATGCCGGTAAAGGAAATGATCCATGTCCGAATTTCCCTTCAGTCGCGCAGGAAAAGATAGAGCGGCAAGCCGCAACTCAGGCCGATGCAGAAGGTCGCCGGAATGGCCAGAAGCCCTCGCCAGCGCCGCCGCGTGACAGTCTCGGTCAGCACCCAGGCCGTCAGGGCTACGGCGGCAATCGTCAGATCCCAGGTCAGCCCGGTTGTGGACGCGTTCACGTACCAGGCGTCGATAAGCCCTGACAGTCCCCCGCCGGACTCGCGCATGTACGTCAGGAACCAGTACATCGGATGCACAGCGCCCCACACCGCCAGGGCGAGATAAGCCAGCCGCAATGCCGTCACAGGCCCAGCCCGGTGCTCAGGGTCCAGTTGCCGGCCCGCGCGCTCAGGTGTGTGCTGGTATGGAGTCCGCTTTCGCCAACCCCCAGGTTCGCCGTCATCGACGGACGAATGGGTTCACCGTCAACACCGCACCCCGCAAGCACCGATGCAGCAGCGGCGAGCAACACAAACCGTGTCATTCCAACATCTCCTTCCACCGGGCAATCTGCGCCCGGACCTGCGCAGGGGCGGTCCCTCCGTAACTGACCCGAGACGCGACCGAGTTATGCACCCCGAGAACATCATAGACCGATGCGGTGATTTCGCCATGAACCGATTGCATCTCGTCAAGCGTCAGGTCGGGAAGGTCACGCCCCGTCCGCTCGGCCATCGCCACGAGGCTTCCGGTGACGTGGTGCGCCTCACGGAACGGAAGGTCCAGAACCCGCACCAACCAGTCCGCCAGATCCGTCGCTGTCGAAAACCCGGTGGACGCCGCCGCCTCCAGAACCTCGCGGTCCGGCGCCATGTCGCGGACCATCCCATCCATCGCCGCAAGGGCCAGCAGAAGGTTGTCGGCGGCATCGAAGACCTGTTCCTTGTCTTCCTGCATGTCTTTGGAATAGGCCAGCGGAAGCCCCTTCATGACAGTCATCAGCGCCACGTTGGCCCCGAAGATCCGGCCGATCTTCGCACGGATCAGTTCCGCCGCATCCGGGTTGCGCTTCTGCGGCATGATCGAGGAGCCGGTCGAAAACCGGTCGCTGAGCGCGACGAACCTGAACTGCGCCGAAGACCAGATCACCAGCTCCTCGGCCAGGCGGCTCAGGTGCATGGCGCAGATGCTGGCCACATTGAGGAATTCCAGCGCGAAGTCACGGTCGCTCACCGCATCCAGGGAGTTGGCGCACGGGCGGTCGAACCCCAGTTCGGATGCGGTCATGTCCCGGTCGATCGGAAAGGATGTCCCGGCCAGGGCGGCGGCCCCCAGGGGACATTCGTTCATCCGGTTCCGGGCATCCCGTACCCGGCCCAGATCGCGCCCCAGCATCTCGACATAGGCCATCATGTGATGACCCCAGGTCACCGGCTGCGCCACCTGGAGATGGGTGAAGCCGGGCATCACCCAGTCAGCACCGACCTCCGCCTGAGCGAGGCACGCACGCAAGAGCGTGACAAGCGCCTCCTCCGCCGCGTCCAGCTGATCGCGCACCCAGAGCCGGAAGTCGGTGGCCACCTGATCGTTGCGGCTGCGGCCCGTGTGCAGGCGGCCCGCGGCCTCTCCGATGACATCTTTCAGCCGGGCCTCCACGTTCATGTGAATGTCCTCGAGCGCGGCCGAAAAGACGAATTGCCCCGCTTCCATCTCTGACAACACCGTGAGCAGGCCTTCCCTAATCGCCTCGGCATCCCTATCACTTACGATGCCCGTGGCCGCCAGCATCGCGGCATGGGCCCTCGAGCCGGCTATGTCCTGTGCCGCCAACCGCCTGTCGAAACCGATCGAGGCATTGATTGCCTCCATGATCGCATCCGGCCCGGCGGCGAAGCGCCCGCCCCACATCCGGTTGGAGGTCTGATCTGTCATTGCCTGCCCCCTGCGAGGAAAAATGCGCCTGAAACGTTCCGCCCTGCTTTATATCGGCCTCGGCCTCTGTGCAATCGCGGTTGCAGCCGCGTTCACCCTGCGCGGTGCCGCCCCCCCCGCGAATGGACCGGCCGCGGACACCGCCGCGTTGGAGGAACTGCGCGAAGGCGGCATGAAAAAGCTGGTCTTCCACAGCACGCCGAAACCCGTTTCCGAAAGCCCCTTTACCCGCGTTGACGGTGGAACCGGGACGCTGGCGGACATGCGCGGCAAATACCTGGTGGTGAACTTCTGGGCCACATGGTGCGCCCCCTGCCGCAAGGAAATGCCCACGCTATCGGACCTCCAGGACCGGATGGGCGGCGAGGCCTTCGAGGTCGTCACCATCGCCACCGGCCGCAATCCGCCCCCGGCGATGAAACGCTTCTTCGAGGAGATCGGCGTGTCGAACCTCCCGCTCCACCGGGATCCCAAGCAGGAGATCGCCCGCGACATGGCGGTACTGGGCTTGCCGATCACGGTGATCATTGACCCCGAGGGCCGTGAAATCGCCCGGCTTCAGGGCGATGCGCACTGGAACTCGGACAGTGCGCTCGCGATCGTCTCGGCCTTGTTGGAACGGCCCTCGCCCGAGGGCTGATCGGTAGCGGCCCGTTCCGGCTTTTCGCCAAACCGGCGGACACGGCATTTGACCTCAGGCGCGTTTCGTTTCAACCTCTGTCCCCAGGGACGGAGAAACGGCATGGAAGCCCTTGCCTTCACCACGGAAATGGCCGTCGTCGTTGGCGCCCTGGCGTTCACGGTGGTACTTTTCGTGTCCGAGATCATCCGGGTGGACCTGGCGGCCATTCTCGTACTGGTGCTGATCGGGATCCTGAGCTACTTTCCGGGGCTCGAGAACCTCGCCGACGTCACCCACCTCTTCGACGGCTTCGCGTCCAACGCGGTGATTTCTATCATCGCGGTGATGATCGTCGGGGCGGGGCTCGACAAGACCGGGATCATGAACAAGGTTGCCGCACAGATACTGAAATTCGGTGGCAACACCGAGGGACGGGTCGTCCCGATCATCTCGGGCACGGTCGGCGTCATCTCGAGCTTTCTTCAGAATGTCGGTGCCACCGCGCTTTTCCTGCCGGTGGTCAGCCGCATTTCCGCCCGTACCGGACTGCCCTTGTCGCGCCTGCTGATGCCGATGGGGTTCTGCGCGATCCTCGGAGGCACGATGACAATGGTCGGGTCTTCACCGCTCATTCTCCTCAACGACCTGATCAACACCGCGAACGAGGGGCTGGCGGCACCGGACCGGATGGACAACTTCGGATTGTTTGCGGTCACGCCCATCGGTGCCGCGCTGGTTCTCAGCGGTATCGCCTATTTCATGCTCCTCGGTCGTTTCGTCCTGCCCCGAAGCACCGCCAAGGTGGACGCGACCGCCGGTCAAGCCACCTCGGATTATCTTCACCGCGTCTACGGGCTCACGGCGGACGTCTACGAAGTCAGCGTGCCCGAGGGCACTGCGCTCGAGGGGCGGCAGCTTGCCGACATCAATCTCGAAAACAACCTCTACATCATTTCGACCTATTACCGCGGCAAGGTGTCGATGGTGCAGATCCTCACCGCCGAGATCGCGACGCCCTGCCGCCTCGCGATCATCGGAGAGCACGAGGCGGTTTCGGCTTTCTGCGAAAGGCACGGTCTTGTCCTGCATCCGCAGCTTGACGTCTTTGCCGAGGAATTCGCCCCCACCAATGCCGGGATCGCCGAGGTTGTCATTCCCCCGGATTCACGGGCCGTCGGCCAATCCCCGCGCGACATGCTGCTGCGCAAGACAACCGGACTCAGCCTCCTGGCCATCCAGCGAGGCGAGCAGACCATGAGCCATGTCGGAACCGATGATCACGCTCCGACGGCGATCGGGCTGATGAATTTCCAGGTTGGCGACACGTTGGTCGCGCACACACGGTGGGACATGCTCACGCGGCTCACGCAGAACCGCGACTTCGTGGTTGTCACATCCGATTTTCCGCAAGAGGAGCTGCGCCCGCACAAGGTAGGCTGGGCGCTGCTGTTCTTTGTCGTCTCGCTTTCGATGATCCTTTTTACCGACATCCGGCTCTCGCTTTGCCTGCTGACCGGGGCTGTGGGAATGCTTTTGACAAAGGTGCTCAGCATTGACGAGGCCTATCGCTCGGTTGGCTGGAACACGGTTTTCCTGCTGGCCAGCCTCATACCCCTGGGGCAGGCGGTGCAGAACACCGGTACCGCGGAATGGATCGCCCAGCAGATCCTCTACCTGCTCGACGGCTGGCCGATCTGGGGGCTGCAGGCCGGTATCGCCATCCTCGCAACGGTCTTTTCCCTGATCATGTCCAATGTGGGGGCCACTGTCCTGCTGGTGCCGCTTGCCGTTTCCATCGCCGTGGCCGCGGGCGGGGATCCGGCGGTTTTCGCGCTGACCGTTGCAATATCGACCTCGAATTCCTTCATCATTCCCACCCATCAGGTCAACGCTCTGATCATGGGGCCGGCCGGCTACAAGGTTACGGATTTCATCCGATCCGGGGGAATCATGACGATCATATTCCTCGTTGTTTCGCTTCTGATGCTGAATCTGCTCTATTGAAACGCGGCGCGCGGGCATTTGCCACAATGGCCGCATGCAGAGGGCGTTGCGGCGGCCCGGGCGGATTGGTAAGCAAATCAAACCAATCATTCGGAGTACCCTGCAATGCCGGCGACCACCAGTATCGAGGACCTCAAGGATCTCTACCGTCGGCGGGTGCCGAAAATGTTCTACGACTATGCAGAATCCGGCAGCTGGACGGAACAGACATTCCGCGAGAACAGCAGCGATTTCCGCGATATATACCTTCGTCAGCGCGTGGCCGTCGACATGTCGGGCCGCAGCACGGCAAGCCGGATGATCGGACAGGACATTTCCATGCCGGTCGCCCTGGCACCGGTGGGCCTGACAGGCATGCAATGCGCCGATGGCGAGATCAAGGCCGCCCGCGCAGCCGAGAAATTCGGCGTGCCCTTCACCCTCTCGACACTCTCGATCTGCTCGATCGAGGACGTGGCCGAGAACACGTCCGGGCCCTTCTGGTTTCAGGTCTATACCCTCAAGGACGGCGATTTCATGCAGCGCCTGTTCGACAGGGCGAAGGCCGCGAAATGCTCGGCCGCCGTCATCACCGTCGATCTCCAGGTGCTGGGCCAGCGGCACAAGGATATCAAGAACGGCCTTTCCGCCCCTCCGAAACTGACCTTCAGATCGATGGCCAACATGATGACAAAGGTGCAATGGGGCCTTGGCATGATGGGCACCAGGCGACGTTCCTTCGGCAATGTCGTGGGTCATGCAAAGGGCGTCACCGACCCTTCTTCGCTTGCATCCTGGACGGCCGAAGCCTTCGACGAGGCGCTCGACTGGGACCGGATCCGCGAATTCCGCCGGATGTGGGACGGCCCGCTTATCATCAAGGGCATTGTTGACCCCCGCGATGCGCGCGCCGCCCTCGATGTCGGCGCGGATGCCATCATCGTGTCCAACCACGGCGGCCGGCAGCTTGACGGCGCGCTTTCGGCGATCCGGGCACTGCCAGCGATCATGGACGCGGTTGGCGACAAGATCGAAGTCCATCTCGATAGTGGCATCCGCTCGGGCCAGGACGTGCTGAAGGCGTTGGCGATGGGGGCGACGGGCACTTACATCGGCCGCGCCTTCGTCTATGGCCTCGGCGCCATGGGAGAGGCGGGCGTGACCCGCGCGCTCGAGATCATCCACAAGGAACTCGATGTCTCGATGGCTTTCTGCGGGCGCACCGACGTCAACACGCTGGACCGCGACATACTGATGGTTCCCGAAGATTTCACCGGCAAATGGGGCTGAGACCGGGACGAGGTGGCGCAAGCCTGCGACGGCCGTCCGACCATGACGACTGGCGCGGCCGTGATCATGGCATCAGCATCAGGGCGGCCACACCCGCCGGAATCACGGCCGCATAGACGGCGAGCACCCGAAGCCCCAACCGACCCCCTCCTGCGACAAACGAGATGCCGGCCTTGACGGCGGTGTTGACGGCAGCCGCGATGAAAATGGCGGTGGCCCCGCGCGCCGCCGGGATATCGGCCGAAACCAGTCCTGACACCGAGATGGTCAACGCATCGACATCGGTGACCCCGGACAATGCCGCCGCGACATGGACACCGCCGGTTCCGAACCACCCCTCGAGATAGTAAATCGCCAGTTGAACAACCGCCAGAACGCCCCCGAAAGTGAGGGCCGCTGTCAGTTCGAGCGGATTCGTGATGTCCTTGAACTCTTTTGGCGTTTTCGGATCGGAATCCGCAAGCACCTGTATCAAGGCCGCACCCGCCAAGCCGACAACGGCCATTACTCCCATGGCACCCGCCAAGGGTGCGACGAGCCTGGGTTCGAAAACCGCGACAAGGACAAGAATGCGCAGAAATGTGACCGATCCGGCCACAACGATTCCCGCCGCGGCCGAGGAGGCGAGTGATCCCTGTGCTACGACTTGGCGCGACAGGGCAAGCGTTGTCGACGTCGATGAGGCAAGACCGCCGAACAGGCCGGTTGCAAGGATACCGATCCGCGTCCCGGCAAGCCGGATCGAGATATACCCGAGGAAAGACAGCCCGGCGACGATGACCACCGCCCACCACAGTTCGTACGGGTTGAGCACCTGTCCCGGTCCATAGCCCTGATCCGGCAGAAGCGGCAGGATGACAGCCGAAATCAGCGCCAGCTTGAAGAGCGCCTGCAACTCGAACCTCTCGATATGGGCGATCCACCGATGCAGTACGGGTTTCAAGGACAAAAGCACCGCGGCAACGACGGCCACTGCCGCCACGGGGGCCATTGTCCCGAGCATGGCAGCAACACCCAGGGCGAAGGTCAGGAGCAGTGCGATTTCCGTGGTCAGGCCAATATCCTTGTCACTGCGCAATCTGATCCAGTAACTCACCGCCAAGAGAGCCCCGAGAGCCAGCATCGCCAATGCGGGCAACACCACCGATGTCATATCCGTAAGCCAACCGGATATCCCGCCCAGAAGCCCGGTCAATGCGAATGTGCGGATGCCGGCGATACGGCCGCCCTCCGTTTCCGTGCGTCCTTGCCACCCCCGCTCCAGCCCCATGAGAAGACCGACGGCCAGGGCCAGACCAAGGCGCGCGAAGATATCCGTTTCATTCATGACAGGGTCCATCAGTATGAGTCCGGGGAAATGTGCTTTTGCGTTCGGGATCGAGGCCGGTCGGTGGCGTCGGCGCCGCCGTCAGCGTGACCTGTGGCATTGCCGCGCTTCGACGAAGGCCCAGAAAAAGGCGCCGACCCTGACGGTGAATGCCCCAGGATGGCGGGCCGCCGGTTCCCGCGGAACGGCGATGATCAGAACCGCCCGACGCCCCCCCACGAGCGATTGATGCCCGGTGCCCCAGGAGCGGTCACCATCTCTATTCCTCGCCGGTTACCGTCAGGCCAAGCAGGCGCCAGACCTGCATGCCGCCCCGGTAGTAGAAAATGCGGTCCGCCGGATAGCCGGCCTTGATCATGCTGCGGATCGCGCTCGGCGACTGTCCACACCAGAGCCCGTTGCAGAACAACGCCACCGATCTGGCGCCGTCGCAGTTCCAGCCGTCGAAATCCGGCTCGCATCCAAGCCTGGCCAGCTCGTCCACGACATATGTGTAGGGTATGTTGATCGCGCCCGGGATCGTGCCGCCCTCGAACCAGTCGGGTGTTCGGCTGTCGACAACCACGGCCTCTGGGTCCTTCAGCATCTCCAGCAGTTCCAGCTCGCCGATTGTGGTTACGCCTTCTGAAGGGCTGTAGGGCTGAATGCAGAATTCGGGACAGGGCCGTGAGGTCCGCGCCCATTCGCCGCTGATTTCGTGGTCGGTGTCCTGGATCCTTTCGATCTGCACCGGTCCGTTTCCGGTCGGCACCGTGACCGAAGGCATATCCCCCGCAATGCCGACCCGGCCTTCGGCACACGCGGTTCCGGTGACCAGCGCCAGGAAGATTGTCGTCGCAAGTTTTTTCATGATCCTATCCTCCGATTGACCCCGTGTAATGCCCCGAGCCTAAACACCGAACCGCATTTCGTCACGGAAAGGTTGCGGACCCAGTGCCGTACCCGTGCGGCCAATCGGGATTGCCGCAATTGGGCAAGCACCGCCAGCGCCGGGGGTTCACCAGGGCGCTCGAAGAAGGATGGCCCCTATCCGCACCGCGACCAGGCAGGCGACGTGCAGCACGGGCGGACCCTTCAGGCGGCTACGTTTCCTTGAGGCGTTTTCTGAACTGCACAATCGCAACGGGTAGCCAGAGCAGGATGCCCAGGGCCATCGTCGTCAGGCCCGGCGCGATGAAAAACAGGGAAACAAGCCCGACCCACCAGCGTTCCAGCCGGGACATATGCGTGAGGAAAAAGCCGGAAAAAGCGACACCCAGTCCGGCAATCCCGATCATTGCACCACCAAGCGTGATGGTGAATGCGGCCCATGTGAACCCGTCGGTAATGATCAGCAGGGCAGGAGAATAGACGAAGACAAAGGGCACGAGCGCCTTGGCAATTCCCAGACGGAAAGCGGTGTTGCCAGTCCTGAATGGATTGGCGCCAGCGATTCCGGCGGCCGCATAGGCGGCAAGGGCCACCGGCGGGGTGATATCCGCCAGGACACCGTAATAGAATACGAAGAAATGCGCCACGATCGGTTCGACCTCGAGAAGGCCCAGGGCCGGCGCCGCAACCGCAACGAGAATGATGTAGGTGGCCGTGGTCGGAATGCCCGCTCCCATGATGATGCAGGAAAACGCAATCAGCACCAGCGAGAAGAACAGCGTCCATTGGCCGACGGTGAAAACGCTGAGCGGCCAGATACCTCCGATGACGTTGCCGATGTCTGTGGCTGTCTGGACAACCACGTAACCAAGCCGAAATCCCACCCCGGTGAGTGTCACCACGCCCACGACCACGCCAACCGTGGCCGCAGCCGCCCCGACCGCCAGTGTATTTCTCGCACCATCCGCAAGCGCGAGCCAAAGATCGTGCAGTGTAAGGCGATTGACGGGGTTCAGGAAGCCGACGACCACGCAGGCGATGATCCCGTAAACCGCGGCGAAATCCGGTGTTCTTCCGGCCAGGATCAGGTACACGAGGATGATCAGCGGGATGACCGACAGCCAGTGTTCGCGCAGAACCAGTCCGGCCTTGGGCAACTCCTCCGCGCGCAACCCGCGAAGGCCGAGCTTGCGGGCTTCGAGATGAACCATGATGAAGATGCCGAAATAATGCAGGAGCGCCGGAAACAGCGCGGCGGCGAGCACATCGCGCAGCGGGATTTCCAGATACTCGACCATGATGAAGGCCGCCGCACCCAGGATCGGCGGCGTGATCTGCCCTCCGGTGGACGAGGTGGCCTCGACGGCACCCGAGAAATGCGGCGGATAGCCAACCTTCTTCATCGCCGGAATGGTCAGCGCGCCGGTTGTGACCGTGTTGGCGATGCTGGAGCCCGAAATCGTGCCCATGAAGGCCGAGGAGAAGATGGCAACCTTCGCCGGTCCGCCTGCGTAACGGCCGGCAATGACCATCGCGAGGTCGATAAACAGCTGGCCGAGGCCGATGCGCGTGGCCAGCACACCGAAGAGGATAAAGAGAAACACATATTGCGCCATCACGCCGATGGCGATGCCGTAGATTCCCTGGTTGGTCATGTAGAGGTGGTTGATCAGCCCTTCCCAGGCGACGCCGCCATGTTTCAGTGCCCCGGGCGCCCAGGGGCCGAACAGGGCAAAGCCCACGAAGACGAGCGCGATGATCGGTAGCGTGATGCCCACCGAACGCCGCGTGGCCTCAAGTGTCAGAAGCAGGAGCGCGGTGCCCATGATGACATCGAAAGAGGACGGATTGCCAACGCGCACCGAGACCACCTCGGGCGGGAGAAGCGGAAGGTAGAGCGACGCACCGACCGCCAGACATGCCAGCAGGATATCGGCGACCGGGACGCCGCTGATCCTGTACCATGCCGGTTTCGGCAGGGTCGTGTCCAGCGACCGGCGCCAGGCAAACAGGAGAAACACCAGGCCCAGCACGAAGGACAGGTGTATGCCACGGTGCAGCAGTTCCCGCACGAGCCCGAAACCCGATGCATAGAAATGATAAACCGACATCGCCACCAGCGCGATGCTGACGATCATGCCGATCGCGCGGCCCGTGGGGCGAAATGCCAGTTCGGGATCGAATTTCCGTTCGATCTCGTGCAGTTCGTCCGGGGTCAGTTCGTGGTCGGGATCATGCTGCGACATGGCTGGGGCTGCATATGCTGAGGAACGTCAAAAAAGGAACCCGGCCGTCCTGGGACAGCCGGGTGAGGGGCACGGCATTGTGCCGTGCAGGCCTAGTCCAGCAAACCGGCCTCGCGGTAGAAACGCTCGGCGCCCGCGTGAAGTGGAACGCCGACACCTTTCAGCGCCGTGTCCGGCGTGATCGTCCGGCCCTTGGCATGGCCGACATCCAGCAGCTTGCGCGAATTGTCATTCCACAGCGCCTTGGTGATCTGATAGATCAGTTCCTCGTCCTCCTCGGCAGAGGTGAACCATTGCGCACCGACAGCGACCGTCGGGGTCGTGTCAATGCCTTCATAGGTTCCTGCGGGAATGTCGCTCTGGGCGAAGAAGCCGTACTTGTCGGTCAGGGCGTCCGCGCCGTCCCCGGAAATCGGGACCAGCTTGATGTCTTCCGCCGACGCCAGTTCGACCAAAGAGCCGGTGGGGTAGCCGGCAACCACGAAAAACGCGTCGATCCGGCCGTTACGCAGCGCGTCGGAGGCGGCATTGCCCTTGAGCGCCTCGGCCGTCACGTCATCAATCGACAGGCCGTTGGCTTCAAGGATCAGCCCGGCATCGACATACGTGCCCGAACCCGGTTCATCCAGCGACACGCGCTTGCCCTCAAGGTCGGCAACGCTGTCGATTCCGCTGTCGGCCTTGGCGACAAGGTGAATGTGTTCCTCGAACAGAGCCGCGATCGTGCGCAGGTTCTCGGCCGGGGGCTGGCCATCCATCGTGCCGGTCCCTGTATAGGCCCAGTAGGCGACATCCGACTGTGCAAAACCCGAATTGCGCAGGCCCGAAACGATGGCGTTGACGTTGTCGACCGAGCCCCGTGACGACACCGCCGACGCGATCAGACCGTCCACACCGCAGCTTCCGCCCTCGTCGCAGGGGCGCGACCCCGGCGGCTTGGAGATGGCATTGGCGATCACACCACCCACCGGGTAGTAGGTGTATGCCGTCCCTCCGGTGCCGATGGTGAAGAATTTGACATCCTGCGCAATCGTGGCGCCTGCCAGCCCCACCGTCAGCGCGGCGCCCGTGGCAAGCGTTCGCACAAATTTCATCATGTCTCTCATTTGGTTCTCCCTGTGGTGAGTGGTGCTTTCACGAAGCAATAGCAAAGAGCTTAGCGAGGCGATACGAAAGTGACAATGAGTGCCTGTAAAATCCTTCCCTGCGCCTGCGCCGCGAAAATGGATCGTCCGCGCCGGCGGTATCCCCGTGCCGCAACACGCGCCGACAAGGGCCATCAGGAAAGAAAGTTCGCCAAGGATTGCCAAGATGTATAGACACGGGGCCGGAGGCCACATTCTTACCATGCTCGCCGGGCCACGCCGCGGGCACCCATGACGCCGTGCCGGAAACGCTCTCCGCCTGGAACTTGATCATGTTGCTTGAAATCGTCCTGGTATTCCTGATGGTCGGCTTGAACGGGGTCCTCGCGATGTCCGAACTGGCGATAGTGTCATCACGCGCCGGCCGTCTGAAACTGCGTGCGGAGCGTGGCGACCGCGGGGCATCCATCGCGTTGAACCTTGCGCGCGACCCCGGACGGTTCCTTTCGACCGTGCAGATCGGAATAACCCTGGTGGGTGTTCTGGCCGGTGCGTTTTCGGGTGCGACGATCGGCACCCGGCTGGCATCCGTTCTGCCACTGCTTGGCGTGCCCGAAACAATGGCCAGCGAAGCGGGCGTCGGGATCGTCGTCATCGTCATAACATACCTGTCCCTGATCATCGGGGAATTGGTGCCCAAGCGGATTGCCTTCGCCTCTCCGGAACGGGTGGCATGCATTGTCGCGCCGAGCATGCATTATCTGTCCCGCATTGCCGCCCCGATAGTCTGGTTCCTGGACCGGTCCGGGGAACTGGTACTGCGGCTGCTCGGACAATCCGACAGGCGTCAAACCCCTGTCAACGACGACGATATCCGCACGTTGCTGTCCGAAGCAGCCGGCGCGGGCGTTATTCACCGGGCCGAAAAGGAGTTGATCGGCGGCGTGATGCGCTTTTCCGACCGGCGGGCACGCGGCCTGATCACCCCGCGCCATGACGTCGAGATCGCGGAGGCAGGCGAAAGCCGCGACAAGATCCTTGCACGGGTCGTCGCGTCGGGACATTCTCGGTTGCCGCTGCGCAAGGGCGGGACGGATGACATCACGGGGGTCATCCACAGCCGTGACCTGCTGGCTACGGGGGACACTGATTTCGATCCCGTCGCGCTGATGCACGCCGCCCCCGTGATTCACGAAAGCCTGCCGGCTCTCGATGTGATCGACCGCCTGCGCGAATCCCCTGTCCACATGCTTCTGGTTTATGACGAATACGGCCATTTCAAGGGTATCATCACGCCGATGGACGTTCTGGGCACCATCGCCGGCGGTTTCGATGAATCCGAGGACGAAAAGCCAGGGCTTGTGACGCGAGAAGATGGTTCGCTTCTGGTCGACGGTGCCATGCCGATAGACGAATTCCAGGACAGTCTTGGCCTTGAACTCAAGCGGCGGGGAAAGCGCGAAACGGTGGCGGGGCTTGTTCTTGATCACCTGCGCGAGGTTCCTTCAGCCGGACAAGGCATCAACCTGAAAGGTTGGCGGATCGAGATCGTCGACATGGATGGGCGGCGCATCGACAAGCTGATCGTGAAGCGCGATCCGATGAACAACGGGGATTGAGAGCCATGCCGGAGTCGAACAATCAGCCGACAGTGCATTCCATGACGACCGATGCATGCCTGCGGAAGCTGGAAACCACCACAAAGGGCCTGAGCGCCGGGGACGCGGAGCAGCGTCTTGCAACGCACGGACCGAACCGCCTGCCGGAACAGAAGCGGCGCAGCCCGGTCCTTCGCTTCCTGGCGCATTTCCATAACGTGCTGATTTATGTGCTGATCGCGTCGGCCGCGGTCACGGCGGCGTTGCAGCACTGGGTCGATACGGGCGTGATCCTCGCCGTGGTGATCGTGAATGCCGTGATCGGCTACATTCAGGAGGGGCGCGCCGAGCAGGCGATGGCTGCGATACGCGGAATGCTGGCGCCAAGGTCCGCGGTGTTGCGCGACGGGCGTCGCATGAGCGTCGACGCTGCCGATCTGGTGCCGGGCGACATCGTCCTGATCGAGGCGGGCGACCGCGTGCCGGCCGACCTGCGGCTGATCGAGGCGCGTGGCCTGAAGGCCGAGGAAGCGATCCTGACGGGTGAATCCGTGCCCGTGGACAAAGGCACGGCGCCGGCACCCGACGACGCGGCGCTTGGTGATCAGTCCCCGATGCTCTTTTCGGGCACGCTGGTTGCCGCGGGTGCGGCGCGCGGTGTGGTGGCGGCGACCGGCGGTGATACCCAGATCGGGCGCATCAGCGGCATGCTCAGCGGTGTCGAGACGCTGACAACGCCCCTTGTCCTTCAGATGGATCGGTTTGCCCGCTGGCTGACGGTTTTCATCCTGATCGTCGCGGGGGCGTTGCTGAGTTACGGCCATTTCGTCGGGCACATGCCGTTTGCAGAACTTTTCATGGCCATTGTCGGCCTTTCGGTGGCGGCCATTCCGGAGGGGTTGCCGGCGGTTCTGACGATCACGCTGGCCGTGGGTGTTCAGAGCATGGCGCGCCGCAATGCCATCGTTCGTCGTCTTCCCGCTATCGAGACTCTGGGATCGGTTTCGGTGATCTGCACCGACAAGACCGGCACCCTCACGCGCAACGAGATGATGGCGGCGTCGCTTGCGGCTTGCGGGCAGGTCTATTCGGTCAGTGGTCATGGCTATGCGCCAGCGGGGGCCGTTCGACTGAACGGGGAAGAGCCGCGGGCCGACCTCCATCCGGCGCTGCGGGAGTTTGCCGGTGCTGCCGGGCTTTGCAACGACTCCGTTCTGCACGAAACCGGCAATGGCTGGCAGGTTGAAGGCGACCCCATGGAAGGCGCGCTGATGGCGCTTGCCGGCAAGATAACCGGAGACGGCCCGGCCCCCTTCGATGAATGGACCCGCCGCGATGCTATCCCGTTCGATGCCGCGCATCGCTACATGGCCACGTTGCATCAGCACGGGACCGAGCATGCCTGCATCCATGTAAAGGGGGCGCCAGAGGCGGTTCTGGCCTTGTGTTCGGGCCAGCGCGACGCCGATGGTGGCACAGCACGCCTGGATCCCGCCTATTGGCATCGCATGGTCGAGACCCTTGCCGCGGAGGGACAGCGCGTGATCGCGGTTGCGCGGCGCGTTGTGCCGGGGGATCAGGAGACGCTGACCCAGGATGACCTGGAGGACGAGCTGACATTGATCGGCCTCATCGGTCTGATCGACCCGCCGCGGACCGAGGCTATGGAAGCGGTTGCCGAGTGCCATGCCGCCGGCATCAGGGTGAAGATGATCACCGGCGATCATGCCGCGACGGCCCGTGCCATCGCCGGGATGATCGGGCTGAAGAACCCCGAGAGGGTGCTCACAGGCGCAGATATTGAGGCGATGGGGGATGGGGCGCTGGCCGAAAGCGTGGTCGAGACGGACATCTTCGCCCGGACCACGCCCGAGCACAAGCTGCGGCTTGTGACGGCGCTGCAATCGCGGGGATGGACCGTCGCGATGACCGGCGACGGGGTCAATGACGCGCCCGCCCTCAAGCGTGCTGATGCCGGTATCGCGATGGGGCGAAAAGGCAGCGAGGCCGCGAAGGAGGCCGCCGAGCTGGTTCTGGCCGACGATAATTTCGCTTCCATTGCGGCTGCGGTTCGCGAGGGCCGCACCGTCTATGACAATATCAAGAAGGTGATCAGCTGGACCCTGCCCACGAATGCGGGGGAAGCGATGACGATCATTGCCGCGCTCTTTGCCGGCATGGCGCTTCCGATCACCGCGGTCCAGATCCTCTGGGTCAACCTGATCACGGCCGTGACGCTTGGCCTGGCGCTGGCCTTCGAACCCTCCGAGGAAGGGACCATGCGCCGCCCGCCAAGGCCGCGCAACGAAAGGTTGCTGACTGGGCGGCTGATCTGGCACGTCGTGCTGGTTTCGACGCTGTTCCTGGTGGCGGTTTTCGGGATCTATTTCTATGCCGTCGACCGGGGATATCCGGCGCCGCTCGCTCAGACAATGGCGATGAACACGCTGGTGGTCCTGGAAATTTTCCAGCTCTTTTTCATCCGCAACATTCACAGCACCTCCCTGACATGGGCAGCCGTGAGGGGAACGCCGATCGTCTGGATCTGCGTGACCGCCGTGACGTTCGGGCAGGTCGCGATCACCTACGTTCCGGCGTTGCAGACGGTGTTCGGAACCCGGCCGGTTCCCTTGGCCGACGGCTTGTTGATCATTGCCATAGGTGTGGTTTTCTTCGCGCTGATCGAGACGGAAAAGCAGATGCGGCTCGCGTTCATAAAACCCCTTCCAAACGGCAAGGGCCACCCCCGGGCCGGCCGATGACAGCGGCGGGCAATTCGGCCTCGTGGCGGGGCCGTAGCACATGGCGCCGTCAACGGTGCGGCCCCGAGGCCGGGCTGCCGCGCGATCCGACTCGTGTTCAGGTCTCGTGCAGGACCGTCTCGAATCCCTCGAAGACCGGCGGTCCCAAAAGCGCGTCGCGCGTCCCGCCGTCCCCGGCATTGCGATGCGCATCGCGAAACTGTTCCGAGCGGGTCCAGGCCTCGAAATCTTCACGACCGGCCCAGATGACATGACTGGTATAGAGACGGTGCCCCTCGCCCTCCGGTCCCTTGAGAAGACGAAATTCACAAAACCCCTTCATCTCGCGCAACCGGCTTTGGCGTTTGGCCCACATCGCCTCGAATTCAGCCTCGTAGCCGTGCCGGACCCTGAAACGGTTCATCGCGATAAAGCTCATGTGTCATGTTCCTCCTGCCAAGTTTCCGGCGCGGACCGATCCTTCAGACGTTTTCCGCGATACGCCTGAACATCTCGATGTTTGCTTCATGCACGCCATCCTCCCGGAAGTTCCTGTCAGCGGCGGTTGTGACGATCACCACGCCACGCGGCCTGTCTATGTATATGTATTGCCCGTAAATGCCGCGTGCCATGAAAACGCCGGGATCGCTGTCCGAGGGGATCCACCAATGCAAACCGTAACCGGCCTGCCCCGGTGCGGTCGGGGCGCTTGAGCGGGTGGAGGCCGTGACCCATGACGCCGGCACCACCTGCCGCCCGCCGATGCGCCCGCCCTGCGCGTAGAGCAGACCGAAGCGGGCATAATCCCGCGTTGTCATGTTGAGCCCGCCAAGCACGAAGGCCACACCTTCGCCATCGGTGATGTAGTAGGGCGCGCGTTCCGGGCCGATCGGTGCAATCACCCTTTCGCTCATCAGGGAGGGGATGCCGCGTCCGGTCGCACCACGGATCACCATTCCGATCACATGCGTGTCGATCGAAACATATTTCCACGTCTCGCCCGGCTCGGATGCGCGCGCCTGTAGGCCGGCGGCAAAACCGTCCATCGTGCCGCCAAGCGCAATAACCCGGCCCATCCGGTTGATATCAGAATCATGGTCCAGATAATCCTCGTCGAATTTCACCCCGCTGGTCATCTGCAACACATTGCGGATTGTCGTGCCATCATAGGCGCCGCCCCGCAACTCCGGCACGTAGCGCGTTACCGGGTCATCAAGCGATCCGATCCTGCCTTCGTCCAGAAGGATACCAAATAGTGCCGAAAGGAAGCTCTTGGCGATGGACCATGAAATGCGCCGGTCCTGCGCATCGGTGCCGAGGTGGTAGCTTTCATGCCGGATCCGCCCGTCCCTGAGCACCAGTAGCGACGTCACGGCGCGGGCCTTGATCCAGTCATGCGTTCCTTCGGGCAAGTCCATCCGCGCGCCCTCTTGCAGCGGCATGACCGGCCCGTTTCCGCGCGGCAGCTCCACCGACAGGAAGGCCCGGTCCATACGCGAGAAATTGGCGACGATGCGGTCCGCGTCGAAAAGCGAGTTGACCGCGCGAAGACGCATGATTTCCTCGTGTTTCCAGAGGCCGACGACAGATCCGGCAACAAGCAGCGCCAGAAAACCCCGAAAGGACCATCTGATTGCCGCGCGCATCAGCGGTTTCCCCTGATCCGGGCAGAGCCGCCCGCCGCGCGCGTGAAAGACGCAACGGCCAAGGATACCGTTCCGCGGCGGCCGGATCGTGGCGCTGCGCGGATCACCGGAACCTGTCCACGAGTTTCTGAAGCGGGGTGCGTGTATCCTCGGACGCGCGCGGCGCTTCCGGGGAGTCCGGCGTTTCGGCGTTGTCGCGCCTGGGTGCCTTGTCTGCCCTTTCAGGGGCCGACCGTTGCGCGACCGCGTTCAGAAACCTGTCAGTGCGCCCGTCGGCAAGTTCGGGCGCACCGTCGGCGATCCCGCGCATCAGGTCATCAAGCCAGTCCGCGTCGGCTTTGGAGAAATCCTGCAGAACATAGTGGCTGACCAGTTCCTTCCGGCCCGGATGCCCCACGCCAAGCCTGACCCGCCGATACTCGGCACCGATATGCTGGTGGATGGAGCGAAGCCCGTTATGGCCGGCATGTCCGCCCCCGGTCTTGACCCGAACCTTGCCCGGCACGAGATCCAGTTCATCATGAAAGACCGTGATGTCCGAGGGGGCCAGTTTGAAGAACCGCATCGCCTCGCCAACCGATTGCCCCGAAAGGTTCATGTAAGTCAGTGGCTTGAGAAGAAACACCTTTTCGTGTCCAAGCCGGCCCTCCGAGATCTGGCCCCCGAACTTGGATTTCCAGGGTCCGAACCCGTGATCGGACGCGATCCGGTCCACGGCCATGAAACCGATATTGTGCCGGTTCCGAGCGTATTTCGTGCCGGGATTTCCCAGGCCAACAAAAAGCAGCATTGCCGTCGCCTCGATCCTTGATGATGATGGTCTAGTCCGCAGGAGGCGTGGAATCAATGACGGGGTGGGCAGGCGAATGGCGGAATTCGAGGTGAACGGGGTGACGCTGACTGTTCCCGATGATTTCCTGACCAGACGCATTTCGGAAAAGCTCGGTTCCGGCGGGTACGAAGGACAGGAGGCCGATGCGGTGCGCCGCCGCTTGCGTCCCGGCTGGCGCGTTCTGGAACTGGGATCGGGCATCGGCTATGTCGCGTCTGTCTGTGCCGGGATCACCGGCGCCGAGAACGTGGTCACCGTCGAGGCAAATCCGGACATGCTGCCGGTGGTGCGTGACAACCTTGATCGCAACGGGTTTAAGGGCACACACGTGATCCACGGGGCCGTGGGCGGGCGGGCCGAGCCGGGCGAAACCGTGGAGTTCGAGAATGCCAAGGCGTTCTGGGGGGCGCATATCGCAACCGAGGACTCTGCCGGTGGCAGTTTCGTGTCGGTGCCGTTGCTGGGTATCGCCGATCTTCTGAAAGCCCACCGGCCGCATATGGTGATCATGGATATAGAGGGCGCCGAGGCCCATCTTTTCGACGCACCGTGGCCTGAGCATGTGCGCAGCGTGGTTATGGAACTTCACCCGGGGCGGTACCCCGACACAGTGATCAAGGCCATCGTCGATTGCCTGTCGGCATCGGGGCTGACATATGATCCGTGGCCATCCTGCGGCCGGATCCTGGGCTTCCGGCGCCTGCGGCACGCATGAAAAAACGCGGCCCCGTCCGGCGCCGCGTTTTCCCTTGAATACTCGCATTCGGGATACCCGAGGCGATATCAGCCCTCGGCTTCGTCGTCTTCCCCGACTGTCGGAACCTCGGCTGCATCTGCTTCGTCTTCTTCTTCCTCGGCATCGGATTTCAGCGCCGACGGGGCCGAAACATTACAGATCATGAAATCGCGATCGGTGATCGTCGGCTTCGTGCCGGCAGGGAGGTCGATCATCGAGATC
Organism: Roseovarius sp. TE539; assembly: GCF_003298505.1. Lineage (GTDB taxonomy): Bacteria > Pseudomonadota > Alphaproteobacteria > Rhodobacterales > Rhodobacteraceae > Roseovarius. The sequence continues at coordinate 62,216 of NZ_QNGB01000009.1, forward strand.
GTTACCGTATCGCCGATGTTCTCGATCTGCGACAGGTCAACCGTCAGCTTCTCCGGGATGTCACCCGCTGTAACGATCAACTCGACCTCGTTGCGCACCACGGTCAGCACGCCACCCTTGCGAAGGGCAGGGCAATCTTCCTCGTTGATGAATTCGACCGGGATGAAGAGGTTGATCTTGGTGGCCCGGCGCAGGCGCATCAGGTCCACATGCGTGGGCAGGTCCTTGACGATGTCACGCTGCACATCCCGGCAGATCACCCGGACATCGTCATGACCGTCCACCTTCAGATTGAACAGTGTCGACTTGAAACGACCGTCGCGCAGGCGCTTGATGAGGGCGTTGTAGGGAATGTTGATCGGAAGCGGATCGGTGTCGCCGCCGAATACGATACCCGGAACCAGATGCGCGCGACGCGCTGCACGAGCGGCGCCCTTGCCCGTCCCCGTGCGTTCCTGGGCGTGAAGATCAGGAATTTCTCCAGCCATGTGTGTCTCCATAGGTTGAGGCGGGGTTCCTCCAAGGCTGTAACCCCGCGTGAAGCCGCGCGTATAGACGGTATCTTGCGCTTTGAAAAGCGGATTCTCGGGCCTTGACGCCGCATGCCGAAGCACCGCGCCGGCTACCGGCTGGTGGGCAGCTTCGCGGGGATGCTCATCTCATGGGGGTCAAGGCGCTTTTCGCAGTCGGAAGAAAAATCCGTGCTTTCACTCGCAGGCCGCAGGCAGAATGACTTTCAGCAGGTCCAAGCCTTAGGCGGCGTCTGCATTTAGCTGATCCAAGCCATTGCGCATGCGAGATCAACGAAGGCTTTGAATGAGCTGACGGATTTCTCGCAACGCAATGCGATCCTGCGGAAGCGTTTGATCTTATTGAAAAA